>JAHBVJ010000023.1 GCA_019637615.1 Anaerolineae bacterium | reverse complement strand
GCTGTCGCGCCTTATGAAGCTTATCTTCCCAGCTAAGGCTCAAAGTGCATAACACACTCTAATTCTTGGCTTATTTTGCGTGCTCTATAACAATCGGTCTCCATATCATCAATATCAATCAGCATAGCCAATGCTTCCTTTGCACGCTGATGAATTGTGTTAAGTTCCTGTTTAGCCATTTCAACTCCCCTTATTTCAATTTCCGTTTCAAAAGATTGAAGCCGTTTTATATAGTGTCGTACACGTTCAGTCTTTGCTTCAGACTCGGCTATATAACTCATTATCCAATCCTTTTCCTTCACTATAGGAGCTAATTCTTCAGTACTTAGATGGTGTGACATGTACCAAGATACAATGATTGACATCTGTAGCCATTCCACGTCATGATCAGGCTGCACGCTAATATGTTGAAGTCCAGCCAATAGAAAAGGAACGGATTCTTTCTCTTGGCCCGATACCAAAACGGAAAACATACGAATATCGTGCAAATGGGCGTATTCAATTTCTCTTTGTACCCATTCAGATTGTTTTGCATTTGGCGTTAGGAGTACTACAAAGCAGCCTGCACTCTCAATTGCTCGCTCGATCTGCTTTTTCCAACGATTACTACCTATTTCAATACCTTTATCAGTCCAAACAGATACCTTTTGTTTCTCAAGATAATGAGCAGCCTTCGACATTAACTCCTCATCTTTATGGCTGTAGCTGAGAAAGATATGTGCCATATAGACCTCTCTTGACGCTAATCGTGCTTATCATGTCACTATTCCGCGCTTATGTCGCTATATCTCAATTCCTGATTCTTCAATGCGATTAATTCATTGTGTTTCTCTATTGCTGGCTTGATTATCTTACTTGGCAAGTATTCAATGAGTTGCTCTGTCGTTTCGTAGGCGAGTACATCCATGACCCAATGATACTTGCCTTGTAAGCTCTGAAACATCGAAAAAGGCTGTTCACCTTTTTGGATAATTGGGACGAATGGAACCATGTAATCAGGAACGGTTGCTTGCAATTCCATTGGTGTAGATTTAGGTGCAGTGACATCTGCAATAATAAATAGGCACATCCCTGCCAGAATTTTGACGGTTTCAATGAAATCTACATTTGTTGCTTTTTCAAAGTCAAAAATTATGGGGAGTAAACGCTCTTGCCGGAGTTTTTCACGCAAGGCGTCAAGTGTGGTTTTTCGCTGCTCATCGGCAAATCGCCCCAGTATGAGAACAGCTTTATTCCCGATGGTCTGAATGATGTCACGTATTTTCTCATTATGAATAAGCATATAAATGAATTGTGCCACTTCGAGATTATCAACTGTGAGCGCAGAATCGGAATCGCTAATATCAAGGTTGGTTTGAATGGCTCCCTGTAGCTTTACATTCCAAGCAGAAATACCGTAAATACGACACTCTGACAGATTTGCCCTCGTAAAATTGCTTGAAACCAGTATGGTGCGCCTCAGGTCAGCACCACTCAGGTCAGCACCACTCAGGTCAGCACCACTCAGGTCAGCACCACTCAGGTCAGCACCACTCAGGTCAGCACCACTCAGGTCAGCACCACTCAGTATCGATTTATTGGCCGTCCCGTTAACAAGATGCCAGACAAGCCGCCATTTAGCATCTATTTGGCTGGTCTCATCCATTGTGACATCGCGGAGATTAGCTGTATTCAAGAGGGTATTCCAGAGATTAGCACTGCGTAGGTCGGCATTGCTCAGGTCGGTATTGCGTAGGTCGGCATTGCTCAGGTCAGCATTGCGTAGGTCGGCTCCACTTAAGTCAGCATTGCGTAGGTCGGCTCCACTTAAGTCAGCATTGCTCAGATTGGCTTTAGTTAGGTTAGCTTTGTTCAGAAAGGCGTCGCTCAGATTGGCTCCACCCAGATCAGCTCTACTTAAGTCAGCACCACTCAGGGTCGATTTATCAGATGTTCCATTGATGATCTGCCAGACAAGCCGCCATTTAGCGTCCATTTGGCAGGTCTCATCTATTGTTACCCCGTATAAGTGGGCTCCACTCAGATCAGCTTTACTCAGACTGGCTCCACTCAGATCAGCTTTACTCAGACTGGCTTTACTTAGGTTAGCTCTGCTTAAGTTGGCTTCACTCAAATCGGCACTATTCAAGCTAGTGCTACTCAGGTCAGCATCACTTAAGTCGGCTCCGCTCAGGTTGGCATCGCTTAGATTGGCATTACTCAAGTTGGCGTCGTTCAGATTGGCTTCACTCAAGTTGGCGTCGTTCAGATTGGCTCTCAACAGATTGGCTTCACTTAGGTCGGCTCTACTTAGGTTAGCTCTCCTCAGAATAGCTTCACTCAGGTTGGCTCCACTTAGGTCGGCTCTACTTAGGCTGACGCCCCTCAGAATAGCTCTACTTAGGTTAGCTCCCCTCAGATTGGCTTCACTCAGATTGGCATTACCTAGGTCGCTGCCGCTCAGGTCGCTGCCGCTCAGGTCGCTGCCGCTCAGGTCGGCATCATACAGATCAACATATGTAGTATGGTTTCTGATTCTCCATTCATTCCATACTTCTACGCCTTGTTTCAAAATTCCAAGCTGATCCTCATCCGCCATATTTAGCCTCCTAATGATTCAATGACCAGTTGACCTACTAATTTTGCCAATTTTCAAGTGAATTTTCACGTTTGACCCCCATTGACCTTGCAATCTGTCTATTGTACGCTCAAAAGCGCCTTCAAGCGCACGAGAGCGACGCTTAAGCAATCAACCCATCGCTCTAATCAGGAGGGGCAAAATGCCAACGTCAAACGGGACGATTACCGTTGAAGATTACGACGGTGAACGGTCAACTATCAGCGTCAACTTGCAGGACATCGATGCCACCGGGTCGAACTATGGGTCGGTGACCCAAGACTTGGATGAGATCAAGGATGCGGTTATCCCGCTCATCCGAGGGCAGGTGCGGTATACACAACTGAGTGTGCAATTTCCAGAGTCGGCGGCGGCAGTATCCGACAAGGAAGCGGCACGCGAGGCCAAGTGGTTGGTCACCTACAAGGACACCACGCAATACCTCGCGACGGGCAACTTGGTGGCTAATCCCGGTTTCGGAAAGTTGTTCACCTTCGAGATTCCCACCGCGAATCGTTCCTTGCTGGCGAACAACAGTGATGAACTGGCATTGGATACGGGCGCGGGCGCAACCGCCAAGGCAGCGCTGGAACCCAACCTCCGTAGCCCGTTCAACCGTGCCTCTGCTGGCGTCACCCCGACCAACGAAGTGGTATCTATCAAGTATGTCGGGCGCAACATCTGAGCCGGACACCACTTTCCTAGTGGACTTTGCGCGGCGGTATGTCGCGCCACCGGGCACGCCTACGACGCGACGTTGTAGGCGTGTACTGATTCCCGATGCGCCTCAATTCGTAGAAGCGGTGAACGAAGTGCTTGCGCTGCTCACCTATCCCGACGTGTGGCAAGACGGCGACGGCACACTGACCGCGCAAGACTGCGCAATCCTCATGGCGACGATGTGGAATGAGTACAGGAAGGATCAGCTTTGTATGCTTGGGGTGATTGTGCCCATTGCGACCAATGGCGTGCCCGATGGGATGTTGCTATGCGATGGCAGCGCGTACCAGAAGGATGATTATCCCGACCTGTTCGCGGTGATCAATCCTAACCTCATTCTTGACGCCAGCACGTTCAAAACGCCAGACCTGCGCGGGCGGTTTGTGATGGCAGACGGTGACACTGGACATCCCGAATACACCATCGGCGGCGAATATGAGCATCCGCTGACACAATCCGAGATGCCCTATCATCAGCACCTTATCGATCCTCATGACCACACCAGCCCGCCACACTACCATTCGCTCATTCCGGGGTTCACTTTTAATTTGGACTTAGAAGCGCCGGGAGCACCTGACATTTTTGGTGCTGGCGTCACCCTGTCTACAGACACTACACCAGCCGTGGCGACCATCAACCCAACGGGTTATCTCACTGCCAACGGCGTAGGGGGCGATCAAGCCCACAATACGACCCCGCCCTACTTCGTTCTACGCTATGCGATGGTGGCACGATGACCAGTGAAGCCCAAAAGAACGCGGGTTGGCTACTGCCTGAGCAGATTGACGGTTACACCGAATTCGTGTGTTACCAAGTCAGTGTGCCTAACGTGCCAGAATACCGATCCGCCTTCTTAGGGGCGCTTCAAGAGCTTGCCAAGTGGTGGAACTGGGAAAAGACCTATGAGGCGGGCGACACGCGGGCAAGCCAAGCGGCGGCTTACTGGCGTGAATTGCTGGCGATCTTAGGAGATTGTGAGGGAAGTATGTTTGATATTCGCCAAAAGGACGGCTACCCATGCATCATCGAGAAGACCTACGACGGCACAGCGTGGGAGGATAGCGTATATATCAACCGTTGCCCTCCCAAAATTCGCATGACGGGTGGCTTGATCCAGTGGTTCAATCCCGTTATCGGGGCATGGGAAACTGTGGACGGTGGCGACGAACGCTCAGACGGCGACGCGCCAACACCGTGGCCTTTTGGCACGGTTCCAGTTGGCGAGGATGGAGCTTGTCTGACTGCTGAAAACATCACCGCATTTTATCAAACCTGCCTGTCGCAGCTTCGCGCTGACATCGAGTTAGGGCGGGATGTTACCGCCATCGCCGCTGGCCTTGTCGGGCTTGCGAGTGTGTTCATCCCCTCTGCAATCTTTGGTGCAATCGCCCTTTCTGTAGGTGCTGCTGCCCTAGCCATCGGCACTGCTGGCCTAGATGATATGCTGTCACCCTCTCATATCGACAATTTCAAATGTACTGTTTATTGCGGATGTGAGCCTGATGGGAGCGTTACAGCCAGCGGGTTTACTGAGATAAGGGCGGGTATGTCGTCGTGGGCGGGCGTGGTTGAGCTAGAAATAATCCAAAACTGGCTTGACGGATTTGGCTCAGTGGGGCTGACCAGACAGGGAAGGGCAGCGGGCATAACGTCGGGCAATTGTGTTGATTGCGAGTGTGAGCACGGCAATTGCGGGCTGTATGTGTTCGATGGCAGTTGGGAGGGTTTCAATATCAACAATGGCGGCACGCAGTCGCCAGTACCGCCTCTATGGGAGTATTACGGGCAAGGCGGCCTAATGACGGCGAACGGCATTAAGACGGTGACGCGCGTAACTGAATTCGGGAATGTGGCGGGCATGGGTATCTACAGGATACTTGATCCGCTTACTGTCAATGCGCCAAACGGTATCGAAACCGAGATAAAGACTAGGCGCGAAAACATAGGGGAGGGAACCAACGTACCCTACAGCATCAACGTGCGATACAAGACATCTGGCGGGGGGTGGACAGGCGGCGTATTCGGAAGGTCGCCAGCGTTTGGAGCACAAGACACCCTGCACATTCCCAATCTATGGGGAGCGGGAACTATCCTCACTGAGCTTGAAGTGCTGATTTCATCCGATGACTACAGCACAAACCCCATTTACCTAGAGAGCGTGGAAATTATCTGTGCGTCTTAGGAGATACAATGAGCCAAGAGCAAGTGAACCTATTTCAAAGCATCACCTTGCAAGCGGCGTTGATCGTCGCCGTGATCGTGCTGTGGTTCGAGTTGAAGGCGGAACGCAAGCGGCGCGACGAAGTGATGACCATCTTCATGGCAAATATGCGCGAATTAGCAGCATCGCAAACCAAGCTGATGGAACAAACCAATGAGGCGCAGCGCTTCACGATTAACTTGATGAAAGATCGCGCTGATTTGCCGTTGCTGGATGCCAAACCGCCGATGTAGACCAAACCAACCTAATGCTCTGCAAGCTCGTCTTTAAGATTGTTATTCCTGCGAACTGTTCATCAACCATTTGAGACGAGCCAACGTAGCACAAAAACTATCAGATAAATTGTGATCAGTTTCCAAGTTTAGAAATGGCGCAATTCTCATAGAATCAACTAATTTGCTATACCCTGAATAACCAGCATTTTGTATCTCTCTGTCTAAATCTTCAGCAGGAGATGTGCGTAAGTCAGGCTGTCTATATCTGGCGACATTACGCAGTCGAAGTTTTTTGATTTTTGGAAAAACCTGTTCCAACGCTGTTACATCACCAAGAAACCATGCTTCGAGTTCTGTAACTACGATACGGACAGATGTATATTCTAAGACTCCCGCTTCTCTTGCAAATTCCACAATACGTTGTTTCAGTTCTCTTCAGTCTTTTCCATCACTATCAACAATAATCAATATATGACACTCTGGATATTTCTTTCGTAAGTACTTCCCATATGCACGAAGTTTTTGAGGAAGCTGCTTTAATAGATGGTGCTTCCCTGAATGTGGATGTGTCTTCCAAGAATGTGAAGTACTTTCATCTTGCAATCGCCCTAGAACATTGAGTAAAACATTCTCCATGCTTTGCTCTTCGATTAGTATTTCGAGATGCATAACTTTACAGGGTACCTCCATCCAAGTGCTTTGATACCCAAAGTTCTCCAAGGGGTAACCCTTCCTCTAAAAACTCAGTCACTCCCGGCGTCTCTGTTGACAGCTTAATTCGTGTGTAGCCATCAATGACCCGATCCATGAGCCATAATTCTTTTGGCTGTAGATAATTCACTAAATGAGGTGAATGCGAAGACATAAAAACTTGGGTATGTTGAGAATGAGCACGAAATTCAGCAACGAGTATTTGTAATAGCTGAGGGTGGAGACCATTTTCCGGTTCTTCGATGCAGAGTAGTGGGGGTGGATTCGGATCATTCAGCAACGCCAAATATGCAAACATTTTTACAGTACCATCTGAAACAAATCGTGCTACAAATGGTTGGCTAAATGATTTATCCTTAAATTGGAGCATCACACGACCATCAGCAGTAACTTGTGCTCGAACCTTCTCAAGACGCGGAATCCGTTGAGCCAGCTTGTCCAAAATGTTATTGAAGACTGACTGGTGCTGATCACTTAGATACCGTGTATAGTTTGATAAGTTGTCGCCCTCACGTGACAGGTGTTCAGCGTATCCAATATCTGGTAATTCGCGAGCGCGATTCGGAACAAAGTATGATAAGAACCATCCCTCAATGAATCTCCGCAAACTAGCTATCCGTGGGTAACTAGCTAATTGGCCTAAGCCTTTAATTGCCAAAATATCGGGACGATCTACTTCTTGAGTTGAACGTAGTGCATCACTCTCTTCAGTACCTGTAACTGCCGTGCCGCTTCCGTATTCAAAATCAAGAAATTTGAATGGCTTCCCATATGCACTTCGCCTCCATTGCAGTTGTTCCTTAATGACTACTGGTTTTCCTTTAACTTCATCTATATGAAGCTCATAAGTCATTAAGGGATCGGTTCGCTGAACACGGTACTTAATCACAAATTCAATTGCCCCGGTTTTCTCACGTGAGCGTACTTCTTGAAACCCTCCACGTTGAGCCAAGGCTTCACTTACATTTGTTTGAAGACATTGAGCCAAAAATCCAAATACGTCAAACAGGGTCGATTTTCCACAACCGTTTGGCCCCAAGAATACCGAGAATGGCCCAATTAATACCTCTTGAGCTGCTGCACGTTGTGGTGTTGCTGCTCTGTACGGCCTACCTAAAGCAACGTCCGCTAGTACCTTATAATTCTTGATCTCGATTTGTTCAATTTGAGCCATGTCAAATCCTTATCATGTCATGAGAGTTGTATAGTTGCTGAGTAAGTATATGACCAATATAGCTATGAGCATTTTGGTGGTTTTGACGGAATTATCAAGCTACATCGACTAATTCTCTCGTTAAATAGGTGGAGAATCGAACAACAGGATTTAGAAGTAACTATATTGCTCATATTTTCCTACCAACTCCTAACCGTTGCTAAACCTACGTATGCTTGACAACCGATATAGAACGCAGGTACTTATTAATCGTGGCTATATTGAGGGCAGTGACATGATTAATATTGATGAACTTCACATTGTTGATTGGTATCGTTCACTCAATACTCTAGAACGTCTAGCTGTCAATTGTTTATTGCTGCGGGGAGATGGGCGGCTTCTCGCTTTCCTCAGCAAGAGTAGCAGCAGTCTTTACGGCTTCGCTAATTCGGCCTGCGCGAACAGCTTGAATAAGCAAGCGCTCCATAGGCGTTAGGTCTTCTTCTCTGAGATGGTCGGTGGGGTTTTCAACAAGACCTATCAAATAATCAGCACTAACCTCAAGCTCTTTTGCGATGCGTGCTAGAACGTCTGAGGACGGCACATTTAAACCATTTTCATAGCGCCATATCTGTTTATCTGTTGTCCCGATTCGTTCTGCCAAATCTTTCTGTGACAGCTCGCGGGCTTCCCGCACTGCTTTTAAGCGTTCCCCGCGCATAGATGTTTGCCTCATTGAACCATTCATTTAGCTTAACGAACCAGACCACTTGACACAATTCACTTATATGTCTATGATTTGCATGGACGTATTAGTACGTCCAGAATTTTACCGGCATTATGGACGTTTGCGTCTATAGATAACTGGACGGATAGGTAAATATGGATTATCAATCAGTTTCCCAAGCAGTTGAAAAGGGTGGCTCAATACGTGAAGCCGCCAAACTTCTCAAAAAGTCCTACACCGCTGTTCAGTGGTGGCTTGCCCGCAACGGCTACAAGGTTGTGAAGAAAGCCAGCCTTGTTCCTATCCACGCAGATCAGACGAAAGGCGAGTAACCATCATGACCAACGCACTGTACCATCAGGCATACGACAACGACACGTACTTGGCTATCCGTGAACAGGTGGAAAAAGGCGTGGGTGACGGCACGCATCACGCCTCATATATCATGAACACGCTTATCGACACATGCTTCCAGCGTACAGAGGGAAACCGCTGTAGCGAGAGCGAGGGCGACCTGTGGCACGCGATCCGGCGTTTGCGCCTGAACTGGGACGCGTATGAGGCTATCCTTGATAGCGTAAACAAGTACCTTGAACGTTTCAACCCGTCCGTTGTCCCCATTACACCAGATCCCGTTCCTGAACACTTCGAGCCTGTTCCCTTATCCATCGAGCAAGCAACCCACCTATTCAAACATGTTTGCACGCCTAGTCAATTGGCAGACCTGCAAGACGGCCTTGACGCGATCATTGCCGTGCTGACTGAGGTCAACGGGCTTGACTACTACATCACCCGTCAAGCCAAGTCGGAACTGGAAACCTTAGCAGCAGCGCTTCACACCATCACCGATGAACCGACAGTCCAGTTTGAGGGCACTGCCTATCAGATCGTCGTGCCATCTACACCGAACGACACGCAACCCGTCACCACGTCGCCCGACGATGACGATCTGTCGTGGCTAGACCCCTTCCGTCCCGATGCGCCGTGATCTGCGTTCCCCACAGCCGCTAACCCGCGTTGGCGGTTGAGGGGAGCGCTGATCTCGCCCCGCGTATCTACATGAGTACCCGGTGTGGGAGTTTGGGCAGCGCTCCACTTATTCGAGTAAAGGAGTCTACTGTGGCAATCAAGACCCTGTATCTACCTATCGCCCGTCGCCTGATGGAATGGGAACGCTTGACGGGGCAAATTCAGCCCGAAGCGCGGAGCACCTTTGAGAAAGAAGCCAGCGAGATCGAGCACGAGCTAGATCAACTGCTGGAATCTGGTTGGTCGATCCTCGCTCACAGCGATGTTCAGGACGCCATTGGCAACCATATCGCGTTCGTGCTGAGAAAGGCAGGGGAGTAGATCATGCGTTGCCCGAAGTGCTACACCAGCATGTATGACGAAGATGATCTAGGTGACGGTCAAAGGGGCTATGAATGCCCACTGTGTGGCTACAGTGTGGCAACTGATGAACTCCCCTGCCCTGAAGGTGAAGATGGTGAAGCGTGTTGCGCCATCGATAACGAGTGGGGTGGTTCAGAGTGCGCTATGTGTGGAAGGGATATGTAGTTATGAGTGATTTCGAGATGTATGACGAATACGACGAATATGATGGGCACGATGAACCAGAGTTGATTGAAACCAGCTACAACCACAGGATGGAAGTTCAACGCTGGCAAGGACAGTTAATTGCGCGTGACATCCATGTGTACGGTAATCGCTACCGAGGGCAAGATTGGGGAGAGGCGGAATTCCACAGCACAGAAGAAGAAAACCCCATCGAGAACTTGAAACCTATCTATCAAATTGCCTTTTTCCAAGCTGGGAAGCGGCTAAAGGAGGGTGAGATTAGAGAGGTCAGCAAGTATTGGCTATCGGATTTTATAGTCAAGGCGAAACTGGCGATCAAGCTGGCGGAGCGCATATGAGCACCTTCTATGAATCCGCACTGACCTACCTAGCGCGGGGGTGGTCGGTGTTTCCCTTGCAACCACGCATGAAAGAACCCTTTCCCGGCTTTCCCCTCAAAGAATATCAACGCGAAAAACGGGCAGATGAAGCCAAACTGCAAAAGTGGTGGGTAGAGCACTTTCCCGACGCCAACATCGGCTTATGTACGGGCACGATCTCAGGCTTCTTTGTGCTGGATGTCGATGGCATCAGCCAAGCAACCGACATGTTCGCCTTAGATGACTTACCCGCCACGTTAACCGTGGAAACCGGGCGCGGCTTTCATCTGTACTTTCAGTTGCCCGATTTTCCCGTGGGCAACCGGGCGGGCTTGCTGCCCAACGTGGATATTCGTGGCGACGGTGGTTATGTGGTCGCTCCCCCGTCGATCCATCCATCGGGCGAATCGTATCGATGGGTAGACCCCGGAGCTAATCTTTCGCCCGCTCCAGCATGGTTACTCGATATGCTCCGACCCCAACCGACGCCAGAGCGTGCTACCGCTGAACCGCTCGAATACGCCAACCGTCGGGGTGGGGAATTGCTGGAACACTACGCAACAGCAGCGCTCCGTAACGAGATCGACGCGGTAGCCAGTGCGGGCGAGGGAACACGGAACGATAGCTTGTACATCGCTGCCCAGAATCTAGGCCAGCTTGTCGGTTCCGGCGCGTTGGCACAAGGTCAGGTAGAAGGTGCTTTATTGGCGGTCGCTACTAATGTGGGCTTGCCAACCAATGAAGCGACCAAAACCATCGCCAGCGGGCTAGGCGACGGCATGACCAAACCGCGCAAAATCGAGTTGAAAGCACCGGGTGCTCAGAATGGCAACGGGCATAAGCCAGCCGGTGATCCACCGCCCGCTGCTACTAAGCCCGCCGAGCAGCCCGCCACCAATGACGAGGAGCGCCTGAACTTTACCGATCTAGGCAATGCCAAGCGCCTTGTCAAACGCTATGGGGATCGCGTGCGGTTTGTGTATGCATGGGGCAAGTGGTTGGTGTGGGATGGCACGCGGTGGGCAGTCGATGACACCGGGTCGATCATGCGGGCGGCAAAAGATACCGTCATGGCAATGTACCGTGAAGCTTCCGAGATTCTCAGCGATAGATCACGGCAATCCTTCGTGGAATGGACGCGCAAATCGGAGAGCGCGGGCAAGTTGAGCGCCATGATCGACCTTGCCAAAACCGAAAAGCGAATCTCTATCCGCCCGGAATCCCTCGATGCTAATAATTGGTTGCTCAACTGTCGCAACGGCGTGATCGACCTGCGCACGTTTGAATTCAGGGAACACGATCCGCAGCTTCTCATCACCAAGCGTGTGAATGTGGACTACGACAAGCGGGCGAAGTGTCCGACGTGGGTAAAGTTCATCCGGCGTGTGATGAACAACGACGATGAAATGGTCGATTTTATCCAGCGGGCGCTAGGCTACACCCTAACGGGCGACGTGGGCGAACAATGCCTATTCTTCATGATAGGCACCGGGCGCAATGGTAAAAGCACCTTCATTGAAACCCTGATCTCGCTCATGTCTGAGTACACCGTCAAACTACCCACCGAGTCGCTCATGGCGCGGGCGGGTACGGGCATCCCGAACGAGATCGCCCGTATGAAGGGCATGAGGTTGGTCGTTGCCCGCGAAACCGACGAAAACCAGCGTCTTGCAGAAGCCACCGTCAAAGACCTGACGGGCGGCGATACCATCACAGCCCGCTTTCTGAATCAGGAATGGTTTGACTTCAAACCTACCCATAAGCTGTGGATGTATGGCAACCACAAACCGCTCATCAAGGGCACCGACGCGGGCATCTGGCGACGTATCCGCCTAGTTCCGTTCACTGTGACCATTCCGGTTGAAGAACGCGATCCCTCGCTGCCCTTCAAATTGGAAGCTGAAATGTCCGGCATTCTCAACTGGATACTTGAGGGCTGTCGTAAATGGCAGCAGTCCGGGCTAGGCGATCCTCGCGCTGTGAAACATGCGACTGCTGAATATCGCGAGGAAATGGACGTGTTGGCTGAGTATCTTTCCGAGCGTACTACTACCAAGCCCGACGCCAAGATCACTGCCAAGACTCTTTACGCTGACTACTCTCAATGGTGCGATGAAATGGGTGAAAAGCCACTTAGCCAACGAACTCTAGGCTTGCGATTGAAGGAACGTGGGTTTTCTACCGCGCGGGAAACTAATACCCGCTATTGGACGGGAATCATTCTAAGAACTAAGGATATTTCTCACTTATGACACAATGACGCAAAAAGGGTCAAAATCGGGTCGGACGATTTTTTTGATCGCCCATTATCCTAACGACCCATTTTTTTAGTGTTTTGCGTCATGCGTCATTGTTCCAGCTTGTAACGCTATCCCGTCACACTGATACGGATGTGACGTTACACCAGTTACGACACGTAACACAAGGAAACGTAACAATGAGCAGACTTCGACCATGCAAAAACCCGACATGTAACCATTTGTTGGATGTCGAGAATCGGAAGCAATATTGTTCCAATGCCTGTCGCCAGAAGGCTTATCGAGATCGCAAAAAGTGTGATCCTATCCGTCATGCCAAAATCGAAATTAGACAGTGTGCCTACTGTTGCCAACCGTTTGAACCCAAGCGGGAAAATCAGCGCGTTTGCAAGCCCGCTCATCGTCAAGCTCTCTATCGTGAGTTGAAGGCATTGAGGATACAGGTATGAAACGCCAGAAAATCACCGTTTCGCAAGCGGTTATCGCCTTTGAAAAATCCAACCGGGCGGATATGCTGGAAGAGGCGACCATCCGATGGTACAGCGAGGTACTCAAGCGGCTAGAGGGTTTGTACGGTACGGACATCAGTAGGGTAACTACCGATGACTTGCGCGAGGTGATTAACATCATTCGCGACCAGTGTGCAGAGCATACGCGTTTGTCCTATGTGACTGCCTTCAAACGGTTCTGGTCATGGGTAGCAGCGGAATACAACATCCCTGATCCAATGGTGAGAATCCGCAAAGGATCGCCACGACAAGCTACGCCCAAAGCGGTGGAAATTGACACCTTCCTTAAGTTGTTTCGATCCATCCCGGATACTGACAATGGCGTAAGGGATAGAGCCATGATCGTCATGCTGGCGGATACGGGCTTGCGTGCTATGGAACTTGCCCGGTTAACGGTTGATGACATCGACTTTGGGAAACGTCGGGCGATTGTGCGACGGGGCAAGCGAGGAAAAAAGCGTGTGGTTCCATTCACATCCTATACGCACGCCCTAATAGAGCGCTGGCTATTATTTCGTCCACTCCATGCCACCATGTTGTTTTGTGCGCACGATGGGAAAGCCTTAACCTATTGGGGAATGCGTCAAATCATTCGTCGGTTGGCGGTTAGGGCAGGTGTGGAAAAGGAGCGCCACAATTTACATGGGTTTCGCCATCTGGCAGGATTAGCAGCGCTGACAGAAGGGGCAAACCTGATTGACGTTAAGGAACTACTAGGGCATACTAACATCAAGACTACGGCTGACTTCTATCTCATCTATTCGGATAGCACGTTGGCAGAACGTCATGACCAGCACTCTCCCTTGAAAGCCATTTTCAAGAAGGAGAGCATTTAAAAAGTTCAATTCCCCAACAAAAAGCAAAAGCCCGTTTACTTCGATGTAGACGGGCTTCTGTGACCCCAGTAGGACTCGAACCTACAACCAATTGATTAAGAGTCAACTGCTCTGCCAATTGAGCTATGGGGCCAACTCATTGACAGGGGAGAATTATAGCGGAACACTAAGCCGTGTCAATACCTTTTTTGGGGCGAAGATGCATCCAGTCGCGTAAAAATGCGGACTCCTCTCTTACGAGCCGTCTACGTGCAGGCGTAGCTGATAAATCTGCTTGCCATCGGTCGTGAACAACTCATCTTTGGTATTAAAGGCCATATCATAGATGAATCCGCTGCCGGTGGGTTCGGGGATCAGGTCGAGATATTTACCGTCGTTCGAGAATACCTTGATCCCATCGAAATCCGTGACGTAGATGCGCCCCTGACTATCCACCGCAATCGCCCCGACTGTCCCCCTGAAATCGCCTTCGGAGGATGGCGTCGCAAACGGATCGTTGTTGCCGAAGCGATCCACGAATTTGCCTTCTGGCGAAAAACGGAATACGGCATTCTCGCGCTGACTCAGGATATACAGATTGCCCAAGCCGTCCACAGCGATGTCAAGATTCGTCTGCGCACTTTCCGTCTGCCCGCTGACGATCTTCTCGATGCGTTTGGTCACCTTACCCGCCGCGCTTATGAAGAGCAGATCGTCGGATGACGAGGTAGTGGCGACGAGGTTGCCATCGGGCAGGAGCGCCAGCGTATCGATGTACTCATTTTGCGGGTCTTTGATGGTGCCCACCGCGTTGCCGGATTCGCTGTTGAATTTCTGGATATAGCCGTCACGACACACGTACACGATGCCTTTCCGATCCGCTGCCAGACAGCGAATCGGGATGCCCTTGTCACGCGCTTGGGCGGTAAAGGTGGCGAAGTAGTTGCCCTCTTTGTCAAAGCCTTGCAGACGACCATTCGATAAGTAATCCGCCACATAGATGTTGCCGCTGCCATCCAGCGCCAGCCAGCGACCATCCTTCAGTTTGCCGCTGCCCGTACCCGCGCCGCCGAACTGTAACAAGACATCGAGTTTGCTCGGCGTGAGGCCAATCGATGAAAAATCGCCGCCGTTCGTGAGCGTGCCCATCGCGCCGGGGGTGTTGATGGCGTCGATCACTTCGGAAAACGTGCTGACGGATGACGTGGCGATAAAGATGCCGCCACCCACTACCGCAATCACGATCACGGCGATCAGCAAGCCGACGAGGCAGCCGAACGGATTGCCGCGTCGGCGCACTTGCGTCCGCCCATAGGGCTGCTGCATGTAGTCACCGACGTTGATCACGACTTGCTGCTGATACGGCGGTGCGTCGGAACGCGGCGTTTGTTCGCGCATCGAGGCGGGAATCGTCACGACGGTGCCGCAAAACGGACAGCGCGTAGTGGGCTTGGTGAAATCGACATTTTCAAGCGCCGCACCGCACGAAGGACATTGAAAGGTGTTGGTCATGGTTTCTACTCAGGGATGGCCTCAGATTACGCATTCATCATAGTTAACTCTGCAAAGTTGCCAACCCAGATCATACACGCCGCGCTTCGATCACGACCCAATCGCCAGACAAGCGCCGTTTATACGGTGTGAGTCCTGTCGAGCGCAGGGCCGCTTCGACCTCATCGGCCTGTTCTTCGATGATGCCACCGAACACGCCGACGCCGCCGACTTTCACGATCTTGCCGAGACCTTGCCCGCACATCATGATGATCACTTTGGCGAGGATGTTGACCAACGCGATGTCGAATTCTTCAAGTGCCGCGCCTGTGTTCGGATTCAGCAGCGAGTCGAGACTCCCCTCACGGATGGTCATCGCGGCAAGTGTGCCGTTGGCTTCGGCATTTTCCTCCGTCACGCGAACCGACATCGGATCGGTATCGATGGCGAGGGCGTGCGACGCGCCAAACTTGATCGCGCCAATCGCGAGAATGCCTGATCCACAGCCCAAATCGAGGATGCGTGCTCCCGGCTGCGCGGCGACGAGATCTTCCGCCGCTTCCAGCACCAGCTGCGTGCTCGGATGTGTGCCCGTGCCAAAGGCCATGCCCGGATCAAGCGCGATTACCACATCCTCCGGATCGCTCGGCACCGTGATCCACAGCGGACGGATCAGAATGTGCCGCCCCAGATGGATCGGTTTGTAATTGGTTTTCCACGCCTCCGCCCAATCTTCATCGTTCACGAAATTAAACGTCGGCGTCGGCATCGGATACATCATGTTCATGTGCCCAAGCGCTTCAACGATCTGCTGCTTTTCGTTTTCGGCACGTTCGTCATCGGGGAAGTACGCCCGCACGACCAGACGATCTGGTTTGGGGACTTCATCTTCCCATGTCTCGATATAAAATCCGGCTTGCTCGATAGACACGCCCTGATGCCCAAAACGGTTCAACACTTCGGCAACAGCTTCGGCAGCTTCGCCATCGACTTCCATCGCGACTTCGATCCAGCGCATAGTTCACCAATCTCAACCATCCCGAAGGATGGCATATTCTTCAAATTCAGACTAAAGTTGAGCAACAATTGTAACAAATCATGTGAAGGATGCGGAACCACCGTATGCAGTACGTGATTATGTTGGATGGGGGTGAGGGGTGAGCCGAGGTATCTTACGCATAGTCGCTGTGCTCGTCGGGCTGGCGTTCATGACGGCCTGCAACTCCACGCCACCTACTGCCACACCAGAACCTACTGCTACGCCGTCACCTACGGAATTGTCATTGGTGGTGCGCACCCTGCCGCCATCGTGGACGCCGGGAGTCGCGCCGACGGTAACACGGCAAGCGCGCGAGGAATCGACGCCCACCCCACTGCCGCAAGTGACCGTCGAAGGCGTCAAGACACTACCGCCCACGTGGACGCCGTTCGTGCCGCCAACCGTCACCACGCAGCCGCGTCCTGCCTTCGCGACGTTTACCTCGGTGCCGCCCACGCCGACCTCTGCCGTCAGTCCGACGCGATCATTGAGCGAAGGGCCAGCACCCGTCCGCACTAATGAGGTGTTTGACCGCCAAGCCTGCCAAGCCTTCAACCCGTTTTCGCGCATCAATCAGTACATGCGACCTGACCAATCGGTGAACATTGGTTGGTATCAAGTCGAAGGAGCCGATTCCTACGAAATCTGGCTCAGTAATCCTGATGGTCGCTTCATTGAGCACGGCAGCGTCGTGACGGCTCCCGGCGAGCTGGTCAACTACTTTACATTCAGTGACAAGCTGTTCGTCGGGCCGGGGGCTTACGCATGGGAAGTATATCCGCTGCGAAACAGAACGCGCCTATGCCCCAGCATTACGGGCACGATCTACATCAACGTTCGCTACTGAGCACGCCGTCAGCCGAGTCGCGCGATGATCGCCGCCGTCATCTGATCGGTGGTCGCGTCGCCGTCCAGATCGCGGGTGCGGATGCCATCCGCCAGTGCGCGCAACACTGCCACCTCGACTCGCCGTGCCGCCTCCGGCTGACCGACATGATCGAGCAGCATCGCCGCGCTGAGGATCGTGCCGATGGGGTTAGCGACGCCTTTGCCCGCAATATCGGGTGCCGAGCCATGCACCGGCTCGAAGTAGGCCACGTTGGTCGCGCCCACATTGGCGGACGGCGCGACGCCTAACCCGCCGATCAAGCCCGCCGCCTCGTCGGAGAGGATGTCCCCGAACAGGTTGGTGGTCACGATCACATCGAAGCGGCGCGGGTCTTTGACCAGCCACATCGCACACGCATCCACTAGCAGCTCATCATAGGTGATGTCGGGAAACTCCGCCGCCACGCGCAAGCAGCATTCGCGGAACAAGCCGTCCGTCTCTTTCAGGACATTGGCTTTATGCACGATGGTGACATGCTGGCGGGCACGTTTCTGCGCGGCGGTGAAGGCGTAGCGCGCGATCCGCTCCGACGCCTTGACCGTGATCACGCGCTCGGTGATGGCAGTATTGCCGTCATCTTCGCGCCGTTCGCGGCCTGAATACATGCCCTCGGTGTTTTCCCGCACGATCAGCATATCGATGCCCTGCACACCGCCGGGGATCGAGAGCGTGGGGCGCAGATTGGCGTACAGGTCGAAGGCTTTGCGCATCCCCAGCACGGGACTGCTGTAACCGGGAACTTTGGTGGAGGGCGACGAGGTTGCGCCGAAGATCATGCCATCGGCGGCTTGGATGGTCGCTTTCGTGGACTCGGGCAAGGCGCTGCCATTCTTCTGGAAGCATTCCCAACCCGCTTCCGCTTCTGTAAAGCGAATATCCAAATTCAGCGCATCGAGCACACGGGCGGCGGCGGGCACGACTTCCTTGCCCACGCCATCGCCATTGATCAAGCAAACCGTAATCGGTGTTCCGCTCACAACACCATCTCCCCACGAATGATCGTCACCGCTGATCCTCCTACTTTGACCGTTTCGATGTCGTCCCGGCTGCCGACGACTTCCACTTGGGCTTGTCCGGGTCGCCCCATCCAGTGACCCTGCTCCGCGATGAAGGTCGGTTGCGCGATCAAGCCGTAGCGCCACAGATAGGCCGCCATACCGCCGGTTGCCGACCCCGTGAACGGGTCTTCCGCCGAGTCGGGAGGGACGCCGAAATCGCGCGCGAAGGTGTTGCCCGTTGGCGTGACGCCCTGCGTGCAAAACACATGCGGGCAAAAGAACTTGGTTTTGTCGCGCAGCGCGGTATAGGCCGGAATATCGATCTGAATGCGCCTCAGCGCGTCCAGTTCGCGCACGGGGATCATCAACTGCGGCGTGCCCGTGCTCACGATCTGGAGCGGCACGTTGGGCAACACATCCTCCACCGTCAGCCCGAACACGGGCATCACCTCAGCGGCGGGGATCGTCGCCAGAAATTGCGGCTTCTTCTGGAACATCACGACCTTCTGCACGACGCCGTTCGTCGCATGAATTTCTACCGGAATGATGCCCGCCGTCAATTCGAGACTGATGCGCGTCACCTCGCCCGTCAGTTTCAGATAGCCCGTCTCCACCAGTGCGAAAATGGTCGCGATGGTCGGATGCCCTGCCAGCGGGATTTCCTCGGCGGGCGTAAAGTAGCGCAGCTTGGCGTCGGTGCGCGTCGGCGTCAACACGAACGAGGTTTCCGACAGATTATTTTCTTTGGCGATTGCCAGCATTTGCGCGTCGCTGAGATCGTCCGCCTTGAAGATGATCGCGCAGGGATTGCCGCCAAGCCGCTGCGTGGTGAACGCGTCCACTTGCATGAATGGATAGGTTGGCATGATCAGACTGTGCCTTTTTCAGCCGCCAATTTTACCTTCAGCATCTCGATCAGCCCGCCCGCTTCGAGGATGGCCTTGAGCGAGGGTGACAGCGGTGGGAAGCTAAAGGTACCGGCTTTACAGGTGACGGTATAGGAGTCCGTATCGACGCTGACGACTTCGCCATTTTCAATCGCCTCCACGGCATCCGGCGCGACGACGGGCAGCAAGCCGCCGTTGACCGCGTTACGGAAGTGAATGCGCGCGATGGATTTGGCGATCAGCACGCGGACGCCCGCCGCCACGAGGCACGTCACCGCTTGTTCGCGCGACGATCCGCAACCCCAGTTGCGCCCGCCCACGACGATGTCGCCGGGATGCATGTTCACCGCGAACCCCGGATCGAGGTCTTCTAGCGCGTGTTTTGCCATTTCGGCGGGGTCTTTGATGGTATAGGTATATTTGCCGGGAAAAATGACATCGGTGTTGACGTTATCACCATATTTCCACACACGGCCTTGATAGATCATACTCTTGCGTCCTTACTCACTTTTTCTCACCAGAAGTGGCTTTCTCCGCTAGGCGTGCATAAACGCCCAGCGCCACGATCACACTGCCAGCGCCCAAGCCAAACGCCAGAATATCTTGCGGCGATTTTTGGCTATCCAACATATATTTGAGGACTGAAATCGCCATCACCAATACGACGACGCTGCTCAATTTATCCTTGAGTTCGGTGAATTTATGTATCACCAACCATTCTGGTAGGTCGAGTTCACCGATGAATAATTCATAGATCGACAAGGCAAAGATCAGTAACGATGTTGCGATCAGGAAAATATCCGCGATCTCGATCAGCGCTACGATGGTGTACGATGCACCTTTGAACGCACCCAGCAGGTCGGTGATCAGGTTGACCGTCCGCACAATGCCTAGCAGGTACGCTGCCAGCGCCGCGATCAGGGACGGGAACACCGCCAACAGCGTCAGATATTTGGTTTTTTCAAGCAAAGTTTTCATCACGCGTCCTTATCGGGCGACATGGGTTTCCGGTCCCGATACTTATAGATCGGCGGGGTGGATGATCTTGCCCGCAATGGCACTTGCCGCTACCACCGCCGGACTCGATAGATAGATCGGTGCGTCCGCCGTGCCCATACGTCCCTTGAAATTGCGGTTGGCGCTGCTGATGGTCACTTCGTTCGGCGCGGGCACGCCCATATGGTTGCCCATGCACGGCCCGCAGCCCGGTACGCCGAGCATCGCGCCCGCTTCGATCAGCGTGTCGATGTAACCGAGCTGCATGGCTTCCTTCAGCACGAGGCTAGATGCGGGGATCACGAGGAAACGTGTGCCCGCCGCCACTTTGCGCCCCTTGACGATCTCGGCAGCGACGGCGAAATCTTCTACGCGTCCATTGGTGCAGGTGCCAAGGAAGGCTTGCTGGATCACCGTCCCTGCGACGGCGGATACGGGTTGAACACTATCCGGACTATCCGGGCACGCGACCAACGGCTCCTGATTGGAAATATCGTAGTGATGTTCGGCCTGATAGACCGCGTTCTCGTCGGGGTAGATCGCCGTGAAGGGACGCCGCGCACGGCCTTTGAGATACTCAAAAATCTTGTCATCGGGCGGCAGATAGGCCGTCTTCGCGCCGAACTCCGCCATCATATTAGGGATCACAGCGCGGCTTTCGAGGCTCAAGGCGCTGATGGCGGGGCCGTGAAACTCGATGGACATGTAAATGCCACCTTCCACACCCAGATCACCGATCAGGCGCAAGCAGAAATCTTTTGACGTCACGCCGCGAGGCCATGTCCCCGTGACAACCACCTTCATCGACTCTGGCACGCGCAGCCATAATTCGCCTGTTGCCCACAGCGCGGCGACTTCGGAACGCCCGACGCCCGCGCCGAACGCACCCAACCAGCCAAAATGCGGCGTGTGGCTGTCCGAGCCAAGCACGAGATTACCGGGCAGTACGACGCCTTCCTCGCTGTGAACTTGGTGGCAAATCCCGCGCCCTGCCTCGAAGAAATATTGCACGCCCTGTTCTTTGACAAACCGCCGCACCACCGCGTGATTCTCGGCGTGCTCGGTGGTCGGCGCGGGCACGGCATGATCCAGCGTGATCGCCAGTCGTTCAGGATATTTCACCTTGCTCAGGCCGAGCTTCTTGAAGGTCTGGTAAATGGGCGCGGTGTTGTCGTGGCTGAGGATGATGTCCGGTTGGGCATCCACGATCTGACCAGCGACGGTACTGGCGAGTCCGGCGGCACGTGCCAGTGCTTTTTCTGCAAAGGTAAACCCGTGTGCTTGCTGAGGAGTGTCCATAGGTCTTATGTTGGTTCGTGATTGTTGACGACAGAAGGACACTATTGTGGCGTGTTAGGGGCGTTTTGTATAGTGGTTTGGACTCACGTGGTCTCAAGTGGTTTGCCCATCCCGTTCCTCGCGGAATTTTGAAATGCCCGTACCATAAAGACTATCGCATCGGAATTCGCCTGATAGCCATGTTTATTAGATGAATAAGCATCCAGATTCACATTTTGAATAAGCGTGTGGGCAGCATTGGGAGGTTACCACCATGACCATCGAGATAACCAGACCAGAGGATTTTCAGCAGTTAGCGCAGGATGGTCTGCGAACAGTCGTTGACCCGATGATTCTACGCTGCGGTGAACTGTTTCTGAAGGGTTCACGACAGGCCGACAACCCCGATGAAGTTTGGTCTCTTCTATCCGCGAACATCTATGGCTTAGGCATGTTTTTTGACAGCCTTGTCCTAAATGAGCAGATTCCCGTGTTCAACTACGGGGATACCTTTGATATGGGTCTCAACTTTGACCAGAGAATGTTGGCCCGTGTGAACGATTATGGAAATCCGGTCTTGTTCGATGTGAACGTCCAATATGACGCCTATTGGACGGTGAAGCGGGCGGCCTTAGACGAGCTGAAGAAAATTTCCACCGAAGAGCATCCCCTCGATGAAACCGTCATCACATCGATCCTGAGTGAATTGGCAGCGGCAGAATATAAGTGGGTTCCGCACCTATCAGATTTCGAAGCGACCCTCACTTCTGACGATGAAAAACAGATAGCGAGATTCCTGTTTGGCGGCTTGATCTTCACTGGCTATGCGCAACTATTGGGCGGGGAACATCTGATGCAGCCTAAACGTTCCCGCTTATTCCTCGATGCTTCCCTTAACATCGATTCCGACCGCGCCGATCTTGAAAAGAAGCTATTTAAGGCATTGAAAGAACGCGCGCAAACGGCGGTCGCGGACGTGCCGTGGTTGCCAACGTTTTTCCCGTACTTGCTCAGTCAGGCGCGCACCCCTACAGGCATGTTGGAAATCGCCGGTCAATTGCGCCGTTCGCCGGAAGTCGTAGAATACCGCCAATGGTTGGGCGAAGTGATGGAATTGCATCGCCAATATGGCAGAATCCCGCCCGAAAAAGAGGGCGAAATCCGCTCCGTAGTCGAATACGTGGATAGGCAGCTCGGCAGCGTCTCCTCACTGCCGAAACTTGATCTCTCAATGACCATCGCGGATGTGGCGGCGTTCCCGGTTTCGATTCCGGGGAAGGTCGATATCACGCCTGTACTCAGCAATCTGTGGGGATGGATGCTCGCTTCTTTACCGGGAAAGCGCTATCGCAAGCTACTGACAAAAATCGTCATTGCCGAACGCCAATTCACGCGGCTGGATCGCAGCATTAAGACAATCTGGCAAGCAGGCTAGGCACGAAGAAGCGTGAGGCGGGGAGGCGCGACGACGGATCCCCACACTGCGTATCGCGTCTCCGATTCGTTAACGCACCGTACCGCCTACGACTTGCTGCCCGTCTGCACTTTCGCGCTATACTTACGCTCCATGACTCAGGAATTGTGTGTGCGACGATCCATGCGACCATTCATGATGCTGGCGATGCTGGCGTTGGCGACCTTAGCGTGCAGCGGTATTGATGATGTGATCGGGCAGCGCCCCGCCGCGCCGACGCCGACCGTACCACCATTTGCTACCGCGACTCCGGGCGGGCGCATTTCGGTGCTGCTCATTACGCCGACGGGCGAAGGTGGCACGCCCGCTGCCTTGCCTACCCAGTTCGGGGAGATCGTCGCGCCTGCCGCCACCGCCACCGCCGCCATGCAAGCCATCCAGACCGCGACGGCAATGGCGAACCAAGCGGTGAACATCACGCTTTACCAACCTTCGGATTGTCCGCCGTTGAGTGGCCCGCTGCCACCCGAAAAACCATCGACCTTCAGCCAGTATCCCGAAATGATCGGGCGTTACCTCTCGGCGGGTGGCCCGCCCACCATCTTGGAAGCCCTCTTACGCAGTTGGGGCACGATGCAAGATTGGGGCGTGGTGCAAGCCGATACCGACATCACGGGCGATGGCATTCCCGAAGTGATCATTAACCTCTACGATCCGGGCTTCTATCAAGCGGATCGGCTGTCGCCGGGGCAGATGCTCGTGTTTGGCTGTTCACAGCGTGGCTATCGCTTGCTGTACAGTACCAACTACAGCGTCGAGACGATGCTGCCGGAACTACGACGTGTAGGCGACATGAACGGTGATATTCGCGCCGAACTTGCCTATTCCCAAAAATTGTGCCCCGGCGCAGCGGCGTATACCGGTCGCTGCACCTCGCAAATGCAAATTTTGGATTGGAACGCGGCACTCGGCATTTTCAAGCCGATCAACGACCAGACCATTGACGCCACCGCCGGAAAAATTTCCATTGCGGATGTGGATAACGACGGCAATCTGGAAGTGCTGGTGCAGTACCCACCGTTGAACGATCCAGCGGCAGGGCCACAACGCGGTACCACCGATATATGGGATTGGGATGGCGTGGACTATACGCTGGCGATCACACAGGTGGAAAAAGCTACTTACCGCATCCATCTCCTCTATGACGCTGATTATCTCTTCAGGGAGCAAGATTGGCGCAACGCCCACCGCTTGTATGATCGTGTCCGCGACGATGCCAATCTGCAACCGTGGACGATCCCCAATGAGCTGACGATGCTGCGCGCCTATGCAGGGTATCGCAAAGTGTTGGCCTTCGTCATGCAGGGCAGCCGTGCCAATGCCAACAAGATGCTCACGACCTTGCAAACGGAAAATCCACCGGGGACTCCGGGCGAAGTGTATGCCAGCATGGGGCAAGCCTTCATGGATTCCTATAACCGCCGGCGGGATCGCAAACTCGCTTGCGAAGCCACCTTGAAATTCATCGCCACCCGTGCCGACGCGCTGACAACGCTGAACAGTTACGGGTACGCCAACCCCAAATATGCCCCCGCCGATCTGTGTCCTTTTACCGAAAAGTAAGAGGTCAACGCATACGGGTATCACAGAAGAATAAAAATTTCATGAATCCTGTATGAATTTACAATATCCATCTTGACACTACCCCCATACTTCGTGGTATAGTTTCATCAACTTCCCAATCTAGGGAAGAGCAATAATGTGGAGGGTCCCAATCATGTTATATATGCCTCGTGAAGAAGGTCAAGGTCTCGTTGAGTACGCTTTGATCCTCGTGCTGGTCGCCGTCGTCGTCATCGTCATTCTGGCGCTGCTTGGCCCGACAATCGGTAACATCTTCTCGAACATCATTATCAACCTCTAATCCGGTTTTTGATGTCCACATGAACGGGGTGCAGTAATGCACCCCGTTTTTATTTCTCCGACTCTTCCAGCAGTTCCAGTAACGGCTGACCGCGCTCGACAATCTGCCCTACGCCGCATAACAACTTGCTAACGATGCCAGCATAGGGGGCACTCACGCGTACTTCCATTTTCATGGCTTCCAGCACTAGCAACGCTTGTCCGTGCGCCACGACCTCGCCCTGACTCACCAGTACTTTGATCACCTGACCGGGCATGGCCGCCGTGAGGTTATGTTCGGCCTGACTGTGTGCCCGCCGCCGCGTAGATTTCTCGACCTTCGTGAATGTGTAGAGTTGCGCTGCCAACGCGACCCAACGCTGCGATCCGTCCTGTGCCACCAGCGCATGATGTGGCTGACCGTCGATTAGAAACGTCAGCGCGCCGTCCGCCACGCGTTGTAACTGCACGTGATAGGTACGCTCCCCGATACTGACCCTATACGCGCCATCCGCTTGCTCGATCCGCACGGGATCAAAACCTTGAAAACTAACTTCCACAGCGTTCAATCACTTTCGTGGCGATTTCCGACCACACCATACTACTATAGTTTTAGCGGCGATGCGTCAGCGACACCAGAGCAACACGCAGCGGGGGGATTTGTGAATGTAAAAAATAGTTGGCGGTTCCTCTAAATCATCCTATAACTGCGATCAATGGATAACAGACCGCCTATCACATGGACAAACAGGCATCAACTATTTAGTATTAACATCAACAGCTTACGGTAGATGGTTAGGGTAGCGTTCATGAGTGTAGGGACAATTATGCCAACTTCTAGTCAAGATCATACAGATGCGAAGAGCGACCAAACGACTAGAAATTGTCCAGAATGTGGTGCGCGCATCGCGGGCGGGCGGGTCGGTTGTGAAGCGTTGTTCAACGAGTTTCGGTTCCAAGCGCTCAGTAATCCGCATGTCGGAGCCGTTCACTGGTTAGCATTCGATACTTATTGTATGCAGCACATCGATACCTACTGCCAATCCGCCAAATCCTACGCCGCCCACCTGACGCGCCTCTGCTGTGGCCTCGAATTCGGCGGCAACTTGGATATTTATGCTGCGATCCCCCGCTGGTTGGACGGCACGATCACGCTCGAAAAGCCAGCGGTATTGGAAAAACGCGGCAGCATGACGTTCGTGGACGTATGGAACACGTCCAGTGTTGAGGAAACAATTCAACGTATCCACACATGGGCGAATCATGTCTGGACAGCCTACGCCAGCCAACACGCGCTCGCCCACGAATGGATTCGGCTGGCGCTCAGTCACAAACCCGCACGTTGATCTTGCCTTCTCAGTCTGAATATCAGGCTAGACTCGCTACGATGAATCAGACTACCTATCGGGAACTGCTATGGACTTGCTAGATGCCATCCGTCTGCGGCGTACCACCAACAATAAATTCGCGCCCGATCCGATCAAGCCGGAGCACATTCGACTGCTGATCGAAGCGGCATCTCGCAGCCCATCGCATTTCAACAGCCAACCGTGGCGCTTCCTCCTGATCCGCGATCAGGGCAAACGGGATGCACTGGCGGAACTCGCCGGAGCCAGCATGAAAGAGTTGATGGAAGGCGAATTTTTCCAGCGCTACCGCCGCTATTTTCGCTTCGATGACAGTGAAGCCGACGGTCAGCGCGATGGCATCTACATCGACCACATGCCAGCCGTCCTGCGCCCTTTCATCAAGCAGGTATTCAGCCCGCAAAGTGGCAAACTGCTCGGCATGTTCGGCGTCAGCAAACTGCTCGGCAGCAATCAGGCCGACATCGTGCGCGAATCACCGCTGATTCTCGCCATCGCCATGAACAGGGAGGAATACAAACCCGGCGAACTCTCCGGCCTGTATTCCACCATCTCGCTCGGCGCGGTGATCCAAACCTTCTGGCTCGTCACCACCAGCTTGAACATGGGGATGCAGTTCATCAGTACGCCGCTCGAAGTGCCAGAACGCAAAGCCCTAATTGCGGAGATGCTTGCCGTGCCACCTACACACGAACTCGTGGCTTTGTTCCGCATGGGCTACAAAGCCGACGAGGCCAAACGCAACAGCATCGACTGGACGAGCAGCCAGCGCAAGCCGTTTGACGAACTCGCGCACACCGAAACGTGGGATGCGCCGATGGCGGAAGATTTACAGAATGCGCCGTCGCTGCTGTGGCCTGAAAAAGCACCGAACGCCAAAGACTAGCCAATGAGGAGATGGAAGCATGAATGATGAAAGCGTGCTCGAAAAGCTCCGCGCTATTTGCCTTGCGCTGCCGGAAGCCACCGAAGGCGAGGGAGTCGGTCAGCCTACCTTCCGCGTGAGGGATAAAATTTTCGCCATGCGGCACCCGCACGAAACCCGCACCTCGCTGTGGTGCAAAGCGCCGCCGGGGTTGCAAGAAGCCTTAATAAACTCCGAGCCGGAACGCTTCTTTCGTCCGCCTTACGTCGGTCAACACGGTTGGATCGGCATCTGGTTGGATGTCGCGCTAGATTGGGAATTCATCCGCCATCTGATCACGCAAAGTTACCAGATGACCGCGCCCAAACGACTCATCAAACTGATCGCTAATGCCGCGCCATCCAAGCCTGAATAGAGGACATTTATGCAACGCTTGATCTGGTGGCTGCGCCGTGATTTCCGCCTGACGGATAACACTGCCCTCACCGCCGCGCTCACTGATGCCGCCAGCGTGATTCCTGTCTTCATTCTCGATGATACCCTGCTAAAATTGCCGCGCACGCAGGGCTATCGCACGGCATGGCTGATGGACGCGCTACGCCGCTTCGACGCCGATCTACGTGCATCCGGCGGGTGCTTGATCATCCGGCGCGGCGATCCGGCGGAGCAACTCGTCACGTTGTGCGCGGAAGCCGATGCGGCAGGCGTGTACTTCAACCGTGATTACAGCGGGTACGCCACCAAGCGCGATCAGGCCGTGCGGGGCGCGCTCACACGGCAGGGCTATCTCGTCCGTGATTTCAAAGACCTCGTCATCCATGAGGCCGCCGAAGTGACGACGAGCACAGGCAAAGGCTATGAAGTCTATACACGCTACCGTAATGCGTGGTCGATGCTTCCCAAGCCTGATCCGCTGCCCGTGCCAACCGATCTCAGCTGTCTTATCGCACCCGCCGATCTTCACAGCGATCCGCTGCCCGATCCGAGTCAGTTCGACGCTGCGCCACAGCCAATTTGTGCGACGGGAGAAGCCGAAGCCCTGCGCCGTCTGGACTACTTCATCGATGGTCTTGCCTTCCGCTATCGTGATCAGCGCGATCTGCCCGCCGTCGATGGCACCTCGATCCTCAGCCCGTATCTGCGGTGGGGTATGATCAGCCCGCGCACCTGTTACACGGCATCTATCGAGGCCATGCACGCGGCGCAGCATCAAGAGCAGCGGGAAAATGTCGGCACATGGATCGGAGAACTGGTCTGGCGCGAATTCAACTATCAGATTTTGGCGCGTCACCCGCATATCGTACGGCGTGCTTTCCGTCCCGTTTATGACAACATTCAGTGGCGCAACGATCCGCAGTTATTCGCGCTGTGGCAGCAGGGACAAACGGGTTTTCCCATCGTGGACGCCGCCATGCGCCAACTGAACGCTACCGGCTGGATGCATAACCGCGCCCGCATGATTGCCGCTTCGTTTCTCGTCAAAGACCTGCTGATCGATTGGCGTTGGGGCGAAGGCTACTTCATGCAACGCTTGCTGGATGGCGAGGTCGCCAATAACGCTGGCAACTGGCAGTGGGTCGCGGGAACGGGGACGGATGCCTCCCCCTATTTCCGCATCTTCAACCCGACCACCCAAAGCGAGAAATTTGATCCAACGGGCGCATACATCCGCCATTGGGTGCCAGAACTGCGCGCGGTGCCGGACGCGCATATTCACCGTCCGGCGGGGATGCTGCCGATGGAGCAAGCGCAATGTGGCGTCCAGATCGGGAAGGATTATCCCGCGCCCATCGTTGACCACGCCGAGCAGCGCGAACATGTCATGGCGTTGTATGGCGCGGCGCGGCAACGGGGTTAGGTTATGTGCCCCTACGTCTTTTGACATGTTTCGTGCAGAATTCCGATACAACTTGTGGCAACTCGCCGCATGGTACAGTAATATGATGCTCTGCGAATGACGCATCCGTCACTGGTCGCTTTATTTTTATAGGAGTAAAAGATGAGGAACGGAGTACGTGGTTTAGCCGCATTGATGGCGGCAACAGTCATTGCCAGCTTCGCCTTCCCGGTTCAAGCCAAGCCCCTGATGGGCCACTATGCAGATGATTGCAGCTACGGTGGAGAGATCAAGTCCATCGAGGCAGTCGATGCCAGCACGGTGAAGTTCACCTTCTGCTACGCTGATCCGGCCTTCCCTGCCAAGGCGGCGTTCTCGGCCTTTGGCATTCACTCGGCTGACCAACTGAACGCAACAGGTGGCGGCGGTGATGAATTGTTGAGCAACCCCATCGGCACCGGCCCTTACATGCTGGAAAAATGGGATCGCGGTAACGAACTCGTCTTGAAAGCCAATCCCAACTACTGGGGCGACGCACCACTAGAACCACAGGTCATTTTCAAGTGGAACTCGGAAGCCGCCGCGCGTTGGAACGAACTGCAAGCGGGCACGGTCGATGGCATCGACAACCCCGCCCCCGGCGATTTCACCGTGATCGAAGGCAATTCTGACTTCAAGCTGTACCCGCGTGAAGCCACCAACGTCTTCTATCTCGGCCTCAACAACACCAAGCCACCATTTGACAACGTCAAGGTGCGTCAAGCGATTGCCTACGGCATCGACAAGCAGCGCATCGTGGATAACTTCTATCCGCCCGCGTCCACCGTCGCCAACCAGTTCATGCCCGCCTCGATCTTCGGCTACACGCCGGACGCCAAGGTGATCCCGTATGACGTTGAGATGGCGAAGAAACTGTTGGCAGAGTCCGGCGTCGAACTGCCGATCAAGACCACCATCAGCTACCGCGATGTCGTGCGTGGCTACCTGCCGCAGCCCGGTGTGGTGGCGCAAGACCTTCAAGCCCAATTGAAGGAAATCGGCATTGAACTCGAAATCAACGTAGTCGAGTCGGGTGCCTTCCTTGACGGCGCTTCCAAGGGCGAATATCCGATGTTCATGCTCGGTTGGGGCGCTGACTATCCAGACGCGACCAACTTCCTCGACTATCACTTTGGCGAAGGCGCGAACGACTCCTTCGGTGCCAAAGACCCGAAGTTGACCGAACTGCTCAAGCAAGCCGCTCAACTCTCGGATGCGGATGCCCGTTTGAAGCTGTACAAGCAAGCCAACGATGAGATCGCTGACTTCGTGCCAATGGTGCCAATTGCCAACGGCGGCAGCGCGGATGCCTTCAAGGCCACCATCAAGGGTGCGTATGCTGGTTCACCCGCTGGTGAGCAGTTCCGCGTGATGGAAGACCCCGCTGATGACAACATCATTTGGATGCAGAACGCTGAACCCATCAGCCTGTACTGCGCGGACGAGACCGACGGCGAGACGCTGCGTGCTTGCGAACAGGTCAACGAATCGCTGCTCGGTTACAAGCTCGGCAGTGGTGAAGTCGTGCCCGGTCTAGCGTCGGAATGGTCTGCCAACGCCGACCTGACCGAGTGGACGTTCAAGCTGCGCGACGCCAAGTTCTCCGATGGCTCCACGCTCGACGCTGAAGACGTAGTGACCTCGTGGGTCGCTCAGTGGGACGCCGCCAGCCCCCTGCACAAGGGCCGCACCGGCACGTTCGACTACTTCAGCGCGCTGTTCGGTGGTTTCCTGAACGCGCCACCCAAGTCGTAATTTGATCGTACGCAATCAAGAGTTAAACTAATCGCAAGAGGGCGGGTCACCAACTCGCCCTCTTGTTACATCACACTCTGTAGACGATAGCCGCGTGGTATAAAATCGCATGACCCGCTTTCTCCTGAGAAGATTAGCCTTAGCCATCCCCGTCTTACTGGGCATCCTGTTAGTGACGTTCGCGTTGGGGCGCTCCATCCCCGGCGATCCCTGCCGCGCCATCCTCGGTGAAAAAGCGACGGAAGCAACCTGCAACGACTTCATCAGTCGCTATGGCTACGATCAGCCGATCGCGACGCAGTTCTTGCTATATATAGAGCGCTTTTTTCGGGGCGATCTCGGTGATTCGCTGCGCTTCGGGCGTCCCGTCACCAGTTTGTTAGCGGAACGGATGCCGATCACGATTGAGTTAGCCATCACCGCGCTGTTCCTTGCCGTGATCGTGGGCGTCCCGTTGGGCGTCCTCTCCGCTTACCGTCACAATTCCGCCATTGATGTCGGCACCATGATCGGCGCGAACATCGGCGTCTCGATGCCCGTCTTCTGGTTGGGCTTGATGTTGGCCTTTATTTTCGGCGTGATCCTCAAAGATACGCCGTTTGCCTTGCCGCCGTCCGGACGCTTGACAGCGGGCGCGAATTACACGCCGTTTTATACCGCGTGGGGTATCGCCACCAGCGAGGAGACTGCCGGATCGGTCTTGATCTTCCTTTCGCGCTTTAATTTCATCAACGCGCTGTTCACGTTCAACGGCACACAGTTCATCGACGCGCTCCGGCACATCATTCTGCCCGCGATTGCCGTCGGCACCATTCCGCTGTCGATCATCGCCCGCATCACGCGTGCCAGCGTGCTCGAAATTCTCGGTCAAGATTACGTCCGCACGGCGCGTTCCAAAGGGCTGACCGAACGCCGTGTCGTGTTGTATCACGCCGTCAGCAACGCGCTGCTGCCCGTCGTGACCATCATCGGCTTGAACTTCGGGGCGCTGATTGCGGGCGCGGTGCTCACGGAAACTATTTTCGGCTTCGCGGGGATTGGCAAGACGCTGTTTGAAGGCATCACCGCCCGCGATTATTCCTTGGTGCAAGGTGTCACGCTGACGACTGCGGTGGCCTTTCTCATCATCAATTTGGCGGTCGATATTCTCTATGGCTATCTCGACCCGCGTATTCGTCTTAGTTAAGCAGGTGCCCGCATGACAGACCAAGCGAAACCACATCCCAACGTCCTGACGCTAGGACATGCACAGCAGCCGCAAAAAGTGGCCTCGGAGCACATCGTCGTAGAAACACTGCGCAATGTGCTGCGTAATCGCTCGGCAGTCGTCGGCCTGATCATCATCGGCTTTTTGGTGTTCGTCGCCATCTTCGCCGGACAGATCGCCACGCACGATCCGATCCAATCGATGATCGGGCAGCCGGGAGAAACGGGTAAGCTCCCCGGCAAACCGCCCTGCCTGACGATATACGGCTGCACTGGCGCGCAGCACGTCATGGGCTTAGATTTGAACGCACGCGATCTATTCAGCCGCGTGGTGTTCGGGTCGCGGGTTTCGCTGCTGGTTGGCATCACCAGCGTGATCTTCGCCATCCTCGTGGGCAGCATCATTGGCTTAATCTCAGGCTATGCGGGCGGCTGGACGGATAACATCGTGATGCGTTTCATGGATGTGCTGCTGGCCTTTCCGTCGCTGCTGCTGGCGATCACCATCGTCACGATCCGAGGCCCCGGCTTGCAAAACGCGTTGTTCGCGATCGCCATCGTCTCGATTCCCGTCTATGCCCGCCTGATTCGCGCGAGTGTGCTGGCGGTCAAGGAGATGGAATATGTGACGGCGGCGCGCTCGTTGGGGACGCCAGCGCTGCGCATCATCTTCTTCCAGATTTTGCCAAACACCCTCGCCCCAATCATTGTGCAAGGCACCTTGGGCATCGGCACGGCGGTATTGGAAGCAGCCGCGCTGTCGTTTTTGGGGCTAGGGGCACAACCGCCCACGCCGGAATGGGGGCAGATGTTGAGCGAGGGGCGCAATTACGTCTTCACCGCGCCGCATCTCGTATTCTTCCCCGGCTTCGCGATCATGTTGACGGTGCTCGGCTTCAATCTGCTCGGTGATGGTCTGCGGGATGCGCTCGATCCGCGCTTGAATCGCAGCTAACGGGCTGGCGGAGGAGCTTCGGCCTTCGTGATTGTGTCTGGCTTCACGGATGCCGATGACAATGGTGGTTCTGTTTTACTTTCGGTTTGCGGCGGTTGCATGACGGCGGGCAGCGTGAACCAGAAGGTGCTGCCTTCGCCCACGCTGCTCTCAACTCCGATACTGCCTTCCATCTTCTTGACCATGCGGAAGACGATAGACAGCCCCAAACCCAAGCCTTCGGCCTTGGCATTATGCAAGCGTGTGAATTTTTCGAACATCCGCTGTTGATCTTCGGGCTTGATGCCGACACCTGTATCGCGCACCTCGTAGCGTACCTGATCCCCTTGCGTCGTCCCCGTCACCTCGATACGTGGGTTGGCGTTATCTTCGCCCATATACTTAATCGCGTTGCTGATCAAGTTGGCGAAGATTTCCTCAATCCACTGCTCATAGCCCAAAGCGGCTGGCATATTCGGGGCGACCTGCATCGCGATCTGGCGTGCGTCCAATTGGTGGCTGAAGCGCAGCACAGCAGCATCGACCGCGCATCCAGCGTCCACGGGCACCCGATTCTGCGGCGTATGGCGCAGCTTGGCAAGCGATAGTAACTGATCGATCATGCGGTTCATCAACCGACCGCTATCATGGATGGTGTCGATGTAACGCACCGATTCGGGCGGGATGCGCGTTCCGTACATCTTCTTGAATAGTTCGCTCCACAGCAGCACATTGCTCAACGGTGTCTTCAAGTCATGCGCGATGGTGTGACCGTAAGCGTCCAATTCTTCCACCAGCGTCTTGAGCGTTTCTTGCGTCTGTTGCAGTTCCGCGAAGATATTGGCGTTGCGAATCGCGGAGGAAAGTTGCAGTGACAGCATGTAGGCGATGCGCATATCGTCTTGAGAATAGGAATTTGGCTCGACGGCGGCGAAGTTGATCGCGCCCAATACCGCGTTATCCGCCGACAGCGTGATCAGCAGTTGTGATCGGTAATTGGTGAGAAACGGTGACGGCGATCCATCACTGATCAGGCGCGGCTGCCCGTTCACGAGCACGGGCGCGATATTCTCACACTGCATCAAATCGGCGGGCTGCGGTTCGCTCGGCCCGAACAGGGTGATCACACGCCAGCCCGTTTTATCTTTGAGGCACACGTTCATATGCGTGAAGTCGAGCAGCCATTTGGCTTGTTTGGCGATTACATGCTGGATCGTGGTCAAATCCAGCGTGCGGTTCATCGCGATCCCGATCTCGTTCACCGCTGAAATCCGACTCGAAAGCGAATCGGCCTCTACCAGCAGCCGGCGGACAGTCACCAGCAGTTCATCACGATCAAGGCTTTCAAGGGCGGTTTTCGGTGGTATCGCGGACATCAGAGCGCGTCAATTTCCAGTGCTATCGAGTCGGTATATTGATTCACACCTGTGAACAGGTTAGCGGTGGCGATGATCTCGAAAATTTCCGCGTCGTCCAAGCCTTGCTTACGCAGTTCCTCAAAATGGGCGTCGGTCAGGTTGTGTGGCTGTGTCCCTGCCAGCAAGCCAAAGCGGATGGCGGCTTTTTCGCGCACGGGCAACGGGCACGCCTCGAAATCCGAGATCAACGTCCGCAGCACTTCCTCGCTCATGCCGAGCGCCGAGAGGCCATGCAAGTGTACTTTGAGCGCATAGTCACTCTTGTTGGCCTGTGAGATCGCCACGCCGATCATTTCTTTCAGCGTACGCGGGAGTTCGCCCTTCAGGACGGTATCGCGGAATTTATGCCAGCTCGTCTCTAGAAACGCAGGATTGCTGCCCATCGATTTGAACAGGTTCGGCACAATGCCGAAGCCTAATTCAGCCTTGATCTGATCGTAAATCGCTCTGGCCTTATCATCGGTGAGCTGTGTGTATTCTAGAATCGGGAAACGGGTCATGGTGAGCCTTCAATAGCATCCGATACGTTCATATAGAGTATAGGCAACTTATCCTCGCGTAAATCCTCGTTACACGAAAATTTTGTGAAATTTCTCTCTTGTTTATCTTGTTTATTCGCGTATGACATCACTGATTTTGATCGGCGGCAATTTGAGGGCAAAGTTCACTGCTCGACCGTTCTGACGAGGGCGTGTCATCACAAAGAATGATGATATGACGCGTAAATACTGTTATAACATCGTATTATCGGCTCAGTATAATGCTGTTTAGAGTAAAGTAACCTCCTAATAATGGCGGGAAAATAGGAAAATTTAGTCATTTATTATAAGAGGACGTTTTTATTTTTATACGCAAGGGGGCAAATCACATGCGTAACCGTTTTTTCACTCTGCTCATGCTGGCTAGCATCATCGCGCTCACTGTGTTAAGCGTCATCCCGACCACCTCCACGCAAGCGCGGACAAACGCCAAGCAAATCACCATCACCATCACCGAAGCGCAGTTCGCCAAATACGTGGCAAGCGTCAGGGCACGTGGCATCAAGAAGACCGAAGTCGATATCGTAGATGGCGGCATTATCGTCAAGTTCACTACATCCGGCGCAGGTAGTCTCGAAGTGTGGGAACACTTCGGTGTGCTGATTCGGGACGGCAAGCTGGTGACCGAAGCCGGGGTGATCTCGTTCCCCGCGATCGGACAGGGGCTTGGCTATGCGGATGCCAAAAACCTCGTGCCTGAAATCGTCCCCTATCTCGATCATGATGCCAAGATCATGTCGAAGTTCGTCCTGCGGCAGGTTGCCGCCAAAGCCGGTTCGCGCTACACGCCGGAAAGCGCCACCCTCGCCGGGGATAAACTGGTCATCGTCGTCAACAAGTAAGCGCCAGATCGCGAATTTGGCAAGTGACTCTTCAATGGGCGACGTAGTGTCGCCCATTTTGTTTGTCCACGCTCTGTCGGTTAGCCAGCCCTCGGCAGCTTGATCTCATGCTTGGCTGCCCACGCCGCTACACTGCCACGATTCAGCACTGTCGCCATCAAATCGGGGAACAGATCGGGCGTACAGGCGAAAGCGGGTACACCACGCGCCGCATATTCCGCCGCGTGATGCTGGTCATATGCCGGTGCGCCTTGATCGTTCAGCGCCAGCAGCGACACCATCTGCACGCCCGACGCCGCGATCTCCGCCACACGGTCGAGCATCTGCTCGCGGTTGCCGCCTTCGTACAGGTCGCTGATCAACACCAGAATCGTCTCGCGCGGACGCCGGATCAACTGCTGACAGTACGCCAACGCTTGATTGATGTCCGTGCCACCGCCAAGCTGCGTGCCAAACAGCAGATCGACGGGATCATGTAGATCAGCCGTCAAGTCAACCACCGCCGTATCGAACACCACCATGTGCGTCTTGAGCGCAGGCATCGAGGCCATCACCGCGCCGAACACGCTCGAATACACCACCGAGGTCGCCATCGATCCGCTCTGATCGATGCACAGGATCACGTCTTTTAGCGACGAGCGATGTTTACGCCCATAGCCGATCAGCGTTTCGGGGATGACCGTGCGATAGTCGCGCTGATAATGCTTGAGGTTGGCGCGGATGGTGCGATTCCAATCGATCTCGTTGTGGCGCGGGCGGCGGTTGCGAACTGCCCGATTCAACGCGCCCTGAATCGCTTGCCGCGTCGGGTTATTGAGCCGCTTCATGAGATCATCGATCACTTTTTTGACGACGATCCGCGCCGTGTTTTTGGTTTCGTTGGGGATCACGCCGCGCAGCGAGAGCAGGGTCGCCACCAGATGCACATCCGCCTGCACGATGTCCAAGAATTCTGGCTCGGTCAGCAGCTTGCGGATGCCCACGCGGTTGATGGCGTCGTGCTGCATCACCTCGACCACCGAGGCGGGGAAATAATTGCGAATGTCACCTAACCAGCGGCTGACGTTCGGCATCGAGGCTTCCGTCCCGCCGCGCCGATTCTTGCTGTTCTCAGGATCGCCGCCCCCTTGCCCGTAAAGCTGCGCCAAAGCGGTATCCATCTGCGCGTAACGGCCTTGCAACGAGCAACCCGTCCCATCGCATTCGCCCCCGCCAAGGATCAGCCGCCAGCGTGCCAGACGCGGATCGTCGTGTTCACTGAGCGTTGTCATAGTCAACTCCTATCAATTGCCCGAAGATCGGCAGCATCGCCTCAGCACGGGCGAGATCGAGCGGTTCGGGCTGGTCATCGCGCTGGTGTTGATGTCCCTTGATCAACTGCCCGATCTGCTTGCGCTCGCCGCTCGGAAAAGTGCTGAACGTCCGCCGGATCAGCGGCAGCAGTGCTACGAAATCCGCCTCTGCCAGTGCCGTCACCCATGCATCGATGATCGCCAGCAGCGCATGATCATGGATCAGGATGAAGCCGCTGGCTTGCAAGAAGCCTTGCAGCCACGCCGCGATCTGGGTCGGTTCGTCGGCTAAGGACAGCGCCAAGCGCATCTGCGTCGCCACTTCCGGCTGCGTTAAATCGCCCGCGTCGAGCAGGATGCGGCACGCCCGCCCCTTGAGCAAGCCGTGAGCGGTGGGCGACTCAACGATCCGGCGCAATGCATCCCACCATAATGCCAGATGATCAGGATTTCGCAGCAGTCGCAAGGCGGCGTTGAACTTGACCGTCAACTCGAACAGCGGCGCGGCGGCGGCATCATCCAGCCCCGTGCAGGCCATCGGCAAGCTGATGCATACGCGCGTCACCAGCCCATCGACCACCGCGCCGACCATGCTGGCGTCCGTCTGCCGCACATTGCCGTAGGTCAGCACGTCGGCAAGGCTCGGTAAACTGCTCATCAACAGGCTCACATCGCCCGTCAGCGCCGCCAATTCTTGCAGCCGCTTGACCAGTGACTCCACCGCGTGCGGGAGGTCGGCTTGTAGCGCGTGATCCATCAGCGCGGTCAATTCGGGCAGTTCGGTGATGGCATCGACGCGATGTCGCGCGTAGGCCGTCGTCGCATCATAAATCGTGTTGCCCCATACGCCCTTCTCGATCAACTGGATGGTCAGTTCTGGCGTCCAGCGCAACGTCCAAAGTTCGTGGAAGGTGCCTTTGCCGCGTGTTTTTTCCTTGATACCCCACGCCACCCCCAACAGGTTTAGCCGATGCAGCAGGTAACTGCGCTGCAAGTGCATGTCTTGCCGCAAATCGAGATCAAGCGTGACTTCGGCGGCTTCCGGCTTGATGCGCAGCCGCTTCTGTTCCTGCGTCAGGTCGCGTTGCAGCGGCACCATCGGCGCGGTGTCAGGCACGTCGCCCATCATCTCGCCCACGATCAGTTTGTCGTGGATCAACTTCATCGGCTCGTCGCTGCCGAAGCACAAGGCACTCCGCGTTGCCTCGTTCAGTTCCGCCAGATCGGGCATCGATCTGCCGCGCATGGCTGCCAGCGCATCCGCCAGCCGCACCGTGTCGATCACCTGTGCGGGCGAGGCGTCAAGGTCTTTCTCGCGCATCAAATGGGCAACTTTGGTCAGCCACTTCACGCTGACATCGGTCGCGTTCTCCCACAAATGCTGATACCATCCCGGCGACCAGATGCCCGCGCCATAGCCCGACGCGAAGGTCAAACGTCCATGCGTCCACGGTAGCCACGTCGCGTCCGTCTTGATCACCTTGAGACCCTTCAACAGCGCATCATCCTGTTTACTGCGCTGCTTGTCAATGACGTGCATCTCGATCAAGGCTGGCGCGTGCCACGCCCCGCACACCACCGCGATCCGCCCGAAGCCATCTTTTACCGCTTTGCGGATCGTCTGGCGCATGTGCGCATCACGCAGTAGATCGATGTGACGTTCCGGTAGCTGCTCACCTTCGCGCAGTGCCGCCATCGCGTCGAGGATCGCGGCGAATACTTCGCTGCTGTTTTGCCGCTGCTCCACCAGATGTTCCCACCAGCGTTCGCTGTCTTCATAGCCCGCCGCCTTTGCCAGTTCACCCAGCGGATCGGTGCGGATGACTTCGGTGGGCGCTTGTTCTTCCAACGCGAACTGCATCGTCAGCGGCATATCCATGAACCGCACCGGCACGCTTTTGGCGAGACCAAATCGGATCGCTTGCCATTCCGGCGAAAACGTCGCGAACGGATAGTAGGCGGCTTTTTGCGGCTCGTCCACCGCGTACACCAGCATGGCGACGGGCGGCTGCATCTGTGGATCAGCCGCCATCTGCACGATCTGCTGCGCGTCGGGCGGCCCTTCCACGAGGATCACGTCGGGGTCGAGTTCCCACAGCGCGTGCAACAGACTCCGCGCCGACCCCGATCCGTGATGCCGAATGCCGAATACGTGAATGCTCATGATCACCCCGTCACTTCGCGGCACGCCCGATACAAATCTTTCCAACCGTCGCGTTCCTTGACCACCGTTTCGAGATATTCCAGCCACACCGTGCGGTCTTGCACGGGGTCTTTGATGATCGCGCCGACGATGCCCGCCGCCACGTCTGTCGGGTGCAGCGATCCGCTGCCGAAGTAGGCCGCCAGCGACATGCCGTTATTCAGCACCGAGATCGCTTCCGCCGTGCTCAAGGTGCCAGTCGGTGACTTGACCTTCGTTTGTCCGTCCAGCGTCTTGCCGTCGCGCAGTTCGCGGAAGATCGTCACCACGCGGCGGATTTCTGCCAGCGCGGGCGGCTCCGACGGGAGTTCCAGCGCCTTGCCGAGGCTGTTCACGCGGTTCTGCACGATCTCAACCTCATCATCGAGTGTCTTGGGCAGCGGCAGCGTGACCGTGTTGAAGCGCCGCTTGAGCGCACTCGATAGCTCGTTCACGCCACGATCCCGATCATTGGCGGTGGCGATCACGTTAAAGCCCTTCTCGGCTTGCACTTCCGAACTGATTTCAGGGATCGGCAGGATTTTCTCGGATAGGATCGTGATCAGCGTATCTTGCACGTCTGATGGGATGCGCGTCAGTTCTTCCAACCGTGCGATCTTGCCATCTTGCATCGCGTGCATCATCGGGCTTGGCACCAGCGCATCCATCGAGGGGCCTTCCGCCAGCAGCCGCGCATAATTCCAGCCGTAGCGGATGGCTTCTTCAGATGTGCCCGCCGTGCCCTGAATCAGCAGTGTCGAATCGCCGCTGACCGCCGCCGCTAGATGTTCGGATACCCACGTTTTCGCCGTCCCCGGCACGCCGATCAGCAACAGCGCCCGATCCGTTGCCAGCGTCGCCACCGCGATCTCGATCACGCGGCGATCCCCGTAATATTTGGGCGTCACGGTGAAGCCGTTCGCCAGCTTGCCGCCGAGCAGATAGGTCGCGGCGGATTGCGGCGAAAGCTGCCACATCGGCGGTTTGGCACGTTTCTCTTTCTTGTCGAGCTTTTCCAGCGCCTCGATCTCCTCGCGGAACTGAATTTCGGCGTGTTGACGTAGTACATTTGCCATGAGTGCTTGTCTCCTATAAGTGCTGAGTAGTTAGTAAATGCGGGTTATGTGTGCAGTGCTGCTATCATCTCGCGGCGGAAGTCGAGCGTTGTGCGGATACGATCGACGCCTGATCGCCATGCCGAACCATAATTGCTGTCGTTTTTGATCGGAGCGCTGAAGCGGCGGATCAATTCCTCACTGGCGTTGAGCGGAAAATAGAGAGGGATGTCCCGCAGTCCGCTGTTCAGCAGGTAAAATGTCTGCACAGTCTGAGAGGCGACGATCATCTGCGAGCAGACGATCAGAGCCAATTCGGCGCTCCACGGCTGGTCATAGGCTTTCAGAAGCGGGGCTAACGCCTCAAAACTCATGCCTTGCCGATTCTTCAGCAAGCCCACCAACACACGATCTGGATTCGGCAGCATCTTGAGAAGCTGACCATGCAAAACAACCTCGATCTGGCTGAGTGCGGCAGGCAGCAGCAGCCGCGCGAATTCGGCATCTTGAGCACGGCAGGTTCCCCATGCCAGCGAGTTGACCATCTGCTCGTCGCCGTCAGCGGTCATGGCGATCTTGAACAAATCCTCTTTGCTCAGGTCGAAATGCTGACACCACTGTTCGGGCGAAATATGATTCAGGATGCTGTGCGTCCACTGCTTTTTGTTCAGCCCTCGCTGCTTACCCTCCGCCAGTTCGATTCCGTCGCGGCGCAGTGCCTCATCGGCTTTGTTGATCACATGCACAGAGAAGATCGTCTCGCCCGCCTTCGAGGTGTCGAGTTCGACCAGCGCCAGCCCACGTGCGATCATCCGCTGCACGAACCGCGACTCTGGCAGCATACCGAGCAGCACCACCGCCCCGCCCCGCACGTCCTGAGCGCGGTCATCTAACGCCGCTTCAAGGAACGGCTCATCGTCCATGCTTAACCCGGTTTCCAGCGCGTTCAGGAAGAAGGCGCGTTGATCGGCCTTATCCTCTTTCCATGTCGATTCGACCAGTTGCCGCCCCCGCGCCGGATCAACCTTGCGCAGCGCTTCCAGCATATCGAGCCGTTCTTCGTTGCTGCCCTTCTCCCACACATGATCGGCATTGCTCAGGTCGAACCACGCCCACTGCCGCGAACTGGCTTGCTTGGCGAGCCATATGCCCCGGTTGCCAAGCGCCGGCACGATCAAATCGCGCAAGTCCTTATGCTTGTGTCCCGCTTCCAAAATCAGCGGCAAGGCTTCTTCGGGGATGCGCAGGCGGCGTGCCTGCACTTCGCGTAGCCATTCCGGCAGCGCGCCGAGATAATCGCCATCCAGCATCAGCGCGAGGTGATACAACGCCTGTGTGTTGATGGTGGGCAGTTCGTCGGGTTCGCACGGCTCCGGCAGCGGACGCTTATCCTCACCCGGCAGCCAACCCGCTTGCTGCTGCAAATGCAGACCCGCCGCCGTCAATAAGATGCGTCCTTCCAGCGGCAGATCAGACCGCTTATGGATCACCTGCTCTAGCGCATCGTCACTCTCGCGCAGCGTCGCGCCTTTATCCGTGCCCACCGCCGCGATGGTCGTTAACGCTTCTGGTAGACTCATGCTAATTTCCTTATCACGGTGAAATCAACGAGACGATCCGGCTGCATCACGCTCAGAGGATAAAAACTGGTGCCGTCCCATTCGCCCATGATGCGCAGCGGATGGTTGCCGCTGATCGCCAGCAGCGCCCACTGATGTGGATAACGTGCCGCCAGCGGGATCATCGTGCCTTCCGCGTCGCGCAGCAGCCACTTCCCGCCGCGCTGCACGATCAGTGCCGACTCGATCACGAACGGATATTGTTGCAGCCAAGGATTCCGCGCCAGCGCGCAGCCATACGCCTCCAGCCCCGCGCGGATCGTCATGCCCGCTGCGGAGTGCTGCCCTTGGATGTCGCCATGTGCCTTGATCAAGACCGCCCGCATCGGCGCGTTACTGGGGAAAAAGCCGATCTCTGCGTCCATCGTCACGCCGGGAGGCAGCACCGTCTCGAATGGCGCGTTGTTGAACGCAAAATCGAGGATCAAGGCGGGCTGTTGGCTCTGCTCACCGATCATCCACAAGCGCTGCATTCGGAGCTTATCTTCTAGCTTTTCCTCGTAGCGCCCGATCACGTGCCATTGATCGCGCACGGTATGCGCTGCGTCGATGTCGTCGCGCTTGAAATTCCAGCCGACGGCAGTACGCAGATCGGCTTGTACGCTGGCGGGAAGCTGATCGAAATGCTTGAAGGCTTGCGTCAGCAGATAAATCCGCCCCAGTTCTTCCAGCAGCGGCGCGATCCATTCGCCACCTTTCACGGGCAGCCCCGCCAGTTCGCGCAGCCACGTCGAGAGTCCCGGCGCTTGCGCATCCACCATGCGGGCGGCAGTGGCGTTCCAGAATTCGTACTGCCCCAACTGCGGGTCGGTCAACCCATGCCGGATCATGTTGACTAACCATTGTTCCAGCGCTTCCATCCCCGCCGTGATCTTTTGCTTACGTTCGGCGGCGGTTTTGGCTTGCTGTTCAGGATCAACGGGCGTATTGGCGGCTTCTTTGCGGGCTTCGGCGCGTTTAACTTTCTGCGCCTGCTTTTCCGCCCATTCCTCCACGAAGGCCGGACGCTCTACGTTTGGCACATCAGGCAGGCGTTCCACGAGGATGAACAGCAGCCCGATGCAGTGTTTGCACGGTTGTTTGCGGCTGGGACACGTACACTGTATTGCGTTCTCGCCCGCTGCCAGCCGTTCTAGATCGGCCTTGATCTGGTATGGCAGCTTGCCACTGCCCTGAAATTCGCCCCATGCCATCTGGTTATCGTGTCCGAGCGAGTGCCACTTGCCCGGATGCGCCATTTTTCGACCATCATTCGCGACGCTGGCTTCGGGAGCCATGCGGAAAACTTGCTCGGATGTCCATCCGTTGAGGCTTGCCATGCCCATCATCCTTTGCATACTGCGACTTACTTCTACTATCGGCGCAGCATGTGACACGTAATGTCACAGGAAAATGAAGGAGTTGTAAAATTCGTAAATTACAGAACACAGCCGATCCCTGTTGTTTGAGCACAAAATTCTCTTGTTTGGAGTGGCAGCGATGAGAATAAATAAAAATTTCATCTCTATTTACGGTTTCGCTAAACTTTTTATGCAAATTTCATGCTCACCCACTCTATAAACCAGCCATATGATGATAGACTTAACGACGACAGAATGTGATAACATATGTGACAAATGGCGATGACGCTCCATAAGAAGACCCTACTTGTCACTGGTCTTACCTTGCTCGCGCTATTCGGATTGCTCTATCTGACCTCGCAACTCATCCTGAGCAATAGTTTCCAGCAGCTTGAAGATCAGTACACCATTCAAAATGTCCAACGTGCTCAAAACGCCTTGGACAATGAAATTAAAGCCTTCAAATCGATTGCTTTGGGGTGGTCGAAGTGGGACGATGTCTATCATTTTGTCGATGATAAGAATCAGGCGTTCATCGACAGCAATATCACTGCAACCGCTTTCACGGACAGTGACGTTGACCTCATGGTGTTCGTGGACAAGTACAATCGGATCGTGCTTGACAGAGCCTTTGATAAAAGCACTGGCGAAGCAATCCCCGTGTCTCCCGCGCTCAAGACGCTGATTAATCAGCATGACATGTTGGTCAATTATGGGGACGTGACGAGCGAGTGGGCGGGGCTGTTGAAACTGCCACAAGGCTACCTGATGACCGTGTCGCTGCCCATCCTGACCAGTTTGGGCGAAGGGCCGATCAACGGAGCACTGATCTGGGGACGTTACCTGAACACCGAACGCATCGCCCAGTTATCGGATGCCCTCGATCTCAATGTGAAACTGGTCGGCTACTATGATCTGAATTTGCCGCAGGCGGTCTTGACGGCGAAACAGAACCTCACCAGTGATCACCCCTTCTTCGCGATCCCCGAAAACGCGGCTAGGATTGCGGGCTATACGGTCATCCATGATTTAGATGGGAAACCAATCGCGCTCCTACGCGTCGAACTACCGCGCACTATCTACGCTCAGGGTCAGCAGACCATCAGTTATTTCCTATTGGCTCTCGTGCTGATCGGGATCACGTACAGTGTGGTCAACTTCATCCATCTGGATCGCAGCGTTTTGCGTTGGCTGAGTGCCCTCAGTGCCGCCGTCACGCAGGTGCGCACCACCGGCAATCTCAAGCTCCCCATCAACATCCCTAGCCATGACGAGTTAGCGAATTTGGCGGCGGGCTTACAATCTATGCTTGACGCGCTCGCTGTTTCCCGCAATCAACTGCAAGCCGCCAACGCCGAGCTTGAACAGCGTGTCCAAGCCCGCACGACCGATCTCACCAAAGCCATTGCGCTGCTGCAAGTCGAAGTGACTGAACGTCAGCAAGCACAGGAGCGCGCGCTCGAAGCCTCACGATTCAAATCGCAAATTCTCGCCAACGTCAGCCACGATTCTCGCGCACCCTTGAGCACCATCATGCTCTATGTCGAATCGATGCAGCGTGGCTATTACGGGCCGATCACGGACAAACAAGCTGCCCGCCTTGAAGGTGTTATGACCAGCGCGACACAGTTATTGAGCTTCATCAACAACCTGTTGGACGAGGCGCAGTTGAACAGTGGTTCCTTGAAACTCAATTCCGCTCCATTCTCGCCCGACCATCTCCTGCGTGATGTCGGATTTGTCCTCACCCCGCAAGCCGAGCGGAAGGGTTTGACCTTAGCCTTCGAGATCGATCCTACGCTGCCCGCCAGCATCATGGGCGATGCGGAGCGGCTGAAACAAGTCGTGCTCAATCTGATCGACAATGCCATCAAGTTTACCGATCAAGGCGGCATTACCGTTAGCGCGATGCCGCACACGGAAACTGAATTCATGCTGACGATTGCGGATACGGGACGCGGCATTCCGGCGGAAGCACAGTCGCGCATTTTCGACGCGTTCTGGCAGGTGGATGGCAAAGTCAAGGGGCACGGCGTCGGCTTAGGGCTGTCGATTGTCAAGCAGATCATCACGTTGATGGGCGGCACGATTGATGTAACCAGCGAACTCGGTCACGGCACGACCTTCACGGTCATTTTGCCGCTCCGCTTACCGCCACCACCGCAATCAGTTGAACGGGCCTCTGCCCCGACGCTGACGGCCTAACGACGCTACGTGCGGTATACAATATCGCGCCGATTCAGCATCCCGATCACGACCTCGCCTTCCACGACCGGCGCATGATTCATGCCCGTCTTGTCAAAAGCGTTCAAGGCTTGCTCGATGCTGTGATCCGGGCTGACGATGGGCAGTTTCGAGGCCGGAATCATGATTTGTTCCACACGGATTTTGCCCCACTCAAGGCGCGGATGCTTGTCCACTTCGGCCGACGTGATCAGCCCCACCAACTGCCCGTGATGCGCAATCGGGAACGCCTGATCGCGGGCATGGTCGAGGTAGCGCCATGCCAGCAAGGCCAGCGGGGTATTCGGCTCGATCAACGGGACATCGTGGCGCATCACGCGCCGCACAGTCGTGGTCATCGATAGCGCCGTCCCCGCTGCCATCTGGAAGGCTTGCGAGGCCGCCGTATACAGGAAAAACGCGATCATCAAGAACCAGAAGCCGTTGAACCACGAGCCGTTCAAGATCATCCACAACGCGAAGGCCACGAAGATGAAGGCCACCACCTGCCCGACTCGGCTGGCCTGCCGCGTGGCAACCTTGTAACTGCCGCCCAACTGCCACAGGATCGAGCGCAGCACGCGCCCACCATCCAACGGGAATCCCGGCAGCAGATTGAACAGCGCCAGTGTGAGGTTCACCTGTGACAGCCAGCTAAACACCGCGCCGAGCAGCCCCGTCAAGTTGCTGAACGCGCTGAACAGAACCGCGAGGAACAAACTGGACAGCGGCCCCGCGATGGTGATCAAAAATTCGTGCGAAGGCCGCTCCGGCTCTCGCGATAGCAGTGCCACGCCGCCGTACAGATGCAGCACGACCTGCATCACGGGGATGCCGAACCGCTGCGCCATGATCACATGCGCCATCTCGTGCCACAGGATCGAGCCGATGAATATCACGGACGCCAGCAGTCCCGTCGCCCAGTAGATCAGCGCGCCGAGTCCCGGCACCGCCAGCGGCAAGAGCGCGCTCGCCAGCAAATAGGTCACCAAGAACGCAATCAGCAACAAACTAGGGTTGAGCTTGATCTCAACCCCGCCCAGACTGCCGATTGTCCAGCCCTGCGTCGGAATCATGTCGAAATCTAGTTAACGCCTAGCAACTGACGATATTCAGCGGGTAGGTAGGTCGCGAGTACGTCGATGAAATACGGCCCCATCTGCAAATCACCGCCGTTCAAATCGGTCACATCCGCGCTGCGCAGTACGATGGCCTGATTTACGTTATCGAGGCACACGCCGAACACGGCTTGTGTGTTATCCGCACGCACAGCCGTCAACCGCACGCGCTCCGGGCAGTTGGCGTTCGGAGCCGAAACGGGGCCAGCGATGTTAAACGCCACCGCGAACGGATCGAGATTCCCGCCTAGCAGTTGTGCTTTGCGCTCGAACTGCCCTGTTTGTGGGTTCAACACGTCGATGAACAACTGCGTCATCGTGGACAACTGCGCATTGGCATACGGATTGATATAGGTATTGACCACGCTCGGATCAAACGTCGGGACAGCAGGAATCGGCGTCACCACGATCTGCGCAGTGCCCACGGGCAGGCCAAACGTCGCCGTCGCCGCCGTGACCGGAGCGGGCGGTGGGACGGGATTCCCCCGGATCAGGCCGAGGAAGATCACGCACGCGCCGATCAAGCACAACATGATGAACAGTGCCCCTGCCGCGATGATGCCGATATTGATCTGTTTCAGTTGATCAAGCAGCGAGTTCGATGTTGGCGGTGGGTAATTCGGTGCCGGATACAACGGCTGCTGATCTTGCTGGTAGGGCGGCTGTTGATAGATCGGTTGCTGTTGCTGCGGTTGCTGATATTGCGGCTGTTGACCAAGCGGCGGGTAGCCTTGATTGGGTTGTTGTTGATTGGGGTCGTATTGGTTCGCCATTGGCATACTCCGCTGCGATCAAGTCCTACGCAGATTTTAGCGCAGTTTCGCCATGTCTGCGTGCGAGTTGGTCATCATCGGCTTAACGCTTGCTGAGAGTGATGCCGTTCGTCGCCAAAACTCCCCTTGCTCATCACGAGCAAAGGGAGTCAATAAACGCGCATTCGCCTTTACTCAGCACAAAGGATTAAGCACTCAACACTGCGTAACCTTACCCCAGTTTCGTCACGATGAAGTGGACGATCTGCCAGTATGCCTTGCGCGAGAGGTCGGGCCAACTGCTGGCGGGCAAAATCGGCGGGAAGCTGGTCGCGTTCGGCTCATCGATCCGCATATCCCAATTGCTCACATCCCAGATCACGTCCTTGCCCGTCAAGCCCAGATCGGTGAGCTGCTTGGCGGCGTCATAGCCATTGTGCGTGTACGTGTTGTCGTGGATATGGATACGCTCTGGATTTGGCCCGATGTCGATCAATTCTGGTTTGAAGGCCGTCGCCGTGCTAAAGATCGCCACCCCGACAGTGCGATTTTCGCGGATCGTGTTGTTGTAAATCTCAACGTCATCGCCGCCCAAGATGAGGATGCCCGTCCCCTCTGGAACCAACTGCCCGATCTCGCCAGCGTTGGCGAAATTCGTGAAGTTGTTGTTCTCGATCACGTTTTCATGCACGCGCGTTTGCAGCGATACCTTCGAGGGCAACTGTGGCAGCAGATCGACAAAAATACCCGTCGAATTTTCGTAGGCGTGGTTGTCGTACAAGTCCGAGTCGATGGAATTCTCGATTTCGATCCCGATCACGTTGCCGTACACTTTGTTATTGCGCAACACCACCTTGCGGCACTGCCCCGCATACACGCCCGCATCGCGAATCTTGGTCGCTTCCACGCGCTCTACCAGCACATCCGTCGAATGCACGGGGTAGATGCCATACAGTGAGGTGTTTTCCACGTAAATATCGCGCACGATCACGCCCGTCACGCCGTCGATGATGATGCCGTTGCCCTTGTAATTCTTCACCGCCAGTTTTTCGATCAGGAAATTGTTCCCGCTGGCGGAAATGCCGTCTGAGAACTGCATCTTGCCGTCGAGGATCGGATACTCGCCCTTGTCGTTGGGAATACCGCGCACGGTGATGTTGTCCTGATCGATCAGCACGCGTTCGTTGTACGTGCCATACTGAATCTCGATGGTGTCGCCCGCGATAGCCGTATCCACCACCGACTGAATCGTCACATCGGGCGTCACGGTCAGCGTCATCGGGGCGCGTTGGGTCACTGCCACGCCACCAGCGTTGATCTGTTTTGCTGTCTCAAAGGCGGGCGATAGGTCATGCGTCGGCACAGTCAGTCCTGACGGTACGCTGCTCGGCGTGGTCGGCGTGGCGCTCTCGTCCGTCAGCGCGTACAGGAAATTCACCATATCCTGCTTTTCTTGCGCGCTCACCTCGAAAGCGTGGACAAACCGTGATTGCGTCGGCACATCGATCTTCATGCCTTCGCCGCCGCCCTTGATGTAAAAATCGAGCACTTCGTCCAGTGTGGCGAAACGTCCGTTGTGCATATAGGGCGCGGTCAGTGCCACATTCCGCAGTGACGGCACGATGAAGGCGTATTGCTCCGTCGCCACCTTCGTGATGCCCCCGCGTCCCTCGTCCGTCATGTTACCATTGGCATCAGGCACGCCCGTCACTTCGTATTTGCCGTTGGTGAAGGTCGGAGCCATGTGGCATTTGTAGCAGCTCGTCGCGCCGCTGCGGAACAAGGCGAAGCCGCGTCGCTGCGATGGCGTCAACGCGGAGAAATCGCCCGCCGCATACTTATCGAATGGCGAATTGTGCGCCAACAAACTGCGCTCAAAAGCCGCCAGCGACATCCCGACATTCTCAAACGTGATCGCCTCTTTCGCATCGGGGAATGCCTTCGCGAATAACTCCTTGTAAGCATCCACGCCCTGCAAATCCTTCACGATCTGCTCTGGCGTGTTCGCCATCTCGTCCGCGCTCGTCATCGGGATCGTGATCTGGGCTTCGAGCGTATCAGCGCGTCCATCCCACATCAGCGAACTCTTGTAGGCCACCTCATACAGTGACGGCACGTTGCGCTTCAGCGCCACGCCGTTGATGCCCTCGCCCACTGCCCGACCGTCGCTCAAACCGTTGGGGGGTTGGTGGCAACTTGCGCAGGCCATTGCGTGATTCTGCGACAGGATCGGGTCGAAAAATAACATCTTGCCGAGGTCGCGCTGCGCATCGGTCGCGTCGAGCGCGTTCACCTTCGGAAAATTCGTATCGATTCCACCCACCGCCCCCGGCTTGCCCTGTGCTCCGACGATGATCTGGTCGTCCGGCAGCACCGTGTCACTCGGCACGGGCATCAGACCAAGCACGATGAAGCCCACAATCGGGATGACGATCAAAAGGGCGAAAGCAATAATAAGTGTGCGCTGCCAGCGTTTTAAGTTGCGCATCCTGTGACCCCTCAAATTCTTTTCAATCAGCGGCTGCTCATACGTGCCGACGATATTAGCATTCAAGTAGCCGCCTTGTCGATAATCACGCCGTCTGCTGATCCGCGAAACCTAGGTGTATGCCTACACAACCTAGGTGATGGCTTGGTAGCGCGTTTAGACCATCTCTCTATAATGAAAATCGCAGAAGCATTGCGTGTATCTAGCGCAACGCTATAACACTACTCACTGGCTAACTCGCGTTTCCATCTCAGAAGGGGTCATTTGATGCGCCGTTCAACCCACATCATGCTCTGGTTCGTTGCTGCCTTCGTCATGCTTGCGCTTGTGCATCCCCTCTCCGGGCAACCAGCCGAAGGGGCGGCTGCGGATGATCTCTTTGCCTACAGCGTCGGCATCCTTCAGCCCGATAAAAGCGTGTTGTACAGTGTTTTCGTCGTGACGGACAAAGCCGCGCTGAACAACGTCACCATCAAGGCCGCTGCGCCCGCTAATGCCATCGGCATGAACACGGTGATCGCCCCAGAGCGCGCCGTGCTTGGCAGCGAAGATACCGCCAACCTGACGCTCACATGGCAGATCGACGCGCTTGATGCCTCGACCGTGCTCGGCCCCTTCACCTACCGCGTCACCCTGCCGGAGTCTGTCACGGAAATTCCCGCTGGCACCACAGGCACGGTCGCGTGGAGCAGTCCGACAGCGGGCAGCGTGGACATCCATCCGGTCGCGGAGTCTTTGACGACCTTCGAAGACAGCGCCGCGATCACGCTTGACGCCAAAGGCACTACGAACGACAAGGGCGAACCAGCGGGCGTCCAGATCGGGCAAACGGGCATCTGGCTATATGCGCCGCCCGATACCGTCGCAGGCACGGTGACACTCCGCTTCACCAAGCTCACCATCGATGACAACAACGTCCCGCAGCAAGCCGCTGACACATGGTGGTGTGCGCTCATCCGCCTCGAAACCGATACGCCGCTTACCCTCAGCCAGCCGCTTACGCTCCTGATCCCCACGCGTCAGGCGCTCACACCGGGCATGAAAGTGCAGGTGCTGGCTCAGACTGGCAACGGCTTATGGGACACGCTCCCCACCGCGCAAGGGTTAGCCATCAGCAATGACGGCACGCTGGCGGGAGTGATGATCACGGGTGATCTTCCCAATTTGCTGGCGCTCGGCGTGCAAAAGAAAGATCGTCAGGAAGCTGCCTCTCCGGTTTCCGCGACGGGTGGCGGCTTCAATAGTGGCTTTAACAGCAATGCCGGTGGCGGCTTTAATGGTGGGTTCAACGGCGGTTTCGGCGGCAATTTCAACGGTGGCTTTAATAGCGGTTTCAATAACCCTGCGCCGCCGTGTGGCTTCAATTTCTGCCACTAAGCCTAGGTCATCATGACGCTTGTGAGCTGCATAACTGACCGTTCCCTGCGTATGCACTGGCATGACGCGTGGTTCGGTCAGGTCAGCACCTTCCCCTTGAGCGTCCTACGCGTTTGCATGGGCGTCATCTTGCTCAAGACAGCGATCCTGAATCTGCCCATTGCCAGCGTATTTTACAGTGACGCGGGCGTCCTGCCGCGCGCCGTCGCCCACCAGTTGGCGACTCACCTCGGTCACCTCACCTTGATGGATGCGCTGCCTACCGCTGAGAGCGCCACCGCCTTCTTCGTCCTGTGGGCAGTGGTGGCGCTTGGCGTGCTGATCGGCTTCCAGACGCGCCCGCTGAGCGTCCTCAACTTCGTCTTGATCCTCTCCGTCCACGTCCGCAATCCCTATCTCGTCAGCGGTGCAGATGACATGCTGCGCCTGATGAGTTTTTGGATGATCTTCGTGCCCCTGAATCGCCACTTGTCGGTGGATGCATGGTTAGCGCGTCGTCGGGGACGCTGCCTGCCGGAGACGACCAACGCCTTTCCTGTGCGCTTACTGCAATTACAGGTCGCGCTGACTTATCTCGCGGCAGGCTTGTTCAAACTGCTCGGCACGTCATGGCGGGGCGGTACGGCGCTCTACGAAGTCTTGCAGGTGCAGTCGCTGTTGCGCCCCGCCGGAGAGTGGTTCGCTCTCCATGCGCCCGATGGCCTCTTGCGCGTCCTCACTTACGGCGTGATCATCTTCGAATTAGGATTTATCGTGCTGGTTTTCGTGCCGTTCTGGCAGCCCCTGTTACGCTATCTCGGCATCGCCAGTCTCGCCTCGATGCATGTGGGCATCGCGCTGACCATGACCACGCCGCTGCTCGATTTCGTCTTCGTTTTTTGCGCCAGTTATCTGGTGTTTTTCGTGACGTCGCGCCCGTTGTCCGTCGATCCGCCACTCTCCCCGCCCGCGCGCCGCCGCCAGCAGGGGATGTATGCCGTCCTAGCGCTGCTGATGGGCTTGACCGTGTGGCAGATCGCCGCTAACTACGCTGGCTATGGCGTGCCGTCCGTGCCCATCCCCGCGCCACTCACCAATGTGCTGAAAACGCTCGGCTTCGCGCAAGATTGGTCGCTGTTCGCGCCGGAACCCATGCAATACGATGCGTACATCGCGGTCATCGGTACCTTCGATGACGGCACTAGCTACGATTTGCGCTCAGGCAGCACCGACCAATCCGTCATCCTACCGTATCCCACCACGCTCACCGAGTATCGTTGGGGCGGCTTCCAACTGAACGTATTCAGCCATCGCCCGTCCGCCGTACTAGAGGCATGGAGCCGTTACTACTGCCGCTCGGAGAACCCGCCTGACCGCCCGCCGCGTTTACGCAGTCTGCAAATCCGCATCATCTATCGGCGGGTGTACGCACCGGGGCAAAAACCGAACCCCATCCAGAACGATCTGGTGTGGCTGCATAGCTGCACGTAAAGGGGGAAAACGGAGCCGCCCATCAATGCCGACGGGCAGCATGGCTTTCTGGTGAGCGTCACTTCATCGTCAGCAAGTACGCCACCAGATCGCTGATCTCGTCGGTGGACAGCGATTTTGCCAATGAGGTATCCATTTGCAGCATCTCGAATCCCGGCGCTTTCACTTTGTCCGGATCGATGATGCTTTCTTCGAGATATTCAGCGGCAGTCAGCGGCGCTTCACGAGTCGCCGCACGGGTCGCGACCCCTGCCAGCGATGGTCCTACGATAGTCACATCCGGTGACAGCGAATGGCATGTCGCGCAGCGGCCCTTACCACTGAACAGCGCCGCACCGCGTGCCTCCGCAGAATTTGGATCGAGCTTCGGTGCATCGGGCGCACTGCTGGATGAACAGCCGACGAGCAGCCCCGCCAGCACACAAACAAGCAAGAATAGACGCATAGTATACTTAACCAACCCTTGAATTCAGCACGGCGCATAAGTATAACGGCAATTTTCTTCTTTGGCTCAGTGCAGCAGCGGATCGTCCCCGCGTCGTTCCGATTCGCCTGTCCACCTTCCCCCGCCCGAACTGCCCTTCCCTCCAAAGTTGGAGATCATCCTCCACCATACGAGCCGATGCAGATTCGCTCCTCCGTTGGTTCTCCACAATGCCGTTAAGCCTGACAATGACATCATCTTCGACAGTTAACGAAAACGGTAAGGAACAGGGGCAACATGTCATTTCTGAGCACCACGTTCATCGGAACACAAGAAAATTCGCACAGCTACGCGATCTCACGGTTGCGCGCTAACGTGAAGGGACAGGTCATCACACGGCAGGATGCCGATTACGACGCTGTACGCACAGGTCTCAGCCGCGAAGCCGTGCGCCGCCCCGCGCTGATCGTGCGTCCCGTCGATGCCAACGACGTCGCGCAGGTAGTCTCACTGGCGCGCGAAACGGGCATGGAATTAGCCGTGCGCAGCGGCGGTCACAGCCTCGCGGGCTTCGGCACCTCCGAAGGCGGCATTGTAATTGACCTCTCGCTGATGAAAGGCATCGAGATCAACGTTCAAGAGCGCACGGCGTGGGCAGAAACTGGCCTGACGGCGGGCGAATACACGGAAGCAGCCGCAAAGTATGGTCTGGCGACTGGTTTCGGTGATGCTCCTTCGGTGGGCATCGGCGGCCTGACGACGGGCGGTGGCATTGGCTATCTCGTCCGCAAGTATGGCCTGACCATCGACAGCCTGTTGGCGGCGAGGGTCGTGACTGCCGACGGCGAAATCCGTTATGTGGACGCTGATAATCATCCTGATCTGTTCTGGGCGATTCGCGGCGGCGGCGGCAACTTCGGCGTCGTGACGCACTTCAAATTCCAATTGCACCCGGTTGATACTATCGTCGGCGGGATGCTCGTCCTGCCCGCCACGCCGGAAGTCATCGCTGCCTTTGCCGCACAGGCCGAAGCCGCGCCGGAGGAACTATCCGCTATCGTCAACATTCTGCCCGCGCCACCCATGCCGTTCGTCCCCGCCGAATATCACGGGCAAATCGTCATGCTGGCGACGCTGGTTTACACAGGCGATGTCGAGGAAGGGATGCGTGCAGTTGCGCCGTTCCGCCAGCTTGCACAACCCATCGTGGATATGATCGGCCCGATGCCCTATCCCGCGATCTATATGCCGGATGATCCCGATATGCGGATGGTGTCGGCGCTACGCTCGACCTTCATCAACGAGATCGATGTGCAGACAGCGCGTGCCATGCTGGATCACCTGCGCAAGTCAACCGCCATGATGTCCATCGCGCAGTTCCGCGTGTTGGGTGGCGCGATGGCGCGTGTACCTGCCGATGCCACCGCCTATGCGTTCCGTGCCAACCGCGCGATGGTGACCTTCATTGGGTTCTACCAAGACCCTGCCGACGCCAATGTCCATAATGCATGGGCGGCTGAAGCGATTGGCGCACTGAACCAAGGAGAGAACGCGGTCTACGTCAACTTCGTGGCGGATGAGGGCAAAGCACGCGTTCGGGATGCCTATCCGACGGCGACTTGGGAACGTCTCGCGGCGATCAAAGCCAAGTACGACCCGACCAACCTCTTCCACCTCAATCAAAACATCGCGCCGAAGTCTCGCTAAGGCGCACATTCCCGATGATGTAGTATTCAGGGCGAGGCATGTTGAATGCTTCGCCCTTTTTCGTCATCTGCCCGAACTTCCGCGTTCATCCTTTTTTCGTCAGGCAGAGGACTAGCGAGCGGAAGGATTACCTGAAGCACGCCTAAACTTGTTCCGATAAGTACTCGGTAAGCGTCAAGTTGTGATCTGTATCGATTAGACGGGAGACAAGAAGAAAGACAACACGACCGATTACACAGCGTGCCAATACATCGGTAACTTGGGCAAACTCGAAACTACTTGGTGATTAACAATCTGACTGACGGACACGCACTTGGATTGAATACGGGTTCAATCACTACAAAAATGAACTAATTGGGTCGATTATCGCTTGATCTATCCTTCAATAAAGCTGACCACGCTCAAATCGGGATATTCCGTAAGGAGCGACGTGGCGGATTGCAGTTCCACGACACGATCATTGACCCATGTGTGCCATTCTTCTTCCGTGTCGGCGGGCGAGATACCGCTCCATGCGGGCGGGGCTTTGAACGTCAATGTGCCATCGGCGGTCAAGGAGGCCACCCAATCCAGCAATTCTAAGATGTACTGCACTTCGTCGGCTTGCCAGATGCCGAGCGGCGAATCGTCATCCGTCAAGGGCAGCACGGGGAAGTGAAAGTCGATATGGCGGAATTCGACGGCGGGCAGCGGCTTACCAGCATTCGCACCGCGCAGCAATTTCTGGAACAGCCATGCCGTATGCTCGTAGGTGCCTTCGTATTCCAACAAATATGGCTCGATGGCCTCTAGCAGACTCCCGATCCACACATGGCGCTGATTGCCGACCAACCACCGCATCCAATCGAAGGCGTTCACCGAGGCCAGACATTCCAGTACCCATTTCAGGTTGGAACTCTCGCGCTCCCGTAGATAATCCTTGATCGACATCTTCAGGAAGGGGATTTGTGCGAGCATAAAGCGCGGCAGAATCTTCACACGTCCGCCGTTGAAGTAAAACAACCCGCCAGACGGACGCGCCACGTAGCGGATTTTCAGGTTTTCCGTCTCGGAGATGTACAGGGGCAGCGGTTGGCGATCCGCTGGTGGTTCGCACGTCAAATACAACTGCAACAATTCGCTCAACGTGGTCGTGCTGGCGAAGTCATCAAACGCGGATGGGCTGATGGCAAACAGCGATATTTTCATCGTTCTCCTCATCCCATCATCGAACCACCGAGCATCCCTTGATCCGTAGTCAGGTCGGCGGAGGTAATATTGCGCGTTCCGTCGGTGTTCTGAGTATAACCCATCGCCAGCGCCGAGATCATAAACGCTAACCGACGCGCACCTAGTGACCGATTATCCCAATTGATGACGCGCAATGCACACAAAGCCAAGGCCGTGTAATACTCAACCCAACTGCTGCGTCCGCTCTGTGGTTCGACAAACAGCAGTTCCCGCACGATCCGCCGTACTTCCGCGATTGGCTGCAAACTCGCCGCCAGCGAACTTTCATCGGTAAGCGTACCCTCGCGACCGAGCACATCTAGCAGCGTGATCACATGCCGCGCGGCGTCCCATGACTCATCGATGAAGCGCGTCACGTAGTCGATTAGCAAGCTGACTTCGAGCACCGCCCAGTCGAACAGGGTATGACCGTCGCGTGTCCATTCGAAGTCGATCAGCCACGCGTCGTTGTTGGAACCGATCAAGATGTTGCCTGTGTGCAGATCGCCGTGAATGGTCGAGAGCGTCCCCGCCAGCCGCCGTTCTAGCAAAGCCGGATACTGGCGGATCGGGTTCGGCAGCCGATCCGCGAAACTGCTCAAGCGTGGCAGCCAATCATCCGCGAGGCTGAAATCGGGTTCGAGTGCTTCGGCACGCGCCAGCAACAAACTGCTGCGCGTTTGCCGCACCTTGCCGATAATCTTGCGGATCGGTTCGCCGCGAAAGTAGCTCTTGCTGCTCAGATCGAGGCCGTAGACATCGATCCGCCCCGACCAGTTGATAGCGGCGGATTCCGCACCCGCCACAATCTGCACTACGCCCTTCTCGCGCTTGGTCTTGAGCGCGGTGAAGCCTTCCAGTTCCACCACATCCCCGATCTGGCGCGGCTGGCTATGGCTCCATTCCCCGAACGGACGCAGCACATAGCCATTCGGTGGCAGTGTCGTGATGGGGAGTGCCTCGATCACCAGCGCGGGCGGCAGCACCAACTCGTATTCCTGCCATGTCTGGAAGCTGTACGACTGCCCTTGCCCCCACCATGTCTCGCGGAAGCTGTCGTACAGCCCTTCGCGCAAGAAGCGGGCGATCTGGTTGGGCGGGTGCGTATCCAGAAAATCGCGCAGATTGACGGGGGCTTCCTCATCCCGCGCCCGCAAAAAGGTGTACTTGAGGCCGCCGATGCTGTATTCGTCCGGCAAGATCGGTTCGCCTTCGATGCGGGCGGTGCGCGGTGGTAGGGTATCTTTGACGAAGGTATCGTAGCGCTTCTTCTCCCACTGAATCGACTGTCGATCATCGATCTTGACGACGACGGGCGCGTCCGTGCGACCATCCCCATGTACGGGGCGCACCAGCATGACCATCGAGCCGCTGAAGCCCTCGGTGAAAATATGCTCGATGCGCGCGCTTTCGTACTTGCGGAACATCAGCTTGAGAATGTGTTGGCGTTCGGCGGAGAGCGTCTCCGCGCCGATGAGCTGCGCGGCGGGGGCTTGCACCTCGACCATGCCGATGCCCGACCAATCATTGAGCAGTTCGAGCAGATACGAGGTATCCACGCCCGCTTCTTGCATGGCGCGCACGGGAATGTTGTCGCCTTCTTCGAGGATCGCGACGAGCAGCGCATATTCGGGCGAAAGGTTGCCGTTAGCGAGATCAAGCGTACTGCGGGCGCGATCCAGCACAATATTGGCGCGAGGCGATTGCCGATAGCCTGACCAGTAGCGCCGATCATCGCCGCGACCGGAAAGTTCGCGCGTGGCGTAGCGCAGATAGCGGGCAGAATGCTCGGCTTGCTCTAGTAGAGTCGGCGTGATGCCGCCTTCCAGCTTGGTCAGCGCGATGAATAAATGTTCCACGCCGATGTAGAAATGCTGCATCTTGGCGGACTCGAGCCGAGCCACCTCGATAATGTCATCCAGTGTGATGCTGGTCATGTGATCCCTTCGCCGTCCGCTTGAATGGATGCGAATCCGAGTAGCAACATTGTAGCAAGGCTAGGGCGAATTGGAATATTGAATGCGGTGCGCCTCACACCACATACTCATTTTCTGTGATCTTGCCCAAGTAGGCGACTACTTGCCGCACCGTTCCGCCGAAGCGCATAGCTGAGTCTTGATCGTAGGCGGAGGCTCTGTTACAATAATTGACGATTGGGGGATCGTCTAATGGCAGGACTGCAGACTTTGGATCTGCCTGTGAAAGTTCGAATCTTTCTCCCCCAGCACAAAAACGGCGGATGTGATCCCGCCGTTTTTATTTCCGTTTGTGGCATCGTCCAGATCACCACTGATTCAGGCGCGCTGACAAATGTCCGTGATTCGATCAAGAATGCCTCACGATGCACTTGGACGCCACCATCTGACCACACTTCCTGATCCATCCCGCACCATCAGGGATCATTTTGACTATCGCCGCAACCGTTGCACCCGCCTGTGCTAACATAAACCACACTTATCGGATGAAGGCAGGATGTAATCAGATGGTCGAATCAAGCGCGAATAGCAACCCGCCGAAAATAATCACGGCACTCGAAGTGCAGAAGCGCAACAAAGAACGGGTCAACGTCTATCTGGATGGCGAATTCGCCTTCGGGTTGGGCATGGTGGAGGCGGCACGGTTGCACAAGGGGCAGCAGCTCACCGAGAGCGACATCGCCGCCCTCACCACGCAAGACACGGTGGAGCAAGCCTATGATCGGGCGCTCCGCTTTCTGGGCGCGCGGCCTCGCAGCAGTGCGGAGGTACGCCGCAGCCTAGCCGAGAAAGACACGCCGCCCACCATGATCGATGCCGTCATCGCCCGTCTGGAAGGGCAGGGCTATCTCGATGACGTGGCCTTCGCGCGGATGTGGGTCGCCAACCGCCAGCAATTCAAGCCGCGCGGCAGTCGTGCGCTGCGCTTTGAACTGCGCGAGAAGGGCATCGCCACCACCATCATCGATGAGGTCTTGGCGGTCTTTGACGCGCACGAAGCTGCCTATCAAGCCGCGCAGGACAAAGCCCGCCAACTCAGCAAGCTCGATCCGCGCAGTTTCCGCGACAAGCTCGGCGCGTTCCTCGCCCGTCGCGGCTTCGACTATGACGCCGTGCGCGAAGTCACCGACCGCCTGCTCAAGGAATACAAACTAACCGACCGCTCTCTGGACGACGACGAATAACACATTCTGCGGGCTACGTTAGGTTTTCAGCAGCCACACGCGCATCTCGCCCGGTTGTCGGTTCGCCCAGAAGCAGTACGGGATCGCCTTGAATACGAATGGCGTCGGCGCGGCTTGCGGCGCGGATGCAGGCACATACGGATCGCTGTTCCACTGCACGGGTTCGATCCGCACCGCTTCGCCCGTGATCGTGCCCACGCCGCCGAACAAGGTATTGTCGAAGGCATAGGTTAGGGCAGCCTCGTGCGGCAGCGCGATACTCGCCAACGCCGCGCCGTTATCTGCCTCCTCGACACAGTACACGATTGGCCCGCGTTGCAGCGCCACCCGTCCGGCGTCTTGGCGGATGTGCGGGTGCGCCACCATTCGCTCGATGGGCATCGCCATCACCAGCCTGATCGTATCGCCCGTCTGCCACTCCCGTTCGATGACCACATAGCCGCGTTCCGGCTGCGTTGGGACTGCCGCGCCGTTTACCTCGATCCCGTACTCACGGCACCAGCGTGGAATCCGCAGCGCCAGTTCGAAGCGCGTCGGCTGCTCCATCGTCAAGGTGAGCGTGACCTCACCCTCCCACGGGTAGTTGGTGTGCTGCTCGATCTGCACTGCCTGTCCGCCCACGATCAGCTTCGTGTGGCTCTGGTTGTAGAGCTGGACATACAGCCTGTCCGGCGTCACCGCGTAGAAATACGCCCCGACTGAGGCTACCATCCGCGCCAGATTCGACGGGCAGCACGCCACATCGAACCACGCTGTCCGCTGGTAATGATCGCCCGTCATCATCGTGTTGAACAGCTCATACGGACTCACCTTAGGGTAGGCTTCAAGTGGATTCGCTTGGAAGAACAGCGACCCTTCGTACGAGACGCCGCTCATCATGGCGTTGTACAAGGCCAGTTCCATCGCGTCGATGTAGCGGCTGTCGGGGTCGAGCTTGAACAGCCGTTGCGCCCAGTAGGCCAGCGCAATCGAGGCACAGGTCTCGCTGTAAGCCGTCTCGTTCGGCAGGTTGTAGGGGAACGTGAACCCTTCGATGGTGTGGATCGATCCCACCCCGCCCGTGACATATGTCTGACGCTGCGTCAGGTCGTCCCATAGCGTTCGCGCCACCGCCAGCAGCCCATCGTCGCCCGTTTCCAGCGCCACATCCGTGACAGCCGAGAACAGATATAGCGCCCGCACCGAATGCCCGACTATATTGCTCTGCTCACGGATCGGCACATGCGCTTGACAGTACGTATAGTCCTTCGCCCAGAATTTGCGCGGGTCTTCGCCCCGTGCCCGCGCTTCGAGGTCGTAATAATGCGGCTGCTGCCCGCGCTCATCGATGAAATACTTCGCCAATTCGAAGTAGCGCCGTTCACCCGTCGCGTGGAACAGCCTGACCAGCGCCAGTTCAAGTTCAGGATGCCCGCAGTAGCCGCGTTTCTGTCCTTCGTGCGCGCCAAACGTCCGGTCGATGTGATCCGCGTACCTGCACACGACATCGAGCAGTTTGCGCTTGCCCGTCGCCTCAAAATAGGTGACTGCCGCCTCGATCATATGCCCCGCGCAGTACAACTCGTGCTGATCGCGCAGGTTGCGCCAGCGGTTTTCCGGCTCAACGGCGATGAAGTGGCTGTTGGCGTAACCATCCTCAAGCTGTGCCTCTGCAATCCAATCGATAACCTCATCGACTTGCCGTTCAAAGTCTGGGTTTGGCTGCGTCGCCACGCTGTACGCCACCGCTTCGATCCATTTCGCCGTGTCCGAATCCCAGAAGATGTGCGGCGGATTGGGCTGACCAATCTTCCATTCGAGCTTCCACGCGTCGAGCCGTCCGGTGAGCTTGGTTTGATGGTAGATCGCGGGGATCGTCCGTTCACGGTTGGTAGCTTGGCGTTCGCCCCAGAATCCGCCTTCGATCTTGACCTCATGCCACGCCGGACTCTTGGGGAAGGATGTTGTGTTGTTCAAGGCTTATCTGCTCCACGACGCTAGGGGAAATCGGTACGTCGGCTGGTCTCTCAATGGTCTCTCAATGCGGCGAGAAGCCAGCCCTCTTGCGCGGATGTCTTACCGCGACTTCTCCAAAAAGGCTGGTACTACGGCGTAATCGCTGGCCTTGTCGGTGAACCCGACGGCGGCGACGGCTTTTTTGACGTGCTCATTCTGCATAAACAACTTCCACACGAAGCCGTCTTGATAATTGGCGATCATCAGCAGCACGTCGCCCTGATCAATCCCGATGTATTCCTTCGAGTACCAGTTCTGATCGGCGTTGATGGCGCTCACGAAGCCATATTCGCCCCATACCTTCGAGCCGAAACGCGTCAGCATGGCGCGCATCGAACTGACGGCGGCTTCCGGCGTGAAAGGCAAACACGAGATTGAGGCGTAGGGCGCGACCGTGCCGTCCTGGTTGGCGGGGCTTGCGCCATACGCGCGGTAGCCATCGGGGCCGTCCGATGCGCTCAGACCCCATACGCCATCCTCATACGTTTTGTAGCGCTTGGCGTAGTCGGCGCTGAACTTCTGATTGCGGAGGCAGGCGCGGATCGTATTGTTGAAATAGTTGGCAAAGCTGTCTTCCTTGTCGCGCAGATCGAGCCACGCCAGCGGATATTGATACACAAACAGCGGTTCCCCCGGCAGGAAGATGTACTCGCCCACCGCATCAACAGGGCGATCAATCGCCGCCCACGCTTCAGCAGGCACAGGATGCGACGGCGACCCGATAGCGAGGATGTACAGGATCAGGCTTTCGTCAAAGTGATCCCACGTGTTGCCGAAAAAGCCAATCTCCGGCTTCCAGCCCATCGAGACCAGCTTGCCGCCCGCCGCGAAGGTAGACCAATCCACCTGCGCGTACAACTGCGCGCTGAGTGTCTCCACTTCCGTGCCCTTGAAGTACTCGCCTGCCGTGAGCGCGCCCGCGATGAACAGCGCCGTGTCAATCGAGGATACTTCGTTGTTCCATACGCGTTCGCCCGTCTGCATATCGATGAAGTGGTAGAAAAAGCCATGTTTGCCCTGCACGCCGCCCGTCGCGAATGTCTTGAGGGTCAACAGCGCGCGCTCGTAGCCACGTTCGCGGCTGATCCAGCCACGATCAACCGCAATCGGGATCGCGGTCAGACCAAAACCCACCGCCGCGATGCTGCTTGGCGAGTCCGCCGTGCTGCGGTCTTTGATCAGGCCGTTGGCGGGGTTGACCTCGTACCAGAAGAAATCGAAGGTTTCGCGCGCCACTGCATCGAGCAACGCATCGTCATCAAAGCCGAGCAGTAGTTCCGCTTCCGTCGCGAACCGATCAGCGCTGCCTGCGTTCCCATTCCCCTCACCTACACCAACTGTAGCCGCCATCCCCGTCAGGGCAATGCTGCCGAGATAAAACGGCTCGGTCAGCGCCACTTTATTCCGCTTGCCATCTTCGTTGAAGAACGACAAAAATAGGTTGTACTTGGCATCTGGTTTGGTCTGCTGCATGGCGGGATCGATAGGGTAGGTGATGGTGTTCCAGCCAGCCCGAATGCTGGCGGGGTCGCTGTCGCTGAACACACCTGCGACCCATGAGAAGCCCCCGCTCACATCCGCCATGCCCACGAAAAAGCGGTTCGGGTTGCGCCCGTTCGCCTCCGGCAAATAGACGTCCAACGCTAGATGGTCAAACTGTGCCCAGTCCTGCAACACCGCCCCGGTGATCGGGAAGGCCAGTTTGGTTTCGTCGCTGCCGCCGCCGGGGCTGACTTGCAGCGCGGCTTGTCCGCTTTGCGTTTTGAAGTCCATGTTGAGTGCAAAAGTCGATCCGGTGTTATCGTCGCCTAAGGTTGTGATGTCTTTCATTTCCCACGCTTGCCAGAGTGTTTGGTGATCTTGTGCATAGGTAAGTAAAGGCGTAGTGAGGCTGACGGCGAATACCCATAGGAGGAACAGTGCAACCCTGTTTCGCATGATATTCTTGCCTTCCCAAGTTCTTCTAATAAATCAATACTTCGTGACGGGATGCCTCGATCCGGCGTCATGCGTCAGTATAGCAGTGAAGTGAAGTTTGTCAAAGCGCTTTTACATATGACTCGTAGTTTGGTTTTGCCCCACACATCCGCGGCCTCGACACACGAGATGGAAGCGCTTTTACAGAATAGGAGTCGTTGTGTTGGTGGCGCAGCGTTTGGCAGTTGATACTGGTGGCGGCAAATGATCCCTGAACTGATCCGGTTGGCTGCTGCACATGGGATCATAGCGGTGTGGATTGTCTGTTTGATTCAGTGTTCTTATGAGATATTGCGGAGATTCCGCACGAGCGTGTTTTGACGGACATTGGCTCGTATGATATGAGATCGCAGTCCCCTCCGTTTTGCACCCGTGCGTAGGATGCTGATACAACTGGCGAAGGAGAGGTAGCAACCACTGATGTGTGCTGTCGTCGTTTTTCCAGTGGTCTGGGCCGAGCCGCCAAGCTCATGTCGAGACTTAGAACAAGTAGCTTAGTTATTCTAGCACAGCTTGACGGGAAGTCAAGAGGCGAGGCATAAAAATAGTATAAATGTTCGGTTTGAATATGGTTTGAGGGGAGCGCTAATAGATAACCCTCATCAATCGGAGTTTCGGAAAGATTATAGGATGGTTTTGCGTAAAGCCACTGTTGGCAGGAAAAACAAGTTCGCAAGAAGTGGGGGCATCTTTACTCCCGACGTTCAAGCTCATCGAGCGTTGGTCTTTGAAAGAACGCCACCCAAGGCTTCATCATTTCTTCGGGAATATAGAAATTCAATGGCGAAGACTCCATATTTCTGGCCGCGAGCCGCCGCATCAACTCATCGGTCGGCACATCAAGAAAATGAACTTCGCTACTGGCTCCAAGAGCCTTCGCTCGAGATCGATAATCTTCGCGTTCCTCGCGCGCCCAAAAACCGAAATCGAGTATGACGTTCGTTCCCAATTCAAGCGCTCTACTGGCGGTTTTCCAAAGCATCATCTCAATAAGACTGTGCCTAGCATTATGTTCCGGATCTTCAGCATCTTGACCAAATAGCTGGATATGCCATTCGTCAACGGTCAGTCGAAGGGCTGATTGTTCACGCTCAAGTTTTTGCGCAAGCGTTGTTTTCCCGGAACATGGAAGTCCAACCATTAAATGGAGCGTCACCACATTTACTTCTCCCGCTATTTTCGTGCCTGCATTTAGATGGGAACGGACTAACTGACAGGAAACGCGGTAGCTTTAGGGTTTACCACACCCTAAAGCCGCGCTGGAAAGCAGCCGCCCATTAGTTTACTAAAGCTATTCGTAGGCGTCGATCATTTTGGCAGTCGTCCCCGTCCGAACAAACATATCAGTTCTCTGCCCAAGTAGGTGATGGGTTGTCGACAGCAATACTGTATCGATTGTGTATGAGTGCTGAGTAAAATGCAATCGCGTGCCACATGGTGCTGATAGCCAACTATCACTCTGTGTGGAACGACAGTTTGTCAAAGAAGCGCATGTGATCTATACCTACTAGTGGTTCATGTAATATTTTGAAATAGGGCACAACCACTGATATTTAGCTAACTGAGGAACTTATTTTTAAATTCTTGACGGAAGGATTTGGAAAATCGTGAATATCAAGACTATCGGTACGCTGCTACTCACAGTATTGATGCTGATCGTGTTCAACCTCGCGCCGGACACCGCCAGCATCGCCAATGCGCAGAAGCCGACACGCACCCCGCGCCCGCCGACGCTTTCTCGCGCTGCGCTCGCCAAATTATGTTCGTCCGCGCCACAAGCGATTCCGAGCGCGCCACCTTTCAACGGTGGGGCGGGTATTCATCAAGGTATTCTGCTTCGCGAGGGCGGCAAAGGGGTGCATCCGTATAACAATCAAGCTGGTCTGAAAGGTCTTGTCTCGACACGCAGTCCGGAATTGGCCTTATGCATCAGCGAACCCGTGTACCGCACCGATAGCAACTGCTACTACTTGCGCGACGACAACGGGCGCTTAATCCCCGTGTTCGGCATTGATGTCACGACCGGAAAACCGCAACTCGGCGAATTCCCCGAAATTACGATACGCGTGATTGTGGTACAAACGGCACAGCAAATCGATCAATTCACGATTCAGGGTCTCTATACGAGCACCGATCCTGCCTTTTGCGATGGCAAGAATGGCAAGCCAGCGCGTGCTGATAAAATCACGCCGCAGCAGGTCGTTGAACGGATTCGCCCGCTGCTCAATCGTCAATGATGTGATTCAGTCTGAAGCTATCGCGAGATTTTGCTGAGTCTTGCGATAGCAATGTCTAGTCCAAGCGGTGCCGTCCTCCCAACCGATACGTGTATGTGCCGCGTCACCCTGTGCCGCGATCAGCCGATCATGACCAACGCCCTATAAAAGACCTGACGAATCACATCATAGTCGTGACGGCGCGCGTTGTATGATGCCAGCTAAGGGCAATCTTTGTGCGATGCCCCTCTGTGTTGCTCTGAGCGATGTGATTTTGTTGACGAATGCACGTTGAAGTCGTGCAATGCACCACATAATCGAGGGAATTTGATGTCTTTTCACCTCAATGTCAACGACAAAGAGTACACCGTCGATGTCGCCGCCGATACCCCGTTGCTGTGGGTATTAAGGGACTCACTGGGTTTGACGGGCACGAAATATGGCTGCGGCACGGGACAGTGCGGCGCGTGTACTGTCCACCGCGACGGCGAAGCGATCCATTCTTGCGTACACAGCGTTTCGGCAGTCCAAGATACGAAGATCACCACGATTGAAGGGCTATCGCTGCGCGGCCTTCATCCCGTCCAGCAGGCATGGGTGGATGAAGGCGTACCGCAGTGTGGCTTTTGCCAGCCCGGACAGATCATGACGGCGGCGGCGCTGCTGGCGAAGAACCCCGACCCCTACGACGAGGCAATCAACGAAGTGATGGCGGACAATTTGTGCCGATGTGGAACTTACCACCGCATTCGCCGCGCAATTCACCGCGCCGCCAAGAATCGAGCCACCACATGACCATGAATCGCAGAACATTCCTCAAGAATTCGACGCTGGCTGGCGCTGGCCTGTTGATCAGTTTTCACGTCCCGATCTATGATCGACGCGCCATCCTCGCCGGTGTTCCCGACGCCAATCCCGCTCAATCTCCGGAACAATTCGTGCCCAACGCCTACTTACGGATCGACGCTGACGGCACTGTAACTGTGATGTGTCCGCGTTCGGAGATGGGACAGGGCGTGCAGACCATCGCCGCCATGCTGGTTGCCGAAGACCTCGAAACGGATTACGCCGCGATCCGCGTCGAACAAGCTGGCATCGACAGCGCCTATGGCGATCAGGTCACGGGCGGCAGCACCAGCACGCAAGCCATGTACGCCTCGATCCGCATGGCGAGTACCCGTGCGCTAGGCATGTTGATCGCGGCGGCGGCGCAGCAGTGGGGCGTTGAGCCTGCCGCGTGCCATGCCGAGAAGGGCGTTGTCTACGGTTCGACGCCTGATCAGAAATTGACTTTCGGTGAACTCGCGCCCTTGGCTGCACAGCAAACCGCTCCGAAGATGCCCAAGCTCAAGCCAGTCGATCAATTCCGCGTCATCGGCACGCGCAAAGCGCTGTTCGACAGCCCCGAAATCGTCACGGGCAAAGCCCTGTATACCAACGATGTCCGCTTGCCCAACATGCTGTATGCGGTGGTGGAACGCTGCCCTGTGTTTGGTGGTAGTGTGGCCTCTTTCGATGCGGCGAAGGCCAGAGCGATCAACGGCGTGCGCGAGGTCGTCCAGATCGACGCTGGCATTGCCGTCGTCGCGGACACCACATGGGCTGCCATGCAGGGGCGCGATGCGCTCCAGATCACGTGGGACGAAGGCAAAGCCGCCCCGATCACCACTGACAGCATCCAGCAGCAGTTGATCGACAAGGTGACCACCCAACTTGCCGACGACAAAGAATCGCCAGACGCGGTTACCAAACTCGAAGCCATCTACCAACAGCCCTACGTAGCCCACGCCACGATGGAATCGATGAGCTGTGTCGCGGATGTCCGCACGGATAGTGCCGAGGTCTGGGCACCCACGCAAGATCGGCGGAATGCCCTGTCGATGGCGGCGGCTGGTTCCGGCCTGTCGGGCAGCAAGATCAAGCTGCACATTCCGTTACTCGGTTGCGGCTGGGGACGCCGTTTGAACTGCGATTACGTCAAAGAAGCGACCCAGATTTCCAAACAAGTTGGCGCGCCGATCAATCTCCTGTGGACGCGTGACGACGACCTCCGGCACGATTACTACCGCCCGATGAGCTACCATGTGCTGCGGGCTGATCTGGATGCGGAGGGCAAGCCGCTGACATGGCGGCATTACGTCGCCTCGGAAGCCATCGGCGGCGGCTCCTCGGAAGTCGCCTCCGGCGCGTCCAGTTTGCCGTACAAAATACGCGCTAATGTGCGTGCCAGTTCGCTGTCCCTTGGCATCCCCGTCGGCTACTGGCGGGCAGTCTTCAACACGAATACGGCCTTCGTCAATGAAACCTTCATGGATGAATTAGCCACGGCGGCTGGCAAAGACCCCTATGAATATCGCCTCTCGCAGATGAACTCGAAGCGTATGGAAGCCGTGCTTAAACTGGCAGCGGAAAAAGCCGCGTGGGGCGGTCCGCTGCCAGCGGGTTGGGGACGCGGGATCGCCTGTTACGCGTCGTGGGGTGCCAGCTATGTCGCGCAGGTCGCGGAAGTGTCGGTGGATGATCGCGGCGTCGTGCATGTTCACCGTGTGGTATGCGCTGTGGACTGCGGCATTCCGATCAACCTCGATAGCGTGGAAGCCCAGATGGAGGGCGGCATCATCGCTGGCATGGGGATGCTGTTCAAACACGAGATCACCATCGAGAAGGGGCGCGTCGAGCAGCACAATTTCAGGGACTATCCGCTGATCCGCATGGACGAAGCACCCGCCATCGAAGTCTACGTCGTGCCGAGCACGGAATTCCCGACGGGCATCGGAGAAATGTCGAATCCGGTCACGCCGCCCGCGATTGCCAACGCGATCTACGCGGTGACGGGTGTACGCATCCGGCGGCTCCCGATGCGCGCTGCCGATTTGCAGTAGCACTGTGGAATAAGCACTAACATGTCCGCGCTAAAGAGGAAAAGATCGCTCCTTTAGTGTGGACATCGCTTGAATCAAGCCCTTTTCGGATTACGCTTGAAGGTTCGTCAGTTTGAGTTCCGCATGACGCTGCGCGGCGGGAAAATCGAAGCGATACAACGCGTCGAGATGATCGAGATAGGCGGGCGTCGCCAGCGGCGGCACTTGTGATCGGGGTTTTGCCTGACGTTCCGCCAGCAGCGCTTCCAGAACGCGGACACCAACCGACAGCGCTTCTATGTACTGCATCCGCCGCACGCCGTCCAGTTGCAGCAAGTCATCACTGAGGGCTGCCCAGCGGCTGACAATCGCCTGCACCGCCGTCTCACCCAACTGCTGCGAGGCGGAACCACGCGGGTCTTCGCCCTGCACGCCGGGTAACGGCTGATCCGCCGCGACTGCGTCCAGACGGATCAGATCGGAGTGTGACGCCCACAGCAGCGATGTTTCCCACTTGGCAGCATGATCGCCTTTGTAGCCGAGCGCGACGGCGGCTTCAAACTCGCCCGCGCCCCACACGGTAATCGGGGATTGGCGCATAAATTGCAACGAGGCACGCTTGATCGCCAAGGTTTGCTCAAGGCCAAAATGACCCGTCAGCGCGAGGACGACCTTGAAGCCGAACACCGCCATTTGCTCGAAGATACGCACCATCAGCGTCTCGATCAGCGGTAGGTCGAATTTGATCGTATACGGGAAGGGCACGCCGCCCACCGCCCACGGCGTAAGCGGGCCGAGGATGATGTCGGCAGTTTCCGCGATGCGCTCCGCTAGGGCTTGTGCCTTCAGGCTGTCCAATCCCACGGGCAAATGATAACTGTGCCATTCTATCGTGCCGAACGGCAGCACAAGCGCGGGTTTCCGCTGCAAAATCGCCGCCAGTTCATGCGGAAATAGGCGTTCCAGATAGGTAACGGGCATATGCGTTGTCCTCGCTCACTCGCCAAAACGAATCACGGTGCGGATCGCGTCCGGTGCGGAGGCTTCGGTGAAACACTTCACCACGTCATCGAGCCGGATGTACTCGGTTACCAATTCATCGACCTTGATCTGCCCTGCGGCGTACCAGTCTACGAACTGCGGGAAATCGACGGGTGGATGACAGCCGCCATAGATGCAACCGAGGATGCGCTGCTGTTTGCTCATGAACGAGCGCGGAAGAAAGGATAACTGAGCATCCCGCGCCGCCGCGCCGACCACGATCAACGCGCCACCGGGAGCCAATGTCGCCAGCGCCTGTGTCATGATGGCAGGCGTCCCGACGACCTCAAACGCGTAATCGACGCCGCGCCCGCCCGTCAAGGCCAGCACCGCCTGCACGGGATCGCCCTGATTGGCATCAATCGTGTGGGTCGCGCCCATTTGCCGCGCCGCTGCTAACTTACTTTCCGTCACATCGACCGCGATGATCATGCCCGCTTGCGCCAGCCGCGCCCCTTGCACGATGTTCAACCCGACGCCGCCGACGCCAAAGATCACACAGGTTTCGCCCGCGTGGAGGTCAGCCGTATGGATGGCTGCACCGACTCCGGTGGCGACGGCACATCCGATGATGGATGCCGCTTCCAGATTGATCGGCTGCTGGATCGGGATCGCACCGTCGGCTGGGACGACGCAGTATTCGCAAAACGTGCCCGCGTTCAGCATCACATGCAGCCGTTCGCCGTTGGGACGGTGTACGCGCGGTTCAGCCGTCGCCACGACTTGCTCACACAGATGCGGCAGGTGGCGCAAGCAGTTATGGCAGCGCCCGCAGGAGACTTTCCACGAGATCAAGACGGGATCGCCCGCCTTGACGTGCCGGACATCGCTGCCCACGCTTTCCACAATGCCAGAGCCTTCATGCCCCAGCAGCATAGGCCAAAAACGGGCATCCCGTACCGCCGAGATGTCCGTGTGGCACACGCCGCTGGCAATCAAGCGCACCCGCACCTCGCCCGCACCGGGGTCGTCAATCACGACCTCCTCCAAGCGGGGCAGCGTGCGGGGCTGATCCAAGACCAGCCCCGGTGTGACGATTCTCACTTCTTACCCTTTTTGGGGGGCGTCAGTTTGCTGGCGTAGTAATCCGGCGCAATCGTGCCCGGTTTGGAGAACCACTTCGGCACATCTACGCCGGAATACAGCAGGATATTGCCCCACGGATCGAACGCGCCCGTCCGCACGATCACTTTGGCTTTGCTCGCCATCGTGCCCAGAATGTCCGCATGGGGCAGCGTGCTGTATTCGCTGTCTGCGAAGATGCGCTTGACTTTTCCTAGCAGCACCGGATTGTTGTCAGCCATTTCAGCAGCATAAGCCACTTTTTCAGCGATGTATTCTTTGCTGATGGCCGTCAACACGGTCTCTAGATCGGGGACATCTTGGATCAACGCCAAGTCAATCCGCCACACATTGGATGGGATCGGGAAGCCCGCGTCACAGACGATCATCAGATCGCCGTGTCCCAAGGTGGCTAAGGCATAGCTCAACTGGTTATTTAGAATAAGCCCGCGTTTCATGAATGATGCTCCTTAGATGAAGTTCATAAATAGTGTTTAGCGTACAGTGCGTCTACCGCTTCACGCTGCGCCAGCGCCGGGATCACGCCCAGTTTGGTACAGGCCAACGCGCCGCAGCAGTTCGCGAATTTGACGGCTTCGCTCAAGGGTTTGCCCTCGATCAAGGCGGTCGCAAGGCCGGAATTGAAGGCATCGCCCGCGCCCGTCGTATCCACGACATCGATATGCAGCCCCGGTACGGTGCTCATGCCCGTCGGCGTCAAGACCAGCGCGCCCTTTTCGCCCATCGTCACGATGATATTTTTCGCGCCGCGCCGCTGCAACTGCTGCGCCAGTTCGACAGTAGGCGTCGGATCGTCAGGCGCTAGACCCTGCAAAATGCGCAGTTCGGTTTCATTAGGGGTGATGTAATCCACCGTCTGGAAAACGGCGTCTTCGAGTCGCGTCGCGGGGGCGGGATTAAGCAGCGTGCGCACACCATGCTTGTGCCCCAACGCCATCGCGCGCGCGGCGGCGCTCACCGGAATTTCCAACACGGTCATGACGATGTCGCTGCGGGCGATCTGCGCCTCGGCTTTGTCCACAAAGGCCGCATCCATCAGCTTGTTGGCGGACATATCGAGGATGATCCCGTTTTGTCCGGCCTCGTTCAGGATGATGAAGCCGACGCCCGTCGCCATTTGCTGCGTTTTTTCCAGATACTGCGTGTGGACGCCTTCGTGCGCGTAAAGGTCTGTGGCAATCTCGCCCAGTTTGTCATTGCCGATAATCCCGACGAAATACGAGTCCGCGCCCAAGCGTGCCGTGGCAACGGCCTGATTCGAGCCTTTGCCGCCCGGCCCCATATCAAAATCTGCGCCGATGAGGGTTTCTCCGAAGATCGGCATTCGGCTGGTGCGCAGCGTCATCCCAACGGCGAAACTGCCCACAACGGTGACAATGTTGCCCATGCTTTGCTATCCTTTAGTTCAATGTGTTGCCTGTCCCATCGCACAGGCGAGGATCGGTTCTTCTGCGAATTCAGCGCGGGTGAAGTGCCCCGTGAGCCGCCCCGCGTGCATCACGAGGATGCGGTCACATTGCCCCATCAATTCTGGCAGCTCCGAGGAAATGATCAGGATACTCGCCCCGTTGCGCACCAGTTCGGTCAGGATGGTGTAAATCTCGGCTTTCGCGCCCACGTCGATGCCACGCGTCGGCTCATGCAACAAGAATACGTGCGGGGCGGTGCTTAAGCCGCGCGCCAGAATCGTTTTTTGTTGGTTGCCGCCGCTGAGGGTCGCCATCTGCTGCTCTAAGCCAGCGGTGCGGATCGACAACTGATCGACGTAACTCCGCGCCATCTGGCGCGCAATCGGGCCGCGCAAAATCCCGAAGCGGCTGACCGCGCCCGTGTTCGCTGCCACGATGTTGTTCTGCACGGTCATCTTGAGCAGCGCGCCCGCGCCGCGACGGTCTGCGGGGACGAGAGCCAGTCCGTGACGGATGGCGGCGTCCGGCGAATTGATGCCGACCGCCTGCCCATTGACCAGAATCTGACCACCATCCAGCTTGCGCAGCCCGTACAGGCACTCCACGAGTTCTTCACGTCCGGCGTCGGGCAGCCCCGCGAGGCCAACCACTTCGCCCGCGTGAAGTTGGAAGCTGATCTCGTGTACGCGTGGGGCGGCGCTCAGCCCCTTGGCTTCAAACATCACGTGTGGGCGCACCGTTGGCTCACTGCTGCGCTTATACAGCCGATCCATCACCCGCCCGACCATCTTGCTGATCAACGTATCCACCGTGGCTTCAGAGGCGTTCAGTGTATCCACGTACTTACCATCGCGCATCACGGTAATGCGGTCTGCCAGCGTCAAGACTTCTTCGAGTCGGTGAGAAATATACAGGATCGTCACGCCGTCCGCCTTGAGCTGGCGCAAGACTTGAAAGAGATGTTCGGTTTCTTCGCCCGTGAGCGCGGAGTTAGGTTCATCGAGGATCAGCACGTCAGATTGCACGGACAGCGCTTTGGCGATGTCCACCAACTGCTGCTGCGCGAGGGTCAGCGTGTTCACCATCTGCCGCACGTCCATATGTCCCATGCCTAAGCGGGACAGCACGGCTTGGGCGTTGTTTTGATACTGACGCCGATTGACCATGCCAATTGGCAGCCGATGCGAGGTAGACCGCAGCGAAATATTATCCGCGATGCTCAGGTTGCCACACAGGGCTAATTCTTGATAAACGCAGCTTATGCCAAGCTGTTGCGCGGCAGCGGGGCTGGTGATGACGTGGGGCGTACCTTTATACACAATCCGCCCTGAATCTGGCTGAAGTTCGCCAGTCAGGATGTTCATCAGGGTGCTTTTTCCGGCTCCGTTTTCACCGATGATCGCGTGGATTTCGCCCGCTTGCACCGCAAAACTAACCCGATCCAGCGCCGTGACGCCCGCAAAGCTTTTCGTGATCGACTCAAATTGAATAATGGGGGTCTGCGATCTAACTTCCACAGCGTGGCTACTTTCTAAAGTTTCTACAAGGTCATTTCGGGGCACAGGAAAATCTGCGCCCCATAAACAAACGTACGTGCTCGCCTCGCCACCGTCCCTCTCCTGTGTCAAGGAGAGGGAACGGGATTGAGACTGCGTAAACGAACTTACTTCGCCATCTTGCTATCGACGTTGGAGGCATCGACGACTTCAGCACCAGTGTCCACGCCCTTGACTTCCTTGCCCTGAGCGGCTTCGAGGAGCAGGCGAACGGACTCATAGCCCTGCTTCTGTGGCCCTTGCCCGATGGTCTTCTGGATGAAGCCATCCTTGACCAGTTGGAGGGTGGTAGGCAGCAGGTCGAAGCCAACGATCTTGACTTTGTCGCCAAGATTGTTGCGCTTGACGTACTCACCAGCCGAGGGGGTCGAGCAGCATTCGAGCGAGAGGATGCCCGTCACGTCAGCGTTGGCTAACATGGCGTTCTCGATGGCAGAGTAGATCTGCTGTGGCTCGGTGCCGGTGTTGATGGTGGCTTTGACGGTGATGTCGGGGAACTTCGCGAGAGCTTCGCGTGCGCCCGTCTCACGGTCAATCGACCACTGCGCGGCAGCATCCAGCGTCGTGATGATCACCACGCCCTTGCCACCCAACACTTCGCCCATCAACTGACCCGCCGTGCGACCTGACTCGACCAAGTCCTGCCCGACGAACGCCAAGCGCTTGCTGGCGGGGTTGTCTGTGTTGAAGGTCACCACCGGGATGCCAGCGTCCAACGCCTTGTTGATCACTGGTGCCAGCGCGTCCGTGCTCACCGACGAAATCGCCAAGCCGTCTACGCCTGTCTCGATCAGGCTTTCCAGTTCAGCGATCTGGTCTTCGGCTTTCGCGCCGACTGGCCCGACCATCACCGCGTCCACACCTAACTCCGCAGCCGCTTTCTCCACGCCTGCCTTGATCTCCGGCGCGAATTCGTTCGACACGTCGTGATACGACACGCGGAAGGTCAGCTTTTCGCCCTTGGCGACTTTATCCGCAATACGTTGTGCCAGCTTGAAACCGCCCTGTGCGTTGACGGTGGCGGCTGGAATGCCGACGGTGGTAACGACCAACGCCGTAACAATTAGCAGCAGCAGGCTAATTTTTAAGGACAAACGTCTATTGAGACTCATATCAGGTTGACTCCTAAAGGCAATATACCAAGTCATCATGAAGCAGCGTACTAACTATCGGGTTGCATCACCTCCCTCATTGGCTACGGTCAACATCATCACGCGCAAAATTTAGCGGCGGCGCGACCACTTATCGATGCCAACTGCCAGAATAATGACAATGCCGATAATGGTGGTTTGCCAGAATGGGGAAATACCCAGCAGCACCAGCCCGTTGCGCAGCACGCCGATGATCAGGACGCCGAGCACGGTGCCGACCATCGTGCCTTCACCGCCGGACAGCGCCGCGCCGCCAACAATCGTCGCCGCGATCACGTCCAATTCCAGCCCTAATCCGGTTCGACCAGCCTGTCCGCTCGGCAAAAACGCCATGCCAAGGATGCCGGATAATCCCGCCAGCGCACCCATCAGCACGAACGCGGTGATCTTCGTATTCAAGACGCGGATGCCCGACACGCGCGCCGCTTTCACGCTCCCGCCTACGGCGTAGATGCGGAACCCGAACACGGTGTAGGACAGCAGAAACGCCCCTAACAGCGCGATCAGCACAAAGAACACCAACTGCATCGGGATCACGTTCAGCACGCGGCCTTGCCCGATGAAGAAAAACGGCTCCAAGACTTCAGGACGGGCACCGAAGCGCTGATCGACGGTGACGGGTTGCCCATTCGTGATCAACAGCGCCACGCCGCGCGCCACGCTCAACATGCCGAGCGTGGTGATGAACGAAGGCAGCCGCCCATAGGTGGACAGTACGCCGTTCACCAAGCCGACGCCTGCGCCGACCACGATGCCGAACGCGATAGACGGGATCAGATCCCAGCCCGCCACGATCAACATGCCCGTACATAATCCAGACAGCGCGTAGGTAGACCCGATGGAGAGATCGACTTCGCCGGAAATCAATACGAAGGTCATGCCGACTGCCATAATGCCCAACAAGGACACCTGACGACCAACATTCAGCAGATTTTCGATACGCAGGAATACGGGGGTAGCAATCGCTAGGATGATGCACATCAATAGCAGTGCAACAAATACGCCTGTCTCGCGGGCAGCGAACAGTTGGCGAATTCGGCTGCTAGGCGTGAGCGGCACTGATTCATGCGGCTCGCTGCTCACACCTTGGGAGGGGGAAACCCGGTCAGCCACGATAAATATCCTTTCAAAAGTTCTTTTGGACTGCGTTCAGTACGGAAGCGTCATCCCGCGATGGACGACGCCGCGCAGCACCTCAGCAATGCAAATAACACGGTCTAGTTGTTGGCACTCGCCAATTGTTCAGCTTTATGTTTTAAGGCGTTCGCAACCACGCGGATCGCGTCACGTTCTTGTTCGGTACAGGTCGTCACCATGTCAGCCACGTACTGATTGCAGCGTTTGCGAATCTCGTCAAAATCGGGCACGTCATCAGGCCGCGCCGTGCGCAGCGCTTCCAACCACTTGGCACCATAGCTGGCGTGGATCGTCTCATCTGCCCAGTCGAATTCCATATCGTGTTGGCTGGTGGAATCTTGATATTCTGCGAAAGCGCGGGCGCGTTGGTTCTTCTTGCCGATGTTCTTGGTTTCAAAATAGGCCAGCATCGCCAGCAAATAGAGCGCACCGTGTGGTCGTCCACTGTCGTAGATGTAGCGTCCGAGCGGGATCTCGGCGGGCGCGAAGCCCCACCGCTGCAACCGATCCCAGCCCATGCGCGCGTGGCGGGCTTCGTCATAGCACCAGCGTGCCGCCTCGAAGGTGAATTCCCAGCCGAGTTCCTCCGAGAAAGCATGGAGTCCGGCTCCCGCCGCCTCGACCGCCCACACTTCGTTGATGTGACTGATCGCGCTGCGCAACTGAAGCTCCATCCCCTCGCCATACGGGAAATTGGGGTCTACGACATCAGGCCAGTAAAAGCGGCATTGGAAAAAGCGGGCATCGCGGGCGGGCAGCTCCGCCAGCACGAAGGGCGTGCGTCCGACCTTGTCGAGAGCGCTCAGATCAGGCGTGGTGGTGTTGGGCGTCATCAGCGTCAGGCCGCCGACGGCTTCCAGTTGTGCCGCTATTGTCGCGCACCACTGCTCGGCCTGTTCGCGCTTTTCAGGAGCCATCGTCAGCATTTCGCTGGCAAACTGGTCGAGTATCGAGATTTGCAGCGTTTTATCTTCCACCGCGCTCCGCATGAAGCGCAGCGAAGGCCCATCCGCGATCTCGTCCACTTCATCGAGGTATTGCTGGTAAGCCTTCAAAAAGGCGGGTTTGAACACCTTCGCCAGCGACAAAATGAAGGCTTCTGCCGATGGCGCATTGATCGCCTGCTGCATCACGCTGATCAAGGCACTGTCGTCGCCAAGGATCATCAAGCGGCTCGGATAGTGCAGCTCGAATACGCGCTCACGTAGGGCGTTGCCAACCATCGCGTCTTCCCACAGGAAACGCGGCACCAGTGTCTTGATGTCAAATTGCGGGATCGAAGCCAGCCAACCAGCCTCAGCGAGGATCAATGCCTGTTCACAAAAGAAAAACCGCTTCAAAATACTCGCCGTGTCTAATCGCATCCGGCGCGCGCGGGGACTAGTTCCTGAAAGAAAAAACGTAAAACTCACGGTCTACCTTACTTTCACATACTTAGGTACGCAGCTACTGCGGCAATTTCAAGCGTTTTTCTATAATTCTTTTTCCTCTACCGCGCCCTCCACAGGCAGATACACGGTTTCTCGCGATTTCGCGAAGCGGCTGATGCTGTTCCGGTTCACCACGGCAGACAATCGGAAACGGTCGCCGCGCAGCCAGATGTTGGAAAGCTCCACCGGCGTATCCTCATCCCGATACGTGAGCTGTTCGATATACATGATCGGGATAGCGGGGTCGATTCCCAGCATGGTCATGGTGTCCGCGTCGGCTAGTTGGGCTTGGAACGTGCGTTGACCCCAACTCAGCGTGACCTCGTACTGCTTTTCCAGCGTTTCGAACAGCCCGCGCACGGTGAAGTCTACGCGCTCGATGCCCGCCACAACGGCATACGGGACAAAGTTCTCGATCAGCGCGAGGGGAGCCTGCCGGACGATGCGTACACGCCGTAAGTAAAAAATGTCATCGTTGGGGTTGATGCGCAGCAGCGCCGCCACGTTGGACGGGGGCTTGCGCACGTCACATGCCAAGACCGTCGTCTCGAACGGGATGCCCTTGCGGATCAGGTCTTCGGAAAACGTAATCAGGTCTTCGGCAAGCGGCTGTTCAAGGGTGCGCGACGACACGAACGTCCCGCGCCCGTGAATACTCACCAGCAGACCTTCCGCGATAAGGTCAGCAATGGCTTTGCGCACGGTGCCACGGTTAACGCTAAATCGCTCGACCAACTCAAACTCGGAAGGCAGCTTATAGTGCTCAGGCCATGCGCCCGTCGTCACTTGCTGGCGCATCCAATCCCGAATCTGGTGATAGAGAGGTTCTGGACGTGAACGGTCAGGTTTAATGCTCATACTGCCAATTCGATCCGCTTCTCTAAACAAGCACAGATGTCTATAGTTGTCTATAGTCAAGCATAGGGAGATTTATGACGTTTGTCAAGTGGAAAAGTGTAGACAATTGTGGTTGACTGTAGACATCTATATACAAGTTGGTGTATAGTGGAATGAGTGGACAGTAATGACCTGTGGAGAATGAGGATAACCTTACCCATGAACGCGCCTGCCGAAACATTGACTCGTGAGCAGCTTGCGGCTCGTTTGCAATTTACGTTGGTTCGCCCCGATGCGACGCGCGACGAAATCCGGCGTCATGTCGAATTGTCTGTAGAAAATGGCTTTGATGCCGCCATGATCCCGATGTGTTGGGTGCCACTCGCCCGCAGCATCGTACAGGGCACCAAGGTCAAAGTCGCCACTTGCATCGGTCTGAGCATGGGGCACGAAAGCCTGCACGCCAAGATCGCCATGCTGCGCGAATGCAAAGCCTTAGGTGCCGATGAAGTCGATTACGAGCCGAATATGGCCTTTTTCCTATCCGGCATGTACGACGAATTCCGCGCGGAAGGCGTGGCACTGGTCACGGCAGCCGAAGGGATGCCGATCAAAACCATGCTCGAACTCGGCTATCTGAAGACGCTGGAGCAGCGCAAGCTGGCGGCACGTCTGATCGATGAAGCGGGCGTGCCTTGGATCAAGAATTCGAGCGGCGTCGGGCCGGGTTCAGAGCCAGCCAGCCCCGAAAACATCAAGTTGCTGCGGGAGACGGTCAGCCCGCGCTGCCGCGTGAAGGCGTCCGGCAAAGTCGCCTCCTACGCCAAAGTGGTGGCCTTGTTGAATGCTGGTGCTGAACTCGTCGGAACCAGTAACGCCATCGACATCCTCAATGGCAGCGAAGGTGCCAACACCAGTTATTAACGAAAATTACACACGCTGTAGGTCGCCGTCACCTTGACGATCCTAACAGCAGTGCGCTGCCCGTCAGTTCCTCTCTTCGCGCGGCGGAGAGGGGAATCAGGGGGCTGAGGTTGCGCAAGGTGAATAAATAAGAAAGGGAATCGTTCATGTCTACTTTGGATCTTATCAAAGACGCGATTATTGAAGGCGACAAAAAAGGCACGGTCGCCAATGTCGAGCAAGCGCTGACCGAGGATATTCATGCCCTGAGCATCCTGAACGATGCCATGATTCCGGCGATGTCGGAAGTCGGCAAACGCTTCGAAAGCGGCGAATATTTCGTGCCGGAAATGCTGGTGTCTGCCAAATGCATGAAGGAAGGCGTCAAATTGCTGCGCCCTCTCCTCGCGCTGACGGATATGCAGCCACTGGCGAAGGTGGCTATCGGCACGGTACGCGGCGACCTGCATGACATCGGCAAGAATCTGGTGATCATGATGCTGGAAGGCGCTGGCTTTGCGGTCACTGACCTCGGTGTAGACGCCCCGCCGGAGAAGTTCATCGAAGCGGCGAAAGCAGGCAATGACGTGATCGCGATGTCGGCGCTGCTGACGACCACCATGCCCGCCATGAAAGTGACCATCGACGCCATGAAACAGGCTGGCGTGCGCGACACTGTTAAAGTTATCGTTGGTGGTGCGCCGCTGACCCAAGCCTATGCGGAATCAATCGGCGCGGATGGCTACAGCGCCGATGCCAACAGCGCCATTCGTCTGGTTAAAGGATTGTTGCAGATGGACTAACGTCCGAATCTGCTAAGGAGCCGCCTCATGTCCGTTCAATCTGCGAGTGCAGCCGACCACGCCGATCACGGCTTCATACAACCGCGTGATCGTGTGTTGACTGCGCTTGCCCATCATCAACCCGACCGCAATCCCGTCGATTTTCTGGCGACGCCGGAAATCTGGGCGCGGCTTGCGGAACATCTGCATATTGATCCCGTCGAACTCACCGATACGCAATTCTTCGATCCGCAGTGGGAAGCCATTTTGCGCGCACTGCAAGTCGATTGCCGCGTAGTTTCCTACGATCAATTCTGTGCGCCGCCGGAAAAAGCCCTCAAGCCCGCTGCCAAACAAGAATGGTGGAAAGCCCTCAGCCGTTCCACGCCGAGCCGCATGTGGCGGCAGTACACGCCCGATGGGGTGTATTACGACATCTGGGGACATCAGATCGCCATCGTCAGCAATGCGTCGGGTGCCTACGAGCAGTTTACGGTGTTCCCGCTGCAAAACGCCGAGAGCGTAGAAGAACTGCATAACCATCCGTGGCCTGAGCCGGATTGGTTCGATTTCACCCCGTTACGCGGCGTCATCCAGCAGATCAATCAAGAGCGTCAGCATCATATCCGCTTCCGCATCGGCTCCGTCTTTGAGATCGCGTGGCAACTGCGCGGGATGCAAGAATTTCTCGTCGATCTCGCCACCGATCCCGACCTACCCTGTTACATCATGGATCGGCTGACGGAGGTGTACGTTGAAAACACACGCCGCGCGCTCACTCTCGCGGGCGATTCAATCGATATGGTGTACTTCTACGACGATGTCGCCACACAGCAGTCACTCATGATCTCGCAGACCATGTGGCGTAAGTACATCAAGCCATATCACGCAAGGCTGATTGAGGTCGCTCAAGCCTTTAACAAGCCCGTCATGTATCACTGCGATGGTGCCATCGCCCCGCTGATTCCGGAGCTGCTGGATATGGGCGTGAATGTCCTCAATCCCGTACAGGCCGACGCCAAAGGCATGGAACCCGCCACGCTCAAATCCCAATATGGAGATCGCCTGTCATTTCACGGTGGCATCGACATCATCGAAACCCTGCCGCGCGGCACCGTCGAGAAGGTCGTTGCCGAGGTGCGGGAACGTGTGCGCGTATTAGGGAATCAGGGCGGTTATATTTTGGCAAGTTCGCATCATATTCAATCCGATACGCCGCTCGCCAATGTGTTAGCCATGTACGACTTGGAAAACCGCCGTCACATCGAAAGTAATTGAGCTAAGGCTTACCCAAAGAGAATTGTTAATGCAAACCGGGACTTTACACCTTTACACTGACCTTGCCATCAAATCGTTGGATGAATTTGTCTTCGGCAGCGCACCACATCCCTTGCGCCTGAACAACGGCCTTGTGATTGGCGGAGGCACGGTCTACCCTGAACTGAATTTTACCTTGCCGTCGATGTCCATCGATGACAGCACCATGCAGGAAGTCCGCCAGCAGTATCGGGCGATGATTCAAGATGCCTGTGCGCGGGCGGTAGCGCTGAATCAGGCGGGGATCGTGGTCGAATTTGAACTGCTACCCGATATGACCCTTAATCCGGTCTGGGGCGCGGAGATCACCGCCATCTTGCGCGAAACGCTGGACGACTACCACGCCAAATATGGGCTGCTGAGTGCTCTGCGCGTGACGCCCAACGACATTCGCGAATTCGAGCGCCCGCCGCAGCTTCGCTCCGGCAAGCTGTGGGAAGACATGCTGCGCAGCTTTGAACTGTGTGCCAAGGAAGGCGCTGATCTGCTCTCGATTGAATCGACGGGCGGCAAAGAGATGCACGATGAGGCTATCGTTGCTGGCGATCTACCCGCTTCGGTCTTCTCGCTCGGCGTCCTCGCCAGCCGCGACATGGCTTATCTGTGGGATGCCATCGTGGACATCAGCGCCCGCTATCACTGCATTCCAGCGGGCGATTCCGCGTGCGGGTTCGCCAACACCGCGATGGTGCTTGCCGAATCGAAGTACGTGCCCAAAGTCTGGGCGGCGGTGATTCGGGTAATGACTGTCGCGCGCAGTCTGGTCGCCTATGAGCGCGGTGCCGTCGGGCCGAGCAAAGATTGCGCCTACGAAGGCCCCTACCTCAAGGCCATCACCGGCTACCCGATTGCGCTCGAAGGCGCGGAAGCCGCCGTCGCGCATTTCTCGCCCATCGGCAACATCGCCAGAGCCACCGCCGATCTGTGGAGCAACGAATCGGTTCAGAACGTCAAGCTGCTCGGCGGGATGGCTCCCACCGTGTCGATGGAACAACTCATCTATGCCACGCGTCTGATGAACACCGCCTCGCATCACGGCATGGCGGACGCGCGGCACCTGCGTGACTGGTTCACCGAGTCAGACGCCAACCTCGATCCGCAAGCCTACGTCCTCCGCCCCGATGTCGTGCTTACGCTGGCGGACAAAATCATCGCGGAACCAACGCCTTATCGCCGCACCCACCTTGCCGCCCTCGCCACTTTGGACGTGCTCGAACAGGCACACGCGAACCAAGAGTTGGCCTTGTCCGCACAAGAAGCGCAGTGGTTGAAGCGCCTCCGCCGTCAGGCCATGACCCTGCCCGAATCGGAAGATGACTTCATCGGTCAGATGGTGGACGAAATCGATTCTGACAAAGTACGTCTGGGGCAATACGGGCTAACCTAGCCGCGAAATTCATGCTGCCTGAGGCCGCCACGCTCAACCATCGCTTCTGGAGGAGCGCAGCGACCTCGGCCTCTCGCTAGAACTTCCAGAAGTGGTGTTTGGTTTCAAACGCGGCGTCATGCTGGCTGAAGGTCTCGTATTCCTTGCGCTTGACGGCGATATAGCTCTTGGCAAGCAGCGAACCGAGCGCATCCAACAGCACATCATCTTTTTCGAGGTTATCGAGCGCTTCACTGAGCGTGGTCGGGAAGCGCTTGATGCCGCGCCGTTGACGTTCGTCTTCGGTCAGCGTGCCGGGATCAACGAAGATCGGCTCACCCGGATCGAGCTTGCGCCGGATGCCATCCACGCCCGCCGCGATCAACGCCCCGAACGCGAGGTAAGGATTCGCGGCGAGGTCAGCCGCCTTCAATTCGGCGTTGGCGGAGCCTTCTTCGTTGCTGTGGAAGCGCGAGGCGACGCGCACCGCCCCTTCGCGGTTATCCGGCCCCCACGCGGTATACGCGCTGGCCCAGAAATGCGGTTGCAAGCGGTGATACGAATTGTACGTCGGGCAGGTGATCGCCAGCAGCGCGGGCAGATGGTCGAGGATGCCCGCCACGAACTGCAAGCCTAGCTCACTGAATCCGTATGGTTTGTCGGGATCGTACATCAGGTTACGTTCGCCCTCGGCGTCCCACAAACTGAAGTGGATGTGTCCGCCGTTGCCAGCCTGATCGAGGAACGGTTTGGGCGCGAGCGATGCATACAAGCCGTTATTGTACGACACATTGCGGATAGTTTCGCGCGCGAAGATGTGATTATCCGCCGCCGTCAGCGGATCGGCGTGGCGGATCGAAAGTTCTTGCTGCCCATGACCGAGTTCGGCGTAGAATTGCTCGACCTGAATGCCCTGATCCTCCAACGCTTCGACCAGTTCATTGATCACATGCTGCGTGACCATGAATCCCGTCGTGCTGAAGCATAGACTCTCGTCAACGGGCTTGAATTTTTCCTCACCCGTGTTGAAATCGATGACCTTTTCCGCCATCGACCATTCGAACTCGACCACCATTTGCAGGCTGATGCCATGCCCTTCCGCCACTTTGATCTGCCGCTTGAGGAACGAACGCGGGCAGGCGTCCCACGCTTTGCCATCGATGGTCAGCATATCGACGGTCATGGCGGCGGTGTTCGGCGCGTACGGCAGGATTCTGAACGAAGCCGGATCAGGCGTCAGGCGGATTTCCCCAACTGGCCCCATGCCGTCTACTTCCGCCAGTTGATCCATCATATTCATGGCTTGCATCGCCACCGTCAGCCCGATCCCGTCATCAATGCGGTCGCGCAAGCCGTCGATGTGGCTGGCTTTGGCGCGGATAATCCCGCCATTATCGGTATACATAAAGCGTACGAATCGTACGCCCGCATCTCTAGCGGCTTCCGTTACCTTATCGGCTAGTTTTTTCTTGGACATAAGTCACCTGAGTGAAACCGAGTAGTACGAGTAGTGGAGTAAGCATAACGCAAGATTCGCGCATTCTCATCTGTTTGGCGGGAGCATTCGGATCGCGTTGGGAGGCTCCGAACTGTTGCCGCTACTATTGCCACTGCCAGCGCATACTGTACAATCGACGCCGTTCAGGAGTTAGCGCATGTCTTCACCGACAATTTCAGGGCCGATCCACACATGGACATTCGGCATCCGCACCTACGAACTCGATCTTAACCGCCACGTCAAAGTGACGGCCTTCCTCAACTACATGGAAGAAGTCGCCACGCAGGCCAGTGCCGCGCTCGGCTTCGATTATCACTGGTACATGCAGTCGGGCACGCTGTGGGTCGCCCGCAAGCACACCATCCGCTTTTACGAACCGCTGGCCTATCCGAACGAACTGCACGCCCAAACATGGATCTCCGATATTCGCCGCGTCCAGTCGCATCGTGAATATCGCTTTCACCGCGCCAGCGACAACGCGCCGATCTTCGCCGCCCGCACGAATTGGGTCTACATCAACGCCATGACCTTGAGGCCGGAACGCGTGCCGGACGACATCGCCAAAGGCGTGATTTACCGGGATGACAAGGGTCTTGAAGACCTCGATACCGGGATTCGTGAGCCGAGCGCGGTAGACAAACCATACATTTACAGCGAAAAGCGCCGCGCGGAATGGCACGAGATCGATTCGGCGGGGCACGTCAATAACGGGGTTTACGTCACATGGGCGGAGGAAGCCATCCGCAACATGCTGCGCGCGGCGGGCTGGACGGACGAACGACTAGTCGAAGTCGGCGTCGCGATGCGGCCTCACGCGCACGAGATCGAGTATTTCCGCAGCACGCTCTACGACGAACCGATCCAGATCATGTGCAAGCTCACTGACATCGGGCAGGATCGCGCGGCATGGCTGATCGAAATTCGGCACGCTGCAACCGACGAGATGTTGTGCAAGGACGTGTGCGTGCGCACATTCACGGATGCACAGGGGCCGCGCTCGATCCCCGATGACATGCTGTTGGCGCTGCGCCAGCCTTAGCAGAAAGCGCGCGAAGGTGCCCCGCCAACTTGTCCATTTTTTTCAAGACTTCACGTCCCTGCCTGCTGTATGATGTGGTCATTCAGTGATACGCATCTAAACACACAGTGAACGGGGAGCTAGGACATGAGAAAAATCATATCGCTCAACCATTTGTCGTTGGATGGTTTCGCGGCGGGGCCGAATGATGAACTGGACTGGATTTCTTACGACGAGGAGCTTGAGCAGTATGCGCATTCGATGCACGCCATCACCGACGCGGTGATCTGGGGACGCCGGACTTATGAAGGTATGGCGAGTTACTGGCTGACCGTGCCGGGCAACCCGAACGCAATGCCAGCCGAACGTGAACACTTCCAATTCCTGCAAGACTCGACCAAAGTCGTCGTGTCCCGCACGCTGGATCACATCGACTGGCACGGCGCGACGAATACCATACTGATCAAGGACAACATCGCGGAGCAAATCAACAAGCTCAAGCAGCAGCCCGGCAAAGACATCTGGTTTCTGGGCAGCACGATGCTGGCGCAGACCTTCATGCAGCTTGACCTGATTGATGAATATCGGTTCAACATCAACCCAACGGTGCTCGGCAAAGGCAAGCCGTTCTTCGCCAATGTCACGCGCAATTTTCCGCTGAAATTGATCGAGTCGAAGACGTTCAAGAGTGGCGTGGTCGCCCTACGCTACGAGCCGATTCGAAAGTAGTCAGACGCAAAAAGGGCAGGTTTGTTGACCTGCCCTCACAGTATCTTCGTTGTTATCGCGATGACCGCAACCTATGTTTTTGCCTTAGTCGTCGCTCTGCGTAGCGTTCGGATCGGGTTTTAGCCGTTCTTCCAACATGGCGGTGCTGATACCTTCCACACTGATCCATTTATCGCGCGTTTCTTTGCCCGCGACGATCTCGACCGCGCTTTCGGGCACACCGAGACGGTCAGCGAGAAACTTGATCAGCGCCACATTGGCCTGTCCATCCGTAGGCGCGGCGGTCAGGCGGATTTTTAGACTGCCATCCTCCTGAATGCCCACAATTTCATCGCGTTGCGCCCGCGTGACGAGTCGAACGGTAAACGCTGCACCGCGTCTCGCGTCCGTAATGTTGAAGTTATCTAGATTTCGCGGCATGAACCTTCTCCGACCTGTGGCATCGTGATCAGCGTATGAGTTGGATGATGACCGACTCTAAGACTGATGCAATGATAATAACAACAATTGGGCTGAGGTCAAACATCCCGACTGAGGGCATGACCCGCCGTACTGGCTCCAAGAAGGGTTCAGTCGCGCGGTAGATGAACTGCGACACCGGATGATAAGGATCGAAGTTCATCCAACTTAGCAACGTCCGCCCGATGATGAGCAGCATGAAAATATTAAAGACTAAACTGATGACTTGCGCTACTGCACTTCCCATACGAACCTCTCATCCTCATATCTCAATGCCATAACGGGGAGGCCGTCAGGCAGGGTTTTGATCAACTATGTCTATTTAATACGTACGATCCCCAAAAATGGCGCGTCCGATGCGTACCATCGTCGCCCCCTCTTCGATGGCGACCGGATAATCGTCGGTCATGCCCATGCTCAGATGTGCCCACGCGCCCGCTGGAAAATCGCTCGCCAGTGCTTCTCGCAACCGCCGCAGCGAGGCGAACACCGGACGGGTCTGCTCCATGTCATCCACGATCGGAGCCATCGTCATCAGACCATCGATCTGAAGGTACGGCAGCACCGTGATCTGCTGGATCACCTTCCATAATTCAGTGCGGCTCTCTGCGTTTTGCTCCCATCCCGACGCCTCCAGCCCGCTTTTGCTTGCCTCTCCCGAAACGTTGACTTCGAGCAGGACGCGGGCGGTCTTACCAGCGGCACCGGCATAACGCGAGTAGCGTTCGGCAAGTTTAAGTGTATCCAACGAATGAATCACATCAAAGGCGGCGATCACGTCTTCGGCTTTGCGGCTCTGCACATGCCCGATCATGTGCCATGTGAGCGCGTGGTTGGTAGCGGATAGTACCGTAGGAATTTTGCCGCTGGCCTCCTCCACCCGATTTTCGCCAAAGTGCCGCAAGCCAAGACCCACCGCCTCGATGACGCTTTCTGCCGGATGCGTCTTGCTGACCGCGATCAAAGTGACCGATTCGAGCGGACGGTTCGCGCGTTGACAGGCCGCTTCAATGCTGGTTTGTACGTGCTCGAGGCGTTCGGCAAGGCTGGACACGATTCATCGCTCCTTCAGCGCAATCACCGCGCAGAAGCGACCTGTTTTGCCTTTTTCCGCACGGTGGGAGAAAAATTCGTCGGTATGTTCGGCGGTGCAAAGACCAGCTACCTCGACCTGATGGACGCCCGCGCGTTCTAGTGCCAAGCGATTCGCCGCCCACAGATCGAAGTATGTTGACCCATCCTCGGCATAGTGAATGATGCCCTCAGTGCTGCCGAAGGCTTGACGCGCCGCTTCGACCACTTCCGGCCCCACCTGATAGTGATCCGGCCCGATGCTTGGCCCGATGGCGGCTTGCACGTCGGCGGGATCGCAACCATAGGCATCTCGCATCGTCTCCACCGTGCGGCGCGTGACCTGACTCACCGTGCCGCGCCAGCCCGCGTGCGCCACGCCGATCACGCGCTTGACCGGATCGTGGAACAGGATCGGCACGCAGTCCGCAAAGCGCATCGACAGCGGCAGGCCGACTTGGTCGGTCACGATGCCATCGGCGCGGGCTAACCAGCGGCGTCCCGGCGCACGTTCGTCCGCGATCACCACATCGGCGCTGTGAACCTGCCACACGGTGCAGGCAACGCTTGAATCGAGGTCGAGCGCGCCAAAAATGCGCGCGACATTGATCTGTACGGCGGCGGGATCGTCGCCCACGGTGCCGCCCACATTCAGCGAGTCGAATGGCGCGACGCTGACCCCGCCCAAGCGCGTAAATACGCCATGTGACAACGTTTCTGTGCCAGCCCACTGGTCAAATTGATAATAGACCGGCCCGCCAGAATCGATCTTTTGCAAGGTTGAACTCACCCCTAAATCAACTATCTAGAGCATACTCGTAGACAACAGGTAACATTACCGTTATCGGTTCGGGAGATTATAGCGCAAAGCTGTTATGGTCTCGTGACGTTGTGTAGTTTGCAGGATAGCCTGCTTTCAATACAATATTCATACTGAGGAATTAGCCCATGTCAGACTTGTTCGACAAATTGAACTTGCTGCTGCGTTCTAGCCTTGATAACATGCTCAGTAATCATCCGGCGAGCAGTGACCAACCGCGCCATGATGACACGCCGCCAGAAGCGCTCACCACGCGTTCGATTGCCAACTTGGAACGGCAGATCGTCACCATGCGCAAGCAAGTCGAATCGGCCTTGAGCGAAGAAGACGCCATGCAGGAACGGCTGACTAAGCTGCAAGCACAGGTCGAAGCCTATGATCAGGCAGCCGATGCGGCCTTGGAACGTGGCGACGAGGAAGAAGCACGGCGGTTGATCCAGCAAATGCAGCAGCAGCGGCGGTTAGCCACTATGGTCAACGCCGAACTCGAAGATCACCGTTCGGCAACGTCCGAATTCATCGTGCGCGTCAATATGCTGGAAGCCACGGTTAGTGATGCCAAGCGCACACAGGGCGAATTGCCGCCCGAACCGAGCGCCGCCAAACCAGCCGTGCCGATTTCGCCGGAATTGGTAGAATTTGGAAAAGCGACGACTACGGTGATTACCGACGCCGTAAAATCTTTGCGAGAACGTGCCGAAGCTGCCCTCGCGCCGATGGTGCCGCGTCCGCCCGATCAAACGCCATCAACGTCGCCCACATCCACAGCGCCAGCCGCCAATGTGCCAGCCATCAAGCGCGAAACACCGATTGAGCCAGCAGCAGCCGATGCACCCGCCGTGCCGATTAAGGTCAAGCTGAACCCGACGGGCGAAGTTCCTGCCGTGCCGACGCCGCCCGCTGCTGCGCCCAGTAAACCAATTAGCGATAAGGACGTGGAGGACGATCTGGATCGTCGTCGTTCACGCCTGAGCAAACCGGATTAGTCGTGCCGGACGATTAGTCGATTGTACGTGTTGAAGATGATGAGCGAAGAACCGAATGCTGCCGAATCTGAATGCTGATCGTATTCTCGTGGTCGAAGATGATCTCAAAGTTGCCGATCATCTAAGCAATGTATTGCGCAATGCGGGCTACGACGTACATAACGCCTATACCTGTGGTGATGCGGTCGCGACTGACCATGCCCGCTACAAATTGGCGCTCGTGGATGGCGGGATGCATGATCGCGGCGGACGTTCCGTCTACGATTACATCAATCAATCCGCCAGTTTTAGCAAGCTGCCTATCGTCACCATCCATCACGAAGGGCAAACCGGAGAAGTCTTTTTCCCCCTCAAGTCGCCGCAAGATGAGGGCAACTTGCTGCTCTATGTTGATCAGATCGTGAAGAACCCGCACGATACCGCGCTGCCTGCTACCCTCACAGGGCGCTCGAAAAGTGAAGAGACACTGGTCGAAGTGCCGCGCAAACAGCAGTTGATCGCCCTCAAGACGCTGTCCGATCTGGGGCGTTCGATCTCGTCGGTACTCGATCTGACCGAGGTGCTGAACAAGGTAGTGGAAGCGGCGGTCGCGCTGACACGCGCCGAAGAAGGCTTGCTGCTGCTGCCGGATGAAGACGGCAAAACGCTGTACTTACGCGCCATGAAGGGTCTGGACGACGAAAACGCCAGCAACTTCCGCATCAAAAATCAGAATTCGCTAGTGGGGCAGGTCTTCCAGACGGGACGCCCGATTCTGGTGGGCGACAGCGGCCCGCAGCAGATTCGCACGCAGTATTTCGTCAAATCGCTGCTGTACGTACCGATGATCTACAAACGCGAGATCGTCGGCGTCTTGGGCGTCAATACCAAGCGCGTCAACCGCGTCTTCACGCTCAACGATCAAGAGCTGCTGCTCGATCTGGCTGCGCACGCCGCCATCGCCATCGAAAATGCACGCCTCTACGAGGAGCGCCTTGAGCAAAATCGCCAGTTGACGACGCTGGTGGAGGCAGGCAAAGCGGTCAACTCGACGCTGACCTTCGGCAAGGTGCTGACGGGCATCTGCGAACAGATCATGCAGGCCATCAACCTGAATGGCTGCCAGATTTTGCAGCGTCAGCCGGATAACTCGCTGCGTTCCATCGCGCAGACATGGCGGGCGCTGTGGCCTCTGAACGAGGGCATACAAGCGCCGCTGGAATCACGACCCGTCCTGAAGAAAGCCTTGGAACAGGCGGCGTTCTTCATCGTCAGTTATGACCAAACTGGCGAGAAATGGGCGCTGGAGCGCGAACGCCTGAATCAGGAGGGAGCCGAGCAAATGCTCATGCTCCCGCTCAAGCCGCCGACCACGCTCCTGAAATCAGAATCTAAGCCATTGGCTGGCTTCGTGGAACTCTACTATCGTGGCACCATGCCGGAAGTCAATTCGAATTTCCGCCATCAAGTGCGCGAACGTGCTTATCAAGCCGCCACCCTGATCGTTGACGGACAGCAGTCGATGTCAACCTCTGCGGTTTGGGATAGCGCCGAGCAAATTATCCGGGCATCGGGCGCGGATTGGCTGAAGCTGTGGTTGGTCAACGGCGGCACCGCGACGCGCATCGCGGAATATGGCACAGCGATCTATTTGAACGAGCTTGGCCCCTATGGAATGCTCCGTTCGCCGGATACCGCCATTTTGGATGATAGCAAGCTGGCGACCTACCATGTGTTGGACGCCAATATCCCGCGTGAAACGCGCGATGTGATGCAAAGCTACGGCGCGAAGATGATGTTGTGCGTGCCCTTGTACGTCAAAGGCGACTTGTTCGGCGTCGTGGCTGGCTACAGCACGCAGGAAACGCGCCACTTCCGCCCCGACGAAATGCGGCTCGTGCTCGGCCTCGTCACGCAGGCCGCAACCGCCATTGACAACGCCCGCCTGTATTCGGATTTGCAGCGCAGTCTTGAAGAACTCAAGCGCGCACAGGCCAAATTGGTAGACACCGCCCGCCTCTCTGCGATTGGCGAGTTAGCGGCAGTGGTAGCGCACCAGATCAACAACCCGCTGACAACGGTCATCGCGGACGCTGAACTGCTGCTCCAAGATTTGCCCGAAAACGACCCCAAGCGCGAAGGCGTGATGGCGATCAACCGCGCTGGACGGCGCTCGCTGGCGGTGGTCAAGCGGCTGCTTAGTAATGCGCGGCGCGAATCTGGCGAACAGGAGTACCCGACCGACGTACACGAGACGATTCGCAATACGCTCGAATTGGTCAGCACCTACATCGAACGCAAGGGAATCGTGATTGAAAGCCACCTCTATCAAGACGCCACGCCCATTTATGTCATGGCGAAATTGGGGCATCTGGAGGATGTGTGGTTGAATCTGGTGATGAATGCGCGTGATGCGCTGGAAAGCACGCCTGATGCTCGCATTGTGCTCTCTACGCGCATTGTAGGAAAATCGGTTGAAGTGACCGTCCGCGACAATGGGCCGGGTATCCCTGCCGAACACATGGATCGCATCTTCAATCCTTTTTTCACGACCAAACCGCTGGGCGAAGGGACAGGGTTGGGGCTATATATTTGCAAGCAAATCAGCGAAGAATGTGACGGCACGATTATCCTTGACCAGAGCGTCAAACCCGGCGCTTGTTTTCGGGTGAGCTTGCCTGTCGCTGTCCCGGAAGCCATAGCAACCTGATATCGCGTCATCATGGTTTTGCCTTTTTGAGGGAGATTGTAGTTATGCCTTACGTATTGGCTGTCGACGATGAACAAGAGGTCTTAGGGACGTTGACCCGCGCCCTGAGCCGCGAGGGGTACGAAATCGGGCAGTCTACTTCTGGCAACGATGCTTGGCAGAAGATCATCAACCGCCGCCCCGATCTGGTCATCCTTGACATTATGATGCCGGGCGGCATGGACGGCTTGCAATTGTGCAAGAAGCTCCGCGCCGATACCCGCTTCACCGATCTATTAATCTTGTTTTTGACGGCCTCTAGCAAGACGGATGACATCGTGGCGGGGCTGGATGCCGGGGGCGATGACTACGTGACCAAGCCCTTCGAACTGGCGGAGCTAACCGCCCGTGTACGCTCGTTGCTCCGGCGCACCCTGAGCGAAGAGGGCGAAAATACTATCCTCGAAATCGGCCCCGTGCAGCTCGATTCCGATACGTATCAGGCACACGTGAACGAGAAATCGATCCAATTGACGGCGACCGAACATCGCCTGCTGCGCTATCTGATGGAACACCCGAATCAGGCGCTTTCCACGCAGCGCTTGCTAGAGGCGGTGTGGGACTATCCGCCGCGCACGGGCGACCCTGACCTCGTGCGGGCGCATATCCGCAACCTGCGCGCCAAATTGGACGACGAATCGGGCTTGACGCTGAATTTCATCCGCACCATTCACGGCGTTGGTTACATGGTTTCCACCTAGCCAGCCGCCTTATCACCGGCAGACTCAGTCCACTGGTTGGGTCGAACGAGTCTGCCGGAGCGTTCGCCCATTGTTGGTCATCTCCACTTGCAGTTTTCCTATCGATCCCCTCAAGCGTGCCACGCGTAACGGACGGACGGGTAATCCGTTTTCAGTTGCGGCGAAAGGCGCTACTCTTAAGAGCACTTTGCCCTGCATTTGTAGCACCAGATGGCCTAAACACATGATCAACCGATTGATTGTTAACGCGAAGATTTACACACTGGACGCAGAACAACCCGCCGCCAGTGCGCTCGCGATTAGCCGTGACCGCATCGTGGCGGTGGGCGGCGACGAACTACGTACGCTGGCAACGAAACAGACTCAGATCGATGATTTACAGGGCGCGACGGTGATCCCCGGCCTGATCGACGCGCATATTCACTGGGAATGGACATCGCGCAGCCTGCGGGATGTCGATCTGTTCGCCGTGCCGAGCAAACAAGAGGCGGTAGAACGGGTTGGCAAGGCCGCCGCCAACGTCAAACAAGGCGGCTGGCTGCTAGGGCGCGGCTGGGCACAAGCCATGTGGGAGGGCGGCGCGTTCCCCACCGCTGCTGATCTGGATGCCGTGACGGGCAATATTCCGACCTTTCTGAATGCCCGCAGCGGACACGGCGCATGGGTGAATTCTGCCGCGCTCAAACTAGCGGGCATCACCGACAGCACGCCCGATCCCAAAGGCGGCCTGATCCAGCGCGACGAGCACGGCAAAGCGACGGGCATTCTGCTAGAAGACGCCATCGGCTTGGTCAGCAAGCTCGTCCCCGATCCGACGGCGGCGGAATTAGCCGACATGATGGAAGATGCGCAAAAACTGGCATGGCAAGCCGGACTCACGGGGCTGCACGATTTCGATAACCCCTCCGCTTTCGAGGCCATGCAGATTTTGCACGAGCAGGGGCGGCTCGGTCTGCGCATCGTCAAGAACATCAACGCGCCCTTCATTCAGCACGCCTACGGACTGCGGCTGCGTTCCGGCTTCGGGGACGACTGGCTGCGCATCGGGGCGCTGAAAATCTTCGCGGATGGCGCGCTCGGCACCCGCACCGCCTTGATGATCGCGCCCTACGAAGGCGAACCGGAAAATTATGGCGTCGTTGTGACCGATCCGGAAGAGATGATCGGGCTGGTCAGCGAAGCCAGCCGACGCGGTCTCGCCTCGACCATCCACGCCATCGGTGACAAAGCCGTGCATGAAGTCCTCAACGTGTTCGAAACTGTGCGCGACGAAGAAGCCGCGCGCGGCGTACATCCCTCCGAGCGGCGACATCGCATCGAGCACGTCCAGTTGATCCATCCCGACGATGTGGGGCGTTTGGCGGCGCTGGACATCATCGCCTCGATGCAGCCGATCCACGCCACGGCGGATTACCAGATGGCGGATCAATACTGGGGCACACGCTCGGCCTTCGGTTATAACCCGCGTTTACAGATCGGCGCGGGCGCGCAGGTCGCTTTCGGTTCGGATTCGCCTGTCGAGCCATTCGACCCGATCAAAGGCATTCACGCCGCCGTGACGCGCCGCCGCGAAGATGGCACACCCCGCGCCGAAGGCTGGTATCCTGAGGCCAAGATCACGATGGAGGAGACCTTACGCGGTTACACGCAGGGCGCGGCCTACGCAGGCGGCATGGAGGATCGGCAGGGGCGCATCGCCGTCGGTTACTTCGCGGATGTGGTTGCCTTGGATCGCGATCTGGTCACGGGCGCGCCGGATGACATCCTCAAAACCAAAGTGATCGGCACAATGGTCGGCGGCGTCTGGAATCACTACACGCTGAAATGATCAGTCAGCGGCGTGATCATGCCGCCACGAGGAACACCGCTCATCACCAGTCAAACCAAGCCAGTGCCGCTCGATTTGGCGCTACACTGGCTTTAAATACCTATATTGAGCCGCTTGCTTGGGGTTGAACTGAGGGTCGAAGTTGACATGCCTCGAAATGCGTGCTAATATTCATTCATCGTTCGTTGAATGAATATTGTCTTATCAGCGGGATCAGTGCCGATGGCCGAAGAGCTACCTCCCAATCGAATGACAAGCCGGGATATTAAAGCTCAGGAGCGACGGCAGCAAATCCTTGTGGTCGCGAAAAGAATGTTTGCCGCAGGCGGCTATCATGCGACATCCATGAGATCGCTCAATAAAGAATTGGGCGTTGCCGAGGCGCTCACCTATCACTATTTTCCCGGAGGAAAATTGGAGATTCTGCAAACCATCCTCCGCGAAGGTCGAGACGCCCGAATCGCGGAGATTAAGACGATAGTTTCCCAATTGAAAGATGACCTACCTCTGAGAGACGCCCTTTTGCTGACAGCGCGTGTTGGAATTAGTCTCTATGCTGGGGATAAGGAGCTGATCCAAATTGGGATGCGCGAAAGAAATTGGCTGCGACACGAGGAATGGGTGAGAACGTTTCCCATTCAGGAATCTCCAGTCGCACCGCTGAGAGAATATTTTGCGAGACGGATGGCGCAAGGCGAAATCCGGACAATGGATTTAACATTTGCCGTCTCGCAGTTCTTCTCCGGGATACTCATGCATTCCTTTTTCGGTGATGAGGAGGGTGATGCTGCCGCTAATGACGAACTATACCTGAACAAACTGGTGGAGTTCACAGCCAATTTATGGTCTACCTAAGGCCATAAATTTTTTTGAATATTTCACTCAACGAACGTTCAGTGAATGAAACTGAAGCACATAGGGAGAATTACATGAATACGCAGACAATGGAAAGACCAAACCACAAGGTGATCTTTTTCATCATCTTCACTACCTTTCTCAACATGGTGGGACTCACGCTCATCATTCCACTTGCGCCGTTCCTCGTAGCACGTTATGTCGGTGATTCAAACAACATCGGCCTGACCGTTGGTTGGCTCACCTCCGCCTACGCGATCTGTCAATTTATCGCCGCACCGGGCTTAGGTGCTTTCAGTGACCGTTTTGGTCGCCGTCCGATTATGTTGCTGTGCTTACTTGGCTCGGCGGGTGGCTATCTACTTCTGGGAATCGGTGGTTCACTGTGGGTCTTGTTTCTCGGTCGTATCATTGATGGGTTGACCGGTGCGAACGGTGCCATCCTCAACGCCTACATAGCCGACATTGTGCCGCCCACGGAGCGTGGCAAGTACTTTGGCTGGCTTGGTGCTGTCGGCGCAATCAGCGTCATTCTCGGCCCGACAGTAGGGGGCTTCATGGCAAAACTTGGCTATCAGCTTCCATTTTTCGCGGCTAGCGGTGTGCTCTTTATCAACCTGCTGTTAGGGTTCTTTTTCATGCCAGAAAGTCTCCCCAAAGAGAAACGCACCGCTTCAATCAATCTGGTGCGGCTAAATCCTATCAGCACCGTGAAAGATATTCTGACGATGCCGCAACTTCGCTGGTTATTGGTGGCTATCTTCCTGACCACGCTATCCTTTATCGCCATTTCAGCTAACATAAGCCTTTTTGCTAAAGATAGTCTGAATTGGGATACGACCACAGTTGGAACCTTGTTTTCGGTTTTCGGGGTTTCCAGCCTTGTCGCGCAAGCGGTGGTGCTTCCGTGGCTGATCAAGCATTTGGGGACATTGAAAGTCACAATCGTGGGTCTGATTTTTGCCATTATCAGTTTTCTGTTGATGTCATTGGTCGCGGTCGTTGCATCTCCGTTGTTGATGTATATCGCATTTATCCTCCTTGCGATTGGCGAAGGGTTGATTAGCCCCTCGCTGCTTGATTTGATCACAAGGGCAACAGACGCACGTTCGCAAGGCAAAGTACTAGGCGGCAATCAATCGCTCCAATCCCTAGCGAATATGGCAGGCCCATTGTATGTGGGTGGCGTCTATGATAACGTAGGACACGCCGCGCCATATCTCAGTGGTGCAGGGATGCTATTACTGTCGCTAGGCGCGCTTATCCTAGCGCTTCCCGCACTCAAGCGATCAGAAGCTGATAAGGCTACGGATAGTGTGATAACCGCTCCAGTTGTAGCCTTGCAAAACGACGTATGATCGTGAACCCCTATGGTTGAGCGTCTCAAGAAAAGGTAAGCGTTTCAATGAGATGAAAGGCCGCACAAATGATGTACGGCCTATTCCGTTGGCTCAGTCTGTCCCTTTAAGAATCGGCCTCATTTCCACCGCCTATGCCTTCCGCGCCACGATCGCGCACAGCATTCCGTCATTTTCGGGGTTTACCAGCGACGGGTATATCGTCACCGTCGCGAATGCCCGCAGCAACTGCCGATATTCCGCCTCGGTATACGCTTGCGTCATCGATCCATAGGTCGTCAGACTGCCCGTCTCGGCGTCGATCACATAAAAACGGTTCATCGAACGTCCATCTTGGAAAAATGACTCTTCCAAGCACACAAACGGGCGCGGCGATAGCAAGCCTTCCTCGGCGCTGTACCATGAGGGCGCACTGCTCCCGATCCGTTTGACGGCCTCATAGGGGTGTGGCTCTAGCAGCAGCGCGCCACCGGGCTTGAGCGCTGCCAACGCCTTATCGATGATGCACTGCGCATCCGTGGGCGTGAAGGTGTTGATCTCGCCGTACAGCATCATCGCCAGATCGAATCCCGTGCCGAAGTCGGCCTCGCGCACATCCGCTTGTATATACGTCACGTCGCTGCGCTGTTGGCGCGCATAGTCAATCGACGCGGGCGAAAAATCGATCCCCACGCACTGATGACCGAGCGCCGCCAAGCGGCTTGCATATAGCCCCGGCCCACAGCCCAGATCGAGCACGCGGGACGGACGTGCGCCTAACACCTCCTCGTGAATCCACGCCACTTGCCGCTCGATGATCGCCGTGCGGCGGCTGGCAGCGTCATGTGCTTGCGTCAGATGCTCCTTCAGCATCCGTTTGCTGAACTCAGGCTCGTTCCACGGGATTTTTTGCCATGTGTTCGTCTCGCGGCGGCGCTCCATAATGGCTTTGAACATAACGAAACTCCTTCAACAGTGCGGCTAGGCGCGTTTGATCACGCCGTGCTGCACATACCAGTCATAGGTATCCTGCAAACTCTGGCGCAGCCCGATCTCCGGTTTCCCGAACGCCGCCCACGCCTTATGACAGTCAAAAAATACATTTCGCGCGCTCAAGCGGATCTGATCCGAGTTGATCGGCAGTTGCACGCCGATCCGCCGCAGCCCGCTCACGGCGACGGAAAGCACAGGCGTGATCAGTTTTGGCACGGGGATCACGGGTTTCGGCACGCCAGCGATCTCCGCCGCTACGTCTGACAGCACCTTGTGCGAAACGTCCTCCGTGCCGAGCAAATAGCGTTCTCCCGCTTGCCCGCGTTCGGCGGCGGCGATGTGCGCCTTCGCCACATCCCGCACATCGATCATCGTCATGCCGCCTTGTGGATAGATCGGCACATTTCCCCGCGCCATCTCCACTACCGCGCTGCCCGAAATCTGGTTCAGGTCGCCGGGGCCGAACACCGCCGCCGGATTCACCGCCACCACGTCTTGTCCCGTTGCGACGGCGCGCCATGCTTCCTGCTCCGCCAGCCACTTGCTGTGTCCGTAGGCGAAATGCTGCTGCGGCAAATTGAACGGTTCGGCCTCGCTCGACGGCAGCCCATCCTCGCGCAGCCCGACCGCCGCGCCGCTGCTGGTCAGGATCACGCGCCCGACGCCAGTTTTCTTGGCAACATCCAGCACGTTGCGCGTCCCCTGCACGTTGATCAAGTACAATTTCGTCTTGCTCGTGCGCCAGTAATCCGAAGCAGCCGCGACATGAAACACCCATGTGCAGCCCTGCATCGCCGCTTCCAGCGATTCGACCTCCATGATGTCGCCAATCATGTGCTCGACGGGTAAATCTTGAACCAGATCGAGCGGGGAACGCTGCCGCCGCAAAATGCGCACCGTATGGCCCGCCTCGACCAGCGCGCGGGCGACGTGGGAACCGAGGAAGCCAGTACCGCCAGTGACCAATGCTGTGACCATAATCAAGCGCCCTCCGGGACGCGGTTGCAATCGTTTTGAAAACCACGTTATGCTACTGCCATTCGTCCGGCGAGGGTAAGTCGTAATGGTAGTTCGCAACACACATCGGAATTTTGTCCGCAGGGTCGCGTGGTTAGGGATAATTCTAGCGCTCCTTTGGCCTGTGTCAGTGCCTAAAGCGCAATCTGAAACAACGCTGACGCTCCTGCAAACCGTCACGGGCGAGATCACCGCCGCTGCCCCGACGCAAACATGGACATTCGAGGCGAGTTCCGGTCAGATCGTCTCCGCGTGGCTGCAACCCATTTCCGGCGATCTGCAACCCGTGATCGAACTGCTCGATCCGGCGGGCACCGTCCTCGCCAGCAGCCGCCCCGCCAGCTACCGCAGTGTCGCCATCGATGCCTACCCGATCACCAGCGCGGGCACCTATTCTTTGCGTGTCTCGCCCCGCGCCGATTCTGCTACTTCGGGCGGCTATAAACTCGCGCTCCTCCCCGGCTACAGCTTTTTGCTCGTCAACGACCCGATGTTGCCCGATTCTGCGCTCCGTTCATGGCGCGAACCTGCCTCCACCTCGCGCCTGAACGAGGGGCGGTTGCGGATGGGCGCGGAGGCCGATAACCTGATCGCGTGGACGACGGCGGATAAGCTCGGCACGTACGCGGATGTGTATGTGCAAGTCGATGCGCGGGTCGAGGAATTCAACGCTTACTGGGAATATGGCATCCTGCTGCGCACCCAACGCACGGATAACGACGCCAACGCGAATTATTACGCGTTTTCGGTCAACAGCAGCAATCAGTGGCGCGTCTTTCTGCAAACGGGCAGTCAGCGCCGTGCGATCTCGGATTGGGCAGACTCGCCTGTGCCAATCGCTTCCTCAGGTACGCTGGCAGTGCTAGCGCAGGGCAGCAAATTCACCTTGTTCTTCAACGGGCAGGCCGTCGGCAGCGTCGAAGATGCCAGCTTGCCACAAGCAGGCTTGGTCGGCCTCATGGTCGGCACCAGCACCCGCCCGAACCATCGGGTGATCGTCGGGTTCGATAATTTCATCGTTACCGTCCCCGCCACCGCCCGCGCCGAGATCGTGCCGCCGCAGACGCTCAATGACTGGCAGGGCACGCCCGAAGCCATCCTCGGAGAACTCATCCGTGCGGCGGTACTGCCCGCTTATGGTACGCCCGCCGTCGAGGTGAATTCCGCTTTCGTCAGCAACAGTACGCCGAGCAGCTTGCTGTTCGTCAAGCTGATGGAAGGCAGCAGTTTTGCCAATCTCGTCTATGCCGCTGATGTCCTCTGGGATTCGGACATCGAAAATATCGCCTGTGCGCTGGAATTCCGCGTACAGGATGGCGATAACTTCAGCATCGTGTATTTTGACCGTAAAGGTGGCCTCGGTGTGCGGCAAACGGTTGGTGGCGAGGTCAAGGTCAACGACTATGCGCTCACCGATGCCCTCAAACTGGAAAACCGCGCCCGCAACCGCCTTCTCGTGGTGGCCTATGGCAACGGCTTACTCGTCTACGTGAATGGACAGCTTGCGGCGGAAACCAACCTCACGCAGGTTACGGGCGAAGTCTTGCTTGCTGCTTACAATTACCAGTTAGCGACCAGCTACTGCGGCTTTACGAACATTTGGCTCCGCAGCTTCAATTAAAAGTAAGCCAATCCAGTCTACTGGGAGTGCCATACACATCGATCGCTGTCCGCTTGTAGCGCGTCTTTTCCGCACATTTTCCTAACAATTATCTACGAGATTCTTATGTTCGTGTCTTGACATCAAGTTCTGTCTCTGTTATACTGATTATTATGGGTTGTTTGTCCTTCGGTTCTCCTTGATCAGTGTGGACTGATCCACTGTTAGCCTTTCTGCCATTGTTCATCGCAGCGCTTATTTTGCGGTTCGCAAAGAAATCGTACGCTCGGCTTGACATTTCACCCGCCTGCGACGACTGTCCTGAGTCCCTTATTGACGATAGAAGAGTTGCCAACATAGGAGCGGCTAGATGACATCAGAAAAATCTAACCTTATGAGGATGGATAACGTCGGCATTGTGGTAGAGTCTCTCGAAGAGGCCATCGCCTTTTTCACCGAGCTTGGCCTGAAGCTCGAAGGGCGAGCCATGATCGAAGGAGAATGGGCTGGACGCGTCACCGGACTGGGCACACAGCGCGTCGAGATCGCCATGATGGTCACCCCCGACGGGCACAGCCGCCTCGAACTTTCGCGATTTCTCGCCCCGTCTGTAGTCGCTGATCATCGCAACGCCCCGGTAAACGCGCTCGGATACCTACGCGTCATGTTCGCTGTGGAGGACATTGATGACACGCTTGCTAGGCTCCTCAAACACGGCGCGCAGCTCGTCGGGGAAGTGGTTCAGTACGAGGACTCGTATCGGCTCTGCTATATTCGCGGCCCCGAAGGGCTGCTCATCGGGCTGGCTCAAGAAACCACCCATCGGTGAAGTCCTGAATCTGGAAGTCGCGTCATCACTTACCCGTTGACCACTGCTCCCTGATGCATGGCTTCAATACCATGATCATTAGGCACTTGCCTGTATGAACGAGATCGCCTGATCTTTTGCCTGTTATCGCCTGTTATTTGCCTGATCTCACCAGTTCAGGACGGCTCATTTGAGCGTAACATGCCGTTTACCTGATCTTTTGCCTGTTAAAACAGGGGGATCAGGCAAAACAGGCAAATTCCTAGCCACGCACATCGCACATGAGGGACTCGTATGAACATCACGCTCATTTCACATCCTAGCGCACACCGCGTTCCTTCCTTCTCCCACGCCCCGAAGAAATCGAGCGCCACAAAGTCGTCGTTACTTAGCACGCAGCACTTAGCACTTCATACTATAATGATCCCGTGTTCACCAGTCAGCGGGATCATGGTAGGGATCATTTTCCGACGCGAACCCGTCAACTGGGACGACAAAATAAGATGTCACGCTTCTTTCAAGGATAAAAGCCAATGTCAAATCTCATCAATCGTCGCCACCAGTTATTGGTTGCCTTGTTGTTAGTCGTCTCGATCATCGGCATGGGGACAACGGTCAAGCGGGTTGTTGCGCAAGATGACCCCGTAACCGAGCTAGTGACCACCTCGGAAGAAGACCTCAACGCGTTCTGGTCGCAAACCTTCACCGATGAGAAGTTGGGTGACTATAAGCCGCCTTCTGCCGTAACGGCCTACGAAGGTGAGACGCCGATGGATACGCCCTGTGGCGAAACCGAAGCCGAAAACGCCTTCTTCTGCCCCGAAGATAAGGCTATCTACTACGACACAACATGGTTCGCGCAGGAGTATGACAAGAGCCAGAACAACGGTTACTCGGTAGTAGGCATCATCGCGCATGAGTGGGGTCACTACATCCAAGACCTGCTCGATCAGAAGCTTCAACTCTCGGAAGGCCACTACAGCATCGAGATCGAGCTTCAGGCCGACTGTCTGGCGGGCAACTTCACGCGCTACCTGTACGATGGCAATGGCTCCTTGGAGATCACCGCCGACGACTTGAAGGAAGGCATGAACAGCTTCTTCGATATCGGTGATGACGAGAACACCAAGTGGGACGATCCAGACGCGCACGGTTCTAGCGCCCAGCGCAGCCAAGCCTTCTTGATGGGCTACAACCAATCGGTCGCGGTCTGCTTGGACACGTCACGCATCGCGGAGATCGCCAACGTCGAAGGCGAACCCGCCGCGACGGAAGCCGTCCCCGCGAATTAACAACAATCAGGGGTTATATCCCGCGTCGTATGCGCGGGATATGAGGCAGCATTCTACGTGTATTCATACCCGAACTGCCACGGACGGTTGTCCATTGGCAGGTCTTCCAAGCGGCTCCGGCGCAGCGTCTCGAAGCGCGGCTTCATCTCGTTGACCGAATCGCCGCCGAGCTTCTCGATCAGCGCGTTCGCCAGCACCACTGCCACCATCGCCTCGATGATCGGTACGCCGCGTGGGACGGGGCAAAAATCGCTGCGTTCGTACTCGAAGCCTTTCGGCTCACCCGACGCCAGATCGACGGATTGCAGCGGAGTCAGCGTCGTGGCGATTGGCTTCATCGCTGCCCGCACGATGATCGGTTCGCCCGTCGTGATCCCGCCTTCGAGGCCGCCCGCACGATTGGTATGGTGCTTAAGGGTGCCGTTTTCCACCACGATCTCATCGTGGACTTTTGTGCCCGGCAAGCGTGCGTTATCGAACGCCGATCCGACCTCGACGCCTTTGATCGCGTGGACGCTGCCAACCGCGCCCATCAGCAGGCCGTCCAGCTTGCGGTCATACTGCACGTGCGATCCCAACCCCGGCGGGACGTTGATCGCCACGACTTCGATGATCCCGCCGAGCGTGTCTTTGGCCTGAATACAGGCGCGGATCGCCGCGTGCATCTGCTCGGAGGCGTCGGGGTCGGGGCATCGCACATCGCTGGCTTCGGCGGCGGTAAAGCGCGCTTCGTAATCGGCTGGATGCGGCAGCGCGGTGCTCACGTCGCCAATCACGGTCACGTAGCCTTGCACCTTGATCCCGAACTGCGCGAGGAACTGCTTGCATACCGCGCCCACCGCTACCCGCATCGTCGTCTCGCGGGCGCTGGAGCGCTCTAACGACAGCCGCAGTTCGCGATAGCCGTACTTGATCGCCCCCGTCAAATCGGCGTGACCGGGGCGCGGGATCGTCATCGGCTCGATCACCTTTTCCGCCCAGTTCTTGTAGTCGCGGTTATCGACCAGCAGCGAAATCGGTGCGCCTGTCGTGCAGCCATCGACCACGCCGCCGCCGAAGCGCACATGGTCTTTCTCGATGCCCATCCGCCCGCCCTTGCCGTAGCCTTGCTGCCGCCGTGCGAGGTCAGCATCGACATCAGCGGCGGTCAGCGGGATGCCCGCCGGAAGGCCGTCCAAAATGCCCGTCAGCAGCGGGCCGTGAGATTCGCCAGAAGTCAGAAAACGCAGCATAAGAGGTACTCGTCAATTGCTTTCTTTGTGAATGGGACACTAGCTTATCGCGTTTGGACGCTGTTGTCCCTGTTAACCTTCCGCCAGTTTGGCGAGGCACGCTTGCAACATCACGGCGACCGGCGCTTCGACGCCCGTCCAGAAGGTGAAGGCCGCCGCGCCCTGATGCACCAGCATCCCGATCCCGCCGATGGTGCGCAGCCCTGCTGCCTGTGCGTCGTGCATTAGCTTGGTTTGCTGCGGGCGGTAAATGGTGTCGTACAGCACCGCGCGGCGCGGAAATGGCACGTCGGTAGGCCACGGCGACGCCTCGACATTAGGCCACATCCCGACCGAAGTCGCGTTGACGATCAGCGAAGCATCACGACTGGCGTCGCGCAGACCTTCGACGGGGATCGCCTCGACTCTGGCCTCCGGCAGCGCGGTCTTGAGCAGCTTGACCAGCTCCTCGGCGCGTTCCAGCGTCCGATTTACGATGGCGAGCCGCGCGCCCTGCTTGAGCAGCCCGACGCTGATCGCCCGTGCCGCGCCGCCCGCGCCAAGCAGCACCGCATGAGTGGAAGCATCGATCGTCACATCGTGGGCGGCGAGGTCAGCCATGAACCCGTAGCGATCCGTGTTGGTGCCGCTCAATGCGCCCGTCTCAGGATCGACACGCACTGTATTCGCCGCCCCGATCAGACGGGCTTCGTCGGAAATATCCGCCAGCAGCGGCAGCACATCGACTTTGTGGGGCACGGTCAGATTAACGCCGCGCCAGCCAAGCGCAGGCAGTCCGCGTATGGCTTCGGGCAGTCGGCTCGGTTCCACCGCCAGTGGCAGATAGCGCCAATTCAGGCCGAGCTTGTCAAATGCTGCGTTGTGCATCGCAGGCGATAGCGAATGTTTGACAGGCCAGCCCATCACGCCCGCGAGCTGCGTTTGCCCGTCGATTCCCGGCGTGGGGCGCGGCTTGAAGTAACGCTGTTCCCAAGCGCGCCGACCTTGCCGGATTTTTTCCAACGTGTCGCGCAGTTGCAAATCGCGGTTGGTGTTCAGCATGTGTTTGACCACCTCGATCTGCTCGTGGAAGACATCCAACGCGTGGAAGACGGCTTCGCGGTTGGTCTCTACGATGTCCGCCATCATCGCGACATCGCTGCCCGCCAAGCGCGAGGTGTCTTTGAAACCTGTCGAGGCCAACTGCCACGGCAGCTCGCCAAGGTTGTCGCTCTTACTGAGCTGCTGCACCATGCCGACCAGCCCGCTGCTGACCAGATAGGGCAGATGGCTGATCGCCGCCGTCGCCGCGTCATGCTGCGCAGCGTCTAGCAGATAGAACGCCGCGTTGATCTTGGTAGCAAGCTCATGCACCAACGCCGTCACTTCGTCAGTGGTGTGACGCGTCGAGCAGAAGATGTACGGACGCCCGACGAACATCTCGGCGGTGGCGTCTTGCGGTCCGCTGGTTTCGCGCCCGCACATCGGGTGCCCGCCGATGGCTAACATCCCATCCGGCAGTTCGTTCATCGCCGCTACAATGTCGCGCTTGGTGCTGCCGATGTCCATGATCAGCGTGTCCGGTTTGACCAGTTTGGCGATCCGATCCAGCAGCACAAGGATGGTGCGCACGGGCGTCGCCAGCACAACGACATCGGCTGCCAGCGTATCAGCGGTGATCTCGCCACTCAATCGGTCAAAGCAGCGGGCGGCGTCGCGCAAATGCTGCGGGTTGATGTCGATGCCGTGCAGGGACTTGACCTTGCCGCGCAACGCCAACGCGAGGGACGCGCCCATCAGGCCGGTACCGACAATGACAAATTCGGATTCTTGGAGAGTTTTCATAGAGTACGAGTGTAGCCAGCCCGCCGTGGACTGTCCAGTGTTCACCCGCACAAGGCGACGGTGGAAACAGCATGAAGTAGCCGCCAGAAGGCTACCCCCTTCGGCGGCTCGTATCTCTACTCTCTATCTGGTTATCGACAATGGGTTAGCAGTCACAGCGCCAGCACCGCGACCGATCAGCTAGTTCTGGTTTGGTGCATGAATGTCAGCCATGGTGGGTGCTAACACGTGTGCTGCCTCGCTGTCCAACTCGTGCCATGCCACACTGCGTCCTTCGAGGAACGGGAACATCTCCCCGCAGGTCAGTAAACGCAGTGTGAATTCACCCGTCTTAGTTTTGCGGTTGGTGCCAACAATCTCATACATGCCGGTGGTGGGGACGCTTTGCCCGCTCTGGAAAATAACAGTGGTTTGGGTGTTCATGGAGGGACTCCTACCTAAAAATCGGGTGATACTCACCACACACTAAGTAACAATAAATTTACTATTTTAATTGATAGTTGAAACAACAACTATCGCTATAGACAACTAAATCTTAATATTTATATCGTACAACGTCTCTAGACGGACATCTCATTACAAACGCGTCACAATGAGAGCAATTTTGTTCAATCTTTTCACATCCGGCACTCTGCACCGCACAATACGCCACTGATTAAAAGTTACGGAAGATTAAAATTAACTGTCATTAACTATGTGGTTAACTCCAGCTCAAATATGACGAAGTACAGATTTCTATAGATTTTCAAGCGACCAAGAATAAACATGATCGTGGTCTTTTTTATGATGTCCTCTTACAAAATTTATTGTTTAAGTCGCCCGGTAGATTTTTGCGGAGGTAAGCACGTATCATTCGCCCACTTATTTGCATATGCATTTCATGAGGAGATCAATGTTCATTCGCAAATTCACCTTCGTGCTGCTCATAACCGCGTTGGCGGCTATCGCAACCGCCTCGCAGTCGGTTCAGGCACAAGAAACCAAGTGCGAGGCCGGATTCCGCTTGATCACGCATGTGATGGGCGTGACATGCGTCGTTGAACAGCCGAAGCGCGTCATCGCGTTGGAGTGGACATATGTCGAAGATGTCTTGGCGCTTGGTCTGCAACCCGTTGGTATTGCCGACATCGAGGGCTATCACGATTGGGTGAAGATACCGATCACGCTGGATACCGCCAACGTGCAAGATGTAGGCGAGCGCAGCGAACCCAACCTTGAACTCATCACCAAACTTCAACCCGATCTGATTATCGCCGTACAGTTCCGAGTCGCTCAGAATTACGATGAACTGAGCAAAATCGCGCCGACGCTGGTGTTCAATCCGTATCCCGTCGATGGCTCCTCGCACTTCGAAGAGATGAAGACAACCTTCACCACCCTCGCGACGGCGCTCGGTCGTGAAGACGAGGGCAAGCAAGTCTTAGCCGACATGGACGCCTATTTTGCAGACGCGCAGGACGCCCTCACCGCCGCCGGACATGCCGCCGAACCCTTCATCCTCTCGCAAGGTTGGACGTATGACAACGTGGCAACCTTCCGGCTGTTCACCGATAACGCGATGGCTGTCCAGATATTGGAGCAGATCGGGCTGAAGAACGCGTGGAAGGATGCCCCTCAGCAATATGGCTTCAGCGAACTCGGCATCGAAGGCTTTGCGCCGTTGAGCGAGACAGAATTCAACTTTTTCTATGTTGCCCAGACCAACGATAATGACTTTTTTGCCAAGTCGCCCTTGTGGAGCAACCTTGCCTTCGTCAAGGCGCAACGTGCCTATTGGATGGGAGGCGATGTATGGTTGTTTGGCGGCCCACGCTCGGCTGAAGCGCTGGTAGATACCGTGCTGCACGCGATGAACATCGAAGCGCCCGCCACGGATGCCACGCCCGCTGTCACTAACTAAGCGTAGAGTCAGGCTGACGGGGTTATGACTGCTCAAGCGAATTCAGTACCGTCCATTTCTAACCGCGTGATCGGTAGCCGGCGCTGGTTACTGCCATGCTTGCTGGTCGGCGTGCTACTCGCCGCGCTGTGCGCCGTGTGGAGCATCACGCTAGGCGCGGCGGACATCTCGCCGCAGACGGTGGCGGACGCCTTATTTCATCCAGACGACTCGAACTTTCAACATCTGATCATTCAGATGGTGCGCCTCCCGCGCGTGTTGTCCGGCATGATCGTCGGCGCGGCACTGGCGGTGGCAGGCGCGATCATGCAAGGCTTGACGCGTAACCCGCTGGCGGACTCTGGCATTCTGGGCATCGAAAGCGGCGCGTCCTTCGCGGTGGTACTGGCGCTGGCGTTCATCAGCAGTTTGTCGCTCTCTGCCTACGCGGTGTTTGCGTTCATCGGCGGCGGGATCACGGCGGGGCTGGTGTATGCGCTCGGCTCGATGGGACGCGGCGGCGCGACACCACTCAAGCTGACCCTCGCAGGCGTGATCGTCACGGCCTTCATCTCCTCGTTTACTACGACAATCTTGATCATGAACCAATCTGCATTGGAGCGAATCCGGTTCTGGCTGGCGGGGTCGCTGGCAGGGCGCGAGATGCCGCTGCTGGTGCAAACCGCACCATATATGCTGGTTGGCTTGGTCGGCGCGATGCTGATCAGCCGCCAGATCACCACGATCAGCCTTGGCGAGGATGTGGCGCAGGGACTCGGACAAAATACGCTGTGGGTCAAGGCCGTCGCCGCGATCCTTGTCGTGCTGCTGGCGGGCGGCGCGGTCGCGCTCGCTGGCCCGATCGGGTTCGTCGGGCTGGTCGTCCCGCATATCGTGCGTTTCGTGGTCGGCTCCGATTACCGCTGGGTGATCCCCTATTCGGCAGTGGTTGGCGCGATCATGGTCACGCTGGCGGATATTGGCGCACGCGTGCTGGTACGCCCGCAAGAACTGCCCGTCGGCGTGATCATGGCGCTGATCGGCGCACCGTTCTTCATCTGGTTGGCACGCTGGAAGGTGAAACGCTGATGCTCACGAAAACGGCACTCACCCCCGCATGGTACACGTTCCGCTGGCGCAACTTCTCGTACCGGATCGATAGACGTGCGCCCAAGATCATGCTGGCGATTGTGGCTTTCACGCTAATCACGCTGGTATTCAGCATCAGCTACGGGGAATACAACATCCCGCCGCTGGATGTCGTCCGCACGCTGCTGAACACCAACACCGATCATCCCGATTATGCCAATTTCCGCCTCGTCGTGATGACGTTCCGGCTGCCGCGCATCGTGCTGGCCTTCATGGTGGGTGCAGCGCTGGCAACTTCGGGCACAATCATGCAAGGGCTGACGCGGAATCCGTTGGCTGATCCGGGCATCATCGGCGTGAGCGCGGGCGCGGGCTTCGTGGCGGTGCTGTTCATCGTAGTGTTGAAAACCGCCCCGCTTACGCTGCTGCCGTGGGCAGCCTTCGCGGGGGCGCTGCTGACTGCGCTGGCGATCTACGCCCTTGCATGGAAGCACGGAAGCACCTCCCCTATGCGCCTGATCTTGATCGGGGTGGCGCTGGCATCGCTGCTCGGCGCGTTCACCACCGTCATGCTGGTGTTTGGCAATATCAATGATGTCCAGCAAGCCTACGTGTGGCTGACGGGCAGCGTCTACGGGCGCAACTGGGAACACGTTCAGGTGATGGGCGGTTGGCTGCTCGTCCTGCTGCCATTGGCGATCCTCTCCGCATGGCAACTGAATACGCTTGCGTTGGGCGACGACACCGCCAAAGGGTTGGGAATGCGCCTTGAAGTGAATCGCGGCGTGCTGCTGGTGATCGGCGTCGGGTTGGCGGCGGCATCGGTGGCGGTGGCAGGGACTATCGGCTTCGTAGGCTTGGTCGCGCCGCACGTCACGCGGCGTCTGGTCGGCCCCGCACACGAAGGCTTGATCCCCGTCAGCGCGATGTTCGGCGGCGCGCTGCTGGTGCTGGCGGACTTGATCGGGCGGGCGGTGATCGTCCCATCGGAACTGCCCGTCGGGATCGTCACGGCATTGATCGGGGCACCCTATTTCCTGTTTTTGTTTTACCGTAACCGCAATCATTAGGATGATCATGAGTACACTCAACGCGGATAACCTTACACTGGCCTATGAGAACGCTACGATCATCAATGGCTTGAGCCTAACTATCGCGAACGGCTCGATCACGGCGCTGGTGGGGCCGAACGGCTGCGGAAAATCGACCTTGCTGCGCGGCATCTCACGCTTACTTAAGCCACGCACGGGCAGCGTCATGCTCGACAGTCAAGACATCTGGAAACTACCAACCAAGGAACTCGCCAAACGGTTGGGCATCTTGCCACAGAACCCCGTCGCGCCGGAAGGCTTGACCGTCCACGAATTGGTGGCACAGGGACGTTACCCGCATCAGAGCTGGTTGCAGCAGTGGTCGGCGTATGACGAGCAAGTCACTAACGAGGCGCTGCAAATCACCAGCATGACCGAATTCGCGGATCGTCCCGTGGATACGCTTTCGGGCGGGCAGCGTCAGCGGGCTTGGATCGCGATGGCGTTGGCGCAAGACAGCGATTTGCTGCTGCTGGACGAGCCGACTACCTTCCTCGATCTGGCCTACCAACTGGATGTGCTGGATTTGCTGACCGAATTGAACCAAGAACGCGGCAAGACGATTGTGATGGTGCTGCACGACCTGAACCACGCCTGCCACTATGCCGATCATCTGATCGCGATGGTGAAAGGCAGCATCGTGGCGCAGGGTACGCCGAGCAAGGTCGTCACCGAGCAGATGGTGAGAGACGTATTCGGCGTCAACTGCACCATCATCCCCGATCCGGTGACCGGGACGCCGCTGGTGGTGCCTATCGGACGCACCAAACGCACGCATCACCTGCATACAGCGCCCACGCCGCTTACCCAACCCGCCGAACTCACCCCGACCGAATTTCAGAGCTATGGATAACATGAGCATGAGCGTACAGACCTTGACCTTGGCGGATACTTTCGAGCGTTTGAAAGCGCTCAGTTCGTACATTAACCTGCAAATAGGGCAACCGACGGGCGACGGATGGTACTCTCACAGCGACCTTGCTCGCAGCGACTCGCCGCACCTCGCAACGCTGTTGGAGCGCATTCGGACAAAGATCGGCTGCGATGATCGGCAGTTCGGGGCGACGGCGTTCATCTCGTCGTATAGCTGGCAGATGACGGCGGCGAGCATCGGGTGCTATTTCACGGCGCGGCGCGTCCCCGACCTCAGCCCTGACAACCTGCGGATGCACTTTGACGACAACGTTTGGCATGATCAACTGGCCTTCCTTGAGGGGCGGTTCTACGCACTGCCCGATGACCCCGAAGCCGGACAACCCCATGTGACTGTGGTCGAGAATATGGACGCGTTGCGCGACGAGATGCGGTTGCAGACCGAGGCGCATCTGGCGGACGTGATCGGTGCGCTGAAGTTGAAGACAGGCATGGGCAAACGCGGCTTGTGGGGCTTGGTGGCAGATCGGTTGGCAGGCAACCTGATCTATGCGTGCCAAGTGCTCGGACAGCCAGAGCGGTGCCGAAGCGAACTTGACGCGCTGATCCATGTGCCGGGATCGCACCTGAACGGCAAGACGGACGTGATGACGTTCGAGCACGCAGGGCATCGTGAACAGTTCCTGACGCGGGGCGCGTGCTGCCAGTATTACAAAGCACCGGGGTACGGCTACTGCGCAACGTGCCCGCTGCAAAAGCCAGAGGAACGCGAACGACGGATGCGGGAGCATCTAGAGCAGCATCACCACGACTAGCACGGTACTCCTGTTGACCGCACCCCCACCTGCTGGTCAGCGCCACAGCAGCTGCAACGGGATCAGGCGTATGCGTTCCGATCCCGTCATTTCCCGTAGGCAGCACAGCGGCGTTCCTGCACGACATGATCCCTAGCGTGATCCCGTTGGCTGGTGAGGATGGGATCATCGGGACGGAAGTGCCAAGTGCTGCGTGCTGTGCGTTAAGTAGAGTCAGACGTTCCTCTTGCAGGAGATAATGGGGTGGAAATGGATGGCGTAGTTGACACGCGAACATGACGTGGTGTTCCTCTGATGGGTTGACTGCTATGGGAACCCTGTTAACCCTGTTTTATCAGGGAAAAACAGGCCGATGAAAAATCCTTGCTCAATGAACCATCCTGAGCCGAGAAAAACAGGGCTAGATCAGGGCTTAACAGGGCTAGGAACAGGGCGATAGAGACTGGGCGATAGAGACAGTGATGAGTGCTTAATCCTTCGTGCTTAGTTGGTGTCGGCAATACACCACCCCATGATCTGATGACTGTGATACCCTGATGGCGATAGTCGAGTCTTTACCTTAGATGTAGTTGCGAGAAGAAGGAATAAGTGCCGTAGGTAGTTGAACGAACAGGTCGAGATGACTATCGAGGTCATCGCTGTTTGTTCGTACAGAGTAGAATACACGAGTTTTTAAAATGAGTCAAGGGGAGTATTGTTAAAATTTTGTTCGAAAAATACACCTGACGTTCAAGTACCAAGCTACAACCTTTCTACCCCATCTAAGAGAGGCATGTGGCGGAGGGCATATCACAAGCCACGCCATCCACGCCGCCTAAACAGTCCAAATTAACGTTCAACCTGCGTCAAAAGCATCTCCGATCTTTTTGTAGAGTCTTCTAGCCAAAACCATAACATGTAAAAAATTGACGTATATTGACGTATATTTTAGGACGATTAAGCTATATTCTATCCTGAGATATACCATTGTTTTACCAAAGTTATAGATTCTGTATTATGCTACGATGAGGACAGTTGTTGCTACGCTGCGCCCTAAGACTCAATTCGATGCGGAAAGTGGATATGTCAGGAAATCGGCAAGCTCTAATCGCCAAACTGGAAAAAGCCCGTCAAAAACTTTCAAAAGCTCAAACCCGCGTGGCTGCTCTAGAAGCCCAGTTAGGTGGAGAAGCGTTGCCGAGTAGACAGGCGTTAGCTAAGGAGCTTGTGAGCGACTCATCCGAGGCAGCCCAAGACGACCAAGGTCAGCATGAGGTTGAAGCCAATATTCAACGGTTAAGGCTGTTTGTGGAACATGCACCAGCAGCGATTGCCATGCTGGATGCGAATATGCGTTATATACAGGTCAGTCAGCGCTGGTTGGATGATTATCGATTGCTCGAATCCGACGTGATCGGGCGTTCTCACTACGCGCTATTCCCCGATATTCCTGACCGATGGCGCGAAATACATGAACGTTGTTTACAGGGTGCCGTAGAAAGCAACGAAGCCGATGCGTTCCCGCGTGCGGATGGTTCGGTGGATTGGGTTCGATGGGAAATCCGTCCGTGGAAAAAGGTCAGTGGCGAGATCGGGGGGATCATCATCTTCTCCGAGGTAATCACGGCGCGCAAGGAAGCACAAGACGAGTTGCAGGCACTCTACGAGGCAACCGGTACTTTATTTTCAGCCAATACTTTGATTGACCTCGCGCAGCAAATCATGGAAGCAGTCGTCCATTGGTTTGCCTACATGGATTGTGGTTTGGTGCTGTTCGACCGCAATCAGAAAGTGCTTCGCCGTTTGGGACGTGCCGGAGCGTATCACATGCAAACCGAGCGCTTACTCACGATTGACGGGACAGGCTTAGTACCACTGGCAATTCGTACCGGAACGCTGGTATATGCGTCCGATGTCGCGCTCACGCCCGATTATCTCACTGGTGATGCACGCACACGGAGCGAACTGGTTATCCCGCTAAAAACGTCACAAGGAATCATCGGAGCGCTCGATCTGCAACATGATAAGGTCGATGCATTCAGCCCACGTGATCAACGTATCCTGACCGCGTTCAGTGAGCGAGCAGCAGCGGCGATTGAGAATATGCAGCTTTATGAGAGGTTGAATACCTACGCAGCAGAGCTTGAGAAGCGGGTGGATGAACGCACCAGTGAATTCCAACGCGCCAAAGAACGCGCCGAGGCGATTCTCAACAACAGCCAAGACGGTATTTTGCTAATTGGAAGCAATCTCAGCATTCAGCAAACGAATCTAGCTTTCAACAAACTGTTTGGATGTGACACCAGCGGTTGCACAGGCACCTCGCTGTTAGCGGCGATTTATCCCGTCGATGCGGACAGTGTGAGGGAGCAAATCGCAACGATCGTCGCGACCCAACAAGGGAGCAGCTTTGAAGCCCGCGCAGTGCGCCGCGACGGTAGCGTTTTCGATGTGGAACTCAGCGTGGGAGTCGTCAACAGCGATGGCTTAACGTGCATCATCCGCGATATTAGCGTACGAAAAGCACAGGAACGTGAACTCCGTTTCCACGCGGCGTTACAGCAAAATACGAGTGACGCCGTGATCGTGATGGATATGGGCACTCACATCCAGAGCTGGAACAAGGCCGCCGCACGGATTTATGGATGGAGCGCGGAGGAAGCCGTTGGGGAAACGACGGCTAAAATTTTACGTACTGAACTGGCATCGCCTGACGAGCGACAACGCAATATGCAGCGGTTACTCTCACAGGGATGGTGGCAGGGGGAGGTGCGTCAGCAACATAAGGACGGCAGCATCCTCATCGTCCTGAGTTCGGCAACACTGATCCGCGACGACAAGGGTATTCCGTTCGGAATCGCGGCTGTCAACAGAGACATCACCGCACGTAAGCAGGTCGAGGAAGACTTACAGCGATCAGCAGCGGAAATTCATGACCTTTACAACAAAGCGCCGTGTGGCTATCACTCAATTGATGCAAATGCATACGTTGCTCAAATCAACGATACGGAACTTCACTGGTTAGGCTACGAACGCGAAGAGGTAGTTGGTAAGCTCAAGATCAGGGACATCTTGACGCCGGACAGTTTCGCGATCATGGAAAAAGCGTTTGCAGCATTCACGGAACGCGGTTGGATCAGCGATATGAAACTCGACTTCCTGCGCAAAGATGGCAGCGTGATGCCGATTTTGTTCAACAGCATCGCCATTTATGACGAGGCGGGCACCTATTTACACAGCCGCTCAAGCTCGTTTGACCGGACACAACTCAAACAAGCGGAAACTGCCCTGATCGAAAGCGAAACACGTTACCGTCTGCTGGCAGAAAATGTGATTGATGTGATTGCCAAAATCAATCTGAACGGTATACGCACCTATATCACACCGTCGTGTTATCCCCTGTTAGGCTATACACCGGACGAGCTAATCGGAAATATCCGGACTGACATCGTGCATCCAGATGACCTCCACATTGGAGCATCCGCGATTCGGTCAGCGATTGAAGACGGCAAATCGGGATTCACCTTTACCCAACGAGTCGTGCATAAAGCAGGTCATTCCATCTGGGTCGAAATTACCAGCAGCGTGATCCGTAACCCAGAGACAGGGGAGATCATCGAGTTTATTGGCGTAATGCGCGATGTTACTGAGCGTAAACGCACTGAAGATGCATTGACCTCCAAGATGGAAACCGAGCACGAATTCCAGACTTATCTGAAAGCGCTGCAAGACATCACGATCCAATTGACGCAGATTGACGATCTGGAACTTTTCTATAAGAGCACGGTGGAACTGGGGCGTGAATGGTTGGGATTCGAGCGGCTGGCCTTGTTTTTGTACGATCCGCAAGATGGTAGCGCGCAAGGCACCTTCGGCACTGATGAACACGGCAAGACTTCGGTTGAGGGGCATATCCGGTTTACGCCTTCCTCGCACGGCTGCATGATGCGTGCGATTAGGCGGGAAGAGCGCTTTTACTATGATGAGCAGGTGCCCTTAAATGCCAATAATCAGCCAGTGGGAATTGGTTGGAACGCGGCAGCTATCGTGTGGAATGGCACTCAGTGTTTGGGCTGGTTGGTCGCTGATAATTTGCTGAGTCAAAAGCCCGCTTCAAAACCGCTGCTGGATATTCTGGCCTTGTACGCACTGACCATCGGGACACAGTTGGCACAGAAACAGGCGCAAAGTGCTCTGCGGGACAGCGAGGCACGCTTCCGGCAGATTGCTGAGAATTTTGACCAAGCGCTGTTCATGCGCTCTGTAGATAACCAAGAATTGTTGTATTTCAATCCGGCGTATGAAAAGATGCTGGGCATGGATAGAGACCGTGCTTACCAAAATCCGTTTGCTTTCACGGAGCTTGTACATCCAGATGATCTCGACTATGTGCGTCACCAAATGGCATCGAGGCGCTCTGTCGAGGAATGTCTTGCCGATTTTGAATATAGAGTGATTCCGCCCGATCAACAGATTCACTGGGTCAGAACGCGGACATTTCCGATCAAAGATGACAGCGGCAAGATCATCCGCCGCGTGGGCATCGTGGAAGATGTTACCGAACGTAAGCGCGCGGATGACATCATCCGTGACAGCGAGGCGCGCTATCGTTTGTTGGTCGAGACGATGCAGGGCGGCCTGATCACACTGGATGTTGACGGCAGAATGACTTACGTGAACAACCGCTTCTGCGAAATGCTCGGCTACTACCGCGACGATCTCATCGGCACGCAGGCCGACGATTATGTAGTCAACGACGACTTGAATACGCTGGCAATTCATGTTCAACGAAGACGGCAACTAGAAAGCTCGATTTATGAGCTTCGGCTGCGGCATAAAGACGGACATCCGATCTCTGTACTGGTATCCGGCGCGCCGCTGATCGACAGAAGCGGAACCTATGTCGGCAGTTTTTCGGTCATTACTGACATCGGTGTACAAAAACGCGCCGAAACCACGCTGCGGCAAGCACTTGCCAAAGAAAAAGAATTGAATGAACTCAAAACACGATTCGTGTCGATGGCCTCGCACGAATTCCGCACCCCGTTGGCGACTATCCTGACCTTGACAGAGACGCTAAGTTTTTATCGCCAGAAAATGACGGACGCGAAGATCGATGATCGGTTGGACAAAATCAAGCAGCAGGTGGATTACCTCAAGGACATCATGGAAGATGTGCTGATGCTGGCACGGATGCAGTCGCGGCGCGCGGAATTCAACCCGACTCTGCTCGATCTGGATGAGTTGTGCAGCAGCGTCGTGGAAGAATATGAAAGCCGCGCCGATGTGAAGCATCGGTTACATTATTCGTGTGACGGAGAAGTGCAGGACGTTAGCCTTGATCCCAAGCTCATGCGACAGATCGTCAGCAATCTCATTTCCAATGCCATCAAATATTCAGCAGATGAGTCAACCATCGGCATCACGCTGGAATTCACTGCGACCGCCTTGGTGTTAAAGGTGCGCGATGAAGGCATCGGCATCCCACAGGAAGATTTAAGCTACCTATTTGAGCCGTTCCACCGCGCGACGAATGTGGGCACGATTTCCGGAACGGGTCTGGGGTTGGCGATCACCAAGGAGTCGGTGGAACGGCACGGCGGCACGATCAGTGTGGAGAGTCAGATCGGCGCGGGGACGACATTCACGGTTCACCTTCCCGTCTCCGACAAGGATGGCAGATCGCAGTGAGCGTCACTTGCCAAGCCAATCACGGTCGTAGGTAGCCCATTCGTCGCCGCTGGTGTCCCAGTAGGGATAGATGGCGACCCCTGTAAAAGCGGATGGCGTGGACTCATGATCATTTAGCCCATCGATGATGCCACGCAATCCGTTCGCCATGTTTTCCGCACCGGGATCATGGCTGCTCGTGTGTTCCTCGGAAGTCGGGACGCCAAATAGCAGTTCGATTCCCGTGCCTTCCAACGCTTTGGTCGTTGCGATCACCTGAAAACGCAGCCACGTTTGATATACCCAACCGCCCGCCACGCCGATCCCGCTATCGTAGCTCATGACTGCAATCTGATTGACTTGCGCGGCGAGGCTGTGCGCGTAGGCTTGATCCAAGCCCGGATGCACAGCAAGCGAGAGGAATGTTGAGCCGAGGGCTTGGCGTAATTCCGTGAGCAACTGCAGGACGTTTTGATCGCCGTTGTAGAGCATTTCCGCGTCGATGTGGATGCCGTCGAAGCCGACATTCCGCACTAGTTCCAGCGCGGTGGTGACGATTTTTTGGCGCGTGGCGGGATCATGAAGATCGACATAGCCCCACCCGGTGTTGAGCGGTAGACCGATCCACGCGAGGACAACGAGATCGGGTTGGCGGGCATGAACCGTCTTGATGAAGGACGGCGCATAGGCATAGGTCTGGTTAAAATCGCCGCTGGCTTTGAGATAGGTGGCGTAGGCGAATACGTACTTTAGCTGCCGAGCCGCCAAGGCATCGGCAAGCTGCTCGATTTGCGCAGTGGTGTGCGCTTCGCTGCTCCATTCGACGCCGAGCCATGCCGCGTTTTTGCCTTGATTGTAGTGACTGCCCCCAAACGCATTTGATGGACGCCAAACGAACAGCCGCAACCCGATCAGCGTCGGCACGATCAGGATCGGCAGGACGCCCCGTATTACGAAGCCCCATTTGAGTCGGCGTTTTTGTGACAGCGGGTTGGGCATGATAGACGGCTTTCGCTGAAGATTATTAGAGCAAGTGTGTCTCAGAACGCAATTTCAGCCGCACCTAAGATAATTCTAGGCCATTGATCAAGCTATTTATCACATTTTATACGTAATTTTGATGGTTTGAATTTTGAAATCTCATCAAGTTTGCCCTTGAAAATGGATAGAATTGGAGTATACTACGAATATGCGTTCGGTTTAGTATAATGCTCATTCGATACCGCGCTGTGATGATGAGCAGTGTCCCGTACAAGTATCTTGTTCCTCGTATACACCACAGTGACACCATCGTAGTGGAGTAAGCTTATGTCTACGTTGCCTCAGTCAGAATATCATCTTTCCCCGCTGCCCGCCAAGCCGCTAGGGGGTGTATTGGTGCTACACGCTTGGTGGGGGCTGACGCCGTTTTTCAAGACGTTTAGTGATCGGTTAGCCGAGATCGGATTCGTGGTCATCGCGCCGGATTTGTACCACGGCAAGGTGGCGGGGAGCATCGAGGAGGCGCAGAAGCTGCGATCGATGCTGAAAACGGAGCGCGTGGAGAAGGATGTCAGGGAAGCGCTGCGCGATTTGAACGCGCATTTTGAGAATATCGGGATCAGCGCGCCGCATTTGGGCGTGGTGGGTTTTTCGATGGGGGCGCATCGGGCGCTGTGGCTGGCGGATCAGCCGGGGAATAACATCAGCGCGACGGTGCTGTTTTATGGCACACGCGGCGGCGACTACCTGAGCACGCATTCGGCGTTTTTGGGGCACTTCGCGGAGTCTGATCCTTACGTTAGCAAGGCGGGGATCGAGAAATTGCAGAAGCAGTTGCAGAACGCGGGACACGAAGCGCTGTTTTATCAGTATTCGGGGACGAGTCACTGGTTTTTCGAGGAAGACCGCCCCGACGCATTCAACTTCGAGGCGGCTACACTGGCATGGGAACGCACGGTGGAATTCTTGCTGCGACAGCTTAGTTCTGAGCAACGGGCACACGTCGCCCCGTCGCTGCCGACTCAATCGCCGCGAAAACCATCGCGAGGCTCTTGAAATTGTCGTGACACTCGCACATCGGCGTGGTGTTGGTCTTGAGGGCGCGTAGAAATTCGCGCAGTGATCCGGCAACCCCTGACGCAAAATCCGTTGAGTCGGGGGTGACGTGCAGCGGCTTGGTACCGACGAAGAGTCCCTCGCCGGGGGCGTCCACGATGTCGGCAATGATCTGTTGATCGCCATCCCACGTGGCGGAACCGAGCGGCCCAACGGCACGCCATTCCGATTCCCACGAGGTATGGCGACCATCGCTGCACCAACTGCCGCGATAGGTGTAGCGCAGACCACCCGTCATCTCGAAGAGGGCGGTGGCACAAGCGTCATGTTTCCACCAACTCCACGTGGGGTTGAATTCTTCGCAGTAGACGGAAACGGCATCCGCGCCGCTGATGTAACGGGCGGCATCGAAAGTGTGGATGGACATGTCGAGCAGCAGCGGACTCGGCATCTCCTTGCGGAAGCCTTCGAAATGGGCACCGATATAGAAATCGGCGTTGAGGATTTCGGGCTTGCCGATGTTGGACAGCAGTCCCTTGAAGGCGGCGATGCGCGGATCGAAGCGGCGGTTCTGGCTAACCATGTAGAGCTGCCCCGCTTTTTCGGAGGCGGTCACCATCTCGCGGGCGTGTTCGAGCGTATCCGAGAGGGGTTTTTCGCCCAACACGGGCAAACCCGCCGCTAAGGCTGCCAACGTCACTTCGCGATGGATTTCGGGCGGGGTCACGTCCACCACAAAATCCGGCTGCACGGACGCGATGGCCTTGTGCATATCAGTGCCTGTGAAGACGTTGGTCAGCTTGAGTTCTTCAACCGCCAGTGCCGCCGCATCGGGACGAATATCCACCCATGCGGCAAGTTCGACATCGGCATGATCGCCAAGCGTCTTGCCCCAGACTCTGCCCATGCCGCCCGCGCCAACCAATAATGCTTTCATCGTAAGCCTCTAGCTGTGTGTCGTTAACCTAAGCTCCAGTGTACCGTATCAACCTCAGGTTGTTGTACGCTTACCCAGCGTGCGCCTCTACTCCGCGAGTGGTTCGTCCGAGGTGCGCAGCAGCCGCATTAGCAGCGCATAGAAGGTGTCACGTTCTGAGGCGGTCAATGGCGCAAACGATTCTGAAAAGGCTTCATTGACCACGACATGACCCTTGTGTAAGAGCGCATCGCCAGCGGGCGTCAGGCGATGCCGCAGTGCGCGCCCCGTCCCTGCGACGCGCTCGATCAGCCCTTGTGCTGCCAGTCGTGCCGCCAACGCCCCAAAGGATTGATCGGTCTGAAAGGTGATCTGCGCCAGCAGATGCGACGAGGCATCGGGATGCTGGCTGACCGCCCGCAACGCGTCCCACTGCACCAAGGTCGTTCCCAACGGCGCGAGTCTGGCGTCGAGCGTGCGATGATGACGATGTTGTAAGCGCTTAACGGCTTGTCCGAGCTTTTGAAGTTCGACAGACATCTATTGAACCTTTTCATTCATTGTAAATATCTTTATATAAATTTGCTTATATAAAGATATTTATGTTAGAATGCTTATATAAGGATACTTATATAAGTGTACCCAGTGGCGACGGTTCTGCATAGTACGGTGACATTGCGGCAGGGTACACGCAATAGGTAACTCACTTCCCGATCATCCCGGAATGCGAAGCTTAGAGAGAGGACTCCTCCGATGACACAGATTTCTGCTTCTGTCCCTACCACCCGTATAGAAGAATTTGCCGATGGTTTGCGCGTGCGCATTTCTGAGCAAGGCAGCGGTCGCCCTGTCCTTATTCTGCATGGTGGTGGCGGCCCCGCGAGTGTAGCTGGCTTTGCCACCGCAAGCGCAGAACAAGCGCATGTGATCACACCGATCCATCCGGGCTTTGCGGGCGAACCACGTCCAGATTGGTTCAACAGCATTGATGATCTGGCACTCGCTTACCTTGACCTTCTCGAACGGTATGACCTCCGCGACGTGATGCTCGTCGGCTTCTCGATGGGCGGTTGGGTTGCGGCTGAACTCGCGGTGCGGGATCGTTCACGCCTGAGCAGCCTTGTCCTCGTGGACGCCGTTGGTATTCAGGTGGATGATCATGAGATCGCTGATGTATTTCCGCTCACGCCCGATGAACTATCCGCACTGAGTTACCACAACCCGGCTGCGTTTCGCGTCGATCCGACGACCATTACCCCTGATCAGATGGCAGCGAGAGCCGCTAACTTTAAGGCACTGGAAATCTATGGACGAACAGCAGGGATGTGCGATCCCAAGCTGAGGCACCGACTCGGTCGTGTGAAAATTCCGGCATTGGTGGCGTGGGGCGAGAGCGATGGTGTAGTGGACGCTGAGTACGGTCGTGCCTATGCTCAAGCGCTACCCAACGCCCGTTTCAGCCTGATCCCCGAAGCTGGTCATGTCCCGCAGATCGAGCAGCCTAGCCGTCTCCTTGCGCTAGTGCAGGAGTTTGCAGACAGCCTCACGCTGTAAGGCTTATCGCGATTACTGATCTGGCAAGGGGGGTAGTTGGGAGCATTTTGAAGTAAGGGCGAGCCATTCCGCCCGCCCTTTAGCGTAAACGAGGGGTTAGCTGGTGACGCGCAAGGTGTAGGTGATCTGCACCGTGACGGTCACAATCAACTGACCAACATTGCCGCCGAGCGTACCATCCTGTACGACTGCGCCACGACTGCCGTTCCCCGTTGGCAACACGTTGCCGACAGTGACGACTTCGTTGATGGTGAGGGTATCCCCAACATTGCTGCCGATGGCTTGCGCTAACAACTCAGCGCGCGCGCGGGCATTCTGCACCGCAGCCGTCCGCGCTTGCGATTCCAGCGCGTCCACTTTGTCGATGGCGAAGGCGAAATTGCGGACGATGTTAGCACCGTTAGTGATCGCCGCGCCTAGAATCGCATCGACTTTAGAGACATCACGGATGGTGATGCGCATTACCGTCGTGAAGCGGTAGAAGAAATTGCCCGTTGGCCCCGCCGCACCCGCCGCCCGATCTTCAGGGTTGATGGTGCTGACGAGCAGTTGGATGTCGGTTTCCCCTACACCAGCATCTTTAATTGCTTTGGTGAAGTTGCCGACGGCCTTTTGGGTGTCGTTGTAGCCGTTGACCAAGTTGCCATTCAGGGTTTGGTAGCCGATCTCGACGGTCGCGATGTCGGGCTGCCCAGAGGCCGTGCCGACGCCGCTGACAGTGATCGTATAGCCACCCTGTGCGTGGACTGGCGAAACGCCCGTCCCGCCGAACAGCGTCACACCCATCAGTGCGATGATAGTGATCAGAACTAACGTGATTTTTTTCATGAGACTCCTCACCGTTGAAGGTCTAATAAGCTTATTTACTTCTGGCGCTTTTCGCGAACATCGCCTTTAACGCGCGCCGGATTACCTGCCACAATAGCATACGCCGGAACGTCCTTTGTCACAACTGCGCCCGCGCCGACCAGCGCCCCTTCGCCAATGGTGATGCCGCCCATGATGGTGGCGTTGCTGCCGATGGAGACCCGCTTGCCGATCCGCGTGGAGACCATTTCCCACTGACCGCCCTTGAGAGGCTGCCCGTCGTCGCCCGTGGAACGCGGATAAATGTCGTTGATGAACATGACGCCGTGACCGATGAAGACTTCATCTTCGATGATCACGCCTTCGCAGAGAAACGAGTGTGAAGAAATTTTGCAGCGTGCGCCGATTTCGACCCCGCCTTGAATTTCTACGAATGGCCCGACGGTGGTTTGGTCACCGAGCGAGCAGTTATACATGTTGACGAGATCAGGGTAGAAGACGCGGACGCCTTCGCCCATTTTTACGCTTTGTGCAATTGGCATGTGGTTCTCCTAGATAGTGCTAAGTGCTGCGTGCTAAGTGCCGAGTAAAGCCGCCTGATTCCTGTAAGACAGGGTTCGCGAACTCCCTTGAGCACGTTAGCGACACGGTTATTCTACTCAGTACACCGTTGGTTTCGTTTTACAGGTGTATATGAATTACTGACCCTCCACAACCTCACCCCCTGACCCTCTCTCCGCTTCGCAACGAGGGGGAACCGAGGGATAACGTGGAATCATTTTCATTATTACCTCCTTAGGCAAGCTATAAACTGCCTAAGGTGAGTAAATTACTGCTTCATCAAGCTGTTTGCAATATCGAGCGTGGCTTGCTTTTGCTTATCGGGCGAGTAACGCTCATAGGCTTTTAGCCCGTTGACCGCCATGTCATGACGACGCTGCGGATCGTTGGCGAGTTCGAGCAGGGCACGCGCTAGGTCGTGCTCGTTGCCCGCCTCGAAGAAGCACATCTCGTCGTCGGTGAAATAGGCTTCGGCGGCGCTGGTACGGCTGATCACGATGGGAATACCCAAGGATAGGTATTCGAACATCTTGTAAGTATGCACCAGATCGGCTTCCGGATTGCGGACGAGCGTGACGATGCCGATATGCCCTTGGCGCAGCTTGCCGACCAGTTCTTCATCGGGCACGAAGCCGCCAAAGGTGACGCTATCGCCCAATTTCATGTCCGCAACCATCTGCTCCAGTTCGGGACGCAACGCACCTTTGCCGTAGATGGTCAGATGGGCGTTGGGGATTTTCTCCAGCACGTAAGGCATGGCTTTAATCATCACCTGATGCCCGTAGCGCTTGATGATAGTGCCGTGCGTGACGATGCGCAGTTCGGTGGCGGCTGAGGTATCCGCCGCATCTGGCAAAATCGCGGAGGGGCTGTAAGCCGCGCCTGAATTTAACGTGACGAAAATCTTGGACGGATTCGCGCCGCGTTTGACCATCGCGTGTTTCATCTGCTCGGTGCAAGTGATGGTGGCGTGGGCGAAACGTACCATGAACTGCTCGATGGCGATGATGAACTTCATCGGACGGCCTTCGAGCGACAGCCCCAAGCGGTCGTTGAACATCTCCGGCGAGCATTCGCGCACGTCGAAGATGATCTTGGCACCCGTCAGACGGGGCACCAGCGCGGATAGGAGCAGCGGATCGGGCAGGTTGGTGACTTCCACGAGGTGGAAGCCGATTTGCATATGCAACTTGGTCACGTAGTAGAAGGCGGGCAGCAAGAAACTGATGTATTCCGCAATGTAGCGCAGTTTGCTGCCTCGCGTGCGTTCGATGGACGGGATGCGGTGAATGTGGACACCGTCTTCGACGCTTTCGGCAGGGCGGTTGTTATCACGCGTGCAGATGAGATGCACTTCCCAACCGACATCTTGCAAGGCCGTCATCGCCGTGTACAAGCGTTGATCGCTCGGATAGTTGCGCTGGCTGACGAAGCACGCCTTGAGGCCATGCCCGCTAGGGACAGTGCCGGTTACATGATCAATCGCCGTGGAGAGCGCTTCTCGCTTCAGGTCTTGCTGCTTCTTGAAGCCGAGCCACACCAAGATAGCGCCGCCAACTGCGCCAATAGGAGCGAGAAAACCAAGTAGTCGTTTAAGCATAGCTAGTCACTCGTGATGGTAGGCTGAAGGTCTATGTCTAGAGACAGATTAAGCGGGCGCATCTAGCGCGTTCGCCGCCAGCGGTGTTACCCGATGGTCGCAGGAACCAAACGCCAGCCGCCCGCACGAAAATTACCACTGTTGAACAAACGTGCCCGTGAATTAGCGCTTCTTGCGTCCCCGATTGTAATAACGCAGGTACTGGAAGCTGGTATCCAAGCGCGCACGGTTCAAAACCACACCCGCAAGGTGAATTTCCGGCGTATTCATCTGAGACATCGCTAGTCTGACGGTCTTTTCATTGACGCGGTTGGCATCCATGACGAAGACTACGCCCGATACACGATTGGCTAAGGCCACCGCGTCCGTCGCCGCTAAGATGGGCGGCGCATCCAGAATGATGGTGGTGAAGCGCGTGCTCAATTCTTCCATCAATTCCACCATGCGTTGAGACGCCAATAGTTCGGTGGGGTTCGTGACGCGCACGCCCGCCGTAATCACGTTCAAGCGGCTCTGGCTGGTTTCGCGCAGGATGTCATCGGCCTGAATTTCGCCGTTCAGGTAATCGGTCAGACCGTCACTATCGGCAACTTCAAAGACTTTGTGCAAGTTGGGACGGCGCAAATCGCAATCGATCACGACCACACATTGATCTACGACCTGCGCAACGGCACGCGCAAGATTGGCGGCGACGGTCGATTTGCCTTCTTGCGGCACGCTGCTGGTCACTAAGATAGTGCGATGGGCGGCTTCGTTAATCGCCGGGAACAGCGCAATGCGTATGCGCCGGAACGCTTCGGCAGTGATAATACTGGCCTTGAAGGGATCGGCGCGCTCCTTTCGGTTCATGGGCGGCACTTTGCCGATCACCGAGGTTTGCGTGACGGTTTCAATCTGGCGATTGCTGAAGAGATGCGTGTTGCTGTTTTCGAACAGGAATGTGAGCGCGGTGCCAGCCAGCAGACCAGCGATGCCCGCAATGGCGATATTGACCAGCGGATTGCGATCCGAGGCTTTTTCTGGCAGCGAGGCCGGATCGATCTTGGTGAGCGCGTTAGACAGGGTGGACAGGGTGTTGAGCGTCTGGAAATAGAGATTGCTGGCGGCGTTGTAGTTGTTCTGCTTGGTGAGAATCGCACGGTTCAAGTCAGCAATTTTTTGCTCATCACGCGGGATAGCATTTTCGGCGTCGCTCTTTTGCTTATCCAACTGACTCAATTCGTTATCCAGCCGCGTTACTTCTTGTTCCAAGCCTTGCAGGCGACCTGTATCCGTATAGCGATCACGGTTGGCCTGAATCAACAGATCAACGAGCACATTGCAGGCTTTTTGAGCGAAGGCGGGATCGTCGGCATCGACACTGAAGAGAAGCAGTTCCGTCTGCGGCACTAGCTCGATGCGGTACACGGGCAGTTCAGTAACGCCTAGCATCTTCTCAGCTTCATCGGTCACTTTGCCGCTTTTCGCAATGTTGAGATAGGTGTTGGCGAGGCGGTCAAAATATACGTAGCTGCCATAGTCGGGCAGATTGGTGCCGACGGCGACAATGCTCAGGATAGCATTGGACGTGTAGGTCGGGACGCGCCGGAGTGAAGCCACTGCTACGACACCGACCGCGATGGCAATCGTCAAAACGACAACCCACCACCAGCGCAATACTACTTGAAAATAACGCGTGATTTCCACAGACGGCCTCGCTCACTTCCCAACATACGATTAAAAATCAACACAAAGGCCTGCTCTAGAGTTGAGACAGGCACGCTTCCAGTAGATACTATCATAGCTAGTCCCAAAATTGGGCGCAATAAGGGCGGGTTTTGACGCCCGCCCTCATGATTCTACGGTTTAAGGCTGTCTTAGGCCGTGACTGGTTCAGCGGCGAATTTCTTGACGTGTTCCGCCACATACTCGACCTGTTCAGTCGTCATGTGCTCGAACATCGGCAGCGACAGAATCTTGTCCATGTACGCCTCGGTGACGGGGAACGCGCCCTTCTTGTAGCCGAGGGGTTCATAGTAGGGTTGCAGGTGGCACGGGATGGGGTAGTGGATGGCGTTGCCGATACCCTTTTCGTTCAGATACGCCTGCATTTCCTTGCGGTTCTCGACGCGGACGACATACAGATGCCAAACGGGCGTCGTCTCGGGCAGATACTTGGCGGTAACGATGTTGGTGCCTTCGAACAGCTTGTTATATTCGGCGGCACGCAGGCCACGATTGGCGTTCCAACCATCGAGATGCGGCAACTTGACCTTGAGGACGGCGGCGTGCAGCGTGTCTAAACGATGATTGTGCGGCGAGACGGTGTGCAGGTACTTCTGGGGCGAACCGCAGTTACGCAGCACCTTGATCTTGTCGGCAATGGCCTGATCATTGGTCACGATGATGCCACCGTCGCCAGCCGCGCCGAGGTTCTTGGCGGGGTAGAAGCTGAAGGCAGCCGCATGACCCATCGAACCGGCTCGCTTGCCCTTGTAGAAGGCACCGTGCGCCTGACAGGCGTCTTCGATCACGAGCAGATTGTGGCGGTTGGCAATCGCCATGATGCGATCCATATCCGACGGGATGCCGTAGAGATGCACGGGCATGATGGCCTTGGTGCGCGGCGTGATGGCGGCTTCGATCTGGTCGTAGGCGATGGCATAGGTTTCGGGATCGCAGTCAACGAAAACGGGCTTGGCACCGACAAAGCTGACCGCAGCGGGTGTCGCCACGAACGTGTTGGCCTGTACGATCACTTCGTCGCCGGGGCCGATGCCATAGGCTTCGAGGAGCAGAATTTCGCCAGCGAGACCGTTATCAACGCCGACCGCATACTTGGTGCCGCAATATTCCGCAAACATCGCTTCGAGTTCGGCAACTTCGCCGCCAAGGATGAAATTGCCCTTGGTCATTACGTTTTGAATAGCCTGCATCACTTCATTCATGATGGGTTGGTGCTGGGCTTGCAGGTCTACAAAAGGAACTTTCATGCTGCTCACGTGGGGTTTCTCCGAATAGTGATTACTGATAACAACTGATGGGTGACGAACGATGAAGGAGCTGAGTGCCTTTATGGAAAGTGGTAACTATCCATCCGGCACTCAATGCTCAGAAATGACTTAGTGCTTGCCGTTGCCGTTGACGCTCAAAGCGGCGGGCGACTTGATGAGTTTTTCGAGTTCCAGTGGTTCGATGACCTTCTGCGAACCGTGATTCTTGAGCGACCAATCGGCGGCTTCCAAAATCTTGACGATGCGCAGACCGGTGACGCCACTGCTGCGGGGCTGTGTCTTGCTCATGATGCTGTCGATGAAGTGCTGGCACTCTACACGCAGCGGCTCGGTAAACTTGATGTAAGGAATGACGACGTTGCCATAGCGATAGCTGAACTGGAACTGAGCGAAGGTGTCGGCGTAAGGAGGAGCATCCACACCCTTGTCATAAATCTTGATCTTTTCCAGCGGCTCAATGTCATCATAAACAGCCATTTTCTTGCTGCCAACGACCGTGATGCGACGCACTTTGTTGGGGTCTAGCCAACTGACGTGAACATGCGCGACGACATCATTGTCGAAATTCATGTGCATGTAGACGAGGTCTTCGATGCCTTTGTAGATCGAGGAACGCCCTTGCGCCGCCACATTGTGCGGGTCTTTGCCGAGCAGATACAGCAGGATCGAGACATCGTGCGGAGCCAAGTCCCACATCACGTTTAGCTTGGTGGAGAACAAGCCGAGGTTAGTGCGGACGGCATCGATGTAGAAGATTTCACCGAGTTCGCCGGAATCAATGATGTTCTTGAGCATCTCGACGGCGGCGTTGTACTCGAAAGTGTTGCCGACCATCAGCGTCAGATTGCGCTCATCCGCCAGCTTGATGAGGGCTTCGGCGTCGGCGCTGTTGAGCGTCAGAGGCTTTTCGACCAGTACGTTGATGCCGTGATTCAGGCAGTCGGACGCGATGGCGAAGTGCGTGTGCGGCGGCGTCGCGATGATGACCGCTTCAATGCCCATCGAGAACATGTCTTGATAGTTCTCGGTAATTTGTACGAACGGGTACAGCGTTTTGATGTGTTTCAAACGATCCGGGCGGGCATCAGCAACAGCAACAAGATTGGCGGTGGGGAGTTCCGCAATATTGCGGATCAAGTTCGGTCCCCAGTAACCGCTTCCAATAACTCCGATATTCATCTGACTCATATCATTCCTCTTCCTAACGATGGATGTACCGAGACGTGATCCACCAGCAAACGCAGTATACAGTGATATATGTTGATTAAGTCGCTGGCAGACGTGAAAAATATCCGAAACAGATATGAATTTTGTGTGAACGAAGAATTAAGTGCATTTGTTATTGAGTACTGAGTGCCGAGTTCTATCTTCGTGTGTGGAGGGTCGTCGATAAACTCAGCACCAAGCACCCTATGGAGAGCGAGCGCGTCCTCGCCCTGCGAAATAACGCTATGACTTAGGCGGCACCCTTGCCCTTGAGTACGGACAATGGGGTCATGACCATAATCTTCAGGTCGAGCCAGAACGACTGATTGTCAACATACCATGCATCGAGATCAACCATGGTCTCGAAATCGACATTGCTGCGGGCGGTGGCTTGCCACCAACCAGTGATGCCCTGCTGCGCTTCCAAGCGGCGGAAGTGGTGCGGCGAGTAGACATCGACTTCATAGGCGATGGCGGGACGCGGTCCGACGATGCTCATTTCGCCCTTAATGACGTTGAACAACTGCGGCAGTTCATCGAGGCTGGTCTTGCGCAGGAACTTGCCGATCTTGGTCACGCGCTTGTCGTTCTTGATCTTGAACTTGTCCGCGCCTTCGATCTTGCCGTTGATCTGCTCTAATGTGGCGTTGTCGCCCTTGATCATCGCCTGCACGAACTTCTGATGTTCGCTGGCATCGTTATTGACCGTCATCGTGCGGAACTTGTAGACGTTGAAGGCTTTGGCTTCCCAGCTACGCTTGCCATTCTTGCCGCGCACCTTGCTGCCGACGCGTTCTTGTGTGAAGAAGACCGGGCCGGGAGAGTCGAGCTTGATTAGTACAGCGATAGCAGCCATCAGCGGGGACAGCGCGACCAGCGCCATGGCCGCGACGGTGAAGTCGAACCAACGCTTGGCGACGAGATAGGCACGGAAGCCGATACTGAGTTTGCGCTGCTTAGGCTTGGCTTCCACAGTGGGCTGCACGAGCGTGAGCGGCGCGAGTTCGGCGGGACGACGGCTCACCACGAGCGCGGTACTCAGTGCAGCTACCGCCGCGACCGAGGCCAGAACCAACATACTTGATTTATTGCGCTTGATGAACGTCTTCATAATCCCTCATCCCCTCTTTGCCGCTGTTCGCTATTTTTGCGGCGCTCCGCTCCCCGTTTACAATCATAAGTAAAGCGAGTGTTCCTATCATGTGGCTAACTTGCGCATTTGTTAGGCCATAAGAATCACTTACAGTGGTGTTGTAAGGTATGCTCAACTTGGCGTGTTAGGCACGTGAATTTTGTGTTTTTATGGCAGGCCACAAAAAAGGAACTGTTGAAAGGATGCTATGACAAGCAAATGAAAATGCCGCTGTTTTCTTGCCTAACATCGAGGCTTTTCCGCGCTTGGCAGGGAGGCAGTAGGGAAAGCGTTTGCTGATTGGAACATCATAACGTTGACTGCCCTCCGCTGCACTGTATATAATTCCCACGTTTTGGTCAGGTGTACTTCATTGTCGAACCATTCTCTGGGAAGTGCTGTGGAAGAGATCATTCGTGAAGTCTGGGATCGCTTTCAGATCATCGGACGCATCGTTGGTGATTACGTGGCGCGATTCTTCGCCACCTTGTTTTATTATGTTGTGCTCATCCCCTTCGCGCTGATCGCCAAGCAAGCCGATCCGCTCGATGCACGCGTTGCCACCCCGATCTGGCGCACGCGCAAGCCAGTTGGCAACAGCTTAGACGACGCGCGGAGTCAATCCTAATGTATATCCTCGGACTATCTTTCTACTATCACGACTCGGCGGTGGCGATCATCAAGGACGGCGAACTGGTCGCAGCCTCGATGGAAGAACGTTTCACGCGGCTGAAGAACGATAACGGCTTCCCGACCAAGGCGATTGAATTCTGCTTGCGCAAGGCGGGCATCACGGGGCGCGATCTGGATTACGTGGTGTTTTACGAGAAGCCGTTCGTCAAGTTCGAACGTATTCTGATGACCACCCTGAGCACGTTCCCGCATTCGCGCGATGTATGGCGCGAGGCGATGTTTATCTGGCTACCGGAAAAGCTGTGGGTCAAGACCAAGCTGCAAAATCACCTTGGTGTGGACAGCAGCAAAATCCTGTTCTGCGATCATCACATGTCGCACGCCGCCAGCGCTTTCTACGCGTCGCCGTATGACGAAGCCGCCGTGATGACCATCGACGGCGTGGGCGAGTGGACGACCACCACGCTCGGACGTGCCAAGGCGAATTGGGACGGCACAGGCGAGAACAAGATCGAGCTGTTCGAGGAGCACCGCTTCCCGAACTCGGTCGGGTTGCTGTATTCGGCGTTCACGGCCTTCCTCGGCTTCAAGGTGAACGAAGGCGAATACAAGGTCATGGGCATGGCTCCGTATGGCAATCCACGCTTCGTGGACAAGGTGATGAAGCTGATTCAAGTCCAGCAGGACGGTAGCTTCCGCCTGAACATGGATTATTTCTCGTTCCATTACTCGGATACGCAGACGTATAATCAGCGCTTCCGCGACCTGTTCGGGGAAGAACGCACACCGAGCGACGACTTCTTCACGATGGCGACCAACCCTGAGCGCGTCGGTGAAAAAGCGGCGATGGACAAGAACCAGTATTACGCCGATGTCGCCGCCAGCGTGCAAGCCGTGACTGAAGATGTGCTGCTGAAGATGGCGCGGCACCTGTATGAAAAGACTGGCCTCAAGAAATTGGTGCTGGCGGGCGGTGTGGCGCTCAACAGCGTCGCCAATTTCAAGCTGCTGCACGAAACGCCATTCGAAGAAGTCTACATCCAGCCCGCCGCTGGCGATGATGGTGGGGCGCTCGGCGCTGCCTTGTGGGCGTATCACAGCGTGTTGCAGCAGCCGCGCAAAATGGTCATGACGCACGCCTATTGGGGCGAGGAATATGGTCACGACGAGATCAAGAAGTTCCTCGAAGATAACAGCATCAAGTACGAATACTTCAGCAACGACGACAAGCTGCTGGATCAGGTCGCTGACTCCATCGTCAACGGGCAAGTGATCGGCTGGTATCAGGGGCGCTTCGAGTGGGGGCCGCGTGCGCTCGGCAACCGCAGCATCCTCGCTGATCCGCGCCGGAGTGAGATGAAGAATATCGTCAATACCAAGATCAAATATCGCGAGCCGTTCCGTCCATTCGCGCCGGTGGTGCTTTCCGAACGCGCCGAGGAATTCTTCGACTTCCCGAACGTTGCCAAGCATATGCCGCCGCGCTTCATGCTGATGGTCAGCCCTGTGAAGGCCGACAAACAGAGCCAGATCCCCGCTACCACGCACGAAGGCGGCACAGGGCGGTTGCAGACAATTGATCGCGAGACGAATTATCGTTACTATGAAGTGGTGCGGCGCTTCGGTCAGGCAACGGGCGTGCCTGTGCTGCTGAACACGTCGTTCAACCTGCGCGGTGAGCCGATCGTGACGACGCCCGCCAACGCGTGGAATACATTCAGCAAAAGCGGCCTCGATGCGCTGGTGCTGGGGTCGTTCTTAGTCAAGAAGTAATGCTGAGTGCTTAGTCCTTCGTGCTTAGTAAAAACCAAGCATGAGGATGCTGGGCACTCGATAAAATCAGGTGTGAGGAGTAGAGACAATGGCAACTGAACCGATAGCGCCCGAAACGAACTGGGTCAGCGATTTGAAGTCCCGCATGGGCGTGTTAGGCGAATTGTTTGGCTTCCTGTGGAAGGTCAAGCTGTGGTGGCTGATCCCGATGATTGTGATGCTGTTCCTGTTCGCCGTCATTTTCATCTTTGGTGCGTCCAGCCCGCTAGCGCCGTTCATCTACTCGCTGCGGTAATAACCCGACGTTGAAACGTCGGGCTTACCCTACAAAGTCCCTTCGGGACTCAAGTCAAGAAGGATGTCTGACGTTTCGATGTTGTTAAGATTTAGAGAGTGTTCATGAATCCGTTCAACATCATTATCGTATTGGCGCTCATCGGGTTCGGGTTGTATGCCGGACGCATCGTCGTCCAGAAATCCGAAGCCAAGAAGCCCGTCGCGAACAATCCGGTGGCGAAGGCGGCGCATTATCTGGCGGCGGGGGTGGCCTCGGTGCTGCCGCTGACGTTGTGCGCAACGTTGTTTGTGCTGCAACTGGGGCGCTTTCAGGCGGTCGGCGTGTGTGCTGGTCTGTTCATCTTCGAGTTTGTGCTGCTGGCGATTGTGGCGGCGAGTTCGCGTGCCGAGACGAAACGCAGCGCCAGCTCGTAGGTTAGCCTTCCGAGTCTCGTCCACTTCACGTTGAAATGATCCCTCAAATGATCCGGCTGGCTGCGGCGAGCGGGATCATTTGCGATCCTCGATCTCTAGCTTGGGCGTTCTGTATAGCCACTAAGCCGATCTGGTGATTCTTCTACGAATCGACACTATTACGCTGTCTGCTCGCTCCGCCTGACGGATGGGCGCGGCGGGTATAGTGGAGCAGTCCCATGCGTTGTTGTTAAGGTGGGGTGCCTGTCGATCTGTTTCGGCGGCGAGATGCCCCTCTCGTCCCTTATCAGACTCAGGAATTGAAGTATAGCATGGAATGAGTGTACAAGTCAAGCACATATTTGTTAGAGAATTGTAAAAAAATCGAACGCTATAGAGATAGAACTTTAGGTGATTGGTTATTCGTAGCGGTTGAAGTGAAGGTGTTGTAAGATGTAGGTCGAAAACTATTTTAAGCATCTGTGCTTGGTGACATGGTGACTAACAGCAATCGCCCCTATCTGTTTGTGTCGTATTCCCGTGCCGATTATGAATTTGTGCAGCGCTTGATCGGTGATCTACAGCGCAACAATATTACCGTATGGGTTGATCGTGAGAAGCTAAAACCGGGAACACGTAACTGGGAAAAGGCAATCAAGACCGCGTTAGGTGAATCACATACCGTTTTGATGGTAGCTTCGCCTGACTCTGCCGAATCGGATTATGTAGCGGACGAAATTGAGTATGCCGAACTCGAAGGTTGCGCGGTACTGCCGATCTGGGCATCGGGCGAACAATGGCATCGCTGTGTGCCGCTCGGACGCGGGAAAATGCAGTATATTGATATGCGCGGTGAACTGTATTCCAGTAAATTAAGTGAACTTCTCGGACAAATCACCGTGACGACCAATAAAGAGTTCGTCGTTCCAGCTACGAAAACCACTGAAGTTCCACCGTCCGCCGATGCGCCAATAACTCTTCTGTTGAAAGAGCCTCGAAATCCGTATAAGGGCTTGAAAGCGTTCACTACCGCCGATGCGGGCGATTTCTTTGGACGGCAAGACCTTGTCGTTACCTTGGTAGAGCGATTGAAGGAATTTCCTCAATTTTTGGCCGTAGTGGGAACCAGTGGTGCGGGCAAATCGAGCGTAGTGATGGCTGGTCTGATGCCTACCTTACAAAGGAATGTGATCGCTGGCAGTGCGAATTGGGTGTATTTGCCACATGTCAAGCCGAGTTCGCGCCCGCTGGAACAGCTTGCTGACGCGCTGAGATCGCAGTTGAAAGATACAAGCATCGCGACGATTCTAGACGATCTGAACGCAACAGATGGGTTGGGATTGTATCGGGTGGCGCGGAATATTCCCCGACTTGATAGCGCAAGGGTAGTACTGTTCATCGACCAATTCGAGGAGATTTTCACGCAGACGAGCGATCCGGCGGCGCGTGAGCATTTCATCGGCTTGATCATGAGTGCGGTCAAGGAACCGAATAGCATTCTGACAGTAATTATTACCTTGCGTGCGGATTTCAGTGACCGTCCGATGCAGTACAACGATTTTGGCAAACTGATGAAAGATCACAGCGAACCGATTCTACCGATTACCGTGGCGGGGCTACGGGAAGTTATAGAGGAACCTGCCAAACTACCTGATGTGATGCTGGAATTGGAACCGGGATTAGCTTCAGAATTGGTATACGAGACGCGAGGACAAAGCGGTGGTTTGCCATTGCTACAATTCACGCTCGATCAGCTTTTTCAGATGCGCGACGGGCGGAAGTTGACGTTAGCGGCATATCAGGACATTGGCGGGTTGAATGGAGCATTACGTGAACATGCCGAGCAAACCTTCGGTGGATTGAGCGAAGAAGGTAAGCAGGCGGCACGTCAGTTATTTATGCGCTTGATCGAGCCGGGAGCAACAGAGCAGGATACCACACGGCGACGGGCGACGATCAGTGAGTTCACGACGATAAACCCAGAGCAAGACAGATTATCGCGAATAGTAATCGATACATTCGTCAATGCTCGATTGCTAACCGCCGAAGATGGTTCGCTAGAAGTCTCACATGAAGCTCTGATTCGCGAATGGGTACGGCTTGGTGATTGGTTACGCGAGTATCGTAAGGATATCGAGCTACAACAAGAACTAAGTGTTGCTACTCAAAGTTGGTTGGAACGTGGTAAGCCGGAAGATCGTTTGTATCGTGGCGAGACGTTGGACGAAGTTTTGACGTGGATGCACCGAAATACACCTAGTCAAGACGAAATGTCTTTCATTGCTGTTAGCAGGGCAGCTCGTGAATTGCAGATAAAAAAGGAGGAGGAGCGTCGCAATCGAGAACTCGAACTAGCACGCGCTGCGGCTGATAATGCTCACCGCGCAGAAACTGCTGAGCGTGATCGAGCAGTGCGCTTCCAGCGGGCAGCACGCTTAGCAGCGGTTTTGGCTACTGTTGCGGTTGTGGGGGTGATCGCGGCGGCTATTGGGATCGTAAATGCGACACAGCAAACCACGAACGCTATTGCGACGGGTGCGGCAGTCGAAGTGCAAGTGACACTCGATGCACTGGAACGTGAGGCGGTCTCTACCTCAGTTTCCGGTCTTGGTCAGATACCTGCAACCGTTATTCCGACGCTTTCAGTTGATCAACGTTATGCAACCGCAACGAGGATAGCAGCCTTATATGAAATGCCTACAACCACTCCGCCTGCTAAGTTTGATGGTGCAAAGATGGTGCTGGTTCCGGCTGGTTGTTTCTTAATGGGTAATGCTATCAACTCGAATGAGCGCCCTGTATATCCTGTGTGCTTCGATATACCCTATTGGATCGACATGTATGAAGTGACCAACGTGGAGTATCAGAAATTCCTTGCGGAGGGTGGCTATGTGGATAAACAGTGGTGGACAGCTGAAGGGTGGCGTTGGCGCGAGGATAACAACAAAACTGAACCTAGAGTCTATGATGGCTTCACCGCTGATCGACAGCCGCGTGTCGGCGTCACATGGTACGAAAGCTATGCTTACTGTAAGTGGCGGGGCGCACGCTTGCCAACCGAGGCAGAATGGGAATATGCCGCACGCGGCCCGGACAGCCGCGAATATCCTTGGGGATCGGACTGGGTACAGGATTATAGTGTGAACACCTATAATAGCCATGGGAAGAGCGCAGAGGTTGGCAGCAAACCGAAAGGTGTATCGTGGGTCGGCGCTTACGACATGGCGGGTAATGTCTGGGAATGGGTACAAACCCAGTACGATCAAACTGACTATCCCTATCCTTATCAGGCAGATGATGGAAGAAACATAGAACAAGGATCAAATAATCGTGTGTCGCGGGGAGGTGCCTGGTTCGTTGACGCTTCCTATCTGCGTTCTGCGTATCGATCTTGGGATTTCCCTGCTGACGGGGGCAGCGGCTATGGACTGCGGTGTGCCCGCTCTCTTGAATAGCTCAGATGCTCCAAAACTTGCTCGGTTCAGAATAGGTCATTGGGGAGCGTGCCTTGCCCGATGTATCGCGCGGTCCGGTCTTGACCGATCTCTACGGCATCGTAACTGCGTAATGTCTAGCGGTAGGTTATCTTAACTTAAATTGTGACTCCTGCCTAGTATGCTCCGGCGAGATGACGAAATCGGTGACGACGAGATCGACGGTAGAGACGGCGAATTCGCTGATCTCGGCATCGTGCAAGCGGGCGACGGCGGCAAGCATCCGATCTAGCTTGGGCTGCGCGGTGTCGGTCATGCGCAGCAAGTTCATGTGGATCGGCGCTTTGTTAGGATGTACCATCGGCGCGGTTCCGGCGGCGGTCAGCGCATCGCCCAACTGCTGGCGCAATTCTTCCCAACGGCGATCATAGGGATGAACCTGAATGTAGACCTGATTGCCGAGCGCGCCGATGCCCTTGAGCAGCATCCGCACGGGTGGTTGATCGCGCAGCACATCCGCGACGATGGTAGAGATCATCGTTATCTGGTCGGGAGCAAAACTGTCGGGCGTGGGGAAGCGCTGTGTGCAGCCGAGCAGCGTGATATGCGTCGATTCGGGCAGATAGAAGTACTGATCGGGATCGACGCGCTGTAATTCCTTGCGGATGGCGTCGATAGCAGTGGCAGCGTCGGGATTCTGATGCGCAGCGAACGCGACGGAGGAAACGCAGTAATCGACGGGGTCGGTGCTGCCATCTTTCATCAGCGCGGGCTTGACATCACCGTTGTGCCATTTTTGCTGCGCCTGTTCCCACAACTTCGCGAAGTAATGTTCCGCCGCCTGAAATGCTGATGAACTGCGATCTGTCAAGTACACCTATCCCTCTAAAAAACCTTACAAGCACCTTACAAGGATAACGCAGACGGGTGAATCTGCGGAAATTCGCCCTGAATGAAGATGTGCAAAAACGACGCTTGCGATAAACTGAAGTCAGCGTTACATTCAAGGCAAGGTTCTCCATGCGCTTTATCCAGATTACCGATACCCATCTTGGCCCCACGCCGGACTATCTTCTGCGCGGCACGAATACCTATCGCATCCTTGAAAAGTTGGTCGATCTCATCAATCGGCTGCCTTTTCAGGCGGAGTTCGTGATCCACACGGGCGATGTGATCGATGATATGAGCGCGGAGTCGTACAAGGTGGCGAAGTCGGTGCTTGAGCGAATCAAGCGCCCGATTTACTATCTGGTCGGCAATCACGATAATACGACGCATTTGCAGAAGATTTTGCTCGGCAAGAAGTCCGCTAAAAAGCGACTCGACTATCAATTTGAGGCGGGCGGAGTCGAGTTCGCGGTGTTTGATACACACGGCAACAAAGACCCTAGCGGCTTACTGCTGCCGGAACAGATCAAGCTGCTGCGCGAGATCTGCAAGCCGCGCGGGAAGCCGTTGATGATCGTGACGCATCACCAACCCGTGCCGCTGGATGTGCCGTGGCTGGATAACGGCGCGATCGATTGGATGCCGGGGCAGTTCATGAAGATCGAGAACAGCGAGGAATTCCTCGACGCGATCCTGCCCGCCCGCAAGCGCATTCGCGGCGTCATGTTCGGGCATGTGCATCGTGGATTTCAAACGACGCACAAAGGCATCTTCTTCTTCAGTTCGCCATCATCGTCCGCGCAACTTGAGTCATGGCCCGACAGCAAGAAGCCTGATTCGTCCGATGATGAGATGCCGGGATTCAATATCGTGACGGTGGATGCGGACGGGATTATCGTGCGGCAGCATCATTTCAGGCCGTGAACAGCGCTGACCTGATCCGTTGATTCGGCTTGAACGGATCAGGGGTGAGCAATCTCGGCGTCGAAAACAGCGACGGCAAAAGCATCACGGCGTTAGATTCGGACAGTCGGTCAGCGGCGATACGCGATCCGAGATGATATAGCCTTGCACCACCGCGTCCTTGTTGCGGAATGTCACGTAATACCACACCTTTGAATCATCCCCTATCACCTGCCGCAGCACATCGAGCTTGTCTTGCCGCACCACCGAGCTTGCAATGCGAGCATTCGGCGCGGGCGAGACACGTAGATAGGCTTGCTCGTAGGCCACCACCACGACGCATAGAATCTCCGGCGTTGGCGTGATCGACGGCGTGAACGTGAACGTGGGCGTGTTGGTGATGCTTGGCGTGAAAGTCTCCGTTGGCGTGATCGATGGCGTAAAGGTGAAGGTCGGCGTGAAGGTCTCCGTCGGGGTAAACGACGGCGTGAACGTGAACGTGTTGGTGAACGTCGCGGATGGCGTGAAGGTGTCGGTAGACGTCAGCGTGACCGATGGCGTGAGGGTTGGCGTAAAGGTCGGCGTTTCGGTGAAGGTCGCCGTGGGCGTCAGCGTGTTGGTAGGAGTCGGTGTTGGCGTGTGCGTCGGCGGGTTGATGAGCAAGACGAGCGGTTCGTACCACGTCGCGCGCGTCAGGAAGCAGCCCGTCAGCAAGATCGCCGCCACGAAGACCAGAATTCCGCCCGTGCGGAGCGTGCGCCCCTGCTGGATTTTGCGAATTTCGTCTTCAAGCTGCAAAAGTTCGCTGCGTCGCCCCAACATGCGGAACGGTTCGTCCTTCGCCAGCGCCAACCAGCGTTCGGCCGTGGGCACATCGCGCTGATCGATAGCCGCTTCGATGCGCTCCATGTGCCGCGCCATCAGATCGGTGACGAGCATCCGATAGCGCGGGTCTTGGGCGAAGGTGCGCAAGCCGCTGAGCATGGTGCGGGCTTGCGCCAATTCGTTGTCGAAGTTCTGCGCGATCAACGCCGACGCCCGCTCGATGATCTGCCGCGCCTCCGACATCTGCGCTTCGGCTTGGCGGGCGCTCTGCACGGCGGCGTTGGCTTCCGCGTCGCCGGGATCGATGCTGGCGGCGGTTTCCAGCAGTTTGACGGCTTCCTGCGCGAGGCGAGTCTTTTCTTCCAGCGCGGTCACGCCTTCGATGCGGCTGAAGGCGGCTTTGCCTTGATCGACCAACTGCGCTTTGATGCTGTGCAAGCGCCGTTCGGCCTCGTTGACCATCGACTGAAGGCGCTGACTGCTCGGCAAAGTCTGGCGCAAGGTCGCCAGCAGATTGAGCACGTTCTGCAAATTGGCGACGCGATCCGTCAGTGAGCCGGACATCATGTTCAACTGCACCGAGGCTTTGTCGATCTGATCCTGCAATTTTTTAACTAGATCGATGCGCTCCTGTGCAACGGGGTCGCTCGGCACGACTCGCAGCGCGCCTTCGTACTTGCGCAGCGCGTTGACCAGATCGTCACCCGCCAGCAAACGGTCGCCATCCGCCAGCAATTCGCGAGCGAGCGCCAAATCCTGAATTTCCAGCAGCGCTTGCTCGGCATCCTTCCAACTGGTGATGCCGGAGCGTTCAGCGAGATCGCGGGCTTCGCGGTAGAGACGCTCGGCTTCTTCGTAATTGCCCGCACGCACCAGCGAGTTGGCGCGGTTGTAAGCCACTCGCGCATCGAAGGGGATGCGGTGATCGGGCACGATGCCGCGAATCAGGTTGTCCTCAGCTTTCTGGCGGTAATCGAGCGCGGTGGCGTTATCTGGCTGCGTGGCGAGGACGCGGTTGGCGGCTTCCACCGTGCGCTGGTAGTCGCCCGCGTAATAGGCCTGCGCGACCTCCGCCAATAGTGCCTCGGCTGAACTGCCACTCGCGCTGATCGGCGGATAGGTGGACATCAATGTTGAAGGCGAGAGCACCGGAGGCAAATTGGTGGCCGTCTCGTCATCTTCGACAATTTCGGCGGTGGTGGGTGGCTCCTCTGCATAGCTAGACGCAAGCGGCGGCGAGGTGTTCGGTAGGTTCGGCTGATCGAGCGTCAGGCCGTAGCGCTTGAGCAGATCGCGCACGCGGGCATCATGCTGCGCCGTGAAGTTGGCGGCCTGCCGGAGGAGCGCCAGAATTTCGGGATTCTTGGGGTCTTGGTCGAGCGCGCCAGCCAGAATATCGATAGCTTCGTCCACATCGTCATCGCCGGAGGCCATCTCCATGCGGATGCGGGCACGGCGCAAAACAGTACGCTGCGTACTGCTTTCAGTGGCGACGGGCACACCCCGCTTGGCGATCTCCGCGAACAGCGACTTGGCTTCTTCCTCATAGGGCGTATTCTTGGCGGAGGTGAGTAGGGCACGCGCATCCGCTTCGAGCGGGGTGATCTCAGCCGCCCGTGCATCGGCTGGCAGACTTTGCAGCCGACGTCGTACTTCAGCGATTTGTTGTTGCAGCGTAGCCATACGGCGTTCCTTGTCGAGGTCAGGCCAACCCAAAAATAAGGTTTGGCTTATAATTCAACTGGTCGGAATTGTACCCACACTTGGTGGCCTCAACAACGCTCACCGGATTAGCGAAAGATTGGAATATGACGTACTTTTACCCGAACCGCATGGGTCGGATCATCCTCACTGCCCTCTCTGAAGTCGTCGAACCTGACGCCGCACAAGCCGTCATCACGGAAGCGGGTCTGCCCCAATTTCTTGAGCAATTCCCGCTCAACGATCTGGAGCTGGCGTTTCCATTCGAGTACGTGTCGCAACTCCAAGCCGCCAGTGAAAACGTGTTTGGCGTCGAGGAGGGGCGGGCTATCAACCGCAAGGTGGGACGCCGCTGCTTGACCACCGGGTTGCAGCAATTTAACCCGCTACTGGGCATTGCTGACCTGCCCGCCCGCTTAATGCCGCTCGGCCTGAAGATGAACATCGGCTTCGACATGTTCGCGATGGTCTTCAACCGCTTCACTGATCAGGTTGTGCGGTTGGGCGATGACAGCCAGGGCTATTTGTGGATCATCGACCGCTGCCCGGTGTGTTGGGGACGCACAACTGATTACCCGTGCTGCGATCTGGCAGTAGGCATCCTCGAAGAGGCCATCATCTGGGCGACGGGCGGTCGCGTCTTCGAAGTCGAACAGATTTCGTGCGTAGCGATGGGGCATGAAGACTGCACGATCCGGATCGGGAAGCGACCGATTCGTTAGATTATTCACAAATGTAGCAATGTTGTCAGAAAATGAACCTGACAACGCATTCGCCATATAAAATATGGTTGAATGGTAACGTACACGTGTTAAGTGAGGTCAGAATTGTTCATGTCGTTCGGCAGTGAAACGGAACAGAACCGTTTACAATTGATAAACACTGCTTACGCGACATCGCCATTCGGCTTGAGTACCATTGGACGGCGGTACGTCTTAGGTGACATCCTCGGTGAAGGTGGGATGGGCATCGTCTACCGCGCAACTGACCGACTGACCGGAAAGCAAGTGGCACTCAAACGAGTCACTATGCCGTCCGAAGGGGAGGGCACCGACGTCCTGATCACTAACGCGCCTGAAGAAAGTTTGCGCGTCGCACTGGCGAACGAATTCAGGCTATTGGCCTCACTCCGGCACCCTAACATTATCAGCGTGCTGGACTACGGCGTTGACGAGTGGCGGCAACCCTACTACACGATGGAACTGCTGACGGACTCCCGCCCACTGCTGCAAGCCGCTCATGATCAGTCAATCGAAAACAAACTGATCTTGCTGATTCAGGTGTTGCAAGCCTTGTCTTACTTGCACCGCCATGACATCATCCACCGCGATTTGACCCCCGATAATGTCCACGTCATCGATAATCAAGTGAAGATCATCGATTTTGGCCTCGCCATCCTAGCCAGTCATGACCGCGGCGACCATGTGCCAGCCGGGACGTTGGCTTACATGGCTCCCGAAGTATTGTCAGGAAATTCACCGACCAGCGCCGCCGATCTGTACGCAGTAGGCGTGATCGCGTATGAACTGCTGGTGGGGCAACATCCCTTCGATTATCGACATACTGACCTGAACACGTTTACGCAACAGTTATTGGAGCAAACGCCCGATCTTTCCGTGTTGGAGACAACCGACGGGGTGCGCGCCGTGATCGAGAAGCTGCTGGCGAAGCACCCCGAAGCACGCTTCCAAAGCGCCCATGAATGTATCGAGGCGCTCAACGCCGCCTTCGGCTATCGGCTGATCCAAGAGACGAACGCCATCCGCGAGAGCTTCGTGCGGGCGGCACGCTTCGTCGGGCGCACCGAGGAAATCAAACAGCTTGACAATGCCTTACATGAGGCCAGTCATGGCGGCGGGAGCGCGTGGCTCGTTGGCGGGGACAGCGGCGTCGGTAAATCGCGCTTGCTGGATGAAATCCATAACCGCGCCATGCTAGATGGTTTTCTGGTGCTACGCGGACAGGGTATTCATGACGCTGGCCCGTTTTACCAGATGTGGCGGGAGCCGATCCGCCGCTTGGCGCTGATGTCCGACCTGAGCGACCAGACAATTGCGGTGTTGCAGACGATGGCTCCTGACATTGGCGAGTTGGTGGGGCGCAACGTGCCGGATACCATCCTGAGCGAGAGCGAACGGCAGCACCGCTTGAATCTGGCGATTGTGGACGTATTCCGGCGGCAGCGACAGCCGATCTTGCTGCTGTTGGAAGATTTGCAATGGGCGGAAGACAGTTTGCAACCGCTGCGCCTGTTGAGCGGGCTGATCAACAACCTCCCATTGATGATCCTCGGCGCGTACCGCAGCGATGAACGTCCGGGCTTGCCGCATGAGCTACCTTTTGTCCACACGTTGTTTATCGAGCGCTTGAACGAAGCCGATATTTTGTCACTCAGTCAGTCGATGATCGGGGAGGTCGCCAAACGTCCCTCCGTCATCTCAATCATTCAGCAAGAATCCGAAGGCAATGCTTTTTTCATCACCGAAGTGGTGCGTACCCTAGCGGAGGCTACCGGACGCCTAGAGGACATCGGTGAGGTGACGCTGCCGCCGCGCTTCTTCGCGGAGGGCATCCACAACGTCATCCGCCGCCGCTTGACCAAGCTGCCGAGCGTAGACCGCACCTTTTACAAAACCGCCGCACTGATCGGAAGACAAATCAACATACGGCTGCTGCAAACGCTGTATGATGTGGCGACTGTTGAACAGCATATTATGCACGGCAGTGAACTGGCGATCATCGAAATCCGTGATGATCGGTGGCGCTTCTCGCACGATCATCTGCGCGAGGCGTTACTGGCGGATATGGGCGACGAGGAACGACAAGCGACCCATCTGCGTATCGCCCGCGCCATCGAGATCGTGTACCCGAACGATGACACCTACGTGATGAGTTTGTTTGAACACTGGTATGCCGCTAAAGAATTGAGCAAAGCAGCATATTATGTGCAAAAAACAGCATCGCGGCTGCTGACCAGCGGAGACTACGCAGGCGCATTGGAACGCGTCGAGCGTGTGATGCGCGCGTTCGACAGCGAATATGCGCCGGAAACGACGTTCAGCCTGTTGAGTCTGGCGGGACGGGCGCATCAACTGCTCGGCAACTTCAAGCTGGCGATCGGCACGCATGAGCAGGGCGTAGCCTTCGCACGACGACATGGGTTGAGCGAACAAGCCGCCGTCCTGACCGCGCATATCGGCAGAGTACACGCGGAACAGGGCAATTACAAAACGGCTAAGGATTATTTGCGCAGCGCGTACGCTGCTGCCCAAGCCACGGCAAACCATCGCGTGTTGATGGTGGGGTTGTGGGGATTGGGGTACGTGGCGCTGATGCAAGGCGACCACATCAGCGCGCAGAGACAACTGCTGGAAGCGGCGAGTTACGCGGGTGAGCTTGGCGACCGGATTTGCATGACTTGCACGCAGATCAGTCTGGCGGTGATCGCGGCGTATCAGTTCCGCCTTGATGAAGCGCGCGGACGGTTTCAGTCGGCAATCGTCATGGCACGGGAAAGCGGCACACAGCGCTACTTGATCCACGCGCTCGGCAATTATGCGACGTTCTTGCAGCATGAGGGTGAATTCCCGCTCGCCCTCAGCTATTACGAAGAATGCCAGCAGATCAGCCGCGAGTCGGGCGACAAACGCGCTGGCGGGCTGATCTTGATTATGCTCGGCGCGTTCTATTACGAGTTTGGCGACCTGATGACCGCTCGCTATTATGCTGAAGACGGCCTTGACCACGCGATGATCTACGATGATCTACGTCAACAAGCGCTGGCGTACAACATCCTCGCGGGCATTTTGCGGGAACAGGATGATTTCGCGGCAGCCATCATCTACAGCGTGGAAGCGCTGACCTTGTTCCGCAAGATGGAAGATCGACGCTCGATGAGCCGCGCCTATGGCAGTCTTGCCAAAACCAAGGCACGGCTGGGCAATCTTATCGTGGCTAGGTCGCTGCACCGCAAAAGTCTGGCACTGGCGCGCGAAATCCTCGCCATCGATCTGATCGTGGAGAATCTGACGCATCTGGGCATTCTGGAATTGCAACGCGGCTATACCGAGTCCGGCACTGGCTATTTGGTGGAAGCCTTACAATTGGCGCTGATCCATGACGCCGTTGCGCTCATTGTGCTGGTCATGATCGGCATCGCGCGGCTGGCTATCAGCGCCGAGCGGTTGCAACATGGCGCTGAACTGTATGCCCTCGTCGCAGAGCACCCTCGTCTGAGCGCTAACGCCCGCACGCGGATGCTCCCCGATCTCGATGAAAGCTTGCGCTATTCGCTCACAGACGAGGAGCGCTTCGCCGCTGAAGCCGTCGGACGTACCCTCGATCTGAGAGAGACTGCCCGCGCTGAATTGGCCTTCTGGTCGCCATCATAATGGGAATTTGCCGGAATACGCCCAATCGAGCAGTTGCATGGTGTGTACCGCCCACATGCCCTTGGACTTGATCCCGCGCTGAATCTGCGTCAAGCAGCCGATGTTGCCCGCTACCACACCATCCGTCTTGGTCAAGCCGATGTTGTTGACTTTACGCGCCAGCAGATCGTTCGCCATTTCCAGCTGCGTGATGTTGTAGACGCCCGCCGAGCCGCAGCAGATTTCCGCTTCGGGGACTTCGACCACTTCCACGTTCGGGATGCTCATTAGCAGTTGGCGCGGCTGCGAACGGACACCCTGCGCGTGACCGAGATGGCAGGCATCGTGGTAGGCGATCCGCAGCGAACGCCCTAACCCTGTTGGCTGCTCCGCGAGGCCGAGATCAGCGAGGAATTGGCTGACATCTTGCGCGCGGGCGGAAAAGTCATGGGCGGCTTGGGCATCCGGCTCGTTCTCGAATAGATGCGCATAATCCTTCAACGCCGATCCGCAGCCCGCCGCGTTGGTGATCACGGCGTCCACGTCCGTGGGGAAGGCTTGCATCAGGCGGCGCGCGAACTGTTTGCCATCCTCACGCTGCCCCATATGCAACGTCAAGGCACCGCAGCAACCCTGATCGCGCGGGATGACGACTTCGACGCCGTTGCGCGTCAGTACGCGGATGGTCGCCGCGTTGATCTCCGGCGCGAGGACGGTCTGCACGCAGCCGATCAGCAGCGCGACGCGGGCGCGGCGCGTGCCTTGCGCGGGGATCACCTCTCCGAAGTCCTCGCGCTTCGGCAATCCTTTGGTCGGCAGCAGCGACAGCATGGCCTTCAGCGGCTTGGGCATCAAGCCCGCGAATGGTTTGCCAAGTGTGCCGAGCAGCACCGCCAGACGGAAGCGTTCGCGGTAAGGCAGGACTTCACTCAACATCCAGCGCGAGAAGCGATCCAGCGGCGTGCGGGCATATTCCGCTTCGAGCTTCGGGCGGAAGTTGTCGATCAGTTCGTTGTATTGCACGCCGGAAGGGCACGCCGTGACGCAAGCGAGACAGCCAAGGCACGCGTCGATGTGCTGCGCGACTTCGTCATCCATCGTCAGCGTGTTTTCCAGCACGCCCTTCATCAGATAGATGCGCCCGCGCGGCGAGTCGAGTTCCGAGCCTGTTTCGAGGTACGTCGGGCAGGTAGGTAGGCAAAACCCGCAGTGGACGCACGTCTTGATCACGTCGTTCATGCGCTGTACGGCGGGCTTATCGAGATCGGCAAGCGGGATATTGGTTTCCATGAGTCGTTTGAGTGCCTAACTATTTTTCTGTTTTTGGGTGGGTTGAGATTCCGCTATTGTGACATGCCCCGTCATGCGCTGCGATAAAATCGGTTCGCCGGATCGAAGGCACGCTTGACGCGCTCGATCATGGCGGCGCTGGGCGAGGCGGGCAGCACGTCCGGCGCTGCGATGGGTGATCGCCACACTGCCGCGCTGATCTCGTTGGCTGCCAGTGCCGATGACAACCGCGCCGGATCGCCGCTGAAAGCTGCCCACGCGACGTTGCCCGCCACGCTGTAGACGCGCCGTGCTCCGTGCAGCGATAACATCGCGTCGAGATCGGTTACGCGCGTCGAGGACAGATACAGCTTGACGACGGTTTCAGCGTCTCCGATCCAGACCAGATCGCGCAGGGTCGTCCACAACTTGGTTTGATCGTCTGCGTTGTTTATTTGCAACGTGGCGGTGCTATCCAGCAAGCCGCGCACAGCGTTCATACGTCCTTCCAGCGAGGCCGGATCGCCTTCGATGAGGACGGCGATGGTGTAGCCCGCCCCCGGATCGGGTGCGTCGGGCAGCGTCCCCATCGGCCATGCATCTACCGCGCTGACCTCGGCGGGGCTGTGTTGGAGCGCCCTGAACGCCGCCTTGACCTCGGTAATGGTGGGCAGGAAGGCGAGCAGCGTTTGGCGTGCTGGCGGTGTGGGGAACACCTTGAAACTGACCTGCGTGATCAGACCGAGCGATCCCATGGAGCCACAAAACAGCTTGGAAAAATCGTAGCCCGCCGCGTTTTTGACGACTTTGCCGCCGCTGCGCACGCGCTGGCCCTGCGCATTGAGGTATTCGATCCCGATCACGAAGTCGCGTAGACCGCCGTAACGCATCCGGCGCGGGCCAGTCAAGCCAGCCGCGATGGTGCCACCTACCGTCGCGCCCATCGTGCTAAACAGCGGATCGAACGGCAAATACTGTCCGTGTTCCGCCAATGCTGCTTCGACTTCCGCCATCGGTGTGCCAGCGCGCACGGTGATGGTCAGTTCGCCGGGTTCGTAATCAAGGATGCCCGTCAGTTTGGCGGTCGAGATGATCAGTGGATTGCTCGAAGCCTCGGAGAAGGCGCGATGTCCCGCGTCCCACTTCGTCCCGCCACCGCGAAACAGCAGTGGTCGGTTGGCACTGGCGGGATCGGTGAGCAGCGTGATGGCTTCTTCTACGCTGGTCGGCGTGACGATCACGGGTAAGGTTGGCGTGTAAGCAAATGGTGAGTTCATAAAGGTTTTTTCTGTAATTAGAAGCGCTGAATCACGCCCGCGCGTTCCAGCGGATGTTGACGGTCGGCGGTGGCGTGTCCGGTTTGTATGTCCGGCGACTGTCCGGGCAGCATCTTGCCGCGATTGGAGAGCTGCTTCGGGTCGAAGCTGTGGTAGATGGCGTACATCGAGTCCAGATCGCGCTCGTTGAACTGGTAGGGCATGTAAGCCAGCTTCTCCACGCCGACGCCATGTTCGCCCGTGATCGAACCGCCCAGATCGACGCACATTTTGAGGATGTCGCCCGCCAACTGCTCGGCTTTTTCCAGCTCTCCCGGCACTTTGTTGTCGAACAGCACCAGTGGATGCAGATTGCCGTCGCCTGCGTGGAAGACATTGGCGACCCGCAGTCCGTACTGCTGCGCGAACACGCCGATCTGCCGGAGCGCTTGACCGAGTTTGCCGCGCGGTACGACGCCATCTTGCACCAGATAATCGGGGGAGAGCCGCCCTACCGCGCTAAAGGCCGCTTTGCGCCCCTTCCAAATTTTGAGCCGCTCTTCTTCCGTCTTGGGAATCTTCAAACTCTGCGCGCCGGATTGTTCCAGCAGCTTGAGCAGCCCGTCAAACTGCGGCAAGACTTCGTCAGAAGGGCCATCGAGTTCCACGATCAGGAGGGATTGCGCGTCGGAGGGATAGCCCGCGTGGACGGCGGCTTCGGCGGCATCAATCGCCAGCCGATCCATGATCTCGATGGCGACGGGCAGCAAACCAGAGCCGATCACCATCGCGACGGCTTCACCGGCCTTGTCCACCGCGTCATAAGCCGCCAGTACCGTGCGCACGATCTGCGGTTTGGGCAGCAGGCGCAATGTGGCCTCGGTGACGATGCCGAGTAAGCCCTCGGAGCCGACCATCAGCCCGCACAAATCCATGCCGGGGCTTTCCAGCGATTTGCCGCCGAGGCTGACCACTTCGCCATCGGGCAGCACGACCTTCATGCCGAGGACGTGGTTAGAGGTCATGCCGAGTTTGAGGCAATGCGCGCCGCCCGAATTGAAGGCGATGTTGCCGCCGATGGAGCAGATCAACTGCGAACTCGGATCGGGCGAATAATACAGCCCTTGCGCGGCGACGGCCTTGCTCACGTTCAGGTTGATCACCCCCGGCTGCACGACCATGCGCAGATTATCGAGGTCGATCTCCAGAATCCGGTTCATCTTGGATAGGATGATCATCAGCCCGCCCGCGATGGGCATCGATCCGCCCGACAAGCTGGTGCCTGATCCGCGTGCGAGGAACGGGATGTCCAGATCGTGGCAGGCTTTGACGGTGACCTGTACCTGTTCGGTGGTCTGCGGGAACACGGCTGCCAGCGGGCGCTCATGGAAGGAGGTGCTGGCGTCCGATTCATAGGGCAGCAGTTGGGAGAGTTCAGTTAGGATGTCGGCAGCGTCAAAATGCGGGCGCAGACGCACGAGCAGCGCATCCAAGGTCGGGTTTGGTGCGGCGGGCAACGGTTTGGACATGAGTGCCTCGGCAAACTAAGTATGCCTAGATCATAGCGGCGGTTGTGGGTCTTGGCTACCTCGCCCGCGCCGTCTTTCAAACGAGAATCACACCAATCTGAAGAAATCCTGAAAGTCGCCCTTGACAGTGGTCAGGAGTGCGGCTAGAATTCCCCACACGTTCGCAGGAAACACACAAAACAAACGCGAACGTAACCAAGGACAAACGATTTGAAGAACTTAGCGGTTCGCCAAACTACATAGAATGTTGTAAAAGACAATCGACGGTCAGTTTGTGCGACCCGACGAGAATGTCGGGTCGTTTCGTCAGTGGTAGAGGACGGCGGTTCGGGACGGGAGTAATTACCCGAAGTGAGCCAGCCGTTCGCACCTTAACAAGTGAATAGGAAGATGAGAAGAGTAGAGTGAAAGCACGATGAGATGTCGAGAGACATCATGCATCGTGAAGGTAGCAGATGTCGAGA
>JAHBVJ010000022.1 GCA_019637615.1 Anaerolineae bacterium | reverse complement strand
TCGCCCCCACAATCGCCAGCGAAGTCGTCACGGCAACCTGGGGTTGCTGACCGATCAGATACACCAACGCGGGCACTGTCAGGATCGAGCCGCCGCCGCCGAGTAGTCCTAATGAAGCGCCAATGCCGAAACCCAACAGCAGACTGAGCATCGTTTGCTCCCTTATTTGCCCTTCTTCACCGCGAAGCCAGCTAACCGCCACCCCGCCATGCCGCCACGCATATTCAGCGCCTTGTAACCAGCGCCAAGCAGATGCCGCGTCGCAACGCTGCTGCGTGACCCTGACGCGCATACGCACAGAATGGCTTTGTCCGTCGGCAGTTCCTTCAGGCGTGCGTTCAATTCGCCAAGCGGGATCAACTTCGCACCAGCGATATGCCCATTTTGGAATTCGTCCGGCTGACGTACATCAAGGATGAATAGGCGCTCACCCTGATCCATACGGGCTTTAGCATCAGCGGCGGAAAGTGTCGTGCCATCGTTGCCGAATAGTGATTTCAATAGGTTCAAGATCGTGTCCTCGTGTTGGTTAGGTAGCGGTGTAATTACTGAACGGTGGGTAAGCCAGCCGCAGTCCAAGCGTTAATGCCGCCCAGATCGTAAATGTTGGTGTAGCCAGCATCGCTCAGGATGCGAGCCGCCTGTGCGCTCCGGTTGCCGCTGTGACAGTAGATGACAACGGGGATGTCGCGTGGCACTTCGCTCAACCGATCTGGTAGCGTCTGCACAGAAATATTGACTGCGCCCGCAATATGCTCACTGGCGAATTCGTCTGGTGTGCGCACGTCTAGCAGAAGATGCTGCGTGGCTGTACTACCAAACTGCTGTTGATATTGTGCCGGGGTTAGCTTGGCAGCGGCGCTCACGCTGCTTGATGTTCGGGTCAGCACGACGACGCCAATGACGACGATAATCGCGATGAAGACCACACCGCCAATAAGCAGCCGCTGATTCTGTCGCTGGTTGTTTTTCTTGCTTGCTTTACGCATCGAAATAATCCTTGATGAGTTTGCGTACCACCTTGGTTTCTACTTTAACGGAGTAAATCGAATGTAGTTATAGCCAATCACTTATCGAGAGTCATTAGCCAAACTTATATCACCTCTTCTTATCCATCAGATGCGTGCTAGATCAAAATAACTTAACTAGCGCTAGGTAAGTAAATTGAGGTATAATGAGCTTATGAAACACAAAAATGAGGCCGCGCAGACGAATAAAACGCGGCGGCGAAGAAACCGTGCCGACGAGATTTTAGAAATAGCTACGAAACTTTTCGGACAGTACGGATTTCAAGGGACGACCCTCGCAATGGTTGCCGAAGTAGTAGGGTTAACCGAACCGGGCGTACTGCATTACTTCCCCAGTAAAGTGCATTTATTGCAGGGCGTTCTTGCTTATCGCGACGCGCGAGATTTCGAAAAGTACGCCGCCTTGATCGCGTTGAAAAAGGAAAATGTCGCGGAATTTTTCGCGATTATGGAACGCTTCTGGGGCGACAATGAGAAAATCCCTGCCCTCATCCAATTGTTTGTCGTTCTCGTAGGGGAAAGCATCTCTGGTGAGCATCCATCGCATCACTTTTTTGTGGATCGCTACCGCCGTCAGCGTGAGATTTTCACGCAGCAGTTTCGGCAAATTAGTGTTCGTCCAGATGTTGATCTCGACGAACTCGCGAGCGTAATTATCGCCGTCATGGATGGCTTGCACATTCAGTGGCTTCTTGATCCGGATGCAGTAAACCTGACCGCCACATTCAGCCTCTTTTCCAAAATGATTGTCCCGTATCTGGAGGGGTAAAACCAACTACATACTGGCTTTCGATGAAGCCAGCGACGATGAAAGGATAATCCAATGAAAGCGATGAATAAGGTTATTGTCGTGACAGGTGGGGGCAGCGGCATGGGACGTGCCCTCGTTCTTGCGCTCGTGAGCAAAGGTGCGCGCGTTGCCGCCATCGACCTTAACGAAAAGACGCTCAAGGAAACAGTCGGACTCGCCGGACAGCATCAAGACAAAATCAGTATCCATGTCGCGAATGTGAGTGATCGCAATGCCGTGGATGCGCTGCCTGACGCGGTCATCAAAGCACACGGCGCGGTAGACGGCCTGATCAACAATGCCGGGATTATTCAGCCGTTTGTGCGCTTAAATGAGTTGTCCTATGATGCCATCGACCGCGTGTTGAACGTGAATCTGTACGGTGTCATCTACATGACCAAAGCCTTTTTGCCCCATTTGATGCAGCGCCCAGCAGCACATATTGTGAATGTGTCGAGCATGGGTGGCTTCTTTCCCGTGCCCGGACAAACCCTGTATGGCGCGTCAAAAGCGGGCGTCAAATTGCTGACGGAGGGGTTGTATTCGGAGCTGCTTGACACGAACATCAAGGTAACCGTTGTTTTTCCCGGTGCCATTGCCACCAACATCACCCAGAACTCTGGCGTTCCGATCCCGACCGGAGCGGCGACTGAATCATCACAGAGTTTTCCTACCACCTCCGCCGAGAAAGCCGCCGACACTATCCTCAATGGCATGGAACGCGATCAATTTCAGGTATATATCGGCAATGATGCCAAGTTGATGAACTTTCTATACCGCCTCAGCCCCAAACGGGCAACGCGATTCATGTATAACCAGATGAAAGGCTTACTTCCATCCTAGGCCAAATAGCCTACGCGCACCCAAACTACGCATCACCGATTTTCGTTGACAGAAAGGCCGCAACGTGGCGCTATCATCGACTGAACGCAATATCCGTGCCAGTTTGCCCATCATCCGTTTTCTGAATGCGTACTTGCCGCTCTCGCTGACACGCTGGGCGATCAAGCAAAGTACTGCGAAGGCACGGTTGCCAGCCGATGTCTCGCGGCAAGCTGTCTCTGCGGATGGCGTACCGTGCGAATGGATCGTCCCACAACATAGCCCCGCCGATCATGTGCTCCTTTATCTGCACGGCGGCGGGTTCGTCTTGGGGTTAACGTCTCTCCATCTTCAAATGGTGGCGTATTTGGTGCGCAAACTTGGCATTCGTGCCTTGCTGGTAGATTATCGGGTTGCGCCGGAGTATCCCTTCCCCGCTGCGTTAGAGGATTGTGTAACCGCGTATCGCTGGCTGTTGAAACAGAACATCGCCGCGCAAAATATCGTGGTGGCGGGGGATTCGGCGGGTGGCAATTTGACCATCACGACTCTGATGAAGCTGCGTGATAGTGGCGATCCGCTGCCTGCGGCTGCTGTATGTCTCTCGCCCGTCGCAGATATCTCTGACAGAAGCGGTCATTTTCAAGAGCTGTATGACCCCGTGCTGCATCCCAAAGCAGCCAAACTCTACAACCAATCGTATGTAGCCCACAACGACGCCCGCGATCCCTTGATCTCACCGGCGTTTGGCGATTGGCGTGGCCTGCCACCGCTGTTGGTTCATGCTGGTGAAGATGAGATTCTACGCGACGATTCAGTTCAAATCGAAAAATTGGCAAAGGCGGCGGGCGTGGATGTGCGGTTGGAGATTTATCCGCGCATGTGGCACGTGTGGCAGCTGAATATGGGATTGCCGCAGGCTGTTCAATCGCTCAACGACATCGCGCAATTCCTGAAAGCGCATTTGCGACTTTCGACATAGCTGCCCCGTATCGAGCAGCCTATGAAGATGTTCGACAATACCCCTCGCTTCATGACAATGATTGTGCTATCTCCTGACCCGCCCTTACACTCTAAGTGTTCCAACCATTTAGGGGAGAGAGGCTCAGACGATGACCATTCAACTGGTGATATTTGTTATCTTCGTTTTCACGACGTTTTTTCACAATGGAGCGCAAGCCTACATTCATTTAGAGGCGTATCCGCTGCTTGCCTATGTTGGTAGGGCGGAGTTTCCCACCTATTTGAAGGAATATGAACAGCGCTTAACCTTGCCGTTACTGGTGGCCTATGGCGTGATGCTGCTCTGCAACCTGATCTTGATCGCCACCCAACCGCCGACCATGCCCGTTGCGTGGCTGATCGTCGCGCTGATCATCAACATGGCGGTCTCGGCAGTCACCGCCGTGGTGGCGACGCCCGTTTACAATCGCATCAAGGAGACTGGTCAAGCAGTTGGCGGCGATATGGAAGCACTCATGCGGATCAATTCACTGCGACTGTTGCTATCCAGCCTGAGCAGTCTGATTGTGATTTATTTGCTGCTCGACTTGCTGATCGTCTAATTCCTACCCGCTGATGAGGGTGTTCCCTGTGTGGTTAGCCCTCATCAGTAGTGCTTATCACTCAGGACAAGAAGAATTCCGTCCCACAATACTTGCACTTGGCGACACCCTTACCGCCGAGCGTGATCTCGCCGCCGCAGTTCGGGCATTTGGTCAGATCGCGCAGTTTGCTGGCCTCGCTGGAATACAGGATGCCCTTATCCCAATTGATATAGCCGCTGAACACGCCCAAGCCGACCAGATCATAGATCATCTGCTTGACGGCATCTTGTGAGGTCTGCATCTCGATCACCATGTCATTCATCGAGACGGAACCGCGCGTCTGCACGATGTTGAGCAGTTTACGCTGTTGCTGCGCTTTGGAAGCGGTCACCGACTCCTTCTGTCCCATCGAGAGCAGGTAGATGCCGCCGCCAACCATCGGCGCGACGATCACCAGCAGCGCGATGCCCAGACCGAGGATACGTGCTGGCCCCTCCAAGCCCTCGTTGGTAAATAACCACGCGCCCGCGACGAAGCCGATCACGATCCCGACGACGATCAGGATAATGCCAACCAGACGATTAGAATTCATGCAACACCTCTATCTCAGTGAAAACCGCGACTACCGCCGCCCGATCCGCCGCCACCGTGAGAACCACCACCGCTAAACCCGCGTCCACCGCTGCTGGAACTGCTCGGACGGCTGGTCATGGCGCTGGAGGCATCGTTGAGCATTTTGGTCAATCCATCACTCAGCGAGTTTAGCCCTTCCGTCAGGCCGTGACTCATCTCATTCAAACCGCCTATGTTGCCCATGCCGCTGCCGAAATCGGGCTGACCAAAATCAGGCGTTCCATAGCCATAGCCGCCACGACGATAGCCGCGTCCCCAACGCCCGCCAAGATAAGTTGGATAGTACCACGTCGGGTACGAAGTCAGCACGTTGGAGAATTCGCGCGTCCATTGGCGGTCGATGCCAAAAGCCACCGCGTAACCGATGTACTTCTCGAACTGTTCAGTCGCTTGGCTGACATCGGTGTACTGCTTGATATTGGATAGATACTTGCGGAAAGCTAACCATTTGGCACGTTCGATTGCGCCTTTCTCCGTGCGGCGCGGCATGGCGGACGCGCCGATCAGCGTGACGAGGCCGACGAAAGCTACCCCGAACAAGGGCAGGCATAGCATCGGGGAGATGGCGACCAACGCTTCCGTCGATAATGCTAGGAACCCGCCGACGCCGCCAAGCGCCATCAACGCGATGCCACCAAGCATCCACTGTCCGCGCGTGGCTTCTGGCGACTGTGTGTAGAACCCTTCCGTCACCAACGCCGCATAAATCGCGCGCTGAAGGTTAGGAATGTACTGGTAGAACTTGTTGCGAAGCTGCGAGAGGCTCGTTTCGGTGGCTCCAGCACGAAAGAAGGCTTGCATGATCATCTTTTCGAAGCTGGTCAGCGCAGTTTCGTCGTTGCCCGTGCGGTGGAAGGTGAATTCCGTGCCGCCGAACATGCTCATCAAGCCCTCGGTACGGTTCTGCTCGAAGACTACGAAGCCCCGCCGCGCCAGATCGACCAGCGTAGCGATGATGTCGCGCACCTCGACTTTCTCCGTGAGCAGTGCATGGACGACCGCTGGCGGCTCATTGCTTGGCGGTTCGCTCAAATATTCCGGCACTGGCCCGACTTCGGGGTCTTTGCGCTTGCCATACTCGATGTAGACGAGGATCGTGCCACCAATCGCGATCAGTACGCCGAGCGCCGCCAACCCCAGATTGACCAGCGGTTGAATCTTTTCTTCGTAGTTGCGCTGCAAATCGAATGACCCTTGCCACGGTGGCGCGGTCATGGCTGGATCGTGCTTATACTGCACACGCACTTCGAGCGACTCGTCCGCCGCGATGGAGGATGGCGATGTCCAGACCAGCGAATTTCCCGACGGCTCGACAGGCCATGTGTCGGGGTAAGTCGTATAAACATCAGGCGTCAAGCCATCAGGCAACGTCACCGTCACTTTGGAGGCCATGACGCTGATCGGCTTGTCGGCGGGGATCGCCACCCAGTACAACTGATCGCCATCTGGATACGAGCGCAGCGCACCTGTGACAGTGTAATACAGCTTGATATAGCGGGTTTCACCTGTGCTGGCGCGCTGGAAAAAGTCGTAAGTCAGGTTCAAGTTGCCACCCGACTGCGTAAAGTAAAACGTACCCTGCGCTGGTGACGATGTACTGCGCTGCTGGAGGTCTTTGCCGCCGTCAGTGATCCGAATGTTGGTCAGCCCTGTCAAGCGGTCAGTGGGGATCGTCACATCGCCGCCGCCGAACGAGCCATACTCGACATACAGTTCGTAGGATTCCACCACATCGAATTTGTTGGCGCTGGTCTGGATGTTGCTGATGTCAACATCGTAGCGCTCCCAGCGCAGCGAACGACTGCTGCTCTGCGCATTAGCCGGAGCTAAGCCAAGCAGCGCAGTCAAGAAAACTGCCCATAGCAAGAGAAGCAGTTTATTCAAGCGTTTCATACATACCTCAGCCATTCATAAACGAAACATGGCACAACTTCTCTACATCAAATTCTACGCACCTTTTCCCGGCGCGGAGCGATTCAAGCGTAAATCAATCTATTATTGGGAGGTTTGGAAATATACAAAGAGGTCAGGCAAAGTTGACTCCTATGAGGTGTTGACCAACAGCACCGTTGTCGAATGGATGCAACACATCCAGACTATGTTGTATGCCCTTTTTCTCCTCACGTCAAATGAGCAACCGCTAAGGACTAACTGCGGATTGTGCGCCCTTTCCACTGCACGCCCAAGCGCAGTACGGATCGCGTCGTCGCTACCAGTCCGATCCCCCAGATAATCGCCACGCCGACGGGATTTAGAAGGGCGAATAACCAGCGCGGCTGCACGTCGAAGCGCGCGAGCCATGCCCACAGTCCGATTCCCGTCAGCGCGATGGAGGCGAGGGCGAGCACAGACACGATGGGTAAACCAACCAGCAGACCGACAATGCCGAGCGGAACCGTCCACACACCGAGAAAGAAGGGTAGCGCCAGCAGCAGACCGATCAAGCCCTGATCCTTGGCGGCGGCGAGAGTGGTTTTGGTCATTCCCTGCCACAGCGCCCCGAACGACTGATACATGCGCACCGAGGCCGCGTCATGACCATTCAGCAGCGCGATCCGATAGCCTTGCGCGCGGAGATGTTCCGCCAGCGCGACATCTTCCATCACGCGGCTGCGCACCGCCCCGAAGCCGCCGCTAGTCTCGTACACAGCGCGGCGAATCAAGATGTACTGACCGTTGAAGGCGGGGGACTGCGGATCGAGTGTGGCGAAATAATTCTGGTAAGCCATCGGCAGCACGGCTTTTTCCGAGAAGGTGACGCATTCCTGACGCAATAGCAGTGAGAGCGCATCGAGGCATTGCGTTTCGGCGTAGGCGACAGCGCGGTGCAGGCTATCGGGCTGATGTGCGGTGTCGGCATCGGTGAACAACAACCAATCCGATTCGGTGCGCTGGACAGCTTGCTCACAAGCGTTGCATTTACCCGTCCAGCCTGACGGCGGCGCGTCGGTCAAGGTAAGCACCGCCGCGCCCGCCCGCCGCGCTTTGGCGGCAGTGTCATCGCTGGATTGATCATCTACCACGGTGACGGTGAAAGCTGGATACTCTATCTGCGTCAGACTGCAAACCACGCGCTCGATCACGGCGTTCTCATTACGCGCAGGTACGATCACAGCGACGGAAGGCCAGCGCTTGTTCGCGTCAGGTATTGGCAGCGGTGCCAAAGTGGATAATTGTCGATAGTGACGTTCCGCGCTGAGGATGATATACAGGTTGAGCAGCATCACGACGATCAGCAGTGTGACAGCGATAAGCGTGATCGGAAACAGCATTGTTAGTTTTCTCACTTTTTACAAAATTTTCGTTAAAAACAAGGTTCCTTGCATAAAATAAAAATTGAGTTTGGTAACTTGCCTACGTAGCCTGCGCGCCCTGTAGTCGTTGTGTAAAAATTGCTTGCACAAATCGCGCTTATGGGTGTTAAATGGAAAGGTCAGTCGTCAAGCCTATCATTAATTAGGTGGTTTCATTTTCAATTATGAATGGCGAACCAATCAATCCGTATCATATCACATCAACATGGTTGACAGAAGTGCTGCGCGACCAAGGGCTGCTTCGGATCGGCGGACGCGTGACCGCGTTCCAGATCGTGAATTCGATGGCATCCAAGGTGGCGACCAGCTTGATCGTGCGCGTGTGGTACGACGATTCGAGCATTGATATGCCGTCGCGCTATTTTCTCAAGATCACCCACCCCGGTTTCGCTTACGGAGCCTGCGAGGTTGAGTTTTACGAAGCCGTCAACGAGATCGGTTGGACGCCAAAATCACCATTTGTACACTGCTACGCCGCATGGACGAACGCCTTCGGGCAGGCGTGTTTGCTGCTTGACGACCTTTCGCAATCTCATTTCACCCCGGCTAAGAACGTGATGCCTTCTGAACAGCATACGCAGCAGGCCATCCGCACGCTGGCGCAAGCACATGCCTACTGGTGGGAACGGACACCATCCGGACAGAAGCCCAATACCGATTATCTGGATAACATGGGCGCGGGTCGGCTGAAGAGTATGCAAGCCTACGCCGAGTTCATGGGTAGCGAAGTTCCTAGCGCGCGACGCAAAACCTACGAGCGCATCGTGATGACATGGCCTTTGCCAAACCGTCGCAAGCGGGCGATGGCAGGTAGCGCGCTCACATTGATTCACCGCGATGCACATCCATGGAATTTTCTATATGCCTTCAATCCCGCGCATCAAGCCTATCTGATCGACTGGCAAAGTTGGCGGGTTGGCACGGCAACCAACGATCTCGCTTATCTGCTGGCGGCTTTCTGGGAACCGAAAGAACGACGCCAGATCGAGCAGTCGATGATGCATCTGTATTACGAGACGCTGGTCAAATCGGGCGTCAACAATTACACGTGGGATGAATTCTGGGAAGATTACCGCGCCTCAATTGTCCGCAGCGCGGTGATGCTGGTTGGCGGCTGGAATGCCTCGCGCGGCAAAGATCGACGCATTCAGCGCGTGATGAGCGCCTTCGATGATTGGGAATGCGAAGACCTGCTGGTCACCTCGTAGATAGTCAGACAGCTCAGTCACAAACCACATAGAAAACAGATCACGAGGGATGCTTCATCGGCATCCCTCGTATTTTGCTAGGCAACTTTGCGCCGCCGTTTGACGATGACGCCCACGATGACCACAAGCGCGAGCAAGAAGCCCGTGATGAGCGGCAGTGTGTTGCTGTCCTGTTTTGGACGCTCACCTGTGTTCGGCAGCGTCAGGTTCTTGACCACATGGATCGTCGTGGATGCCGTGATGGTGCGCGACGGCCCCTCGTTATAGGTCAAAACAACGGTATTCGTCACATCGATGGGTGGGACAACCGTATCACTCACTCGCGTCACGATGGTCATCACCACGACCTGCCCCGGATTCAAAGTGCCGATGAAGAACACCACCGTGTTCCCCGAAATCTGATAGGTGCCTTGCTGCGTGGTCGCAGAGATCACTTGGAACACATCGGATGGAATCTGGTCTTGCACGACGACATTCGTTGCTGGCGCTGTGCCACGATTCGTAGCTGTCAGCGTGAATGTGACAATCTCCCCCGGTTGTACCACCGACGGATCGCCCGATTTTGTGATTGCCGGATCGACCACCACAACGTTGGGCGTAGCGGTAAAGGTGCCCGTAGAAGTCGGTGTTTGGGTTGATAGCGTGCCCGTGCTTGTACTCGTGCTCGTCAGTGTTTCCGTTGGCGTGCTCGAAGATACCGCTCCCGTATTTGTGGCAGTACTCGTCACTGTCTCGGTCGGCGTATTCGCGACGACTGTCCCCGTACTGGTTGGTGTTTCCGTGTCGGTCGCCACACTCACAGTTGCCGTGCTTGTTTCGGTCATCGTAACCGTTTGAGTTGCCACGGTCGTAGATGTTTCTGTTGGCGTACTGGTCGCCGTATCCGTTGATGTGGCGGTTGGAACGGCTGTCACCGTACTGGTGGAAGTCGCCGTTGGAGTATCGGTCGGTGTGTTAGTCGGTGTATCCGTGAAGGTAGCCGTGCTCGTCGCTGTACTCGTTGGCGTGTCGGTAAAGGTCGCCGTTGCGGTGTCCGTCGGCGTATCGGTGAAAGTCGCCGTTGCCGTCGCTGTATTTGTCGGCGTATCCGTGAAAGTAGCGGTACTCGTCGCCGTGTCGGTAAAAGTCGCCGTCGCCGTGGCCGTGTTGGTCGGTGTATCCGTGAAGGTAGCGGTACTCGTCGCCGTGCTGGTCGGTGTATCGGTGAACGTCGCTGTTGCCGTGGCCGTGTTGGTCGGCGTATCCGTGAAAGTAGCGGTATTCGTCGCCGTGCTAGTCGGTGTGTCCGTGAAGGTAGCGGTACTCGTCGCCGTGTCGGTAAAAGTCGCCGTCGCCGTGGCGGTGTTAGTCGGCGTGTCCGTGAAGGTGGCTGTACTCGTCGCCGTGCTGGTCGGTGTATCGGTGAACGTTGCAGTTGCCGTGGCAGTGTTGGTCGGTGTGTCCGTAAAGGTAGCCGTACTCGTCGCCGTATTAGTCGGCGTGTCGGTGAAGGTAGCGGTACTCGTCGCCGTGCTGGTTGGTGTATCGGTAAAAGTCGCTGTTGCCGTGGCGGTGTTAGTCGGCGTGTCCGTGAAGGTCGCCGTACTAGTCGGTGTGTCGGTGAAAGTCGCTGTTGCCGTCGCTGTATTTGTCGGCGTATCCGTGAAAGTAGCGGTACTCGTCGCTGTACTAGTTGGCGTGTCGGTAAAAGTCGCTGTTGCCGTCGCTGTATTGGTCGGTGTATCCGTGAAGGTAGCCGTGCTCGTCGGTGTGTCGGTAAACGTTGCTGTTGCCGTGGCGGTGCTAGTCGGCGTATCCGTGAAAGTAGCCGTACTCGTCGCCGTGCTAGTCGGTGTGTCGGTGAACGTCGCTGTTGCCGTGGCAGTGTTGGTCGGCGTATCCGTGAAAGTAGCGGTATTCGTCGCCGTGCTTGTCGGTGTATCGGTGAAAGTCGCCGTCGCCGTGGCAGTGTTAGTCGGCGTATCCGTGAAGGTAGCCGTACTCGTCGCTGTGCTGGTCGGTGTGTCGGTAAACGTTGCAGTTGCCGTGGCAGTGTTAGTTGGCGTGTCCGTGAAGGTAGCCGTACTCGTCGCCGTGCTCGTGAAAGTCGCCGTTGCCGTATTGGTAGAAGTCGCCGTCGATGTTGCCGTATTAGTTGGGGTTGTCAATGGCCCGGTTACCGTTGCACTGCTGCTTGGTGAAGTCGCCCCGCCTGCGCTTGCGGTCGCCGTATTCGTGACAACATTTGCCGTGACATCCCCCGCCGTTGTGACATAGCTGCCTGTGCAGATGATTTGCTCACCCGGATTAAAGAACAGATCGAAATTGCCAACTGTGGTGAGCGATGGGCAGACAGCATTTGTGATCAACGGATCGTTGATCGTCACCGGGCCGCTCAGAATAGCAGCGCCTGAGTTTGTGACGGTGAACGTATAATTGATGGTCTGACCAGCCGTGGTGAAGGTCGTGGGATTGGCAACTTTCGCCAGTGTCAGGCCAGTGGTAGCATAAATTGCCTGAGAATTGTCAGTTACCGTTGTGCCGCCAAATTTTCCGGTCGCTGTCGCGGTATTGGTGGTCGTCGTACCGCTTGCCGTCACTGGGCCGACGACGCAGGTGGCAATATGGTTGTTGTTGCTGTTCACAGCGACGGGCAGTGGGTCAGGCCATGTACAGCCAGTTACATTCACGGTCGGATCGGTGACGCCGATCGGGCTTAACGGCACATTCCCCGTATTCTCAACGGTGATCAGATAGTAGACGGGGCTGCCAGCCGCTACCGCCAGATAACTTGACCACGGGCCAGTCGCGCTGGGGCCAACTTGCTTGAGGATGGAGATCGCAGGAACAGGTGGATTGATTATCAACGTATTGGACGCAGTATCATTGCCCACAGGCACGCCGTTGACCAGATGCGTGACAACGCCAGTGGTGTTGGTGTAAGTACCAACGGCTGGTGCTGTGACGTTGACAGTAATCGTGCAACTGCCGCCGCCCGCGATGCTGCCGCCAGACAAGCTGATGCTGCCCGCGCCGGCTACCGGAGCGAAGGTGCCACCGCACGTATTGCTGCTGGTGAGGGGTGTCGCGACAGTCATGTTCCCCGGTGTGGTCGGGAAGGTATCGCTGAATGCGACGCCGCTAATGGCGGTATTCTGGTTCGGATTCGTGATCGTGAAGGTCAGCGTTGATGTGCCATTCGCCAGAATCGGGTTCGGCAAAAAGGCTTTGTCGATCTGCGGCGGGGCGAGGACGTTCAGCGTCGCTGTGGCAGAACCGCCGGGGCCATTGTTCTCACCCGTTTGTGTGGTCGAAATGAACCCGCTGATGTTCGTCTGCGGCCCGACCACTGACGCCGTTGTTGTGGTTACGTCTACACGTGCGATACAAGTGCCGTTCGTAACCGTGGAACCGGTCAGGGTAGCCGCTGGAATTGTGCCGCCGGAAAAGCTCAGGTTGGTTGCGTTCGCGGCAGGTGCCCACGTTGCTCCTACGCAGGTCGTGCTTGCGTTGGGCGTTGCCGCGACCTTCAGACCAGCAGGCAGCGCATCCGTGAACGAAGCGCCGGTCAACGGGAAATTGTAATTGGGGTTTGTCAGCGTAAATTGGAGCGTGGACGTACCGCCGGATGGAATGGTAGCAGGCGTGAATGACTTCGCAATCGTCGGTTGGGCTGGAACGCCGCAGCCTGTAAAGACGATGTTATCCATAATCAGCGTCGCGTTCAGCTTCTGGGCATTATTGGTGCCGTGCGCGTTGACGCGGAAGATGGTTGAATTGCCATTTGCTGCCGCTGTCCCGTTGATGCCAAGATTCCACGAGTTCTTCGCGACGAGGTTGGTGCCCGTTAGGACGGTGCTGAATGGGCTGCCATCCGTGCTGGTATAAATATAGATGTCGTTATTCGGATTCGCCCATTGATCCTTTGGATTAACATCGAAGGTCATCTTCACGCCCGTGAAATTGCTCGTATCCAGCGTAAAGTTGAAGTAGGGCGCGGTCGCTGATGTCGGTACTGGATCCGTATTGGATGCCCACCCCGTACCAGACCACCCGTTGACCGGATTTCCGTTCGCGGTATCAATCGTGTTGGTTGAGCCAGCGATGCCGGTATAACTTGCGGTAGCAGAGCTTACTCTGGGGGATTTGTACACAAAAGTAGGCGGCACGCCCGTGCCCTGACTGGGATCCATCGTCCACACGGCGAGGATAACATTCGGCGTGCAGGCTGGTGTTGAAACATTATTCACGGTCAGCGTGGCATTGGCGGCGTGGGTCGTGTCAACAGAGTTGATGAACAGATTGTTGGACGTATTGGGATAAATATTGACCGCAGCCGCCGTAACGCTGACCGAAATGGTGCAGGTGCTGTTGGCAGCGACCGTGCCATTGGAAAAACTGATATTGCTGGTGCCTGCCGTCGCCGTAATTGTTGGTGAGCCGCACCCGTTTTGAGTTACGTTCGCGGGGTTTGCGATCACCACCCCGCCGGGTAACGGGTCGGTGAAGTTGTAGCCGGAGACCGCGCCGCCGTTCGGATTGGTCAGCGTGAAGATGAGCGTAGAGACGCCACCCGCTTGGATCGTGCTCGGTACGAATTGCTTGGAAATGCCTGTGAGTGTGGGATCGATGATGCTGGCAAAGCGCGCGCTGGAGGTGAAATCGCTATTATAGTGAAAACTAGAACCAGAAAAGTCATAGATCAGGCTGTTCAGGGTTTTTGTTGTGCCACCACCGCTGATGATTTTGACAGTGTAAGTGATGGTCACTGTACCGCCAGCTTTGCCAGTGCTCAAACACGCGCGGTAATTCGGATTGTTTAGATCATTGATCCATTGACACCCATCAGCATAAAGCTTGTCGTTGGGGTTAGGCACATTGACAGATGTATCCGCGCTGTAGGTCGTATTGACGGCAAGCACCTGAAATATGATATTAGGTAATCCCAAAAAGGATTCAAGCTGTTCATAACCTTGAGTCGCGGTACTGGCATCCAGTTCAATGGTGTACGTCTGCCCGACTAACAGGGACATCGTCCCGCCTGCTGGCACCGATACGAGCGGGCCGCCAAAAGGCGCGAATTTTACGTTATTGGTGGAGTTGCGATTCTGCGAAATTAGATGCTCAACGTATAGTTCACGCGGCGTCGATGTACTTACCGTGCCGAGGGAAGTTGCTGTCGCGGTGATGTGATAGCGACGTGTTGTATCGTAAGCAGCCGGTGTGCGTGTCACCTGAATATTATAGTAGAAGTCCGTGCATGTGCCCGCTGCGAGTGACGCTACCGAGAGCGTTGATGGGCTGCCCGAGACGATATTGATGTTGACATTCGCGGAATCCCATACAAAATCGGACACGACATTCGTCGCAGCAGCATCGCCCGTGTTGCAGACGCGCGCGCCAACAGGAAATTGATCTGGCCCAACATTCACATTATTGCTATCAAGACCGATAACATTCCACGTGATCGGGGTGATCGTCAATACTGCCGCCGCGCTGGCGGTGATGGTTGGGAACAGCGTAGTTAGCACGAGCAAAATAGCTAATAAACTGCTTGTTATTGGCCTGTATTTGCGGAGCACCGCGAAGACTGTACGGGACATCGTAACACCCCTAGGCGCGCTGCTGAGGGCGAGGCCTAAGAGACAAGTCGCGAACAAACAAAATGCGAACGTGTGCATAGCTCCCCCACTGGCAGCGCCAAAATCCGTCTGATGTACGATTTACCGCATTAATTATCAAAACTATAATTGCACGCAATTGGCGATTGTGTAATGCAATTAGCTTTTCGGATCGCGTTAGCTTAAGCACCTACGGCACTATGTTGAGCTTGATAAGGGTCAATAAACTGCGCATAGGCATAATATATCTTATTTCCAGTTGTTTGAAAATTGTTTATTTTATGTTAGATCATGTCGTTTCAAGTCGCAAATCTCAAAGCTGTTACTTATCGATTGCAACAGTGCAGTCGCGCAACTCACCTTACGCAGTTGCTAGACCCTTGACGCAACTCAAATGTTCGTTTAGAATGACTAAAATTGAAAATCGCGCTGATGATGGCTGTGTTTTGTCGAACTATACAGAACGAGTTGTCTGATTTGCCACATGGTACTCAAGACACCGCCCTTAATATGACTCCTAATTCCGTAACTGATCTTGTATGATCGGGTTGGCTGCTCAATTTCCGATCATAAAACCGATCATACGGGGGTTTCGCGCTGGTTTTCCGATCATCCCCTGAGCAGAAAAATGCGCAAACCGATCATTGATTTGGGTATTAATGATCGGTTTTATGATCGGAATCAGATTGTCTGCTTGCCACTGCCTAAGGTAAATGAGCAATAGGCGGAATGACTGCGTTCTCAGTCAGTTTCGACAAGTCCCTTTCACTTTACAGCATTTCTATCACGCATCGACAGGAAACAGGCTATAATAACATGTTGTGAAAGATGTAAAGCTCAACCTAACCATCGCATTCGGATAGGTCGTTAACCGCTGGGAGCACGAGCCTATGGCAGACGCATTAGAGCTAATCGGCAAGCATCTCGGCAAATACGAGATCACTGGATACATTGGCGCTGGCGGCATGGCCTTTGTGTACCGCGCACGCCAACTCGCCGCTGCTTTCAGCCGCGAAGTCGCCATCAAGGTGATCAGTGTCGCGGAAGCCAAACGACGCAGCGACGAAAAAGCCTATGATGACTTTGCCAAGCGCTTTGCCCGCGAAGCCGATATTGTGTCGCGCCTCAACCATCCACACATCCTCAAGGTATTCGATTACGGCGAACAAGACGACTTAATCTATCTGGTCATGGAGCTGCATACGGGCGGCAGTTTGTCCAAGCTCTTGCAGCAAAACGGTGTCCTGCCGCTAGAGCAAGCGTCACAACTCCTACAGCAGATCGGCGGCGCGCTGGACTATGCGCATAATCGCGGCGTCATTCATCGCGATCTCAAGCCGCAAAACGTGCTGCTCGATGAGGGTGGCAACGCTATCCTGACCGATTTCGGAATCGCCAAACTGGTGATGGACGACAAATCGCTGACACAGCTTGGCGCAACCATCGGCACGCCGCCGTATATGTCGCCGGAACAGTGGCAGGGTGCGCCCATCGACGGACGCACTGACCAGTACGCGTTGGGCGTGCTGACCTTTGAGATGCTGACGGGTGCGCTGCCGTTCCCCGGCGATACGCCGTATGTATTGATGCATAAGCACATCTACACGCCGCCGCCGCCTATCCGCGATCTGCGTCCGGAAGTGCCGCCCGCCGTCGAGTTCGTGGTGAATAAGGCGCTGGAGAAAGACCGCGAACAACGCTTTAACTCAACGACGCAGTACGCAGAAGCCTTCAAAATCGCCATCACGGGGGAATTGCCTTCCAAGCTGTTGATGACCACGGCAGAGTCCGAGTCGAAGATTACACCGCTCAAACCGAGTTTCAAAACGACGCAGCCGAGCCGCCCTACCAGACTAGATAACGAACTGGAAAAGGACGACGCCACCGTCAAGATTGCCACCGAGGAGATGAATCGGCGCGCGATGCTAGCGCAGTCTCGCCAACGGATGGGCTTGATGGCGTTGGGAGCAGTCATCGTCTTGGCACTAGCAGGCGTGCTCATCACAGGGCTTGGGCAGGGCGGGTTCATCACTGCGCTGCTGGCTTCCGCCACACCAACGCAGACCAACACGCCAACCGAAACCCCCACACCTACGATCACGCCGACACCTACCATCACGCCCACGCCGACACCGCCGCCTGCGCCGCCCTATTTGAGCACGCTGTTTCGCAAAGATTTCGAGGACAAGAATCTCGATGACATTGACCAATGGGGCGGTGGTTGGTCACTACAGACTGATCCGCAAAATGCCAACAACAGCATCTTTTGCGTGACCACAGGTGATATGCAGTGGGACGAGTGGTCGGTGATTGGCTCCGGATCGTGGACAGATTACAGTGTCGAATTGCGCGCTCAAATCGTCTCCTTCGACAAGGCGCAAGATTTAAGTGGCAACATTCAGATCGCTACACGGATTCAACCGCGTCCCGGTGGGTCAGGCGACCCCGACAGCTATTATATTGTCCTCGACGCGCTGCATCATTACACCTTCATTCAGTATTACCAGACCAATAATCCGCAGGAAATCGCATCGAGCACGAAAGCGGTTGCCGGTGCGCGCTGGTACATGGTACGGGTCGAAGTGCAAGGCAGCAATATCCGTCTGTTTATCGATGGCAGCTTGGTTCAAGAAGTCCGCGATTCCCATCTTCCGCAAGGGATGCTTGGCGTTCAAGCTCCACCACTCAGCACCGTATGCGTGGATGACCTCGTCGTGCGTGATCTCCGCCAATCTACCGAGTCCCTAGCACTTGCCAAGCGTGGCAAACTGCCCCACACCTTTACGCTGCAATTGACTCCCAACGGCGAAGAAGTCGGCAAGTTAGACGCAGGACAAGAAGTCTACATTCTGGACGAGAGCGAAGATAAGCAATGGCTGTTGGTGCGCAACGACAAGACCGCCATGCAAGGCTGGTTGCCCATCGAGGCCGTCGAAGTAATCAGTTAGGGCAACCTCATAGTGATGTTGCCCAGTTTCTACGGCATGTGAAAAGGCGATTTCCCCGGCGAGGGAGCCTTAGTCGCGTTACTTCGGCAGCGCGTCTTGATCCGGGACGGGGAAACGCTGCTTGAATGTGAAGGCGTAAGGCGTCGGGCCATGCTCGGTCAGATACTCGATGCGATGTTTGCCTTCGTGCGGCGTGGGGAGCGTGCCCGCCGGAATCCACCACAGTGCCATATGTGGTGTGGTCATCCGCTCGAACCACTCGCCGCGCCGCCGGAAGAAATCCGTGTGGTCGCTGGCATACGCATAGTTGAACAGCGCATCGACTGACTCCCACACCGACATATTGAGCAGAATGCGTTCATCTTCGTAGATCAGAATATCAGTCGCGTTGCCGGAATCCGACTGCAACCGCCAGACGAACCCCGGTGATGCTTCCGCGAGCGCGTTGATGGTGTCCAGTTGATCCACGAAATCTTTCATGATCGGGTCGGTGATCAGCGGAGCACGTATCCGCCCGATATTGATCTGCGCCAAGTGAAAGTTAGTCATTCAACACCTCTTCTCAAAAAATCACGCTAGACCGTAACCGCATACGACTGGTACGGAACTGGGCAACGTTATGGAAGTGTGAATTTTTCCGTACAGCGCGATAAGTCTACTCGCTTGCGTTAAACTAGACCAAAATGTGAAAGATCAATCTTCACCAGCACAAATACGCTGCGTGGGGAATAGCAAGGAACTCAACAATGCACTCAGAAGCAGTCAGCATCAATCCGGAAGTCCGCGCGGCTTTGGAAGAGGGCAAGCCCGTCCTCGCGTTGGAATCCACCATCATCGCGCATGGAATGCCCTATCCCACCAATGTAGAGGTCGCTCTTGCCGTTGAGGAAAACGTCCGCGCCTGTGGAGCCATCCCCGCCACGCTAGGCATCCTCGGCGGTGAGATCAAGGTCGGCCTCACCCGCGATGAGATCGAATTCATGGGTACGGGCAAGAATATCCTGAAAGCCGTTGAACGTGATATTCCGATGGTCGTCGCCAAGAAGTTGGACGCGGCGACGACTGCCGGATGCAGCTTGGTCATCTCGGCGGCGGCGGGTATCCGTGTCTTTGTCACAGGCGGGATCGGGGGCGTAGGGCCAGTTGCCTCGCAAGACTTCGACATCTCCGCCGATCTGCACGCCATCGAGCAGTATTCCGTGCTGACGGTATGCTCCGGCACCAAAGCCTTTATGGACATCCCCGCCACCTTGGAATATCTGGAAACGCACCGCGTGCCGGTGGTCAGCTACCAGATCGACACCTTCCCGCTGTTCTACTCGCGCAGCAGCGGCGTCAAGGTCGATTGGGTCGCGCAGAATCCCGCAGAAGTCGCCAGTTTCCTTAAGGCCAAGTTCGATCTCGGCATGATGGGCGGGATGCTGCTCGGTGTGCCCGTCCCCGCCGCTGACGAAATGCCCGTCGAAGACGCCCGCGCCGCCATCGCCACTGCCTTGGAACGCACCCGCGCCGCCAAGATCACGGGCAAGGCCGTTACGCCCTATCTACTCGCCGCCATCAAGGAAGTGACCGAGGGCAACAGCTTGGTCTCCAATATCTCGTTGATCAAGAACAACGCCACGGTCGGCGCGCAGATCGCCGTGGAATACAGCAAGCTCTAAATCGACCATCATCAGTCAGCCGCCGGAATGCTCTCTCATCGGAGATATTCCGGCGTTGCTTTTATTGCGTAATCAGCCGCCGCGAGGTTAGTTAGCCGCCAGCGCCACACTCCCGACGCCCTGCACGTAGCCCTGCGCCAGCAGCAGTTCGGCATTCAGAATCGCGCCTCCCGCTGCCCCGCGAATCGTGTTGTGTGACAGCGCCACGAACTTCACATCCAGAATCGGACATGGACGTAGCCGCCCGATCGTCGTGGTCATGCCAGCGCCAGCTTCGCGATCGCGGCGCGGCTGTGGACGATCTGCTGTTTCCGTGTAGGTGATGATCGGATTCGGCGCGGAGGGTAGGCCGCGCACGAGATCGTGTCCCGTGTAGCGCTCCCAATCAGCTTTGATCTGGTCAAGCGACGGCACATGCTCGAAACTGAGCGAGGCCACCACCAGATGCGAGTCGATCACAGGCACGCGGTTGCACGACGCGCTGATCACCGTGTCCAGCAGCGCGATCTCGTCGCCCGCCAGCTTGCCGAGCATTTTGCGCGGCTCGATCTCGACCTTTTCTTCTTCACCGCCGATGTACGGCACCACATTATCGAGGATGTCCAGCGAAGCCACACCGGGGTAGCCTGCGCCGCTGATCGCCTGCATACTGACCACGTTGGCTTTCTGGATGCCGTACTTGACCAGCGGAGCCATCGCCACCACCAGCGGCACCGACGTACAATTCGACATGGTGACCAGTGCGCCGCTCGTCCAACCGCGCTTCTGTCGTTGCACATCCACCAGCCCGACATGATCGGCGTTCAGGTCGGGGATCAAGATCGGCACATCGGGAGCCATGCGATGTGAGCTGGTGTTGGACGACACCACATGCCCGCGTGCCGCCAGTTCGAGTTCGAGTGTTTTGGCGATCTCACCGGGCAGCGCGGATAGCACGATCGGTGATTCAATTGCGGCATCGAGCGGCTTGACCATCAGGTTGGCAACGTCAGAGGGGGGCTGACCGTGTAACACCCAACGTGCCGCTTCCGCGTATGGCTTGCCCGCGCTCCGGTCAGAAGCCACGACTTCCGCCACGCGGAACCACGGATGATGCTCCAGCAGTTGGATGAAGCGCTGTCCAACCGCTCCCGTCGCGCCAAGGATGGCAACATAAATCTTCGACATAAGTTCTCCTGTTGAATACTCCCGTACTAAAACAAAAAGACGTGGGGGCTGCCCCACGTCTCACAAACTTCACTCGTTTAGAGTCCTCTGCGGAGCAAGTCCTAGCGCCACCTCGTCGTCATAGTCCGAGTGGTAGTGGTAGTGTTCGTAGTCAAGCCACACAGGTAATTGCTCATGAGGATCAATGGTAGTATTTCGGCGCGGTTTCGTCAATTAGGCAATTGCCCAAGTTGTTGTCTAGCCAAATAGGGTCTTTACTGCCGGTACTACGTTGGTCAACGTGATGGTTAAGCCAGCGACGAAACAAATGCCGAGCAAGCGATTGAGGTAGACAAGGAGGGAGATGATGCAATACCAACCCCATCCGTGGCATACAAGCTCGACGTTGCCCCCCAACGCGTCATTGAATACCCGAAACGTGAACTTGAGATAGTTAATGAAAGTCATGAAGGCGATCCAACCCATGCCATCTGGATTGGGCACCGTAGCCTTATCCAAAGTAGTGGTTTCGGTGATGTGTACCTTCGACCTGCTGCCCGCGTTTTCAACTGCCTTTGGCGGAGGCCGTTCCAAAGTGACGGGAATCTTGAGCGTGATGAGGCGAATCAAGAGCGGCAAATTGTTGGCACTCATCGCGTTGGCGGGAACCACTCTTACTTCTGTAATGTTGAGTAGGCGTGAGAGGAGATAAATCAGAAACGAGATTAGCAAGATTATCCCGCTAATCATCAGCGGAATATCTAGCCGAACATAGTCGCCCATCGCTTTTTCAAAGGTATCTTGAAGCTGCTCGGTGAAGGACAATTGATCAGCATTCAGGGTTCGCTCAACCTGACGGCGCTCATACAGCGCACGTTGCGACAGCACCAGTTGACCTTTGGCGCGGAAATTCTCCTCAAGGCGCAGCAACACGTCCCGATAATCATTGAGCTGCTGCCGGATTGAACTATCATCTTGGCTCTCATCGGCGCGGACGAGTTTACTGAAATCAAAGGTGAAGGTTTTTAAAGAATCGTAGCTTGCCCCTGTGAGATCAACATATGCCGCAAAATCGGCGTCCGTGATGTCCAGTTGTTTGAAAGAACAGTGGTTAAAAGAGGCTTCTTCAAACTTAGCTGATCTGAAGGAAGCTGATGACTGAAATTGCGTACCAGCCAAGCTAACCTTGGAAAAAGTTGCTTTGTCGAACGACACAGGTTTCTCAAAAGTCGCGCTTTTATAGCTGATTTCCAATGACCGCCGTGAAAAATCGCTCTCTGCGAAGGATGTGGCTCCTTTGAATACCGAATATCCAAAGTCAACCGGATACTTCGCACAGGTCGTAGATGAGGGATCTTCCGCACAAAAATGGGAGCCGTTGAATCGAGCAGGATCATCAAATTTCGCTGAATTGAACGTAACAAGGCCGTTGAAGATGGACTTATTGAATTCCGCATCGTTAATGAAGTGCGTCTTCGAGAAACTTGCTGCCATCAAAAACGTCGCACCGCTGAAATCGACGGGTGCGTAGAATTCCGCGCCTGAGAAAATGGCGTTGTTCTCAAAGGTAGCGCCAATGAATCCGACGGCAGGGCCAAAGAATTTGTTATTCCAAAAAAAGATCGGTTGCTTGAACACGATATTTTTGGCGTTGAGACCGTCTTTGAATTCAGAATTTTTGATATTGATCGAGTTGGGAATCTCCGGCTTCCCCTTGAAAAATGTCTCAAAATCGACGAATCCCTCGATGACATAGCCATCCAGCACGACGGGGTTCCCCTCTAGAATCAGGTTCAAGAGGGCATCGGCCTGCATTTTGGGCGGATCACTTGCCAGCGCGGGGCGTACTGGGGCAATCGTAAACAACGTCATCGCCAAGATGGCTGTGAATAGCGCGGCATATCGCAATTGCTTCATTCGGGCTTCCTTATTGACCCCTATCCCGCAAATAGATAGGGGCGCGTCAAATCACGCTGCGCATGAGGACATCTTGCTTGGGATGGTCAGGCTTGGCATTCAACGACGGCATAAACTCCATCAACACTTCTAATGGCTGCCATCGTCGTGTTCCAATCTGCGGATTTGATCGAAGCGTAGACATCCCATTCACCCGTCGTATAGTAAGCCCATTCCACGCCGGGTATGCCATTTATGGTACTGCAAGCAGCATCCAGCTTATCTGCTGGGCTGATATAGGCGAATGCCCCACCTTCACTCATGATTCTCCTCCTTAGATCATCTCGTATACTCGAATGCTAGGCTGGTTTTGCCGGGAACCCTAAACTGGTGACAGTACCCTTGATCCCGTCCGACGCGTTCCGTATTTGCAGCACCGTGCTAAGTGCTTCAAGACACGTCCGCGCAGACACGTAGACGATCAAATGAATAGGATTCGGTTCCTGAAACCGTGCCCGTGAATAGCCTTCCGCGACGTAAATGACAGGTTTTTTGCTAAGCACGAGAACTCGTTGGACTTTTTTCAGCTTCCGGATTTTCGCGGCTACGGTTTTACTCGCCTCCTGATCTTCCAAAGAGACGTTCACGACAGCTAATACTGGCATTGTGATACTACCCCTTATATCCCGATAACAATTTATAGAATAATGATATGTTGCCAGCGAGTAAATATTGATCTTTCTTGACGCATTTTGACTTGGGTAAACGCGCTTGAAGTCTCACTGACAGTAGCATCGTCGCCAGTGACGCTGGGACAATTCTGACATAATTCCTTCTTCATGGAATCATGGAGATATTTCGATTCAAGTAGCGTCCTCTGGTTGTTTGTCGCCGTCGTATCTTTGGTTCGCGATTCCGTCGTCGCGCAGCTCAACTAGCGTTTGCCAAAAGTGCCACCCTGAGCCACACTGAAAGGGATTTTATTTAAGACTTCACATGAGGAGAAATCGCTATGGGGGTCGCAATTTCGGCTATTGTGGCAGCCTTATCCGTCATCTTTGCGCTTAGCGTGACGACAACGACAACGACGCCAATCACCTCGATCTTGCAAGTGCTGCTCGATCTGCGGAACGGCGGACGCATCCTGAGCGCCGACGAAGCATTGACGGCGTTGCTGTTTGCGGTCACGGTTTACCTCATCGTCTTTTCGCTGACCTACTTCTTGATGCGCTTTTTCGGCCTGATTCTGCTCGCTGTCGGTGTGCCCGATGAAGGCACGATCCGCGACAACCGCACCGCACGGCGCAATGTCGCGCTGCAAACGGAAATGTATCGCCGTCAAGCCAAGCTCATCGCCCGCTACATGATGAAGGCCAACGAAGCACAAGCCGCGCAAGCCAAACGCCGTACCAGCACCACGACGGCGACGGGGCGCAATTTACCCGGCCCCGATGCGATGGGCTAAAGTGTCGTTCCATCAACCGCCTGATGGGGATGGTATTCGCACTATCCCCGTTTCAGCGGCCTTTGGCGGAGGTTGTCGAATGTACCTTCGTTGCCTTTGGCCCCACCGCGCGCCGATTCCTAATTCCCGAAATCCGCTCATCTCCTACTTTATTTAGTGGTACATCAGAACCAAGCTAGACGCTTGTCATGAATCTTGTTGTGCTATGATGAGCACGATCCGACGATTCTAAGAACAGCGCTTGCAGCACACGGGGTAATGGGGATGGGGCTAGGGAGGAGGCGCTATGACGGACGTCTTTATTTCCTATTCGCGCAAAGACAAAGACTTTGTACGCCAGCTCTACGACGAATTCCAGACGGTTGGCAGAGAAGCGTGGGTCGATTGGGAAAGTATTCCACTTTCTGTCGATTGGTGGAACGAGATTTGTGGTGGAATCGAAGCGTCGGACGCCTTCATCTGCGTGATGACGCCGGATTCGTTGAGTTCCCACGTCTGCCATGCCGAGATCGCCTACGCCTTCGAGCGCAACAAACGCATGATCCCGCTGCTGCTGACTCAGATCGATGAACAAAAGACATTTGCGGCGCTGATGAATACCCCGCCCGATGAAAACGCCCGTCAGCGCCTGAACGGGCGCGATCCGATGGCGGCGGCGCGGGACAACTGGCAGCGGTTATCGAGCCTGAACTGGGCGCTGTTCCAAAATCAGACCCAGTCTAAAGACCAGTTCCAGAAATTGTTGGGAGTGCTGGATACCGATCTGGCGCATGTCAAGCTGCACACGCGTCTCCTGCTCCGTGCGCGCGAATGGGAACGCGCCAAGGAAAACGTCAGTTTCCTGCTGCGTGGCGCGGAATTACAGGAGGCGGAAACATGGTTAGCCTCCGCCGCTGGCAAAGACCCCATTCCTACGGAGCTTCACCAGCGTTATATCAATGCCAGCCGCACGGCGCAGCGCCAGCGTCAGCGCGTGCAGTTTAGCGCCGTCTCCATCGCGCTGGCGGTCATGACCGTGCTGGCGATATTGGCCTTCGTGCTGGCACGGGTAGCGCAGAATAACGCAGACTTGGCAGACCGCCGCGCCGCCGAAAGCTACAGCCTGTCGATGGCCGCCAATGCGCAGCAAGCGCTGGCAGTTGGCAATCTCGATCTTGCCGTGCCCCTCGCGCTCGAAGCGGAGTCAATTGAAAATGCGCCCGCGCGGGCACACGATGCTCTGACGGCGGCGGCTTATTCACTTGGCACGCGCCTCAAACTGGAAGGCCACGACCTGCGCATCAATGCCGTCGCCTACAGCCCCGATGGCAAATCGCTTGCTTCCGCTGGATCAGATCGACTGCTGTTGATCTGGGACGCACAAACGGGGCAAGAACGTAGCCGGATGCAATTTGATCAGCCGATCAGCGCGTTAGCCTATCTACCTGATGGTCAGCACATACTCGTGGCGCTCATCGAAGAGATCGTGCTCGTCAAGCTCGATACGCAGGAAGTCGAAAAACAGTATTCGGGGCATCGACAGTTAGTTTCGGCATTGGCTATCGATAACACTGGCACATTGATGGTGACGGCAGATCGCGCAGGGCAAATCATATTCTGGAATATCGCGACGGCGACCCAAACCGCGACTCTGACAGCGCCTGCCGCCGTTAAAAGCCTCGCGATCAATGCCGACGCTACACAGGTAATCACGGCAGATGCGGCGGGGTTCCTGACGTTGTGGGACGCTGCGACCAAGCAAGAAATCCGCCATTGGCAAGCCTCGGAAAACGCGCTTGAAGCCGTCCGCTTTAGCCTTGATGGCAGCTCTGCGCTCAGTGTGGGCGATGATAACATCATCGCTTACTGGGATGTTCGCACTGGTAAAGAACACTGGCGCAAAGAGAGCGAATCGGCTGCCAACATATATCTCTGCCTCGCGCTCAGTCCCGATGGGCGTTTTGCCGCGATGGGTGGCAACGGGCAAACCTTGCAGCTCTGGGATTTGTCAACGGGGCAGCGCATCGCCAATATGCTCGGGCATTCAGGCTCCATCGTCAGCGTCGCCTTCAGCCCCGATGGCAAAACCGTCGCTACCGCCTCATGGGATACGACAGTGCGACTGTGGCAAGTAACCAGCTACAACGAGCTGACTCGCTATGATACCATCGGCTACGTGCCAGCCAGCAGTATGGTGACCGCCGATGGCAACGCGATCCTGATCGGTACGGACGAGGGCACGATTCTCGACATTGATCTGCAAGCGGGCAAACAGACACGACAGTTGATCGGGCATAGCACGCGGGTTGCCTCGGTCGCCGTCAGCCGCGATGGCAAGTACGTGCTGTCGGGCGGTTTTGATGGCAGTTTGCGCTGGTGGGATCGGCAAACGGGGCAAGAACTGAAACGCCACGACTTGGGCAAAGATAGCATTATTACCACCGTCGCGCTTACTCCCGACGACAAACAGGCCATTTTCTTCTTCTGCCAAGAAGGGGATGTGAGTACGATTTGCGCTGGCAAGGTGTGGAGCATCGAGTCGTGGGCAGAACTGCGCGAGTTGCGCGACGATAACCTCGATACCGTGACGATGGCGCGTATTTCGCCCGATGGCAGGTACGTAGCGGCTGGCTTTAGCGGGCCGAGCGAAGCCAAAGATTTGTTCAATGACGAGGGCGGCATCCTCCTGTGGGAACTCGCCACAGGCAACCAGCTTAAGCGCGTATTCGGGCATAACACCTTCGTCAACAATATTGTGTTCAGTGCGGATGGCAAATTCTTGCTCACGACTTCTCATGATCGCACCACCGCCCTATGGGACGCGCAAACCTTGACTCTGATTCGGCGCGTCGGGGGACATCTCGATTACGTGTATTCGGCAGACTTCAGCCCCGATGGACGCTATCTCATCACAGCCGGACGCGATTCACAGATCATCCTGTGGGATCGCGAACTTGGTACGAAAATCATGGCGTTTACGGGGCATACCAGCGCGATTATCGATGTCCTGTTCCTCGCGGATGGACGGCGCTTGCTTTCTGTCGGGCGCGATGGCACGGTGCGCACGTGGCAAATGCCGCTGGTGGGCGATGACTTGGTCACATGGGCACTGGCGCACCATTACATCCGTGAACTTACCTGCACCGAACGTGTGCAATTTGCGCTGACGCTGCGGTGTGACGCGGCTGGTCTCGCGCCGACGCGCACTCCGTTCCTTGGGCGCACACCAGTTGATGCCTCGCCTGTTACGTTGGTGCCTGCTTCGTCGGTCGTGGTACAAGTACCGACGGCGACCCCGGTAACGCCCACCGTTACACCAACCGGGGCCATCTTCCCGACCGTCAATCCTGTGCGTGTCGTCAGCGATGCTGAGATCGCAGTTACCCTGTCCGATCTCAACTTTAGCCCTTATCTTTCGCGCGGTACACCTCACTGGCAGCTAACTGATGTGTTGAAGGCCAATGCCAGCGACATCTTCGGCCCCGCTAGCGTCGAAAAAGTGACGGGCAAAGTGCTTGCGCTGACCTACGAAAACGGTGCGTTACAACTCAAAGTCGTCCAGTATCAGACTGCCTTTGCCGATGCGCATGAGCTGGCTGAACACAATCTAAACATTAAGAAAACCATTCCGGGCGTGGCTGAATATTTCACACTCCAAGGGATCGATGTGCTGGATTTCAATGCCAAAGCGTTGACGGGGGATACCGTCCGCTATTTCATGTTCGTGAAAAACAACGTGGAAGTGAACATAATCTCGCAAGACGGCAAAGCGGATGTGGCCTTGGTCAAAGAATTGATCGAGGCACTGCTGACAGAAAAAGTCATGGTGGCTACTGCTGCGCCGCTGCCGACGCTGGCGTTCCAATTCCCGCCGTCGCCCACCTTCCTGCCGAAGAAATAGGCAAACCCTCCATCACAGGGGAGACTTCGAGTAAGTTGTCTCCCCATTTCCCCGCCACGCCGCGCCATGCTACAATTCCCCTCATGTTAGATTGCTTTATTAGGCTGCTCGGCGCGTAAAGCCAGTTCCGGCTGCCGATCATGGAGTTGCGTAATGCCACTAAAGGATTTTTTGTTTCGCGGCACGTTGGCTGAACTTGATCCGGCGGTTGCCGACCTGATCAACCTTGAGGCGGAGCGCCAAGTCCGCCGCCTGATCATGATTCCTTCCGAATCCACGATTCCCTATGCGGTGCGGGAAGCGCTCACGTCTGCCTTCCACAATATTTACGCGGAAGGCTATCCTGACGACGCTACCCGCTGGATGACGGAAGACCAGATCATGGATGTGGATCGGCATCTGGCGCACTTCCGCCGCTATTCCGATCCGCGCTACTATAAGGGTACCGAGTTTGCCAACCTGATCGAAGCCCTTGCGCGGCGGCGTGTGGCGGAACTCTTCGCCAATGACCGCGTGCCCATCGACAAGCTGTGGGTCAACGTGCAGCCGCTCTCCGGCGCGCCCGTCAACAGCGCGGTCTACACGGCGTTGATCAATCCCGGCGACACCATCATGGGCATGAACCTGCTGCACGGCGGGCATCTGACGCATGGCAGTCCCGTCGCCCGCAGCGGCAAGCAGTATCATGTAGAGTGGTACGGCATCGATCCACAGACCGAAAAACTGAATTATGACAGCATCCGCGAGATTGCGCTGCGTACCAAGCCCAAGATCATCGTTGGCGGTTACACGTCCTACCCGTGGGCACCAGACTGGGCGAAACTGCGCGGAATCGCGGACGAGGCGGGCGCGATCCTCATGGCCGACATCGCGCATGTGGCGGGCTTGGTTATCGGCGGCGTCTTTCCCTCGCCCATCGGCTACGCAGATGTCGTCAACTTTACCACGCACAAGACCTTCGGTGGGCCACGCGGCGCGGTCATGATCACCCATCGCGCCGACCTCGCCAAGAAGCTGGATCGCGGCGTCTTCCCCGGCGAACAGGGCGGCCCGCATGTCAACACCATCGCGGCGATTGCGGTGGCGGCAAAGTTGGCGAATTCGCGCCAATATCGTGAGCTGCAAGCACAAACGGTCAAGAACTCGACCAAGCTGGCGGAAGCGCTGACGTTGCAGGGCGTCAAAGTGGCCTATCACGGCACCGACACGCACATGCTGAACATCGATCTGCGTCCTGTCGTCGGCGCGGACGGCACGCACTTCAGCGGCGACATCGCCGCCCGCATCTTCGACCTGATCGGCATCACGGCGAACCGCAACACGCTCCCCGGCGACGACTCGGCGGCACGTCCGTCGGGCGTCCGTCTGGGCACACCTTGGATCACGCAGCGTGGTTTCCGCGAACCAGAGATCGAGCGCCTCGCCGCCATCATCGCCTCGGTGGTCAAAGCCGCCAAGCCGTTCAGCTACGATGGCAAGGGTGGCAAAGCCGATGCGCGTGCCAAACTCGATTTCGACACCTTCCTCAAGGCGCAGCAAGACGTCGCGCAGTTATGCGACGAAGCAGGCATCGATTACCAACTGCCCGTCGTGGGTAAACGCCGTCCCTTCTACGGGCGAATGCATTTCAGCGTTCCGCGCCCGAACGCACGCGGCGAAGGCTTCACCGCCATCGAAGTAACGGGCGACATGGCGGACGAATTCTTGCACTATGCCGTCACCAGCGACATCGAAGCGCTCAACGTGGGCGAACGCCAGCCGACCAACGTCCTGACGCCCGATGGCACGATCATGGCGCACGGCGTCCTGATCCGCACCGGATCGCAGATTTACACGCTCTACGTCGGCTCCAACGGGCTGCGCACGGCGGCGTGGCTGCAAGCCCTCTCGGACGGCTTCGTGATCCACGATGAGGCCGATATTTACGGCAAGCTCCCCGGCCCCGTCGTGATCCGCGTTCACGAGGGCGTCACCATGCACCTCGATCTAGCCTCGATCAAGCCGGAAGACGGCTACGCGACAAACAAGGATTACTTCGTCGGCTGCAACGGCGCGAATTACAAGGGCGTCAAATCCCCCGCGCTGCCCGATTTCCACGATACATGGTCAGAGCCGAAAGATGGGACGCTCAAGCGCACCGTGCTCTACGAACTACACAAGGACAAACTCGGTGCCAAACTCGTCCCCTTCGCGGGCTACGATATGCCAGTCTGGTACAAGGGCGTCAGTCAGGAACACGCCGCCGTCCGCACCAGCGCGGGCATCTTCGATGTAACGCATATGGGCGTCTGGGAGATCAGCGGGCCAGCCAGCGAGATGTTCCTCAACGGCCTGACCACCAACGATGTGGCGCAGTTGGACGTAGGCGAGGCGCACTATAGTTACCTGCTCGGCACCGATGGCGTCCCGCTGGATGACATTTACGTCTACAAGCTGGACGTGCAAAAGTACATGATGGTCGTCAACGCCAGCAACAACGACAAAGATTGGGCTTGGGCGACGGCAGTGCGTGAAGGCAAGATCATGATCGATCCCTCACGCCCCGGGGCGCGCCTGCTTGAACGCCCCGATCAGGTCACGCTGCGCGATCTGCGCTCATTGGGCAGCACCACCGACCGCCGTGTAGACATCGCGCTGCAAGGGCCAAAAAGCAAGGATATTCTGCTCAGTCTGGGCGGCACGGACACCGATGTGAAAAAGGTGTCGGGCTTGGGATGGTCACATGTCACGCACGTTACGCTCGGCGGCTTCGATTTGATCGTCTCGCGTACGGGTTACACGGGTGAGCGCATCGCCTTCGAGTTATTCATCCATCCCGATCACGCCGTCAAGCTGTTTGAGGCGTTGATCGCGGCAGGGGCGACGCCGTGCGGCCTCGCCTCGCGCGACAGTCTGCGCACCGAAGCCGGACTCCCGCTGTATGGTCACGAACTCGGCGGCGACCACGAACTGACGCCGGGTGATGCGGGTTTTGCCAGCTACGTCAAGCTGTGGAAGCCGTTCTTTATCGGCAAGAGTCCCTACGTCGCCCGCGAGATCATGCGCGATGCCGTCATCACGCGCTTCCGCATGGATAACAAGGGCGTACGTCCGCCGCAGTCCGGCACCGCGTTGGTGGATCGGCGCGGCAAAGTCGTCGGGATCGTCACCTCGTGCAGCATCGACTCGGATGGCTTCCAGACGGGGCAAGCCTATCTGAAGGAAGATTACGCCAACGATGGAACTGCTGTCTTCGTCGTGACCAGCACACCCGGCAGCAACGGCAAAGACGCGCTCACCTTCGGAGATAAGGTCAGCGTGCCCGACGCCGCCACCGTCTTGACCAAATTCCCCGTGAAAAAGAAGTAACACAGCTACCAACCTCCCTCTCCACGCATCCTATGTGGAGAGGGACTCTATTGTGTCCTCGTGAGGGCAGAATCACTGCCCGATAGCTAGGCGGGCGGCCCACCGACGATAGGCGCGGGTCTGAACGCGGCGAATGAAGCGGGGGAGAGGATACTTGTGTTCGACGTGCCATCGCCCACACGGCGAATCGCGCCGCGCACCGTTCCATCCGGCAGCGTCAGCCACCCGCCCACATAACTCACATCTGCCAGCGTGAACTCGGAACGGAACAAGCCCGCCTGCCCATCGCCGCGCTTCAGGTCAAACTTCTTGATCGTCCCATCCTTGAAGGTGAACTGTCCGATCGCGTCGGTATCGGTGAGGTCAACGTGAACGCTGTTGCCGCTCGGTGCGGTCACGTCAATCGCGCTGTCCTTGACCGCGCCGATGAACCATTCCGCCGTTGAAACCGTACCTTTATCCGCCTGCCCGTCACAAATATAGATGGTGGCGCGTCCATCGAAAATCGTGATCCCGACAAACAAGTCGGCGTTATCCGTGATCGTGCCCACGTACAGCTTAATCGGCGGCGGATTGATGTCCTGTGCCAACACCGTGCGCCCGACATGCACGCCCAAAAACAGACCGATCAACACGAGTGCCAGCAACCCCAAGCGTTTGAACTGCATAATGCTCTTTTCCCCGATGCCAAGTGCCATGCTGTCGTTACTAAGTTGAGAGGCAATTTCCACGCCGAAAAAGCCTTCGTCCGCGTCCCTCCTGCGCGCCGCGCGACCCCGCTTCTTCTTGGAAACCACGATTAGTTTCTATCATATGCGAGTCCTCATATCTGTCAAAGCCACTTCCGCGCAAGGTGCCGCGAAAAATGCGCCGCGTGCCAAATTTGTGTGCCAACACCTACATGTCCACACCCCGCACAACCCATGTATCCCCCCGTTCGGCGCAGTCGGCGCGCATCCAATCAGCCTATCATCGAGATCAATGAGTTATGGGGATCACTGGGGAGGCAGTCATGGCGACGACGACTACGGCCTTAACGGCGGAACTCTACGATTTCACGCAGAATTTGCAAGGTGCGCTGTGGACGGCAGCCTTGAATCAGCACGCCAACCGCACCGATAGCCCTCGCCCAACGCCGCCTGTGCTGCTGCAACTGCGCTCCGGCTATGCGGAAAGTCCGGGCTGGTATTTGGTGCAGGCGGAGGAATTCGCCCCCGAACCGCTGACCATCGATAGACTGCGCGTGCGTGCCATCTGGTCAGCGCCCGCGCTAGTCGCCGCCTTGCTGGAACTGATGGCGAGTGAACAGTGGCTTGATCGACATGGCAGTGAATACCATCTAGCCGAAGCAGGACGCGCGATCCTTGACCGGAGCAATGCCCGCCGCCTCGATGTGCTCGGTCACGCCGTGTTATCCATGCCGGCTGATCGGCTTGACCGCCTAGCCGCGCTGCTCACGCAGGTGATCGCGACCAGTCTGCGCAGCGCGGAACCGCCCGGCACATGGTGTCTGCGCTATTCGCAGCATCGTGCGCCGACTGAATCCGCGCCAAGGTTGTTGAGGATTTTCTACGCCTTCACCGACCTGAACGCCTTCCGCGACGATTCGCACATGGCGGCGTGGCACAAGCATCAGATCGATGGCTATGTGTGGGAATCCTTCAGCCATGTGGTGCGTGGCACGGCGTCCACCGCCGATAGTCTATTCCAGCAGCTTGCTTATCGTGGCTACGCGCGTGAGGATTTCGTGAACGCGCTCGCAGCACTTGCCAACCGCGCTTGGATCACCATGCCGTCTGAAGGAGCCGTCCCCACCGAATTAGGCCGCGCCATCCACGCCGAGGCCGAGCAGTTGACGGATGCTTACTTTTACGCGCCGTGGCTGGCCTTGGAGGACGAAGTGTTGCGCGACTTGCTGGCACTGTTGCATGAGCTTGAGGCCGCCATCAATGCTGCCTGAGAGAATCGCAGAGGCGAGCCGTGTGACTCGCCTCTCATGAACTTAGCGCTGTTTACTTCAACACGCCGCGCCGCATCAGCAGCTTTTCGAACTCGACCACCCAGAACACGACCGTGCTCAGGACGAGGCAGATCGCCAGTTGCCCCAACGTCAGCGGATTAGTGCCGAAAATCTGGTTGAAGAACGGCAGATACGTCGCCAAAAGCTGTGCCGCCAACGTCACCACAATCGCGCCGAGCAGCAGCTTGTTGCCGAAGAAATTTAGCCGGAACACCGTCTCGCGGTGGGATCGCAGCCCGTACGCGTGCCCCATCTGCGCGATGGTCAGGAAGATGAACACCATGGTATTCCACGCGGGGTTGCCGTTCGTTGCCAGTTGGTTGCTGCCATGCGCCCACAGACCAAGCGCCAAACCCGTGATGCCCATCACCAGCCCGATCAAGATGATGTGCCGCGACATCCCGCGCGCGAAAATGCTCTCGGTGGGTGGATACGGGGCACGTTTCATGCCACCCTTCTCGGAGCCTTCCACGCCGAGCGCCAGTGCGGGCACACCGTCCGTGATCAGATTCATCCACAATATTTGCAGCGTGGTCAACGGTAGCGCCAAGCCCGCCAACTGCGTCGAGAGCAGCACGAATAATTCACCTGTGTTACTCGCCAGCAGATACTTGATGAAGCGGCGTACATTCTCATAGATCGTGCGGCCTTCCTCGACGGCGCTCACGATGGTGGCGAAGTTATCATCGAGGATCACCATGTCGGAGGCCTCTTTGGAGACCGCCGTGCCCGTGATGCCCATCGCCACGCCGATGTCGCTGCGCTTGAGGGCAGGTGCGTCATTGACGCCGTCGCCCGTCATCGCCACGATATGCCCCTTCTTCTGGAGCGCCCGCACGATTTGCAGTTTGTTTTCCGGCGAGACGCGCGCATACACCGACACCTTCTCGACAGTACCTTCGAGTTCAGCCTGTGACAGCGCCGAAAGTTCCTGTCCGGTCATCACACGGTCGCCCTCGTTAGCGATATTCAACTGCTTGGCGATGTTGAGCGCCGTCAGCGGATGGTCGCCTGTGATCATGACGGGGCGGATGCCCGCCTCACGGCAGGTGAGCACGGCTTGTTTGACTTCGGCACGCGGCGGGTCGATGATGCCGACCATGCCCACGAAAACCAGATTTTGCTCGACGGCTTCCGGCGTCCACGTATGCGGGAGTTCATCCAGCGCCCGCAGTGCCACGCCGAGCACGCGCAGTCCATTCTTAGCGAGGTCATTATTGGCAGCGGTGATGCGTTCGCGGCTGGCAGGCGTCATCGGCAGGATTTGATTATCAATCCACACGCGGTCAGCCACCTCGAGCAAGCTGTCCACCGCGCCCTTGGTGAATAGGATGTCTGACACGTTGGCAGCCGCAAATTGATCCGCCACGAATTCTTCCACGTCATCCAGTTGACGGCGCGTATCGAGTGTGTGTGCCGTGCTCATCCGCTTGCGATCCGAGTCAAACGGCACTTCGCCCACACGCGGAAAGATTTGTTCCAATGACGACTTGAGCAACCCGAACTTCGCCGCCGCGATGACTAGAGCACCCTCGGTCGGGTCGCCTACTGCTTTGAAATCTGTCATCGACTCGCCGCGCTCAAGGATGGCATCATTACACAACGCGCTGGCGACCAGCATCAAGCCCTGTGCGCGGTCGGGCGCTTCGACGTCCTTATTCTCCGCCATTAAGTTCGCCACGCCGTCCTTGATCGCCTCATGGATCGACTCGCTCTTGCCCGCCACATCGACGGTGACGACTGTCATCTTGTTTTCGGTTAGCGTGCCTGTTTTATCCGAGCAAATCGTCGTCACCGAGCCGAGCGTCTCGACGGCGGGCAGTTTGCGGATCAGGGCACGGCGACGAAGCATTCGTTGTGCGCCCAGCGCCAGCGCGATGGTCACCACGGCAGGCAACCCTTCCGGCACCACGGCGACGGCAATCGCCACCGCGTTGATTAGCACGTCCTGCACGGGTTCGCCTTCGATCAAGCCGATGATGCCCGCGATGACCATCACCACCAGTGCAATCGCCAGCAGCGCTTTGCCCACTTCCTTCATGCGGCGTTGCAGCGGGGTTTCTTCGTCCTCGTCATCTTGGATCAAGGTGGCGATGCGCCCCAACTGCGTCTGCATCCCTGTCTCGACCACGATGGCATTTCCGCGCCCATACGTCACCGATGTGCCCATGTACACCATGTTGTGGCGATCCCCCAACGGGGCGTCCGTCGCTTCAATCGGGGACGGGTCTTTCTCGACGGGTTCGGATTCGCCTGTGAGCGAGGCTTCCATCACCCGCAAATTGGCGGTTTCGTACAGGCGCGAGTCAGCAGGCACGATGCTGCCCGCTTCCAGCAGCACCACATCCCCCGGCACGAGGTCGCGCGCCTCCACGTCGATCACGCGCTCGCCGCGCCGTACTCTGACCAACGGTGCTGCCATTTTCTTGAGTGCTGCCATCGCCTGTTCGGCGCGGTATTCCTGCACCACGCCGAGGATCGCGTTGATGATCACAATCGCCATGATCGCGATCACGCTGTCCCATTTGCCCAATATGCCGGAGATGATCGCCGCGCCAATCAGCAGCAGCACCAAAGGGCCGGTGATCTGCTCCCATAAAATGGCGAGCGGGCTTTTCAGCGGCTTTTCGACGAGTTCGTTCGTGCCATACTTTTCCTGCCGTACTTTGATCTCAGCCGGGTCTAAGCCCTCGGCGGGATTCACCGTCAGTGAGCTGAGTACCTGATCAACCTCCAACGTATGCCAGACCGTAGGTGTTGGCGTCGTTGGGGAAGGAGTAGCCGTTTTTACGAGTGTTGGCGTTGCCAATTACGTCACCTCTTGTGTGATGATGTCAAATTGCTGGCTATAAACGAAAAAGCCGACACTAATTCCTTATCAGATAGCTAGGTAAGGGAGTGTCAGCCACTTCGCGGTGGAGCATTTCCAATTGAAAAAAGCGGAAGCGTTATCCACTACTTGGTCAGCCGATTGACCAAACTTATCACAATACGGGGGGGCTTGTTGACCCCTAAAAGTTGGGGGTAGTTATGGCTGGGAGTTAAATCCGGCCTTTGAATCACTTCACAACATTAAGTGCATAAGTGAGTATGGAATTTGACTGCTACCAGATGCACTGACTGAAAAGGCACAAGCATTTTAAGCAGCTAGTGGGTGTATACTTGGCATAGGTGAGATGGAGGAATGGTGGTTGCACGCATAACTCCTGCTTACCGTTCCTCCATCAGTGGCAAAGCTTGCTACGTTGACTGTTACTAAATGGAGGAACTATGTTTAAGCGACTTTTGATCCTCATCCTGATCGCCTGCCTGTCACTGCTCCTAACATCAACGCCGACCATTGCTCAAGGCGACCCTTCGCGGCAAATGGGTGCTTATCTCTCTACTTCCTACTGGGATGGGTGTACGCTACATTGTCGTCCCTATGTTTTTCTTCTCCTGAACGGTACCAAAACAATCAATATCACACCACAGGGGCGCACGAAGACGTCTGTCTTTGATATTGACAGCTACCTTGGTCTCAACGGTGGGCCATACATTCGTGCCACAGGGGTACAGGTAGGGGAAGATGCTGATCAACTAGCCGTCAGTCAAGATCTTGGCTGGGCAGGTCTCGACTTTGTAGGATCACTGGTGGGGACAGATAGGCTATCGTACCAAGTCGTACTTCACGTATCGTGGTGGGCAACTGGTTCCACTATCTTCGAGAATGGTCTATACAAACGGGCTGCACGTGTGGAAGGGTACTTCCAATACGGCGATATTGTGCGCCAGATTCCGTTCACCGGTGTGAAAGCAGCCGACGCCTATATTTTCTCAACACAGGCACCACGTTGATTTACAGATATGGATGGGAGTCAGTGGAAATCTGATTCCCATCCATGATGAAGAATTACAGCCCGTAGATGGCGCTGTACTTGGTCTTGAGATACTTCATATACGAACGCGACTGCATTGGCTCGCCTGTCGCTCGCATGATCAGTTCCTTCGGCTCGTATTTCGCGCCGTGAACGTGGATGTTGGAGCGCATCCAGCCGAGCAGCGTGCTAAACTCGCCGTCCGCGATCTCTTCGGGGATCGCAGGGTGCGCTTTGACTGCCGTGTCGTAGAGCTGCACCGACAGCAAATTGCCAATTGAGTACGTCGGGAAGTAGCCGAAGCCGCCGAACGACCAGTGAATATCCTGCAAGCAGCCGAGTGCATTGGTGGGCGGCACGATGCCGAGATATTCCTTCGACTTGGCGTTCCATGCTTCGGGGATGTCCTTGACCGCGATCTTGCCGCCGATCACATCGCGTTCCACCTCGAAGCGGATCATGATGTGCAGGTTATACGTCGCTTCGTCGGCTTCCACGCGGATGAACGAGGGTTCCACCTTGTTGATCGCGCGGTAGAACGCGTCCAGCGAGACATCCTTCAACTGACCGGGGAACGTCTCTTGCAGTTTCGGATAGAAGTGCGTCCAGAAGGGGTAGCTGCGCCCGATCACGTTTTCCCACAAGCGCGATTGACTTTCGTGTACGCCGAGCGATGCGCCGCCGCACAAAATCGTGCCTTCCAGCGACGGATCGGAGCCTTGCTCATACATCCCGTGTCCGGATTCGTGGAACGTCCCGAACAGTGCGGGGTTCAGCCAGTTGGGGTCGAATCGCGTAGTAATACGCACATCGTCGCGCGAGAAGCTGGTGCAGAAAGGATGCACGGACTTGTCTTGTCGCCCGCGCGAGAAATCGAAGCCATATTTGCTGACGACCATCTCTGCGAAGGCGCGCTGCTTATCTTCGGGGAATTCCTGATGCACTGGGCTGTCATCGACGGCATCCGCGCGCTCGGTGATCGCCTTGACCAGCGGCACCAGCTCGACACGCAGTTCGCTGAACATCGAGTCCACGTCCGCCGCCGTCAGCCCGATCTCGAAGTTGTCGAGCAGTGCATCATACGGGTGCTCCTTGTAGCCTTTGCACGCGATCTCGCGCTGCTTCAGCTCCAAAATCTTGGTGAGCGATGGGACAAACGCGGCAAAGTCATCGTTCTGGCGGGCTTTTACCCAATCCTCATGCGCCATCGCCGTCACGCGGCTCATCTCCGCCACGAGATCGGTCGGCAGCTTACGGGCGCGGTCATAACCGCGACGTGCCACCCGCACGAGGCTGGCGTCGAAGCTGTCATAAGTGGCGCTGGCGACCTCTTTTTCCGCCGCCGCGATCAAGCTGCCCGTTTCGTCGGCAACTTCCATCTCGTGTGACAGCTTGCTCAACACCTCGACATGCCGCGCTTTGGACGCCGCTGCGCCCGGTGGCATCTGCGTCTGCTGATCCCACTCGACAAGCGCTTGGATATTCGTCAGGCTGACGACATCACCTAATCTGGATTTCAACGCATCAAGAGAATCGGACACGATATTTACTCCCCACTCGGATTCCCGGTTTCCACAAGCGAACAGGATCACCCGATTCATGTGTTAATTGAGGGGTCAAGTGTACCAGTTCGCTTGCAGATTGTCATATTGCGCAAGTGATCAACTTTGCATTATGCGGTTTTGTCTGCCACGAAATCGATCTCCAACGTTACGTCATTGGAAACGTTCGCGACACCCGGCGCGTTCGGAATCTGTAGGCCGAACTGCTCACGGGTCACTTGGGTACTGCCCTTACCTTCGATCTGAATATCCGAGGTGACGGTCACGGATACATCGAAGGTGACGGCTTGGGTAATGTCACGTACCTTGAGATCGCCCGTGACTTTGAAGTTCAGCACGTCCCCGATCTTGACGGCGGCGGGCAAACCCTCGATGGCGGTCGGCGTGAATTCGATGAATTCGAACTGATCTTGATTGGACTGCAAAATCTGACCACGAATCGCGCGGTTGCGGAATTCGTTGTCGGTCGCCAGCGAACGGGAGCTAATCCGCAGCGTACCGAGTTTCGAATTGGCTGGCGTATTCAAATCTATCGCCACGTCGCCTGCTACGTCGTTGGTCTTACCGATGACCGTGGTGTGTTGCCCCATCAAATCTTCAGTAAGCGTAAAGCGCACTTCCGAGTTTTCTGGATCGATATGGTACACGTTCGCGGCGGACGCATCCACGGTAGGTGCAGATACGGCAGTGCTCGGCTGACCGGAACCGCCCGAAAACCAGATGTAGGCGAAGATAGCGGCGACAATCACCACACCGAGGAGGATTATCCCACCGACAATATAGGGAAGTTGGCTTCTGCTTGCTGAAGATTTTGAAGATTGCATCATTTCTCTCGTACAAATTATCGAACTAGGGAACGACTACCATTAAACACGCACGGTAACTGTACAGGATGAAGCACGCTTTTTCCATGCCTCACCCTGCCTATCGGAGGAAAATTACGCAGGTTTGGTCACTTTGACACCTTGATCACGCGTCCGCTGTTCGGCGCGCCAAACGCGGAATTGACGCTCACGGCTATACTGCCATCAGGGGCGACAGCGAGGCCATAAGGGAAATTCAGGGTATCTGCGACAGTAATCATTCCCTCATCAGTCAGTTGCACGATCTTCCCGGAATTCGGGATATAGCCTTGGTCGCCAAACCCGCCTGCTAACTGCACCGCATAAATCGATCCGTCATCTCCCACTTCGACGTCCGTCACGAGCGTCAAATTATTATAGGTATCGATGAGTTTGCCGTTTGCCCATACCTCGATGCGCGCTGAACCGGGGATGAACGGGAAGCCGCCTAGAAAACCAACGATAATGTGTCCGGTCTTCCCTACGGCGACCGATGTGGGGACGGACTGGGGAATTTTGCCTTCCTTGTCCACAGGCCACACCGCCGCCACCTTGAGGCCATCCGCTTTTGTCCAGCTCAACAGGGCGTTGGCACTGGCGTCTACGATATACAGCGTCCCATCCGGTGCCATTGCCAGATCAACCGGATTCGAGACGTGTTCTTCCCCGCCGTCAGGGTTATTGGCAAGTTCAAACGCATACAAATCGAGGGCTTGTTTCACCTCGCCGCTGCTGCGGTCAAGCTCCACGACGGCGGCGACATGCTTTCCTTCCGGCGCTTGCTTGGGGCCGAGTCCCAGCGCGATCCAGTAACTATCTTCGGTCACAAGCACCTTGGACGCGCCGTCAATCTGCCCGAAGCCCGCATTCGTACTGATCAGATTGGGTACTGCCACCGACTGCTTGCCATCCTTCGTGACCATCGTGATCTGCGCACTGGTGTTGTACTTCACCTTGCCCAACGGCCCCTCGATCTCGGTCGTGCCGCCGTCGCCAGCTTCGGCAATGTACAGCGTCCCGTCACTGCCATAGGTCAATAAGCGCGGATTATTGAGTTTCGTGGCGATCTCGGTAACCTGTGCGCGGGTGCTCACGGGTAGCGAGATCGCGCTCACGGCCAGCGCCAGCAAAATGCCAAAAATTACGGAATGTTTCATATTTGTTAATTCCCTCCGGTTGAATCATCGCCTATGATAGAAGCATCAGATGTTCAAATAGACAATTTCTCATGGCGATTTAACCTTCTCAGCGCTCTTTTATGTTAGGCAGTTGAAAGGTGAAACTTGTATAGATAGACTGATCAATTTTTTACAAGTTGTATATAACTGTCCAAATTTCGAGATGATCCGTGCAAATGCGGGTTCATGAGTTGGGCTAGATCAAGACGTACATGATGACGTTGACAACAATTGGCTACCGCTATGAGATACTCGGTCAGATCGGGCGCGGGGCGATGGGCGCGGTCTATCGGGTCAAAGATCGCACTACAGGCAAAACGATCGCGCTCAAACGCGTAACCGGACGCACCGGAGAGTTGGTACAATTCCCGACCGCCTTTGACTTTCGTCTGTCGCTGGCGCACGAGTTCAGGACGTTAGCCTCGCTGCGTCATCCGAATATCGTGAATGTCTATGAATACGGCTTTGATGTCGATGAGCTGCCATATTTCACGATGGAACTGCTTGCCGATGCCCAACCATTGCGCAACTTCATCCACGAAAGTGTAGAAACCCGCGTTGATCTCCTCGTCCAGATTCTCCAAGCGCTCACCTATCTACATCGGCACGGCATCATCCACCGCGATCTCAAACCGGGCAATGTGTTAGTTGATCAACACGGGCGCGTCAAACTGCTCGATTTTGGCGTCGCCACCAAGCGTCAGGAAGCCACCATCGCGGCGGGCACGCTGGCCTACGTCGCTCCGGAAATATTGCAGGGCGCGATGGCGAGCGAAGCAGCAGACCTGTACGCGGTGGGCGTACTCGCCTACGAACTGTTAGCGGGCACACATCCCTACGACGTGAGCAACATGGATACGTTGCGCCGTGAGGTGCTGGAAAAAAAGGTAGATACCTCTCATTTGCAAGTGGATGATGAGGAACAAGCCCGCCGTTTAGGCTCGATCATCGGACGGCTGTTGAACAAACTCCCCGACAACCGTTACCCTACCGCGTGGCGTGTGATTCGGGCGCTGTGCGAAGCCATCGGCAAACCCATCCCTATCGAGAGTCAGGGCATCCGCGATAGCTTTCTACAAGCTGCCAAATTCATCGGGCGTGAGCAAGAACTGACCACGCTCAACGATGCCTTGGTCGAAGCGCTCAACGGACACGGCTCGGCGTGGGTCATCTACGGCGAATATGGTGTCGGCAAATCCCGCCTACTGGAAGAACTCCGCGTCAAGGCGCTCGTAGAAGGCGCGACGGTCTTGTATGGCGTCGCGCCCGAAGGGGGCGGCCTCCCCTACCATCCGTGGCGTACCATCGTCCGTCATCTTTTGCTCTACACGGATGTGAATGACTTTGAGGCAGGTGTCCTCAAAGAGATCATCCCGGACATCGACAGTTTGCTTGATCGCGAAGTGGCGGATGTGACCCGCCTAGAAGCGCGTGATCAGCAGCAGCGTTTGGCCTTGACCATCACCAACCTCTTCACTCGCCAAGATCGCCAACTTCTCGTCGTGCTGGAAAACATGCACTGGCTGAACGAAAGCCTGATCCCGCTGCAAGCCTTGTGCGAAGTCTTGAAAGCGCTTCCGGTCATGGTGGTCGGCAGCTTCGACAGCGAAGAAGCGCCGCACTTGGCCGAAAAACTGCCATTGATGCACCCGATCTCGCTGAAACGCTTCAGTGAATTTGAAGTAGAGCAGGTGGCGGCGTCCGTCATGGGCGAATCAGCGCGTCGTCCTGAACTGCTGCAACTGCTGACGCGCGAGACAGATGGCAATGCCTATTTCCTCGTGGAAGTGATGCGCACCTTAGCCGAAAAAGCCGGTCATCTGGACGCCATCGGGCAGATGGACTTGCCAGAGCGTGTGCTGCCGATGGGCATGATGGATGTTGCGCAGCGGCGGCTGAATCGCTTGACTGCCACCGCGCAGCCCATGCTGCAAGTCGCCGCTGTCATCGGGCGGGAGCTGAACTTCGCCATTTTGCGGCGCATCGATAACCTGATGGATTACGATCAATGGCTGCTGGAATGCAGCGAAGCGGGCATCCTCGAATATTCGCAAGGGCGGTGGCGCTTCACGCACGAGATGATGCGCGAAGGTGTCCTGCATACCCTAGATGAAACCTACCGTACCACATTGCACGCGGCGGTTGCCGAAGCCATCGAAGCGCTCTACCCCGATAACCCCGATTACGCCTCGATTTTGGTCGAACACTGGCATCAGGCGGGCAACGCCGAGCGCGAAGCCTATTACGCGCTGATCGCCGCTAATCAATACTGGGCATTGAACAGCTTCCAACGCATGAAGCGCATCTGTCAGCGTGCCCGCGCCAGCTTGGAAACTGCCGAGCCGGATAGCTATCATCTAGATTACCTCCTGCATCTGACCTACTGGCAAGCACAGGCACACTTCCGCTTGGGTGAAATTCCGTTGGCGCGGCAGTTGTTCGCGCAGGCGGCGACCTTAGCAGTACAAGCCGAGCATCAGCCCATGCACGCGCGTATTTTGCGGGCACTGGCAGCGACGATCAGCTTGGAGGGCGACTATGCCACCGCGCAGACACTCGCGGAGGATGCGCTTGGGTTAGCGCTGCACAACGGCGACCAGTTGATGATCGCGGAAATCTTGGGACTCAGCCTCGGCCCGATCATGAACTATCGCGGCGACTTCGAGGCCGCGTGGAATTACTCCTCACAAGCGCTCGATATTTTGCAGGACAACGGCGAACAATGGCAGATCGCCCGCCTGCTGGCGAACATGGCAGAGATCGCGCGTTTGCAGGGCCGCTACGATGAAAGCCGCACGCTGATCGAGCAAAGCCAGCATATTGCGCAGCGCGTCTCTGATCATCAGGTGGACGCGCTCGGTATCAAGGTCAAGGGCGATCTCGCGGGGGCGAGCAAAGATTTCGGGCGTGCCTTCATGTACTACGGTGATGCCATTGCGGTCTTCCGTGCCATCCACGAGCCGATGATGGTCGCTATCACGCTGGCAGATCAAGCCCGCGTGCGGTTGCGTTCCAAGCTCAACGGCAACAGCATGAACATCGCCAAGAACGATCTCCGTCAGGCGCTGGAGATCACGCAGACCATGCAAGTGCCAACGCTGACGGTGCGTGTGCTGCTTGGGGTGGCGATGTACTACGCTTATACGCGCCATGCTTACTGGGCGGCGGAACTGATGGGGAGTCTCAGCCAGTATCCGATCCCCGGCGATCTGATGCAAGAATGGAATACCCTCCGCTCGGAATTGTTATCAAGCCTCTCCACCGAGCAGTTCAAAGAAGCCGCCACGCGCGGCAATCAGCGCACCGATCTGCGCGACATCGCCGCCAAGATCATCCTCGATTGGCGCTAGTCCAGCTTGGTCGCCAACTCCACGATGGTATTCAGCAGCACATTCGCGCCGTGTACGATGTCGTGTGAATGCGTAAATTCGCGTGGGCTGTGGCTGATCCCCGCCACCGACGGCACGAAGATCATCCCGCTGGGGACGACATGCGAGAGCGACTCGGCATCATGCCCCGCAAAGCTGAGTAGGCGTGTGTGCGTCAGTCCGAGATCATCAGCGGACGCTTCAAACGCCGCCATCACGCGCTCATCCATCAACGCGGGCGCGTAACCACCGGCAGGTTCGATCTTTAAGCCGAGGCCATATGCCGCCGCGATTTTTTCTGCCAGCGCCAACAACTGATCTTGCATCTGTGCCAGCGCTTCAGGCGTGCCGTGCCGGAACTCGAAACTCAGCTTGACTTCGGCAGGCACGATGTTGAATGCGCCCGGTTTAGCGCTGATCTCCCCCACGTTCATCACGCCGGGAGAAAACTCGGTTTGCACGAGTTGACTGGCCTGCTGCACGAACGCCGACGCGCCCCACAGCGCATCCGCCCGTCGATCCATCGGCGTTGTGCCCGCGTGGTTGGCCTTACCCGTGAAAGTCAGCCAGAAATCGCTGATCCCGACGATGGACGTGACGATCCCGATGTTGGTGCCCGCCTCTTCCAACCGTGCGCCCTGCTCGATATGTAGTTCTACGTAGCCCGCCAGACTCTGTGTATCCCGCCGCGCGCCCAACATGCCCTCAATGCTCAGACCCAACCGCTGCATCCCGTCCAGCACACCCCGTTCCCCGCCGCGCGAATTCTGGAACTGCTCAGGCTGTAATTCTCCGATCAGGCTGCGGCTCCCGAACAAATACAGCACCGATCCTTCTTCATCGGTGAACGAGATCGCTTCGAGATGCACGGGCAGATCGAGTCCCGCCTCGCGGATCGTGCGTAGAGCTTCCAGCGCCGCCAGCACGCCCAACGCGCCGTCATAACGACCGCCGTTGGGCACGGTATCGAGGTGCGAACCCGCGAGGAAAGTTTTGGCATCCGGCTTCGAGCATCGCAGCACCGCCGACAAATTTCCCGCACCGTCGGCATGGAACTCCAATCCCGCTTCTTTCACGCGTTGCTTGAACCAGCGGCGACCAGCCATATCGGCTTCAGACATCGCGAGGCGTTCCACGCCGCCATCGGAGGTCGCCCCGATTTTGGCAAGCGTGTCGAGGCCAGCGAGTAGTCGCTCGGCGTTAATGTGGAGCATGAGACGGCCTTTCGGTTGGCTGCGGGCGGGCGGATGACCGTCCATTGTACCGGAATCTGGCACGTATCGATATGCTGCCCCGATGAAACGCCCTCGCTATTTCACGACGCGGTACGTAATATGCGTCACATCCTTGGATGGGATTACCTGCATGATCTCCAACTCAACGAACTGCCCCAGATGGTCGAACAAACGGATGCCCTCACCGAGCAGCATAGCAGCCAGATCGATGCGAATTTCATCGAGTAGTCCGGCTTGAATCGCCTGCCGTGTGATCGTCGTACCGCCAACCACGATGTTCTTATCGCCCGCCACCTGCTTGGCTTGTGCAACGGCACTCTCGACGCCATCCGTAACGAATGTGAACGGCGTTTGCTTGTCAAGCCATTCTGGCGGCGGCGAATGCGTCACGATGAACACGGGCACGCCGAGCGGTGAACTGCCGCCCCACGCGTTGGATACCTCGAAATCGCGGCGTCCCGTCACGATCGCACCGAACGAGCCGAGCATCTCCTCAATGATCGGGACGCTTGGGCGGGCGACCTTGAACACCATGCCAGAAGCCGCGACCGGAATCTCGACCTCGCCGCTGGAGTACCACTTGAATAACTGCCGTACATCGTCATTCGCCCCCGCGATGAAGCCATCCAACGACATCGTGAATTCGGCGCACACTATCCCCATGTTGCCCCTCCTTGCTTAAATCCAACGTAGAGTAGTAATGAAGGAATACGACGTTCACGCTAATACGTATTCTTGAGTCCCGCAGGGACTTCGTAGGGTAAGCCCGACAATGATGGTCCTTCAAAAAATAAGGCAGGAATACGATGCGAACGTTAACGCATTTTCTTGAGTCCCTTTAGTGGACAGCTCGGTTGGGATTGTAGCCGGGGGTTTTAACCCGCGGCGTGCGTTGGCGACAAATCTGCGTTTGCCTGACTATTTTCTTAAACACCATCATTGTCGGGGATCGATTGCCTAACTAATTTCTTAAACATCACCATCGGCGGGTGAAAGAGGGGATCCGGAGCTGAGGTTATTCCCTCAGACTCTCTGCCAGCTTGTCGAGGCACTGTGCCATGCCCGCTCTGGACATCTCCACCACCTCTGGCGACGTGTAACCGAACTCCGTGACGGTGAATTCCGTCTGCTGATTGCTGATCGCCTTGAAGGTCAGGACATGCCGCACCGCCGATGGGATACCGGGCGGCAGTCCCATCGCGGCGGGGTCAATCTGGTTGCCGTGCTCGTCAGCAAAATGATGGATGAATTCGATCCGCTGCATCGGCACGATCTGCTGATACGTCCACGTGTTGTACATATCGTGCCCATCCGGCGTGCGCATACACACCAGCGAGGTGCCGCCCTCACGGAAGTCCATCTTGGCGACGGGCGCGGTGAAGCCCGTTGGCCCCCACCACTGCCTCACGGCCTCCGACTCGCTCCATGCCCGCCACACCTGCGCGACGGGCGCATCAAACACGCGGGTCAGGGTCATCTCATGAGTTTTGTGGTCTGCGTTCACGGGTGGTGCTCCTTCGCTAGACTATCATCTCTGTTTCAGATGCATGATAGTCCAGAGTCGAGGTCGTGTCTTGTACAGAATGGCAAACCCGATGCAGGCGGATGATCTGCGCGGGCGTGTACCCGATCCACTGCTTGAGCGCCCGCGTCATGTGCGGTTGGTCAAAATAACCCGCTTCGTCTACGGCATCAAGGATCGACTTGCCTTGAATCAGCAAATCTCTAGCATGGCGGGCACGTTCGATCTGGCGGATGTACGTCTGCGTCAGCCCTGTAGACTGCAAAAACCGATGTCGCACCGTGCGCGCGGACAAATCGGGCAGCTCATCTTGCAGCGCAGCGCTCACCACCGGATCGCGTACGACCAATTCTTCGCGCACCAGACGATCCACGAACGTATCGACATTTTCATAAGTCGGGAACTGCCACGATGAGCCGTTGAGGTAAAACGACTGACTAGCCGAGTTCGGCAGCGTGATTTCGCTGTCTAACAGCGTTCTGATCGGCAGATGTGGCATGAATGTGCCGAGCTTGAACTTGATCCACAGGATTTCCGCGCCTTCCGTCCACGACACCACGCCCGCCGTCGGCAGCGGCCCCGTCAAAATCGGATGCATCCTCCCATGTTCTCGCGTGAAGATCAGGTGCCAGTTGTATTCGGCAGGGCGGATGGTCGTGCCATCCGCCGCTGTGTACCCGTACGAAATCGTTTCGATATACGGCGAGTCGGATGATCTATCCTCGGAGATAATGGTCATCTGCCGACCTTTCGCTTGTCGGTTGTTGTCTCATACGAATTCCAGATAAGCACAATCTGAATTCCGTACCATGTGATTCCCCCTCATTGCGAAGCGGAGAGGGGGTCAGGGGTGAGGTTGCCCGAATCCACAACCAAACGTCCGTTTTAGTTCGACGCTGGCTGGGATTGATTCGCCGCGATCAGCATATCGATCTGTGCCAGTTCATCGTCAGTCAAACGCCAACCCGCTGCCGCGACATTGGCACGTACTTGGTCAGGCTTGGTCGCGCCCGCGATGACCGACGACACAGCAGGCCAGCGCAGTAGCCACGACACCGCCAGATCGAGGATCGAATGCCCGCGTGCTTCCGCGAACTGGATCAGTGCTTCCACCACGTTGAGATTTTCATCCGTCAGCCATTTGTTGCCCGTCGTGATGCGCGTACCTTCCGGCAGCGGTTGCCCCTTGCGATACTTACCAGTCAACAGGCCGCTGGCGAGTGGAAAATACGGGAGATAAGCAGTTTCGGTGCGTTCGCATTCCGACAGCACATCCCGCTCGTCGTCGCGTTTGAACAGGCTGTATTCATTCTGCACGCTGACGAAACTCTCGGTACGTTTGGCGATGGCAGCGGCTTCGGCGGCGCTCAACTGGGAGGCCGAAAAATTCGAGCAACCGATCTCGCGCACTTTGCCCGCCTTGACCAGTTCATCCAGCGCGCCGAGCGTATCCGCGATTGGCACGGCGGGATCGGGCTTATGCAGTTGGTAGAGATCGATGTAATCCGTCTCCAGACGGCGCAAACTGGCTTCCACCGCCAACCGAATGTAAGTTGGCTGCGCGCCTTTGCCTTGCCCTTCCATCTCATTGCCAAACTTGGTCGCGATGATCACATCCTTGCGCCGATTGCCGAGCGCGTGGGCGAGATACGTTTCGCTCTGGCCTTGCCCGTACACATCCGCCGTATCGAAGAAATTGATGCCAGTCTCCAATGCCGCGTTCACCACCGCTGCCGTCGCGCTGGCATCGATCCGGCGACCAAAGTTATTGCATCCGAGGCCGACTACGGACACCACCAACGCCCCGATTTTTCTAGTTTTCATGTTACCCCTCGGTAGATTGCCACCCGACACATCGTAAATTGTAGCAGTTGAGCGCGGGGCGGGGCTAGATGACATTGCCGATAGGGAAAATTCAGAGGCGAATAATAGGGTGTCTCGATTCAACCTGATCTCTAACGATTTCCTATCTGACCTATAACTTGATAATCCGTTCTATATATCGTAGAATGTTGGTACATTGTTCTATGTCTACGGAATCACTGGGATGGCGTCTCGGCCTCCGTTAGACCGCTGGACACGCACCTTAACAACTAGTGGTGATCGACTGTTCAAACCAACGCCTTGTCGCCTTCCTCGCGCCAATGAGCAGCCATCATCCAATAGTCAGTTGCAGTCTGTAGCTTGCTCGGATGAAAGGGAATCGCGGTTCCGCCCAACCACTGGCAAGACTGGGATCATGAGAACACAAAGAGGAACACAGAATCGATCACAATGATCCCGTCAGCAGCAGCCAACGGGATCATTTCAGGGATCATTCGGCAGAACGTGAGGGAGTGTGGCACGGCGGCTTACGCCTCCGCAGCGACGGCCTCCACCACTTCCGGCGACACGGTGATGTCTTCCTTCAGCGACCGCCAGTACAGCCACTGCCCCGGAGCCAGCAGCACCGCGCCGAGCGTCAGCGCCGCCCGCAGTGAGTAGTTGCCCACCGCGCCGAAGATTGGCCCGCCCGCGATCTGCCCGATGGCGTTCGCTTGGCTGTCCATCGAGATCACGGTCGCCCGCACCTCGGACGGCACATGCTGGTTCAGCCATGCCATACGGATCGGCCCACCGACACTGCGCACCAGACCGATGATCAACGAGGCGATGTAGGCGACCAGCAGGTTGCCCGCCAGCGCGAATGTCACTGCGCTGATGATCAGCAGGATTTCGAGGCTCATCAAGATGCGCACCACCCGCTGATGGTTATCCGTCTTCAACCGACGGCGCGCGATCTCGGTCACGATCAGGTGGATGGGCATCCCGACGATCCCCATCAGCCCGAACCACACGACGGGTTGGAACATGCTCGGCAGTCCGATGGTGTTGATGAAGTGAATCTCTCCCATGCGGTCATAGCTTTCACTCCACGCACCCATGATCGCGGACAGCAAGAGGATCGTCACGAGGATGCGGTTGCCCCGCACCACCTTGAGGCCGCCCTTGAACGTGCCCGCCATATGCTGGAAGGTGCTGCGTTCGCCCTTCGGAGTCGGCTTGAAGCCCTGTTCCGGCATCACGAAGAACATCACCACCGCCAGCGCCACCATCAGCACGCCGCCGAGTACGATTGGGATCGCGATGTTGATGCTGCCGAGCAGGATCGTGGTGATGATGCCCGTCAGCGACCCGAACGCGCCCAGTTGCGACGAGCGCATGAAAGCTTTGGCGGCGGCTTCCTCACCGATTTCGTCGGTGATCCACGCCTGCTGTGCCCCGCTGATGAACGTGTAGCCGAGGCCAGCCACGATTTGCAGTACGATTTGTACCCAGAAAATCGGAAACAGGCCGCTCAAGGCGCAACTGAGGCCGAGCGTGCCGATGCCGAGGATCACCGATAGTTTGCGACTGTAGCTGTCCGCCACGATGCCCGTCGGGATCTCGAACAGGAACGCCGACGCCTCCAACGCGGTGCCGATGAGCACCAGTTGTAGTGGAGTCATCTGGACGATTTGAATGCGAAACAACGTGCTGGCAGCAAAAATCGTACTGAGCAGCAGCGACATTAACAATTCGGAGACGATATACACACGATATGCTCTGGAATGCACAGAGTCCATCCTTGAAGTTGATAGCGTATTCAGTTGAATCGAAGTAGAGAATCACGCATACGTGCTGTCAGCAGCGCGGCAGCACACGATCAGCCCGTGCGGTTGGGCTTATCGATCAGGAGGAGTGTGCAGTTGAGGGGGATCAGCAGCGGATCGTACGACTCGCTGGCGAACTACCCGGCACTCTCCACGCGATCGGAAGCAGCACGGAATGCGATCATTACGGTGAAGACTGTCATTGGGAAGACTCCATGTAAGGTATCGAGCTAATTGACCAGATAGTAAGGGGAATCCGCCATGCTGTCAATCCATCGAAAGTAGGAGAACCCCTTTGGCTATCACAAAGCTCACGAGCACCTGTTACGCCGCTGAAGCCGCCCGCACCATCGCCGGACGGATGCGAGGCCAAGCGTGGACGGCGAACAGCAACACGCCGATTGCTTGCAAGATCACGGCGGGCGCGAACAACACCTGCACGTCGGGCAGCCACATCGTCAGCGCCGTGATCAACGTCATCGCCAGCCCGATTTGCATTGCCGCGAAGCCCGTCCATGCCCACACACCGCGCCCGCGCTCACTGAGCTGGATGCGCGGCAGAATCCAGTATGCCACGCCGAGCGTCAACTGGATCAGCCAGCCATCGATCAGTAGCACGATGTGCATCGGCAGCCAGTTCCATACGCGCGGATCGACGTACCCGCCCTTCGCGGACAAGATCAGCCCGCCAAACGTGAACCCGATCCCCAGAAAAATCAGCGCGGATCGGATGAAGTAGCGACTTAGGGTTGGCATACTAGCTCCGGTTTCGGCAAGCGGTCGTACTCGGCGCGCAGCATCCCGTAATGATAATCGCCGCTGAACGTCCCGTCCTCACATCGGATGTGGCACCTACTCTGCCGGATGTGCGCCTCCCGGGTGAAGCCGCTGCGCTCGATGACATGCTGACTGCGCACGTTCGTGTCGTTGCAGCCCGCTGATACACGTTGTGCGCCGAGGCACTCGAACGCGAAGTACAGCATCGCGCGGACGCCTTCGCTGACGAACCCTTGCCCTTCGTGATCTTTGTCCACGAAGTACCCGATCTCGAACTGCCGCCAATCCCAATGTGTCACGGAGATGACCAGTTGAACGACCAGGGTGCCAGTAGCCTTCTCCCAACCGCCCACGAAGAACACGTTGCGGCAGACCCACTCCGCGTGGAATTCTCGCATCAGGATTTCCGCGTCTTTCTCGGTCTGGATCGCCAACGCGGGGTTGCCCTCCTCGAAAGGCAGCAGATGCGCCTTGTTATTCTGCGCCAATCGGTAATAAGCGGAGCCATCTCCGGCCTGATACGGGCGGATGATCAACCGCTCCGTCTCAAGGCGATCCGGCAGCTCCAGCAGCATCTTATGCATCTTGACTCCTCATCTGAGACCGCGCTCAGTAAATTACGCTGTAATCATGCGGCGCTAGGCTGTTCCTGTGCCTGCGCGTTCTCGCACGCGGGGCCAACACACTACGATAAACAAATAGCCCGCCGCCACTTGCAGCACAGCTGCCACGACCAGCCCGATTCCGTTCACGTCATTCGGGTCGAGTCCGCGCCACGGTTCGCACACCACGCGCACCAGCAAGCCAACGTTGAGCAGCCCATACACTGCCCACGCCAAACGGGGATCGCCGCGCATATTGTCCTTACGAATGATCGGGAACATCCAGTAGATCACCCCGAAGATGAGCTGCGTCAGCCAGCCAATGACCAGCATGTGCAGGTATGTCGGGCTGAATGCCCCGAAGATCGGCGCGATCTGCCACTGCACATTCGCCCAATACAAGACGCCCGCCGCCAACCCCGCGATCAGGTATATCATCGCCGTGCGGATCGTCCATCGCGTCAAAACTGGCATGTATCCCTCGAATTCCGTTTCGCTGCCATAATTATGCTCAGTATAGGCGTGGTGGGGTTGCCTGACTTTGACGGGGATCAAACTGCGCTGCGCAAGAACGAAGGACGATACATTACGCTGAATAGCAAGCCATCGAATGCGGGTTCCGACGCGACTTCAACGGATGTTGACGCTTCGTGTATTACCCGTGTTCATATCGGCATCTGTTTCATGCACGGGCGGCACGATTTCCATAATTTTACGAAAGTACTCACTTGGTACGCGCCGCGAATATGCAGCAGCGATATATTCGTTGGCGGTTCCATACAGCCTGCATCTGAAAAGTCATCTGTCCGCCTCTGTAACCACCATACCCGCTGTAAGCTGCCCCTTCTCTACATCCTTCAACACCAGACCACAGTTATCACCCACCTGCGCCACGAAATTAGGCTTACGAAAGCCCTCCACCCCAATCACCTGCGTCATGATCGTCACGCCATTCGCGCCCGAAATCACGACCTTATCGCCCATTTTCACCGTCCCACTCTCCACTTTTCCTGTCACCACGACGCCGCGTCCTTTGATGAAGAACACGTCGTCAATCACCATCCGAAACGATCCGCCATTATTCGGCACAAACATAATATCCGCGCGTCCTTACCTACACTTTAGGCTCAGTATAACAAAAAGCGGGAACAGCTACCGCCATCCCCGCTTTACTTATATCATCACTTGCCGAACGCCGAGTCTTTACTCAGCACTAAGGACTAAGCACCCAGCACTTAGCACTTTCTTTTGCTTACTTCAGCGCTACCGCCGTGACCGACTGCGCCAAATTGATGAAGAACGGCAGCACACCGAGCAGCAGCACGCCGAGCACGCAAGTCCCGACCGCGCCATACAGCGGGAACGGAATCTTCGCATCGGCCTCGCCATTCTCGAACCACATCTTCACGATCACGCGCAGATAGTAGTACGCGGAGATGATGCTGGTCAGGAAGCCGATCAGCGCCAACAGCACCAAATCGCCGCTCACTGCCGAGTAGAACACGAACCACTTGCCCGTGAAGCCGCCCGTCAGCGGGATACCAACCAAGCTGAACATGAAGATGCTCATCGCCAGCGCCAGCAGCGGTTTTTGTCTGCCGAGGCCGGAGAAATCATCGATCAGCGTGCCTGTGGCGTCATCCTTCTCGACGGCAATCGCCACCGAGAACGCACCCACATTGGTGAACGCGTAGGCCAGCAAGTAAATCACTGCCCCTTGTAGTGCGCTCGTGGCGATGTCGAAACTGACGGTTTGGTTACCGCTGGCATCCATCATCACCTTGAACGAGCCAGCCGCCGCCACCGCCATCATGATGTAACCACCATGTGCGATGCTGGAATAGGCCAACATGCGCTTGATGTCTTTTTGCTGCACGGCAACGAAATTACCGAGGATCACCGTGATACCTGCCATCACTGCGACGGCATCTTGCCACGCGGCGTGCATCACCAGCGTCTCACCCGGATTGAGTTTCGCGCCAACGACGACCAACGATGGCACCGCGATGGTTAGCACGCGCAGCAACGCCGCGAACCCGCCTACTTTCGCCGCCACGCTCATGAACGCGGTCACAGGCGTGGGTGCGCCCTGATACACATCCGGCGTCCACATATGGAACGGCACCGCCGCCACCTTGAAGCCCAACCCGACGAGCACCAAGCCCGCGCCGAGTAGCAGGATGAATGACGAGGACAGTGCCCCCGCCGATACGCGCGTGAAGATCAGGCTGAGATTGGTCGTGCCCGTCGCGCCGTACATCAGCGCGATCCCGTACACGAGGAAGCCCGTCGCGAACGCGCCTAGCAAGAAATACTTCATCGCGCTTTCTTCGGACTTCGGATCAGGACGGCGGAACCCTGCCATGATGTACAGTGGCATCGATAGCAGCTCCAGCGCCACGAAGATCATGACCAGATCGCCGCTGGAACCCATGAACATCGCGCCCGCCGTGCTGAACAGCAGCAGTGCGTAATATTCGCCCTTCTCAATCTTGGTGCGCTGCATGTAATTGAACGCTGCCAAAATGCTCACGAAGGCCGTCGCCAGTGCCGTCAGGTTGATCAGGCCGGTGAACGGGTCAGAAATGTACATCCCGTTGAAGGCTGTCGTGCTCCCCGCGAAATTCGGGATCGTCAGGATGGCGGAGACCACCAAGCCCGCGATCGCCAACCATGCGGTGATGTCCTTCCGGTTGGCGGGGACAAACAGGTCGATGAACAGCAGCACACATGCCCCCAAGGCCAACGATAGCCCCGGTAGTGCCGCCACAAGATTCATATCAGATGGATTCATGTACCGCATCCCTTAAATACAGGGTTGAAAACTTCTTCATTTACTCTATCCCTATAAATCTCCCCTCTCCAAGCCAATGGAGAGGGGTAGGGGTGAGGCTTACTTCGCTGCTGTCTCTGGCACTGTGATTTGCTGCGATGTGCTGGTCGTCGCAGCGGTAGTCGAGTTCGTGATATACGGCCCGACATGTTCCGCATACGCCGCTGAGGACGCATCCATGTAGCGGAAGAACGGCGCAGAGAACAGACCCACGATCAGCGCCGCAATTACGACCACAGCCAGCGCGGTACCTTCGTTCCACGTCAGCGGCGTGTACGGGTTCGCAGCGTGCGCATCCTCGTGAGCGCCATGATCATCATGACCATGCGCGTCACCGTGAGCGTCGCCATGCGCATCCGCCGTCGCCACCTTCGGCTCACCCATGAATACCTTGTTCCACATGAACAGCAGGTACACAGCGGCGAGGATCACGCCCGTCGTCGCCAGCGCGGTCAGGAACCAGCCCGTCGTCGAGGAACCGAACGATCCGAGCAGGATCGAGAACTCGCCCACGAAGCCGTTCAAACCGGGCAAACCCATGCTAGAGAAGGTGATGATCAGCGACAGACCGCTGAACACGGGCATCAACTTCCACACGCCACCGAAGGCATCGATCGCCTTGGTGTGACGGCGCTCATACAGCATACCGACGAGCAAGAACAAGCCGCCCGTGCTGATGCCGTGATTGACCATTTGCAAGGTCGCGCCACTGATGCCAGCCGCGTTCAGCGCGAAGATGCCGAGCACCACGAAACCAAGGTGGCTGATCGAAGAATACGCGACCAGTTTTTTCACGTCGGTTTGCGCGTAGCTCACCCACGCGCCGTAGATGATGCCGATCACCGCCAGAATCGCGATGATGGGCGCGGCGTTCACGGAGGCTTGCGGGAAGAAGCCGAGGCAGAAGCGCACGAGGCCGTAAGTACCGAGCTTCAGCATCACGCCCGCCAGAATTACCGAACCAGCCGTCGGCGCTTGCACGTGGGCATCCGGCAACCACGAGTGGAAGGGCCAAATAGGCACCTTGATCGCGAACGCGATGAAGAAACCGAGGAACAGCAGCGCTTCAGTGGTCGAGTCCGGGAAGATCGACTTGCCGGTCTTGGCGACTTCGCCAACGCGGGAGATGATCTCGGTCACGTTGAAGGTGCCGAGGTTGGTACCCAGCCACAGGATCGCCAGTAGCATCAGGATCGAGCCAGTCATCGTGTACAGGAAGAACTTGACGGCAGCGTAAATGCGCTGTTCCGATCCCCAGATACCGACGAGGAAGTACATCGGCACGAGGCTGACTTCCCAGAAGATGTAAAAGAGGAACAGGTCTTGCGCCATGAACACGCCGATCATCGCGAATTCGAGGATCAGCATGAAGCTGTAGTACAGCCGCTGCCGATCTTTGACGTGCGTCAGCGAGAACAGCACCGCCAGCGGCATGATGAACGCAGTCAGTACGATCAACCAGATCGACAAGCCATCCACCCCGACATGATAACTAATCGGGAAATTGGCGACCTTGAACCATTCTTGATAATGCACGAACTGCATACCCGCGTTATTCGGGTCGAACTGAACCAGCATGATCAGCGTTACGCCTGCGGTCAGCAGCGTAAATGCCAGCGCGATCCACTTGATCCGTTCCTCACGCCCGCGTGTCAGGAACAACAGCGGGATCAGGCCGATGAGCGGCGTGAAAAGAACAGCAGTAGCCCAAAAGTTATTTTCCATCGTCTACACGAACCCCCACTTATTGACCTGCTAGTTGGCGGAACAACGGCAGCAGGATCAGGATCAAGATGAGCAACACGCCTAGCAGCATCGTGAAGGCGTAAGTACGTACATAACCAGTCTGCAAAGTCCGCAGCCGGGCACCGATCCAGTTGACCAGCTTGCCCCACTGCAAGAAGAAGGCATCCACGCCGCCGCGATCAACCGGATTCGCGAGGAACTGCGAGATGCGGTTGAAGTTGTCGCGGATGATGGTGTTGTGGAAGCCGTCGTGCCATAGTTCCCAGTCGATCTTGTTGGCGAGGAACTTGGACGCCCGTTGGAACGGGTACACGATCACGGCGAAATAGAACTCGTCCCAATACAGTTTGGCATTTGCCAGCCGGAACAGTTCCCGCGTCGATGGGTTGACCTGCAAGCGGTCACGACCCTTTGCCGTCACGGGCTTGGACACACCGTACAGACGATCAGCAGCGAAAATCGCTACCAGCGCGATCAGCAGCGCAAAAATCGCCAGACCGAGGTAGAAGATGCCCGGACGCGCGAATTGCACGCTTTGTTCCAACCAGAAGGTCAGGCGGTCAACGGGCAGCCCCGTTCCAGCCAACACTTCAGGCAGGTTCAGCAGTCCGCCGAATACCGCGAGGAAGGCCAGCACCACCAGCGGGATCGTCATCACCTGCGGGTTTTCCGGTGCATGGACGGCAGCTTCAGAACGCGGTGTCCCGTGGAACACCAGCTTGATCTGACGCCACATGTAGAAGGCCGTGAAGCCCGCTGACACGATCAGCAGCACCAGCGCCAGATAGCCTTCGATCTTGCCGTTGACGAAGCCTTCGGTGAACGCCTTGCCGAGGATTTCGTCCTTCGACCAGAAGCCAGCGAACGGGAAAATACCAGCCAGCGCCAGCGTCGAGAGCAGATACGTCCAATACGTGATCGGCATCTTCTTAGCGAGACCGCCCATGTTGCGCATGTCTTGCGGGTCGAATTCTTCTTCGTGGTGTTCCTCGTGCTCGTCACCATCGCCGTGCCCTTCGGCATGTTCATGCGCGTGATGCTCACCATGCTCCATCGCGTGGATCACCGAGCCGGAGCCGAGGAACAAACAGGCTTTGAAGAAGGCGTGCGTCACGAGGTGGAACATGCCAGCCGCGTAACCGCCCAAGCCTACCGCCGCGATCATGAACCCTAGCTGGCTGACAGTTGAATACGCCAGCACGCGCTTGATATCCCACTGACCGACGGCGACAAAACCGGCCATCAGCGCCGTCGAGGCACCGATGATCGTCACTACCGCCGAGGCCAACGGCGCGTTTGAGTAAAACACGTTGGATCGCGTGATCAGGTAAATACCAGCCGTCACCATCGTAGCGGCGTGGATGAGCGCGGATACTGGCGTCGGGCCAGCCATCGCGTCCGGTAGCCACACGAACAACGGAATCTGTGCGGATTTACCCGCCGCGCCGAGCAGCAAGAACAAGCAAATGAGCGTCAGTACGGTCTGGAACGGCACTTCCACCGTCCCGAACTTGACCACATGCCCGCCCTCATCCAGCCATTTTTGCGCTTGCCCGAACACACCAATCGCCGTCGTCGTTTCGCCTTCTTCGACTTTCATACTCGGTTCGGTGATCACGAAACTGGTGCGGGAAATGCTCGAATGCTCCGCCGGGGTTGCTTCTGGCGTCGCTTCGGCAGGATGCTCGTCTGTACCAGTAGCAGGGGTTTCGCCCTCGGCTGGCGCGTGCTCTTCGGTGGTCGCGTGTTCCGCGTGGACAACCGCGATTTCACCGGGCTTGTAAAAATCGAGCGTGCCAAATGTCCAGAAAATCAAGAAAATTGCCGTCATCAACCCGAAGTCGCCCACACGGTTGACGATAAAGGCTTTACGGGCGGCGTCGCTGTTCTTCCAGCCAACACCCTTCTTTTTATCGAACCAGAAGCCGATCAGCGTGAACGAAGCCAAGCCCACGCCTTCCCACCCGACGAACAGCATCAAGAAATTGTTGCCCGTCACGAGGATCAGCATGAAGGCCAAGAACATGTTGAGGTACACAAAAAAGCGCTGGAAGCGCTCATCACCATGCATGTACCCGATGGCGTAGATATGGATCAGCGTACCGACGCCCGTCACGACCAGCATCATCGTCAAGCTCAACGTATCGACGCGCTGCTGCCACGGGATGTACACCCCCGCCGATGGGATGCTGATCCAATCGCGGAAGATGGGCGGGTCGATGATCACGGCATGAAAGCCAAATTGAATGCTGGCTATCGTCATGATCAACGCCACGGTGAAGGCTAACCCGGCTGCCCCCGCCGCCACCGTGCCGATCATGCGCTCGCTCATGTACTTCCCCGCGAATAAGTTCAGCAACATCCCGGCAAAGGGGATGAAGATCATCAGGGGAACGAGTGATGCGTAATTTTGCATTTGTTCCATAGTGCGAGTTCCCTTACAGGACGTATTTTCCCTTCGTCGGCATTAGCCTTGCATCGTATTCAGTTCATCGATGTCAGTAGAGTGCTTGGTCTTGAAGATCGCGACGATCAGCGCCAGACCGATGGCGACTTCAGCAGCGGCGACGGTGATCACGAAGAACACCATCAACTGCCCACCAACGTCGCCCCACTGCCGCGCGAATGCCACCAGCGCAAGGTTCGCGGAATTCAGCATCAACTCGACCGACATAAAGATCATGATCGCGTTGCGACGCACGAGCACGCCAAGCACGCCCATGATGAACAGAACCGCGCTCAACAGGACGAAATTCTCAACCGGGACGGATACAGGTTGCATTTGTTACATAACTCCTGTGGCAGCTAGTCTGCCGAGGCTTCGCTAGGATGCTCAGTGCTTTGCGCGACACTCGGCTGCTGTGCTGCGAGATTGCGATTGATGTGACGGATCGCCGGACTGACCACGATGCGCTCACGCACGCGCTTGATCACGTCTTCGCGCGTCATAATCACCGCGCCGATCAGCGCTACCAATAGCAGCAGCGACACCAGTTCGAACGGCAGCACGAAAGTGCTCAACATCGACAGGCCAACCGCTTGAGGGCTGCCATACGACTCGGCAGTGCGCAGCGGCGGATCGGTGAACCGGACAGCGGTCACGCGGCTCGTCTCACCTTCGGCGGCAGACTCTGGCGCTAATACGATCAATTCGTGCGTCTTGGCCTTCAGCGCGACATCGCGTAGGGTAAACAACCGTGTATCGCCACGACTAAAAGCAAACGTGGTGATTCCCTTCACCAGTTCGCGCGTGGTGGATACCGCGCCATAGCCTAGCGTTGGTTCCAACTCGCTCACGCCGTAGCCTTGACGGAGTTCGTCGTTGCTGTTCGGGCTGGGCGGCAGGAACTGCTGCACCGTCACATCCTCACCGGGCAGTGCGTTCACAAACGTCACGCGCAGCGTATCGTCGTTCGCCACCTGCGACAGATCAACCGGAACATTGATCACTTGCAAAGCCGCTGGGGTGCCCGCGACAACCAATTCGTATTGCTTTTCCGCGTCTAGCGTGACGGGTTGAGCGTACAGAGGAGCTGCGCCGCTGGTGATCGGGTCAGCGCAGTTGGCGGAGTCAGCCTCGGTGCAGGAGGGGAAAATCACCAAGGTATGTTCGCCCGCTTGGGCTTCCACGAAGGCGTTGTGTTCGCCAAACGCCACGTTCTTCTCAAGCGGCGTTTCGTCCAGATAAACATCGACGTTGGGTGCGCCGGGCACAGTGTGCAAAACGCCAACTTCGGGCGCTTTGGCGACTGGCTTGAGCAATCCGATGCTGCTGTTCGTCACCGCGATGAAGGCGATGATCAGCAGGATCGTCGTGATCCCGACCGCGATCGGAGCCATCCAGCTATATTTTCCGGCGGGGCCACCAAGCTTATCTGCGCCGAGTAGCATGATCACGAACATGAAGAGCACCATGATCGCGCCTGCATATACCGTGATCTGGATTGCCGCCAAGAAGGGCGCGTCCAGCATCAGGTAAAAGAACGCCACACACAAGAAGTTCAAGACGAGGAACAAAGCACTGTGAACGGCGTTCCGGCTGATGAGCATGAAGGCTGCCGAAACGATGGCGACGGTAGCCACTAAGATGAACAGTATCAATTCAGCCGACATGAGTCGAAGTCCGTCCTGCAAAATTAGGATTCGGTTAGGAGACTTTGTTCAGTTTATCTCAATCGGCAAGTTGTGCCAAAAAATGGGGAGGCATCCGCCTCCAACGACACTGTAGAGTGGTACCTACCCGAATATGCAGTAAATGAGCATACTTTGGAAAGACAAAAGTGGTATCGTTCTAGCTAATAGGTTTTCGTTTCCCGAAGATGATATGAGCACTCTCTAGAAGGTAAAGCGCAATGCGTGGCGACTTAAGTAAATACCAGTCACTAGCAGCATCCGGTGCATCAGCCAGATCTGTTTTTCTCGCATCACGATCAGATAGGCTTAATTTGATTGAGTCCATAATTATCCTGCGGAAAATATTCGGTCTTTCGCTTATCGAAGCTAAAGAGGTTGCTGTAACGGCTGATGGGGTCTATACATCTATAGAGGATTTTCAAGCCTCGCTGGTACCTGCTATCGAAAGAGCAACCTATATTATTGAGCAAGAAAACCTCGGAAGGGTGTTCACAGACGTTTTGTGGAGGGATTCAGTTGTTGGTTATGTGCTTCTTGAGCCACATTCACCCGAATCCCTTACATATGTTGGCGAATGGTTTCCGCTGAACACAGACCATGCCGCTGAATTTATCGGTGCCATCAGTGCATCGTCATTAGCAGAGGCATATTTGTCCGAGCTAGAAGTGCATTGTGTGATCAATATAGTCCCATCTCCTAGAGGTGTGATTACACTGAGAGTTAAGCAACAATAGCTTACTCTCAATTCCATTTTGACCATCAACGGTGTCGGGGCTATTCTTCGCCCGTCACCGCGCTAGCAGGATCGACCACCAGCATATACTTGCTGAACCGGAAGCGTTCCGAGGCTTGCAGCGCACCAAATGGCGGATTGAGCAGCGCGGGACTCTCCCATGTGGGCGCGACGGCCTTATCGAACTTGGCGACCTTATTGATTCCCACCAGCACATTCGCCTTGACCGCCGCTTGCATAAATTCAACCGCTTTGGGCAGCGACGAAAACGCCAGCAGATAATGCTGTGTTGGCTGCTCCTCCATCATCGCGGCTTCCCAGCGGATCACCTCACCCGGCTGGATACTCCACGCGGGCTTGTTCGGGGTCTGTCGCACCAGCAAAAACAGATTGCGCCCCTTCGCCACCACCGCCAACCGCGCAGCCTCGATCACTTGTAAGTCGCCGCCATCCGCCGTAGCCACTTGGCTCACGCGCTCAAGGGTAGACAGCCCATCCGCATAGGGTTTCTCGCCCCGACTCAAGATTCCGTAGCCTTCTACTGCCGCTTCCGCCAGCACCCGCGCGAATCCCGCCGCCGTCAACCGCGCCGCCATCTGCTCCAGCGTGTACCGCTGATGCACCCGACTCACGGCGTGCCACGACATCACCGCCATCTTCACCCGCAAGCTGTACTGGGTACGCATCACATCGATGGGGAATCGCCGCGCCGCCGGATCGAGCAGGATCAGTCGCCCGCCCGGACGCAGTACCCGCAGTGCCTCCCGCAAGAATCCCTCGCGATCACCGAGCATGTAATACACGCTGTGCCCCGTCACCGCGTCCACGCTCGAATCGGGCAGCGGCAGCCGCACCGTATCCGCTTGCAGCCACCGCACCCGCTTTTGAACGTCCATTGGCGTTTCAGCCGTCATCCTGTGCGCCATCGTCAGCATATTCGCCGCGAAGTCCACCCCGATCACGCGCGCATCCTGCCGCAGTTGAAGAAACTTTCGCGACGAATTCCCGTGCCCGCAACCCACGTCCAGTAGTGTCAATTGCGCTTGGCTAGGCGGAAAATGCCGCGCCATCTCCTGCAAACTGCCCACCCACATCGGGTTGTTGGTCAGCCAGCGGTACAACGGGGCGACGCGGTTGAAGAAGAATTGCGTGGCACGTGGGCTGCCAATGGTCTGCCGGATGATCGAAACCGTCATGAAGGCGCTGCAATTCTGACTACATCGGGATGAGGACGAGCGGCACCAAGATACCCAGAACCACAAACAGCAAGGCGATGCCTACGACCAGCCACGTCGTGCGCGTTACGTTCTTGGATGCCTCTTCGTCAAAGAATTGCTGCACATTATCGCATACTTTGCAGCGGCGCACCTTCATCACTTGCACACTGCGTTTCATCCGCCACATGCTGAATTGCTCGCCAGATTGGTAGCCCGTCCCGTACATATAGCCCCAATCATAATCTTGGGAACCGCACACCGGACATGGCATCTGATGTTTCTGCTTGGTAGGAGCCAGATCGCTGCTGAACATGGTAAATCCTCTATCGACAAAGCAACAGCCCCCTTCACGCGAAGGAGGCTGTCTATCATTATAGGTCTGCTGCGCACAAGCCATACCCCACATTGTTGGGAGGGTTGCCGCGTCTACCTTGAGGAAGGGAGAACCCTAACTGCTTATTGCTTTAGGCGCTCTTCGCGGTCACGCTCGGCATCAGCAGGATTTTCATAGCGCTCCACAACGATCTTGACCTGAGCGACCAGCGCCGCGACCGCACCAATGGCGACCAATGGCAGCGCGAACGCCGTCAGCACGCCGCCCGCTACCACGCCAATGGTCAGCGGCATTTCGAGCAGCACCTTGTTATGCTGATCCTTGATGATGATGCGGCGAATGTTGCCTGCTTCGATGAGTTCTTGCACGCGCTGCAACAGTTGGTTGCCCGTGGTCTGGAACTCTTCTTGGAAGGTCTTGAAAGTTTCCTTGGGTGGGGTATTCTGATCAGTCATTGTCGATTCTCCTTAGACGGTAGAGTGTCCATGAGTGGACTTTTGATTCACTATACTGGTATACGCATCATACCATGGAGAGTTGCAAAATTAGTTTATGTGAATGTGATGACATCGTGAACCTTTTTAGGTAAAACGGCTCTCAATTTCTGGATGAAGGTGACAACATGTTACGCTCGCGTTGGTTGGCTGTCGTTCGTTTGCTAATCGTGTTTTTCGCCGGAGGACTATTAGGAGCGGCGGCGATCTTTGCGTTTGTGCTGCTGCCGGTGCAGATGCAGGTGAATGGTCAAACGCGCTTGCAACCCATGCAGCCGACTCCGACGCCCTTGCCCGACTCGGTATTCAGTGAGGTTGAGGCCAAGGATCAGGTCGTCATTAACCTCTACCAGCGCGTCAGCCAGTCCGTCGTACACATCACCAGCCGCACACAGTCCATCGGCTTCTATGGTGTTGTGCCGAGCGAAGGCACTGGTTCCGGCTTCATCATCGACACGCAGGGACACATCGTCACCAATAATCATGTCGTGGCAGACGCGGACGAAGTCGAAGTCGTGCTTGCCAACAGCCTATCGTACACGGCTAAGATCGTCGGCGCAGATCAATATTATGATCTTGCCGTGCTTCAGATCGACGCGCCCGCCGAGCAGTTGATCCCGCTGGAACTGGGCGACTCATCGATCTTGCAGATCGGGCAGAGTGTGATCGCTATCGGCAACCCGTTTGGCCTTGATCGCACCCTGACGCTTGGTATCGTCAGCGCCTTGAACCGTCAAGTCGTGCAGGATTCTGGGTCGGTCATCGGGCAAGCTATCCAGACCGACGCCGCCATCAACCCCGGCAATTCAGGCGGGCCGCTGCTCAATCTGCGCGGACAGGTGATCGGCGTCAATGCCTCGATCAGTACACCGTCCGGCGGCTCGGTAGGCATCGGGTTCGCCGTCCCCGTCAACGTAGTTAAGCGCGTAGTGCCTGTCCTCATGAGTCAGGGGCGCTATCCACATCCGTCACTGAATGTTCAGGTTGCCGAGCTTGGCAACGAAGTACGCCCGCCCACTAACGGCCCCTCACGCGGCTTGCTGATCATCCAACTGCAACCCGGTGGCGCTGCGGATCGTGCTGGCCTGAAAGCCGCGCAAGTTTCCACGCAGCGTGGGCGTTACGTCTTTTCCGGCGGCGACATCATCGTATCGGTCAATGAGAAGCCCGTGAGCACCCGCAATGATCTTTTGATCGCGCTTGAAGAAAATTCGCGTCCCGGCGACACCATCAAGATGAGTGTTGTGCGAGATAACCAGATCATTGATGTGCAAGTCACGTTGGATGAGCAATAATGGATCGTAACGGGTGATCGAAAATCGTACGGATTTCATGAAAAATGCACGACATTCAGGCAGCATGGCGACTAGCTTCGTGTTACAATGAATCTTAATCCATCACCCTAATCTTACGTTGAAAATAATGGCGGAGGGTTTCGTGACGACAGATAAGGCGATGTTTCGCTATCACGAGGCATATTCAGCGCTGTTCCGCCGACCACCAAGCGAACTGCGCGACATTGGAAATAATTGGGTACTCGTCAACGGCGCGCGGATGTCGATTGACGAGCTTGAAGTGCTGACTAGTCAGCTTCAGCGCGAATTGCAGCAGGAACGTGCGCGCAAGCGCAATCTTGTCCAGCGCCTCCTCAACTGGTTCAGCAACTGACCTTCAAACCCTGTCTATGCACAACCTTATAGCGTTATTCATCTTACGCAGCAAGACCTTTGGATGCGTACTTTCCGATCATAACCATGGTCAGAAAACAGCGGAAGTAGGATCGATAGGGGTAAGGTTGTGCGTGAAACTGATCATAAAAGGCCGCAACGGTTGCGCGTGATGATCGGTTTTATGATCGCAATTTGAGCAGCCAAACCGATCACATAGGATCAGGTACGCAATAATCAAGCGGATGAGGTGGCGGCGACTTAACAAGTCATACCATCCGCCGACGATGCATTATACAGTAAATAGAAAGTATTATCAAGTTAGAACATCCTAACCTGATAATACTTTCTCCATGCTCATGAGAGTCAACTGCCTACGGTGAGCCTAATCCCTGCTGCGCGTCTTCGCGGTGCTGGACAACCACTACATAGATCGCGAAGACTCACCAAGCCCTAGACCCAATCCCTGCTGACACAGAGGCGAACGCACATCATCTTGAGGCGAGTTCATGCCCTATCAACCCCTCGTAATATTGCCGTGTTGTTTTGGAGGGTGCAATATTGAGTGTTCGCTTCAAAATACTCGTCAGCATTTTATATTGTTCTACGACCTTATCGACATCGTGGTGTGCAGCATGTAGCCGCATCAGTTCGCGATGTACATCTTCACGTTCAGGATACTCACGCAGCGCTCGCATATAATACGTGATAGCGTTCGTCGCATCGTTGCGGGCGTTGTAAACCCGCCCGATCCCGATCAAGACACCCGTATACGCTTGCTTAAGCTGCTCTCTGCGTTTTTCGATCCAAGGGGTAGTCATTTGCGGCAAAAACGGCGTGCGATACAAACGAATGAGATCAAGCCACGCTTGTGGGATTTCGGTAATATCTTCATCTTCGAACGAGGCAGTCTGTAGCAGGGCTTCGAAATTCTGCACATCGTAATGGATCGCCATTTGCCCCGATGGACGGTAGAATGCGCTTGCATACGCCGTCAATTCAAACCCTAGTCGCTCAGAGATTTTCCGCTTGGTGACATGAAATACGTTCGTCGCCTCCTTCGTGGGCAGATCGGGCCAAAATACCGCAAATATCTCATCCCGCGTCGCCATTGGATGATCCACAAAATAATAGAATAGCTGTTTAGGCAACGGGCCATCCCATGTTGTGATAGGCCAGCCATTCACATACGTGTTGCCACCCGCGAGGGCATAAACTTCGAGATGTGCCTCGTTTGGTTTTTGTGGATCAAAAATCCCGCCATCCAGCGTTTTATCATCTCCTAGGGCAACGGCTTTTTGTTCCCGAATGAGCGTGGCCCAAGGTTGCGTCGCCAGCACTCGCGAGTTGATGACAAGTCGTATTCCCTTCGGGAAATTGCGCACTAACCGCAAGAAGAACATGTCGTTATCATTGGATGGTTGCAAGTAGTCGAAGTTATCCAGAACCACAAAGTCCAGTTTGGGGCGTATCTTGCTAATATCCATCGCGAACGCATCGGCATAATCTTCAATACTTGCCGATCTTGAATTCAAGGCTTGGGTAAGCTGGCTACCAAACTCACGATCAACATCGCGGCCTTTGTCAACAACATTTTTCAGGAATTCAACTAATGTTGTATCGGATGGCGCAAGTGCATGGAAAAATGTTGCTACCCCGAATGACGTAAACCATGCTATGAAGGAATTGCGATTGCGTAGCCGTGGGGACAATAAAATCAGCGATTCGTCTTTAATAGAAGCTGCAATCTCATCTGCTGTTATCCCCGTGATCAATTCGATTTGTGATGTGGCTGGCATATAAGATAAATTCCATAGTGAAAAACCTAACATATTCGCTTAATGTTAACTAAACCTGCCAAACTTGGCGATAAGTAGCGCCATGAGTTCAAGCGTGGGCGGTGTCGCTAAGGTAAAGAATAGGATTAGCCGGACTGCCCCAAGCCTTTTCGTGGCTACCGATCTGTTTTTTAAGGCTTCGTCGGTGGACGAGACGGCAACATCGCCAGAATCGTTGGTTCTACTGGACGTGTCATAAAAGTCATTCCTTCAATACCAGACTGCGCCCCATCACATCCGAACCCACTCGCTCAATCTGGTATTGTTAATCCGCTATTTGCGGGCTTTTCTCACGTTTTCAGCAAAAGTCCGAGTGTCTCAAGGTGTTTTCTGGTGGAGTCGTAATCCTGATGCAGGATGCTGCGAATCCCTAGCCCTTTCGCTACCTCGACAAACATCGCTCGATCCTCGATGTACACTACCTGTTCGGGACGCACCTGCGCGATGTCTAAGGCAATGCGGTAGATGTCTGCGTCCGGTTTACGGTAGTGGACAAAGCACGATGAGATGAAGAAATCAATCACGCTCCTCAGGTTGAACTGCTGAACGCGATACATCGTAAGCTCACGCCCTTCGTTGCTAACTGCCGCGACTTCAAGCCCATACTGCCGCTTAAGCCCACGCATCAGCTCAAGCATCTCCGGAAAAGGTTGAGACTGCGCGTACATGAACGTCTTGAACTCATCTACCGAGAATGAGCGCTCTTGATAAAACACGGTTCGATCCAGATATTCATCAAGGCCGAGCTTGCCTTCTTCATAGGTATCAAAGGTCAAGTGGTGGCGCTCATTCATTTCGTTGTAGTCCAAGCCGAACTTTTCCGCCGCGCGGGTTCGAGCATGGTGATCCCATCCATTGGTGAGCAAAACACCGCCGATGTCCAAGAATAGGGTCGTGACCGGCACGGATGGACTCATGAAGTCACCGATTTTTGAACGGTGGCATTCCGTTTGTCCCGCAACGCGGTGGTCAGTTGGTCGAAGGCTTGGTTAAATTTCGCTACGCCCTCATCTTCGAGTTGTTGGGTCAGCGCATCTAGATCAAGTCCGGCCTGACGCAAGCCTTCTAGTACGCGGTAAGCTTCTTGTATGCCGTCTTCCAAGCGTGCCGCCGGGTTGCCATGATCCCGATACGCCGCGACTGTTTCTAGCGGGACGGTATCAATAGTCTCGCGACCAATCAACGCCTCGACATACATAACGTCGCTGTAGTCTGGATTTTTGGTACTGGTGCTCGCCCACAGCAGCCGCTGCGTATGCGCACCCGCGCGCGCTAATTTTTGGAAGCGCGCTGCACCAAAACTCTCCTGATAGATTTGATAAGCTATTTTGGCACTGGAAATCGCGCTTTTCCCATGCAAGCCAGCGACAATATCCGCGACAGCGCCGTCCGCCAAGCGCAGTTTCTCTAGCATGGGGTCGATTAGCACGTCAATCCGGCTCAGGAAGAAGCTCGCCACCGACGCGATCCGGTTCAGCGGTTGACCATGCGCCGCTAAGGTTTCCAGACCGGTCAAATAGGCGTCCACAACCTCACGATAACGCGGCAGCCCGAATAGCAGTGTTATGTTGATATTGATCCCTTCTCCGATCAATTGTTGGATAGCGGGGATGCCTTCGCGCGTGCCGGGGACTTTGATCATGACGTTGGGGCGGTTGACTGCTGCCCACAGATGACGGGCTTCCGCAATCGTGCCATTGGTGTCATGCGCCAATTTCGGGGAAACCTCAAGGCTCACGAAGCCATCTGCCCCATCTAGCCGATCATACGTAGGACGGAAGAGATCAGCGGCGCGTTGGATATCTTCTATGGTTAGCGCTTCATATATCTTTTCAATGCTCTTCCCTTCACGCGCCATCACCTGTATGGCGTCGTCATAGTCGGGGCTACCCGCGATGGCCTTTTCAAAGATAGAAGGGTTTGAGGTCAAGCCACTGACGCCATCTTGATCGATCAAGTTCTTGATGTCGCCATTATCTAGCGCTTTACGGCTGAGAAAGTCGAGCCATATGCTCTGCCCGAAGGCTTCTAGCCCGATGAGTGGATTCGTATTCATGTGATTGACTCCTTAGATTCTAGTGCAGCTACCTTTGCCAATCGTCGTTCAAACCGTTCGGTTCTCAGATAGTGAGCGTCCAGATAGATTTGAATGATTTCCAGTGCCAACGCTACCCCGACCACCCGCCCGCCTAAGCACAGCAGGTTCATATCGTCGTCTTCAACGCCCTGATGGGCAGAAAAGCTCTCATGGATGAGCGCTGACCGAACACCGGGAATTTTGTTAGCAGCGAAATTGGCACCGACGCCGCTGCCGCAAATGGCAATTCCACGGTCAACTTGGCGGGATGCGACCACTTTAGCCAGCGGGATAACAAAGTCCGGATAATCATCACCGGGGTCTAGTTCGTAAGCGCCGAAATCGTTGACTGTATGCCCGGACTCATGCAGCGCCTTCAGGATCGGTTCCTTCAAAACATAGCCACCATGATCCGTCGCGAATCCGATGTGCATTTGCTTCCCCTCGCATGTTATCATGCGTCTTCGTGGTGTTTTATCAGCGAGACCCCTGATTGATAGACAAGACACTCCTTAGGCTGTGGCGTTAGCGTTTGACGGCGATAGCCTCGTTGACGATTAATTGAGCTTCTTCAAGGAGACGCTGCAAATGATCTGATCCTCGAAAGCTCTCCGCATAGATCTTGTAAATGTTTTCAGTCCCCGAAGGACGCGCCGCAAACCAGCCGCTTTTCACCACGACTTTTAGCCCGCCGATTGCAGCGCCGTTCCCCGGTGCGTTGGTGAGGACGGCTTGGATTGCTTCACCAGCCAGTTCTTTGCTGTTGACTTGCTCTGGAGAGAGCTTCGCCAGTGCTGCTTTTTGTTCCGGCGTCGCGGGAGCTTCAAATCGTTCGTAAACCGGCTCACCAAATTCGCGCGTCAGGTCGGCATAGAGTTCGCCGGGGTCATGTCCCATGCGGGCCGTGATCTCTGCCGCTACCAAAGATGGGATCATGCCGTCCTTATCTGTTGTCCACACATCGCCATCGAAGCGGACAAAAGATGCGCCTGCGCTTTCCTCACCGACAAAACCGAGAGACCCGTCAAGTAAGCCATCGACAAACCACTTGAAGCCGACGGGCACCTCATAAAGCGGGCGACCAAGTTTTGCCGTGACACGATCAATCATCTGACTGCTTACTAGGGTCTTGCCAACAGCGGCGGCCTTATTCCAGCGCGGGCGGTGTTGAAAGAGGTAGTAGACGAGTACCGAAAGGTAGTGATTGGGCGGCAATAATCCCACGCTCCGTGTGACAATGCCGTGCCGATCATGGTCGGTATCGCAGGCGAAGGCGAGGTCGAATTTATCTTTCAAGTCGATCAAGCTTTGCATGGCATAGGGCGAGGACGGATCCATGCGAATTTGCCCGTCCCAGTCTAGAGTCATGAAGCGGAAAGTTGGATCGACGGTATGGTTGACCACGGTCAGGTTCAAATGGTAGCGGTCAGCAATCGGCTCCCAATAATGGACGCCAGCCCCACCGAGCGGATCAACCCCCAAGTTGAGCTTCGAGTCGCGAATGACATCCATATCCACGACCTGCGCTAACGCCGCCACATACGCATTGAGATAGTCGTAGCGGTGCGTTGTCGATGCGTGTAAGGCTTTTTGTACAGAGATTCTCTGTACACCTTTTAGCCCATTTTCCAGAAACTCATTTGCTCTCGCTTCGATCCAGCTCGTAACGCTGCCGTCTGCTGGCCCCCCATTGGGCGGGTTATATTTGAAGCCGCCATCATCTGGTGGGTTATGAGAAGGCGTGATCACAATCCCGTCCGCGAGTCCGGTCTTGCGTCCACGGTTGTAAGTCAGAATAGCGAAGGAGATGGCGGGCGTCGGCACGTATTCGTCCTCGGCGGCAATCATCACTTCGACACCGTTCGCGGCTAGCACCTCCAAGGCGCTGGCAAGTGCGGGCATCGAGAGCGCATGGGTATCCATACCGAGGAACAACGGCCCATCGATCTGCTTGTGCTTGCGGTACAAGCAGATAGCCTGACTAATAGCAAGAATATGCCATTCATTGAAAGCTGTTTTGAGTGCCGATCCACGATGTCCGGAAGTGCCAAACGACACACGTTGTTCTCTCACCGACGGATCAGGCACGTTCGTATAATAGGCAGAAATGAGCTTGGGGAGATTAACCAGCGAGTTTGGATCGGCTAGCTTTCCCGCGCGAGGGTTTAGTTCCATTAATTCCTCCGCCGCTATTGGGTTGCCCCTCTGTAAATACGCATGATCTTATCTAGGAGATTCAACCTTGCCATTTGCTCACGTTGGGAGGAGTTCCGCCCCGCCCAATGATCGAGCCGAAGCCGCCATCGGCGCAAATCGCGCGAACCTCATCTAGCATGGCAGTTTCGTTGGTCTTAGATCTACCAGAGAAGAAAATGACTAGCTGGCCTGTGCCGCCGAGTCGTCCGTGAGACACCAGACGGAACAGAGTTGTCAATACACCGGGGTATTCACTCCGATACCAACTGAGAATCTCGCGAACGCGATCCCTCATCAGTCCACTCTTTCGCTGCGTGTCCTTGATGAATTTTCGTGAAACTCCGGGGCACACTTCGTAAGTGACTTACTCCCTGCATATAGGTTTGAAGGCAGTTGAAGTCACTTACGAATATCACACAAACAGTATTAAATGCCCAATTGTCTTATTGAGCTTCTCGCCGCATCCACACTAGATAGACAGCGGCTTGTCAGCTTCTTGGTTGAACCATTCAGGGCATTCTGCAAGATTGATTGACCGCAGCGCGGCATGTGCCAATCTCAGGCTTCTCCCACGCCGCGATAATCTCGTGCAGTCTTAGATACCTTGCGCTAGATGGTAATACAGGTCGTTCCAGCGCAGCTTTTCCTTGAATGACTCTACTTCGGTCTTCTCATCGATCAGCAAGAACTCGATATTTGCCATCTCCGCGAAATCGCGCAGGTGCTCCGGCGTGATCGAGTAGCTGAAGCCAGTATGATGCGCGCCGCCCGCGAAGATCCACGCGGCAGCAGCCACTTTGAGGTTCGGACGCGGCAACCACAACGCCCGCGCGACGGGCAGTTTCGGCAGCGGCGCGTCGGTCGGGACGACATCCACAACATTGACGACGAGCCGATAGCGCTGCCCCATGTCCATGATCGAGGCACACACAGCGCTGCCAGTCCGCGCGTCAAACACGAGGCGCACCGGATCGGCTTTGCCGCCGATACCTAACGGATGGATCTCCAGCTTGGGCTTGCTTACCGCAATCGACTCGCAGATTTCGAGCATATGCGCCCCTAGCACCTTGTCGCCTGTCGCGCTGAAGTGATAGGTGTAGTCTTCCATAAAGCTGACGCCGCCTTCCTGACCTGCGTTCATCACCTTCATCGCGCGGACGAGCGCCGAGGTTTTCCAGTCGCCCTCCGCGCCGAACCCGTAACCATCGCGCATCAGCCGTTGCACGGCGAGGCCGGGGAGTTGTGGCAGTCCATGCAGGTCTTCAAAAGTCGTGGTGAACGCCTTAAAGTTGCCCGCCTTGAGGAAGTTGCGTAGTCCAACTTCGATAGCCGCGCCCTCGCGCAGAGAGGCGTGCTTGCCCCCGCCCGGACGCAGTTCCGGAACCACATCGTACTCATCGAGATAGGCTTGCACCGTTTCGGTGATCTCGGCTTCGGTGGCTTCGTTCACCAACTTCACCAGATCGCCCACGCCGTAGCCGTACACATCGTAGCCGAGCTGAATCTGCGCCGAAACTTTGTTGCCTTCCGTCACGGCGACATCGCGCATGTTGTCGCCAAAGCGAGCCAGCCGCGCGCCTTGCGAGTCCGCCCATGCACAGGCCGCCCGCGCCCAGACGCCGATTTCCTTCTGCGTTTGTGCATCCGACCAGTGACCGACGACGACTTTGCGGTTCAGACGCAGGCGGCTGACGATGAAGCCGAATTCGCGGTCGCCGTGGGCGGACTGGTTCAGGTTCATGAAGTCCATATCGATGCTTGACCACGGGATTTCCCGTCCGTACTGCGTGTGCAGGTGCAGAAACGGTTTCTTGAGCAGGCTCAGACCAGCGATCCACATCTTGGCGGGCGAGAACGTGTGCATCCACGTGATCAGGCCGACGCAGTTCGGTGTCGAGTTGGCTTCCAAACACAGCGTGCGGATGTCTTCCGGCGTAGTCAGGACGGGCTTGAAAATGACCTTGACGGGGATCGCCGCCGATGCGCCCAGAGCGCCGGCGATCTCCCGCGAGTGCTGTGCGACGGTTTCCAGCGTCTGCGGCCCGTAAAGATGCTGGCTGCCTGTGACAAACCAAACTTCATATTGTTTTAGATCAATCATGAAAACTCCTGCGGTTATTCAATTGTTGGAAATAACCAAGCCTATTTCTAGGAACAACTCACCGAATGTGAGCGCTCACATTCAGTGTACTATTCTAATTCCAGTCGGTCACTAGCGCATTAAATTCGGTGAGATGTGGAGGAGTTACGAGAGCTTGGCGAATAGATCAGCGATGTGGAGTGCGAAACCGGGCAGCACGTCGCCGCCTGTGACAGTCTCGCCAACCGTAAACGAGTGATGATCGTCTTGCGTGTAGACATCGAGTCGGCGCTTATCCGGCAACACCACCCAAACCTGTTTCACACCCGCCGCGAGGTAATGCCCAACTTTATTCACCAGCCCACTAAACGAGTCGGTAGGAGATTTGACCTCTACGACGAGATCAGGAACAACCGTGATCCACGTTTCGCCTATAGGTTTTTCTCGCGTCGCCTTCGCGATAAAGGCACAATCGGGTATGAAATCATTGTTGCCAATACGGAAACCACTTTCGGCACTCGTCGTGTAGCCGAGATCGTGTTGGGTAACGTAGATAGTGATCAGTGAACTAAGTAGCAGCGTCAAATGACCCGATATTTCATTGGATACCAACTCGATCATCTCCCCGTCGATGAATTCAAGGCGGCGGTCACGGTTTGCTGGCAAGGCAGCGAATTCTTCAAATTCTGCCAGCGTCATTACTGTTGACTTGGGATTAGCTGCCATGACCTCAAGCTCCATATAACTTCTCGAAGCGTTGGAAGAAATCGGGGAACGTCTTGGCGGTGCAGCCCGGGTTATTGATCACCACCCCCGGCGCGACCAATCCGATCACGGCGAAGGCCATCGCCATGCGGTGATCGTCATACGTCTCGATCTCAGCGCCGTGTACCTCGGACGGGTAAACGGTCATGCTGTCGGCGGTTTCTTCCGCCCGCACGCCGAGTTTGCGCAGTTCGGTGATCACCGCCGTGATGCGATCCGTCTCCTTCAGGCGGTTATGCCCGATGTCGCGGATGGTGACGGGCGAATTGGCGAACGGCGCGATGGCGGCGAGGGTTTGCGCCGTATCCGACATGGCGTTTAGATTGATGTCCAGCCCGCGCAGTTGATCCGGCCCCTGCACTTCCAGATAATCCGCGCCTCGCGTGACGGTACAACCCATCATTTCCAGCACATCCACGAAATGCGCATCTCCTTGCAGCGCCTCCGCCGTCAGACCGGGGACGCGCACCCGCCCGCCCGTGATCGCCGCCGCCGCGAAGAAATACGTGGCTCCTGACGCGTCCGGCTCGATCCAATAGCGCTGCGCGCGGTACCGTTGCCCCGTTTTGATGGAATAGTTCCGATAATTGCCCTTATCAGTCTGTATCCCAAACTGGGACATCATGCGCAGTGTAATGTCGATATATGGCTGCGAGACAATCGTGCCCGTGACGTTGATAGTGACATTCGAATCGGCATAAGGGGCGACCATCAGCAGACCGGATAGCAATTGACTGCTATCCGTCGCGTCGATGGTGGTCGTGCCGCCGCGCAGTCCGTGCGCATGGATGGTCAGCGGGAAGCGATCACCTTCTGCCGTGATGTCTGCGCCGAGCTGCCGGAGCGCAACCAGCAGTTCGCTGATCGGGCGCTGACGCATCCGCGCTACGCCGTCGAAGTGATATTCGCCGTGACCGAGTGCCGCCGCCGCCGTGATGAAGCGTGCCGTGGTGCCAGAATTGCCGACGAAGCAGTCGGCTTGCCCCGCGCTGAACTTGCCGCCCGTGCCGCGCACTGTGAAACGCTCATTCGCTTCGTCCGCCACGATCTCGATGCCGAGTGCGCGCAAACATGCCGAGCACCAATGACTGTCATCGCTAAATAGGGCATGTTCCAACACGCTTTCGCCCTCCGCTAGTGCCGCCATCAGTAGAGCGCGGTTGGTGATACTCTTGGAGCCGGGAATATCGACCACGGCATTGATCGGGCGCGTGATGGGGCGAATCTCAAGGCGGGCTAGGTCGTTGGTCGGCTGCATTCCATGATCCTTATCAAGGTGTGACGGTCGGCGTAACAATCTTAGGCGTCAGCGTGAGCCGACTCAGGTTCGTAATGGCTTCAATCGGCGGCGTGAAGATCAGAGTGGTATCGGTCAGTGTAACCTCTTGCACCTTCACGCTGATGCGCTGTGGCTTGCTAGAATCCACATCCGCTTGCTTGACGGTTAATTCGCTGCTTGTAATGATGCTGGTGCCATCGGCTTTGGTCAGGGTCAGGTTATAGGTGCCCGCCACCGTCGGGACGAATTCGATCTCAGCGGCGTTGGATTCCAGATTGCCCATCGGCTTGCCGAATGTAATGCGGAGCGGGAGCGATTTGCACTGTCCGAGCTGACCGGGTAAGCCCGTGATCAGCCGTCTAACTTCCGCCAGATCGTCTACGCTAATCTTCGCCACGGCATCTTTACATTCCGTGTCACCCGCCTCAATCACCGGCGCGAATTTGATGTTCCACACGTTGAATTCATCGCCCTGCAAATTGGTCGTCTCGTTGATCTCCTTACCGTTCGGCAAGAATTGAAAATCGATGGCGAAGGGCTTCTTGACATCGGTTGTGACCAAGCGAGTCTTGACATCGTTGGTCGTGTTGTCGTCTTGCACGAAGCGCTTGTCGTTGACGAAAACGACAGTCAGGAAGTTACCCCATCCACCGAACGGGAATTCGCGCTTGACGACCAGCGTTGTGCCCGCCTTGAGCGTATCGACCGAGTCTTCGAGCGCGGGTGTATCGCCGGGGTCGCCTACGAACCACGACCATTGGAATTTACCCGAGTCTTGCTGACTGTTATTCCGAATCTGGAACGTGACCGAGACGGGTTCGCCGGGAGCTGGATTTGGTGGGAAGACGAACATATCGACCACCGATAAATCGACCTTTGGCCCCGGTGTGACGGATGGCTCGAAAATGCTGCGCGCCACGAAATAGACACCTGCCAATAGGCCGATGATCACGATGATGACGGGGAGGGCCAGCAGTGCCGCCCGTTCACGCAGACCGCCGAGCGAAACCCGTCCGTCATAGGCGCGGCGTTTGGGGAACAATAAACCAGCTTGCGGATTCAGGTGCAGCGACGGCGAGACCCATTCGAGGCTACCTGCCGACCGCTGCAAACCACGCCGCACCTCGTTCATGGCGGTTTCCATCGCATAGCCTTCCGCCAGCAGCCGATACAGATCGGCGGCGAACAGTTTGCTACCTTCATCGGTCATGCCGAATTGTAATTCGATGACGGCGGACATCCCTTTCGACATCAGGGCTTCCGAAACACGCTCGAACGGATCGCGCACATCTTCACGCTGCGAAGACTGACCGCTGCCCAAGACGACCAACCGCACACTGTTTTCGATGGCGAGTTCCCGCACCAGATCATCCGCCGCGACGGGCAGCGAGACGCGTTTGCGCGGGTCTTCGAAGGCCAGCAGGCCGCTGTGTCCCTCTTCATCGATGGCGTGCCCGATGAAGTGGAAGGCTTGATACGCTTTGCCCTCGCGCAGTTTGCGCTGCAACGCGCCCATCTGCCCGCTCTCGACGCGGTCTACCACCACCAGACCACGTTCGCGCAGATCAGCGGTGGCGTCCATCAGGGCTTGCCATTCTTCGGTGGCGTTGAGCGTCGGTTGGTCGGTCGGCGTGGCGATCATTACCAAAATTCGAAATGGCAGGCTGTATTCGACGGCGGAACGTGGGGCGGGATACTGACCGCCGCGCACGATGGTGATATTGCGCGAGAGGGCGACGACTTCCCCGCGTGGATCGCGCAGCAGTTCCCACGGCAGATGCAGCAGTTCGCCCGCTTTTTCCAGATTCAAGCGGAGCCGGAGTCCGCCCTCGCCCGCCTGCTGGATGCTGTGGTTATAGGTGGTAGCGATGTCACCCGTGAAGATCGCTCTAAACAACTTCTCACCAAATTGCCGTGCGGAGCGGGCTTCTTCTGCTGGACTAGCGTTCGCGCTGTCATCCAACATCCCCAACATGCGCAGCACTTCATCGTTGGTGAACGGATTGTGGACAATCGCGGTTGCCGTACCAGACGGCGACTGCACCACCGTGATGCCGATGTCGCCATCCTCGCGAAGGTCAATGCTCAGTTCGAAATCTTGAAAATCAACCGCAGCCATGTCGCCATATCCATGATGCTACCAATACACATTTCGTATTGTAAGCGGAAGCCGACATTTTTGCACGACGGGACTATAATCCTCCCCTGTACGAGGGTACAGTAAAGGTACGAAGAACAAACCAATGACAGCAGAGATTTCGCCAAAAGACTTGAAGGCTCGCCTCGACGCGGGCGAAACCATCGCCGTGATTGACGTGCGCGAGGACTGGGAAGTGGCGCGCGGGATGATCGACGGCGCGACGCACATCGTGATGAATGACATCCCCGACTCGTTGGATCAAATTCCCAAAGATCAGCCCGTAGTGTTCGTGTGCAAATCAGGCCGCCGCAGCGAACAGGTCACCGACTGGGTTGCCGCGCAAGGCTACCCCAACGTCCTGAACATGTCCGGCGGCGTGATGCGCTGGACGCAAGAAGTCGATCCGAGTTTCCCCGGTCGCTACTAAACCAATCTTCACTGACAACCGCTAAAACGTATTCCTAATCATGCTTTCGTGCGGACGCCTCATGGGGCGTCCGCTTTCTCGGCAGCCTTTTCAAGGTGAGTGCCGTATCACGCGTAAAACGCTGGCACCTTTTTGAGTGTGTCCCACTGCGCCGCGTCATGACCAAAAATCACCAGCCCGATATGCTCCCGTTCGACCAGATCAAGCAGTTTAATCGTACTGGCGCGGATCGCTTCCGCATCCGGATTGTTACCGTCGTCCTGCGCGTCACGGGTAAAGCCTTCACCAAAAGGGACAGCGTCAATCGTCAATAATATCGCTCCCGTTTTGGGCAGCCGCAGCAGCACCGATTGATGTCCCGGCACATGCCCGCTTGTCTCAATCAGCTCCAGCCCCGGCAGCAGTTCCGTGTCCCCGTCCACCAGCCGAATGCGCTCCATTGGCTGATCCCATTGAGATCGAATGTCAGCAAAACGTGGGTTGCTCGCCGCATCCACATGGTGCGCACGCTGAACAACATACTGTGCCTTCGTGAACGCCGCGTGTCTTCCGGCATGGTCGCCATCATAATGCGTCGAAATGACGGTATCAATATCGTCCGGTTTTAGGCCAAGACGCGCCAATTGCTCGATAACGTCCTGCCCATTCTCGAACTCCGCTTCTCCTTCAGGCAGAATCTCCGGTAGCCCGCTGTCAATCAGAATATTCTTGCCATCACCCGTTTGCACCAGATAGCACACAATCGGAATCTGGTATTCCGGCATAGACCCGACCTGCATCAGATATAAACGCTGTGGAGCATTCTGGCTCATCATCTTCTCCTCGGCATGGAAGCATATATTCCATCACATTAGTCACATTGGTGTTCGGATCGTAGCACAGCCAGAGGAGGGAAGTCTTGAATAATAACGCAAGCTATGTGGCGTGATGCAGGGCAATGATGGGAGTCGATGGGATTTCAGCGGGTGTAAGCCCAATAAAATGTTTTAGAGATCGGGTGAGATGTGGTTGGTCGCTGTAGCCAGCTTCGTAAACCGTATCGAAAATCGATACCCCCTGTTTAAGAAGGGCTGCTGCATAGCGAGCACGTTCGATTTGCCGGATGGTTCGCTGCGATAACCCTGTGGAACGCAGGAAACGATATTGAACCGTGCGCAACGACAGCGTTTGTGAGCGTCTCTGATGGACGGCGTTCGCGATTGGCTCATGCACGAGGATGCCTGCGCGTACCAACTGATCGACAAAGGTATCGGCGTTTTCATAATTCGGAAATTGCCACGCGGAATGACACAACGAGAAAGCGCGCCCGGACGTATCAGGCAGAACGATATACCCGTCAATGAGGGAGCCGGGTAGGATAGCCGGTACAAAGGTGCCTAGCTTAAACGCGATCCCGAACCATTCCGCTTCGGGTGGAAACTCCTTGCACGTCGCGCCTGTTTCCGGGCCGTGAAGACTGATCGAAATTCGCCCTCGACATTTCGCGATGACCATTGACCAGAAGACCGTCGAAATCGATGTAAAGGAACCAGCTTGCTTACTCCGCGTTCTCCAAATCCGTTCAACAAACGGCGAATCGGAGAGTCGTTCTTCAAAATCAGGAAACATGCAGCCTATCCTTTATTGGGTAGTGGTTAGATTGTAAGCGGTAAAGGGGCGAATGTCGCACGTTCGCGAGACTTCCGCAGAGGCAAGCAGGGCACAGCCTCCCTGTGGGAACAACTGAGAAAAATGCCGCAGACTACAATGGCTACCATTGCCCTCAGCCAATCCCGGACGTATTGCAGCCTGCCTTGCCGCCGTTTTCGTGGTGTCGCGTTTTAAGCGACTAGGCCGACCATAATCATCACCTCGAATGATTCCGTTTCTCAATGCTTTCACATCGATTCCTTACGCATGTCTCAAGGCTAATCCCCTTGACCTTTTTATTGAGCTATGCTAGAATGTTTAAGCTATCGTTCTATGTCTCGGCGGGCTTGGCGGCTTTTACCCAGACCAATGGAAATACGATAGCAGCTACAAAGTGGTGTGTACTCTCCTTCGCCAGTTACCGCCCATGTGCGTTAGTAATAGTAACGGAGACTACACACCTCATATCATACGAGCCAATGTCAGGTCAACGTCATGCTCGTGCAGACCATCTGCAATCACTCTCATCTCAGAACGCTATATGGAACATGAGAATTGATCGGCAATGATCCCGTTGGCTCCTCTGTATGGGATCATTTTAAGGATCATCTATCAACCGTATGGGGACGAGGTAGCACGTGCCACCGTTTCAACCGCGACTGACCATCACGACGTAGATTGCATTTCGGGGAGTGACTCCGGCGCGGGCATAGCCTGACGTGCGATCAAGATGCTCGTCCCGCCGATGAAGTAACCGTGCGCCAGAAATGCCAGCGTCATCAGCGCCAGCAAGGCGACCAGCGCGATGAGCAGAATCGGCACGACGATGACGACGGCAATGCCACCTGTCCGCACGGCGATGTTGATACACACGAGGAACACCACCCCGCCAACGATGATCAACAGGCCGATCAGGAGTACGAGGACGACCTGCAAAACGGTCAACGTCAAGATGCGCGAACCGCCGCGACGCAGATCGCGAAAACGGGCGGGCAAATCCAGATAGCCACTGAACTGATCGGTGCGGACGAAATTGAGATGCCCCGCGTTGAGCACAAAATTGGTGAAGAAAAGATAGGCAAGGGAGAGCAGATAGGCCAAGCAGCGCATGGCGATGAACGAAGACGACTCGACGCGCTCCCCGAATACGAGCGAGAGGCTCAGGAAGCAGCCGCCGACGATGATCGCGGGCAAGAAGTACACGAGCATAGCGACCCACGACAGCAGCCCGCGCACCAGAATATCGCTCCACTCGTCCCATGTCGCCAGCGGGTATTTTTCCCGCCGCGTCAGGTTGCGCGCGACGCTGATGGCGTAGCCACCCCACGTCAGGACGTTCAAGCCGGGGATGAAGCTCAAGATCAGCAGCGGCAGCAGCTTTGCACGCCACTGCGCATCCTCAAACGGGTAAGTTACGGCACGACCAATGTCTAGGCTCATGAAAACTTGTTTTGCTTGATCCGATCCAGAAACAGCGGGATGATCTCGGCGGTCAACGGCGAAATATGCTGCGCCCGCACCATCCCCTGTGGATCGATGATATACGTAATTGGCAAATTCACCACGACGTACTTCCCACTGACGACATTATCACTGTCCATCGCGACGGGTAGCGAGAGGTTATTGGCGGTCATGAACTTTTCGATCTGTGCTTTATCCTCGGCTTTGTCCACCGCCAGCACTACGATCTGCGAGGGATCGGTATCGTAGCCGCCATCGTGCAGCTTTTGCAGTTCGGGCATTTCCTCTACGCACGGTGGACACCATGTCGCCCAGAAATTCAGGAAGACCCATTTTCCGCGCAGATCGCTCAGGCTAATGGTTTTGCCGTCCAACGTGTTCAGCGTGAAGTCCGGCGCGGGGTTGTTGATCAGCGTGTAGGGGATGTAGGTGACGGGTGGTGGCTGTTGTTGCGTGATGGTCGTGCTGCTCCCGCGTCCGCTGGCGACGATGAACGCCGCGATCAGGCCGACGAGGGGAAGAATTATGAACAGCACCAGCGCAGGACTCAAACGCGCTGGTGCATCTGAAGTCGTGGCAGGTGGCGTAACGGGTGAGGGTTGATCGGGTAGTTCAGTCATGGTGGTTGATCACGATTACTACATGGTCTCTACGGTATCCACTGCGGCAGATAGGCATCTTTGACCAGTTCGGTGAGCTTATCTGTACGCTGATCATAAACCCAGATGTCCGGCGCGACATCACTGTTATCGGCAGGTCGCCGCATCATCACCAGTTGATCGCCTGTCGGTGACCAGTGAATCGCCGTGTGGTGGAAGCCATCCTCGACAAACAAGGGCGTTGCGCCGTCGGTGTTCGGATCGATGATGTAAACCTGCCGCGTGGTCGGCCCGCTGCCATCTAGATAGCGGCGCGAGACTGCCAGTTTGCCATCGGCGGGGTTCCACGCGGGTGTGTAGTCTTCCACCGGCGTCCCATCGGGGCCACTCAGAGAATGCGTCGATTTATCACGGAAATCCGCCATCCACATCTCGGTGGTGAACAACTGCCCGATCCCGATCAGGCGGGGATAGGCCAGCCACGTGCCGGAGGGATCGAAGCGGTATTCGCCCGTGTCGCCGCCGTAGTTGTCAAGCTGCTGGCGCTCGCCCGTCGTCACATCGAAGATGACCGTCGCGCCGAGGTTGCGATCATACATCACGATCTTGCTGCCGTCCGGCGACCAATGGGGCAGCGTGCCGAGCAGTTGCGATTCACTGAACAGCGGCGCAGTCGATAGATCACGCACATTGACGATCCATGTGCGTGCCGCGCCCGCGTCTACACTCGGCAAGTTCTTGTTCAGCTCGATACGCTCGTAAGCGATGCGCACACCGTCAGGGTTCCAGTCCGGCGCTTGGCAGATGGCTTCGATACATTGCGTCAAGCGGCGTGTCTCGCCCGTCGCGACGATGAGCAAAAACAGATCGGTCGTGCCACCGCGCATGTTAGCGGCGTAAGCGATGCTCGATCCATCCGGCGACGGCGCGAAATTGACTACGCCAAGCGGTTCATGCGTGATCTGGCGGGCTTGGTCAGGCGCACCGGGTGGGACGAGCCATAAATCCGGCACCCGATTGTTTTCTTGCGAGGCGGGGGCGAGGTACACCACTTTGGGCGCATCGACGCCGAACGACCAGCGCAAATCGCTCAATAGGCTGCGTCCGGCCTGACTCTGTGCGCCCGCTTTCACGGTGATGGTATAGCTGTTCTCTGGCAGCCATGCCACGTTCGGCGTGAAGATGAGTTGATTGCCCGTCCATGTGATTTTCCCCGGCGTGGCGGGATCGATCATCAAGGCGGCTTCGGCGCTAGTGGTATCCATCGGCTCGTTGAACGTGATGTGCAGCGATGTGCGGGTGTTGGCGAGATCACGCGGGGCATAATCCGTGATCCCGATTCCGGCGCGGTCACCCGCCGCGACGGTAGCCACAATGCCGGACAACAGCACTGCCAGCGTCGCGATTATCGCTAAATCAAACCGCTCTATCCGCAAAACACACACTTTCATCATTGCCGACACCTGCGCCGCATTATAACGCAGCATCGATAGTGACTTGGTCAACGTTTGATGAGTGTTATCAGCGTGATGTCAGACATGATGAATGTCACCTGCTTTCCGCGATGATTTCCCATGTCTGAGCGTTAGGACGCTCGGTACCATACAGGTGGCGGGAGTTCGATTTGCCTGATGCCCGCGAGCCGACTGCCGTATTCACAGATTCCGACCCAAAGGATGTTTATGAGTACCGACGTTCGTTACCTCAAACCTACCGTTAATCCCTCCCCGATCAACCACGTTTTATCCGGCCTCGTGACGGCAGTGCTGAGGCTGCTGGCGGCGATTGTGTTCGTCGTGTTGCTGATCCCCGTCTTGCTGCTGCTACTTGGCACGGGAGTCCCCCTATGGGCAATTACGCTGATGACATTAGCTGATCTGGCACTTCTGATCCTCGCGTTCAAGTTCAAGTGGACGCTGAAAGGCGTCGCCGTGATGCTTGGCGGCGCGCTGCTTGTGGCAGCAGCGGCGGTGGCGCTGTCGCAAGTGCTGGCCTTGACACCCCCGATCACAGACGCGCAGGGCAATCCGCTCCCCAACAGCATCGCGCTGCTGGAAAAGGTCAACCTCAACGACAGCGAACAGTGGATCACGATTCGTGGTAAGGACGTAAGCAAGCCGATTTTGCTGTATCTCGGCCTCGGTGGGCCGGGCGCGGGCGGGTTCGCCATGCGTCCGTTGTTCGAGCCGTTGGAGGAGCATTTCGTCGTCGTCAGTTGGGATGAGCCGGGAACGGGAAAATCTTATAGCGCCGTGCCGATCAAGTCGCTGACGCCGCAGCAGTTTGTGGATGATGCCTACGCGCTGACGCAGATGCTATGCCAGCGGTTCGACAAGCAGAAAGTGTACGTATACGGCGTGTCGTGGACGAGCATCGTCGGCATTTGGCTGGTGCAGCAGCACCCCGACTTGTATTATGCCTACATCGGCAACGGTCAGATGATTAATACGACCGAGAACGATGTGATGGGCTACGAGTTCGCGATCCAGTATCTAACCGAGCGCGGCGATACGGCTGGCGTCGAACAGTTGCGGCGCAACGGCCCACCGCCGTATGTGGGCGATGGCTTGGCGCTGAAGTACGTGGCCTATCTGGATGTGCTGAACGAATACATGGGCACGCTGCCCTATTCGGTGGTGGTGCCGCTGATCCCGATGTTTTCGCCGGAATACGGGCTGATCGACAAGGTGAACCACTTCCGGGGGCTGTACGAGTCGTTCGAGGCGGTGTATCCGCAGTTGAGCGATCTCGATTTTACGACGCAAGCCGCCAAGCTGGATGTGCCTGTGTACATCTTCGCGGGGCGGAACGATGTCAACGCGATGACCTCACTCGTGGAAGAATACTTCAATGTGCTGCAAGCGCCGCATAAGGAATTGATCTGGTTTGAAAACGGCGGACATGGCCTTGAAGAAGGCACGATGGCGCAGTTCACGGATGTGATGGTAAACGAGGTGCTGAAGTATTCGCAGCAGAATTAGGCGAAGTCGCTTACCCGCAGCCCATCGAGGTTTCGGTGGGCTACATCTAGCAATCGCTGACGTTTTCGGTGATGATGACGAAGCCCTGCATACTCTGCGATTTCACCTGCCCGCCAATCGAGTAGCGGACGTTGATGTAGACGGGATACTGCCCCGCCGTGTGGACTCCTTCCGTGTTCACGTAGATTGACACTTTATCCCCGATCTTGGCTTGGTTCGGCTTGATTTCCACGAAGGGCGGATCGATGCCGTTGACGGGCTGAATATCCAATTTGACGTTCGCTGGATAACCGATGTTTTGCACGGAGAGATTGCCCATTAACATGCGTTTGGGACAGGCCAACGAGGCTTTGACAACCAGATCATCGGTTTCAACCTCGATCTTGGGCGTGTAGTTGCTGTAGTAGTGCGGCATCCGCGCGAGGGCGAAGAAGGCGGGAGTCCGCGCGCCGCTTGGCGTCAACACGCCGAACCAACGGCGATGATCACAGGGGGGTAGCCACGTCATCAGCCCCCAATTGAGGTTCCAGACGAACATTGGCCCCGCCCAAGGCCAGTTTTCATGCGCATATTTGAAGGCGTCTACCAGATAGTTCGCCTGTGTCACGCCGGGGACACGTAACCACGCAAAGCCGCTGAAATCGGGGTTGGCGTCCGAGCAGCCGACGCCATCCTCACCGGGATCGCGCAGCCAGCCGAACTCGGTCAGCCAAATCTGCTTGTAGACGCCGTTTTCCTCCATGATCTTGCGGATTAACTCGGTGCGGCGGAAGACTAGCGGCTGCTTGCCGTTCGGATCGGCTTCCGGCGGCATGTTGTAGCCATAAGGATGGTAGCCGAAGGCGTCGAACCACTGCCCCGCGCCGTTCTCCATCATCTCGCGGGCATACTCAAGATCGCTGATGGCTTCGCGGTTGGGCAGCGTGACGGTAGGGGCGAGTCCCGCCGAGACAACGATCAGATTGGGGTTGACGGATTTGGTGACCTGATAGGCGACCCGCAGCACCTGCACATATTCCCACGCGTTCGGCGTGCGCCCATGCCATTCGCTGCCGAGGTTTGGCTCGTTGCCGTACTCGATGGCGTCGATGCGCGATCCCAAGCCCGCGACGAAGCCCGCGAGGTTGGCTTTGAAGGCGTTCCAATCTTGAGGCCAGATCACATCATGACGCAGCAAGATGCGCTTGTTGCCGAAGGCTCCGGCTTGCCCCGGCTCGTAGATTTTCACCCAATCCATGCGAAGATCGTTGACATCGGTGTAATTGACGTTGGTGTTGGGGCCGACGTGGATGCCGTAGCCAAGGTGCGGCTCGATAGGTTGAGGGTCTTGTGCGGTGACCTTGACCGGAACAGCGTTGAGGCATAGCAGACAAACACAGATAAACAGCCATACTCGAATTCGCTGAGATCGGTTCAACGCATACGCCCTCATTACTTTACTTGGGTTAGATCACCTTACCCAACCATCACCGCGCCAACGTTCGGAGTTGGATGAGCGGTGGTCAATTGCACAGTCGCCTTTTGCTCGTTGCTGGCATAATCTTAACCGGATTCACATGACAGGCCAATTGAGGAGAACGCATCCGTGCGGATCGAAGTCTTAGGCGCTGGCGGCGCGCATCCCGTCCCGCGTCCGTTTTGTACTTGCCCTTCATGCAGCGAAGCGCGTGAAAAGGGCGCACCGTATACCCGTTATTGTCCATCGCTATTCATCCACGACCTAAGCATGGTGATCGATACGCCGGAGGAAAGCAGCATCCAGTTGAACCGCGCCAAGATCGCCCATGTCGAAGCCGCCCTATACAGCCATTGGCACCCCGACCACACGGCTGGATCGCGGGTATTCGAGGCGAATTACGACCCTGAGATCAGTTGGCAGGTGTCGCCCAAACGCTACTGCACCACCGTCTTCGTGCCGGAACGCGTGGCGGAGACGTTCTCGCAGCATCATGACCTGACAACGCGTATGACGTACCTTGAGCGGGCAGGCGTGGTGGCAATGCAGATCGTGCCCACCGGAAAGCAGATCACGTGGCGGGACTGCACGATCACGCCGTTCATCCTCGCGGAAGATTACGTGTGCGGCTTCATCTTCGAGACGCCCAGCCGCCGCGTGCTAATCTGCATGGACGAGCTTAACAACTGGGAGCCGCCCGCGTGGCTCGGCAACTTCGATCTGACCATCCTGCCTGCGGGCGTGTTCGAGTTCGATCCGCTGACGGGCAAACGGCACATCCCGCCCGACCATCCGATCCTGATCCGCGAGGCGACCCACGTCGAAACGATGGAGATGCTAAAGGCTATCGATACCAAGCGCGTGCTGTTCATGCACCTCAACCACTCCGATCAGCTCACATTCGACCAGTTCCAGCAGCTTGGCAAGCAGATGACCGCGCAATCCGGCGGAAGGCCGATCTACGAGTTTGCGTACGATGGGATGCAGATCGAGGTGTGAGCGGCACGCCTAGCCAAGGCAAATGATCCCTGAAATGATCCATTGCTAAGGAGAAGATGGGATCATTGGCGATCTCATTCGTATGTTTCGTAGCGTGTTCTGAAATGGGGTTTGCGGAAATTCCGCACGAGCATGACGTTGACCTGACATTGGCTCGTATGATATGAGATTGCAGCCCCCTCCGTTACGCACCTGTGTGGCGCTTGCATGTAACTGGCGTGGAGGGGTGACAACCACTGATGTGTGCTGTCCTCGGTTTCCATTGGTCTGAGCGGAGCCGCCAAGCTACCACCAAGACATAGAACGAGTAGCTTTCATATTCTAGCAGCGATCAGCAGGAAGTCAAGAGGCTGATTGTCTGTGTTTTGTGAAGGCATGATAAAAAAGTTGTAAAAATTGATGGCAGGAAATCCCATCATACGTGTATACGTGTGGAGGGCTGAGGCTGCCGCCCTTTGGAATTTGGTTCCAAAGAGCGGCACTAAGTTAGCGGTTGATGTTAGCGGCGATACAGCTCAACGCCTGAGAAGTTGGCCTGACCGCCATTGCTGTCGATCGAGACCCACCCCCCTGTTACGTTGATCGGGTATGGCCCGTAACGCTGCCACGAACCCGCCGCGCCACTGTTGATGTTAGGTACGTAGACCTGCCCACCTTGAATGGAGACGGAGAACGTAGACGGCGTATTGTCTTCCCAGATGTAGAGATAGACATCGTATGCACCGTTGGTAACGTTGTCGATGGTGATGTTCGGTGCTGTGCCCGTGGCGTAGCAGCGGATCATCTGGGCACGGTTCGCATCCGTGGCCGGATTAAGCGCGACATTTTGCTTGCACTGCGTCGTCGCACTATCTACGGTTAGGTCGGACGCGCTGCCCGCCAACCACGTGTGACCATCGATCACGAGAGACGGCCCACCAAGATTGTAGGCACGATAGAAGCCCGTTGGCGCACCCGGTGTGTTCGTCTGCGTAAGCGTGCGCGTCGGGGTCGATGTCGCAGCAACACCAGTAGCCGTCGCCGTGCGCGTTGGCGTGGCGGAGCCAGCAACTGTAGTGGCTGTCGCTGTACGCGAGGCCGTTACCGTTGCCGTGGGCAGCGGCGCACCGGAGGCCGAGTAGACTTCGAGGCCAGAGAGGTTCGCCAAACGCGGCCCTGTCGTGGTCAGATTGAGCGTGCCGTCCGTGACATTCACTGTCCACGGGCCGAGTTTTGTCCAGACGCCTGCAACATGACCGGGGTCGTAGGTGGCGACGGATTGACCTTCCAACGTGATGCCGTAGCTACCCGTTGACGGATCATTCCAGTTTTGCCACACGTACAAGTAGACCACATAGGTTCCGGCGGGCACGTTCGTCATACGCACGTTGAAGGCCCAGTGTTCACGATAGCACTGGATCATGGCGGTGCGGCTGGCGTCCGTGGTCGGCGTCAGTGGCTGGTACGGGTTGCACGTCGCTGAACCATTGGTCGCGAAGTTCGGCGTTGAGCCTGTGTTCGCTTCCCAGTTGTGACCATCGATGACCTGCGCCGCACCACCCAGATTGATGGCTCGATAGAAACTCATCGATGGCAACGCTGTATTGGACGGCGTTGCTGATGACGTCTCTGTCGGCGGTACAGGCGTATTGCTCGGCGTCGCAGTATCCGGCACAGCAGTATTGGTTGCTGTCGCTGTTAGTGTGCTCGTCGGCAAGTTAGTGGCGGTATCGGTAGCTGTCGGCGTGCTAGTTGCCGTCGGTAGATCAGTCGCCGTATCGGTGGCTGTTGCCGTCGGTGTGCTCGTCGGCAAGTTAGTGGCGGTATCGGTGGCTGTCGGCGTACTGGTTGCCGTCGGTAGATCAGTCGCCGTATCAGTCGCTGTTGCCGTTGATGTGCTCGTCGGCAAGTTAGTGGCAGTGTCGGTGGCTGTCGCCGTCGGTGTACTCGTCGGCAAGTCAGTGGCGGTATCGGTGGCTGTCGGCGTTGATGTACTCGTCGGCAAGTCAGTGGCGGTATCGGTGGCTGTCGGCGTACTGGTTGCCGTCGGTGTATTCGTCGGCAAGTCGGTGGCAGTGGCCGTAGGCGTATTGGTCGGTGTAGGCGTCGGCGCAAGCAGGTTCAGCGCGACCACACTAGGATCATGATCGCTCGTCCGGACAGAACCGGGGAGCGCGTTGTCGAAGAACTCGGCGTTGATGTGAACGACATCATACTCCGGCGAGGCTGCTGTGGTCAGGTGATGACTGACTAGAATCTGATCGAGCACCTGCGAGTTGCCCGTGTACACATAACTGTAGCGTTCATTGGCAGGCAAGGTTTCGATCATATTATCGAGGAGCGCGCCACGTAAGGTCTGGATGGGCAGCGAAAACTCGAAGTCGTTCAAATCACCCAACACCACCACATTAGCGTTCGGTTCGCACGTCAGGGCTTGCGAAACGAAGTCATGGACGACGATCGCCTGATTGACACGCTGCGCCTCCGAACTCAGGACGGGTGGTTGGATATGCCCGAACAGCGGACTATCGCCACCTTTGGAATTGAAGTGGTTGCCGATGATAATCAGGCGTTGTCCGTTGAAGAGGAATTCGCCTGCCAGTGGTTTGCGGCTGCTCGACCATGCCGTGTTGGCGGGATCGATGCGCCCCGGACTGTACTGCAACTGCGCTTCACCAGCGGTGCATACCACAGCGTTGGGCGTGGTGGATGTGCCGCCCGCACGATCAACGAAGGTTACACGCGCTGGATTGAACAGGAAACCCTGACGGATGTTGCCGCCGCCCGCGCCGCCATCCTGACCGTTGACCGGATCGATCTGACGATACTGGTAGGTTGGGCCACCAGCGGTCACAACGGCATTGATCAGCGCGTTCCATGTGTTACTGGCATCCACGGTGCCGTCGTTGGTAGTGCCGTTATTATCTTGAATCTCTTCGATCACGATAACGTCGGGCGCGAGCAAGTTGTTGACGATCTGCGAACCGAGCGCGGCGTATTTGCTCGGCGGGTCTTGCGGTGTGAGGTTTTCGACGTTGAAGGTGGCGACGCGGAGTGCAGCGGAGGCACCTAGCGAGGTCACTTCGGGCGTCAGACCACCTGACACGGGCGTAATGGCGGAAGTCAGTTGGAGCTTGAAATCCCCGAAGCTGTAGTCGAGGATACCCACCGCACTGCTGATCGTGTCCATGACGTTCATGGACGGCATGGCGATTGGCAAGCCCAAGAAAATTTCGTCGTCCAAGACGATGCGTTCAGGATTGAAGTCGTTGGGACGAATCAAGATGCCGCCGCGCGCCGTGCGTACACTGGCACCAGCGCCGTTATCGGGCAGCACAGCGGTTTCCCCGAACCCACTCGTGGGGCCGACCACCACGGCATTGTTCACCTGAACGCGCATCCCTTCCATACTTTCGTAGAAATCGATGCCGTCGTTGGCTGGATCAAAGGTGCCACTGTTTTCTACATCGCCACTGGCGTCATCTTCGATGACCATCGTTGGCGGCGTGCGCCCACCCACGCCGATGATCACAGGAGCTGGCAGTGCGTTGCCCGACGTCAGGATAGTTACGGTTGGCGAGGTGAGTTCAGTAATGGTCAAGTTGGCAGTTCCGCCACTGCCGCCGGGGCGAAATTCGCTGACGGTGCCGTTTACAACGACACTGTCACCAATCGCCACCGTAGGCGCACTGTTGGTGAAGATCAGCAAGCCTTCCGAAGTGCTGTCGTCGCCATCCGGTGATGGATCCTGCATGTAGAAGCCACGTGGTGAGGTCACACCACTGCTGGTAGTGTAGTATATGGAGGTCACAATGCCCGGTACACTCGACACCGTTTGACCTTGCAGCGGTGAAAGGTGGGCAGCACCCTGAATATCGTGAATGCGGACAGCCACACCCGGCGTGGATGTGCTGGTTGGTGTTGAGGTCGGGCCGGAGGGAGCAGCGCAGTCAGTGAATGCACTCGCCGTATTACGTGGCGTTGGTGCGCCCGAAGTGAAGTCTGCACCGTTGTTGTTGGTATCCACGCAGCCGCCACTGTTGCGCAGATCAGCGGTCGTGTTTGTCAACGCTGGCGCAGCCGACGTCCCCTCAAAGTTGTTCGCACCGCCGTAACCAACAAAATCAATGACAGCAGTATTCGTGGCGCAGGATGCCGCACACGTTAATGCTGTAGTTGAATTCACGAGCGCAACTTTACCTAGCGTCGCACTCATGGCGATATTACCTGTGACATCGGGCGTGGGCAGGTTTTCAGTTCCTCCCGTGCCAGCGGCCTCTTGAACTAGATAATATTGACCGGGATTTAGCGTGACATTGCTCAGATCTGTCTTCGACCATGATGTTCCAGTACCGCTGGCGTACTGTACCGACCATCCGTTGAGACTGACGGAAGTAGTCCCTGCATTGAATAATTCGATGAAATCATTGCGAAGTGTTGCGCCCGAATTGCCGCCGCCGCCGTAGACCTGACTGATCACTAATCCCGGTGTGGTTTGGCTATTGACTGGTATGCGCGTAGCGAGGAAAAGGAATAATAGGATAACTACGATAAAGACCGTTCGAGATATCCGAGATAACTGCATCGGCTTGTACTCTCCCCTCAAGATTATGCTTACTGCTGAGTGCTAAGTCCATGCGATTTGCGCGCGGCGTGGTGATGGCAAGCCACCTCCTATGATTTGACTCTGAGCACGGATGGAGTAGCGCGGTATTGTACCGAGACTGTGTTAAGGTACGGAGTCTTTTGTGCTATGTGACAGCTATGCTAGCGCTTGAAAAAACAGATCAGGCAATTGAGGAGAGGAAAGGACGGCGCTGCCCAAGATTCGTGGCGAAAGCACCCGAATCTTGGGCAGGGATTGTCCAGCTAGGTGTTATCGCCGGATGGTTTCTTGAGGGGCTGCCCTAACGCGACCGGTTTGCCGAAATTCGGGGTGTCGTCCGAGTTCCAGTGAAAAGGCTGCGCGCGGGTGATGCGCCCGTGATAAGTGTAGTCACTGACAGTCTTGGCGTGATATACGATCCAGTCTTCGGTGCCGTCCGGCGATTTGAAAAAGCCGTTGTGACCCGTCCCGAAGACCCCGTTCGCATCGTCGCGGCAAAAGACGGGATGTGGCGTCTTGTCCCACGAGGCCGCGTCCAGCAGATCGGCGTCGGCACGCGCCGTTAACATGCCCAAACAGTAATCTGGTGTGCCGGTATCGCTGGCAGAGTAGATCAGGAAAATCTTGCCGTTTCGTTGCAGGAGTTCCGGCGCTTCGTTGACGGGGAAACCACAGCGCTCCCAGTCATAGTCGGGCGTGGAGATCAGGACGCCTTCGCCCTGAATCGTCCACGGATTGCTCATCCGCGCGATGAACAGCACATTCCCCACGCTCCCGTTACCTTGATGCCCCGTCCACAAGAAGTACAGATCGCCATTTGGCAAGATGAGCAAGCCCGGATCAATCGCCCAGAAGTCGGTCATCTGCGCCTTGAAGTGATAGGGGCCGAGCGGATCGCTGCCCGCGCTTTCCAGCACGAAGAGGCGATGATGGTTGTCTTCGCCGTCACTCGCGGTGTAGTACATGTACCAGCGATCACCGATCTGGTGGAATTCCGCCGCCCAGACTTGCTTGTTACGCGCGGGGTTGTCATCCTGCCAGACGACAACCCCCGGCGCGTCTGCCAAGCCACTGATGGTCGGCGCATTCCACATGCGGATGCAGTCTTGCTGGCTGGTCGTCAGGTAGTAGTTCCCGGCGTAGTACGTCATCCACGGGTCAGGACCATGATTGATCGGGTTTGCAAATGTGTTAGCCAAAATGCTCGATCCTAGAGTGCTTATCGTCATGATCTGAGATTGCTCGATATGCGCTACTGCGGCGGTAAAATCGTGAAGTCCGCGAAATTGGTGGCACGCCGCGTGGTGCCGTCATACAGATCCACCCATAAGCGCACCTTGCCCGCATCGTTCGGAACGGTCAGGGATAACGGCGCGAGTTCGGTGACGGTGAACGGTTTCACGGCTTGTGCGTCTAGGCTGCCTTCGCTGATGAGCGTTTCGCCGCGCATCATGCGCCACTTGACGACGCCTTGCTCGAAGGTGGGGACGCCGTAGAGGCTGACGAACACAGGCAGCGTCAGGGTTTTGCCAACCACTAGATTAGGTTCGATCTTGTAGATGTCGAACGCAATGAAATCCTCGCTGTTGATGATGCTCAGATCGTAATTGACGAACTTGGGGCGGCGATCATAAGTGGTGTAGCCCGCCAACTCGTGCTCGATGTCGTAGAGTTCGGTGTAGGTGTAACCGATGACATTGGCGTGACGGCGAATCTCGTCGGTCTGCCATTTGAATTCCTGCACACGCCCCGCGCCCCAGCCGACGCCGTACTCGCTCATCATCAGCGGTTCGCCGTCATATTTGTAGCGTCCCGCGAAGAAGGGATGGCCTAGCACTTCCAGCGACATGGGATCATTCGCCAGCAACGTCATCACGCCGCGCCATTCGCTGCGGTCATCGGTGTATTTGTGGCTGTCGGCAATATCGGTTTTGACGTGCCGCCAACCGCTGTTATCGACCACCAGACGGGTCGCGTCCCACGCTTTGATCTGATCGTAGACGGTGATCATCCAGTTCTGGATGGCGGTATCGCTGCGGAATTCCAAGCCCCACGATTCGTTGTAGGGACTCCAGAGCACGATGGAGGGATGGTTGTAGTCGCGGTCGATCATGCCTTTCAGGTCGCGCAGCAAATTATTGCGCGCGGTTTCGTTGAAGGTCGTGGGGCTGGGCGTATCGCACCACATCAGCAGCCCAAGCGTATCCGCCCAGTAGTAGAAGCGTGGGTCTTCGACTTTGATATGCTTCCGCAGCATATTCAGACCGATGGACAGCGAGTATTCCACATCCCACTTGATCGCCTCATCCGTGGGCGGCGTGTGAATGCCGTCAGGCCAGAAGCCCTGATCGAGTGCTGACATCATATAAATCGGACGACCATTGAGATGAATTTCGCTGCCCACGCGCTCGATCGTACGCATCCCGAAATACGTATGCAGCACATCGCCAGATTCGCTGACGGTGAGCGTGACGGTGTACAGATTTGGCTGACGGATGTCCCACAGGATCGGGGACGGGATGGCGATCTTGGTGGTGCCCGCCTTGATGGTCTGGGCGAGGGATTTGCCATCCGGCGTGGTGATGGCAAGCTCAAGCGTGCCCGTTGTGTTCGCGCCGATCTCGAAGATGGCGGCTTGATTCGCCACGTCGGGCGTGATCCTCACGCTCTGGATGTAAACCGAGGGGCGCGATTCCAGCCACACCGTCTGCCAGATGCCGCTGGTTGGCGTGAACGTGACATCATCCCAAATGTCCGGCGGCACGCTCTTTTGCTTGCCATGCGGGATTTCGCGTAGATCGGCGGGGTCTTCGACGCGCACGACGACGAGATTCTCCCCTTTGGTCAAGAGATCGGTGATGTCGAACTCAAAAGGCGTATAGCCGCCTTCGTGCGGATCGCCCGCTTGTTTGCCGTTAACCCATACCGTTGTGGTGTAGTCTACCGCGCCGAAGTGCAGCACAACGCGCTGAGTCCAGTCGGTAGGCACGCTGAACGTGTGCCGATACCACGCCACACCGCGATACGTGGTGTTTTCCACGCCGGAAAGCTTGCTCTGCCACGGATAAGGTACTACGATTTCGCCCGCAACGGCGGCGGAGGCGGACTCAAACCAGCGTTGATCTACCCCCACGTTATCGGGATCGAATTGGAATGCCCATGCGCCGTTCAGATTCAGCCATGTGTCACGCTGGAAGTCCGGGCGCGGGTATTCTGGACGCGGAATTCCGGCGGCTTGTGTCGGTTTGCCTGTTGTTGCCATAGATGCTGTCATCGTTATCACCATCATCAAAGAAAAGAATAAAAGGCGCGTAGTTTTCGTCATAGTCTGTCAATCTCAGTCGTTGTAAAACACCCAGCGACGTGCTACCAAGAACTGCATGATCGTCAGCGCAAACATCACGATGCCGAGTAGCCACGCAATCGCGGAGGCATAGCCCATCTGGTAATACTGGAAGCCGTTCAGCCACAGGTAGTAGACCACCGTTAGCGTGGCCCATTTGGGGCCACCGCCGATGCTGTTTGGCCCGCTTGCCCGCGTCATCAAGTGTATTTGCGCGAAGACTTGGAACGTCCCGATGATGCTGGTCACGAAGATGAAAAAGGCAGTTGGCGTGATGAACGGCCATGTGATGTAACGGAAACGCTGCCAAACGTTCGCGCCGTCAATGGTGGCGGCTTCCATCAGCTCTTTGGGGACGCCTTGGAGCGCGGCGAGGAACAAGAGCATGTTGAAGCCTAACCCGCCCCACACGCCGACGATGATCAGGGCAGGTTTTGCCCACTCGGCGCTGCCAAGCCACAATGGGCCATCGACCCCGATATATTTGAGCAAGACGTTGATCAAGCCGAAATCGGGGTTGAAGATCCAGCGCCACAGCACCGAGATCGCCACGACTGACGACACGACAGGCAGGAAGTAAATGGTACGGAAGATGGCGATGCCTTTGATTTTCTGGTTCATCGCCAAGGCCAGCAGCAGCGACAAGGCCATCCCGATGGGGATGCCGGACATCAGATAGACCGTGTTCGCGAAGGCGATCCCCACCAGCCGATCTTTGGTCAACGCTTTGATGTAATTTGCCAGCCCGACGTACTTCTGCGTGCCAATCAAGTCCCAATCGGTGAAGCTGATTTGTATCGACTGGATCATCGGGTAGAGCTGGAAGAAGAGGAAGCCGAGCACCAGCGGCAGGATGAATAGATAGCCGATGATGGCTTCCTGCGTGCGCAGATTGCCGAGACTTAGCCATGAACGTTTGGCGACTGGCGCGGCGACGGATGGCGGCGTCCCTTGCTTAAGCACATTATTTGCCATGTGGTTATCCTTTCAGCCCCGTCATCGCGATGCCTTCGACAAAATAGCGTTGCAGGATGAAGAACAGAATCACGATGGGCAAGATCGACAGCACCGAGGCTGCCATCAACATGCCGTACTGCGTCAGATATTGGCTCTGGAACGAGGAGATCAGCACGGGTACGGTTTGCATATTCGGGTCTTGCAGGTAGATTAGCGGCCCCATGTAGTCGTTCCAGCGCCACATGAAAGCCAGCACCGCCAGCGTGGCGAAGACCGGACGCGAGAGCGGCACGGCGATCCGCCAGAAGATGGTGAACAGCGATGCGCCGTCGATCTTGGCGGCGTCGATGAGGTCGTTCGGCAAGCCCCGGAAAAATTGGCGGAAGAAGAATGTTTCGTAGACTGCCCCGAACAGACTCGGGATGATGAGCGGGTTATACGTCCCGACCCAACGCAAATTTTTGTACAGAATGAACTGCGGCACGAGCAGGATCGCGCCCGGAATCATCAGCGTAACGAGCAGGACGACGAAGATTTTGTCGCGACCGGGGAAGCGTAATTTGGCGAAGGAAAACCCTGCCAGCGACGACGCGACTAGAACACCAACCGTCCCTGTGATGGAGATGAAGGCGCTGTTCAAGAAACCCCGTGCCAGCGGAATTTGCGACCAAATATCTACATAATTTTGCGTGTTCACCGGATTCGGTATCCACTGCGGCGGGAACTGCAAAATATACTGCGTCTGCTTGAGCGAGGTGGAGATCATCCACAAAAAGGGGAACAACATGAAGATGCTGCCAACGCTCAGGATGAGGTACGATCCGCCGATGACCAAGCGATGTGCGGTCTTAGGGGTCATAAAGCACCTGTTCATATAAAAAATTACTATTGGCTGAAAACCGATAACGTTCGCTGCCCACCCCTACCGCTGAGTGAAGGTGGTTGGCTTCACTCAGCAGTAGAGTCAGCTTCATACGCTATGGATATTGTTAAACCGTCACCCTATTTTGCTTTCGGCAGTGGGTTGCCGTAGGGGATAGAGCGAATCTGATCTGTTTCGTTCAGGATGTCGTTGAGCTGCGGTGCCCATTCCTTGCCCCAATCGGCAGCCGACATGGAGCCGTCCCACACGGGGGCGAGTTCTTGCCACATCGTATCGATCCACTTGGTATTCGATACGTACGTGCCCGGTGTGTTGTGACCGTACTTGCGGATATTGTCGAGGAACACGAAGCGGCTCGCCGGAGCCTTATCCCACTTCAGGAATTCGCCCTCCGCCATGCTGATCAGGTTTGGCGCTTGCTGCCCAAGCTGATAGAACTGGCGTTGGCCTTGCTCACTGAGCGAGAGATAACGCAGCACATCAACGGCTTCCTTCGGATGCGCGGTCTTGGCAGAAACGGCATAACCCATCGAGCCAGTCCACATGGCGGGGGTCATAGTGCGCGGGCTGCTGGGGAAGAAGCCGATGTCCCACTTGAAGGGCAGTTCCCAGAAGGCGGGTTGATCCCACGGCCCCATCACGAACGTCCCGATCTTGCCCGCAAGCCACATGTCGTAAGCACCTTGCGAGGCGAGGTCTTGCGCGTTCGGCATGACGTGATGTACGTTGGCGAGGTCAGCGCGCCACTGGATGGCTTCGGTGAACAGCGGATCATCGACGGTGACTTTGGTACGGTCTTCGTTCATGAAGTCCGCGCCGTTCGTCCAAACGACGGCTTCTGGCGGGATGTCGCCAATGCCGAACGAAACGGGCTTGCCGTCGGCATCGAATTCGGTCAACTTCTTATAGTCTTCCAGTGCCTTGTCCCACGTCCATGAACCATCGGTGGCAGGATAGGCAACGCCCTTCGCATCGAACAGGTCTTTATTGTAGACCATTACGAACGGGCCGAGGTCTTTTGGCAAGGCGTACAGCGTGCCCTGACCGACGACCGTGCCATCATAGCTGTAACGGGCGATGGCGGCGGGCCATACGTCCTTGAGTTGGTCGGCGGGGATCATGTCTTGAATAGGCAGGAGCAGCCCGCGCGAGACCCAACTGCCGAACCAACCATCTGCCATGTAGAAGACATCGGGCAGATCATCGGCAGCGGCGAGGGTTTGCAGTTTTTGCAGGAATTCACCGGGCGGCACATTCACGTACTCGACGGTGACGTTGGGGTTGACCTTTTGATATTCGTCAAAAACGGTTTGGAAAATTTGTTGTTCGGAAGGCTGGCCCCAGCCCATGAACTTAATCGTAATTTTGTCTTGAGCACGGGTGGTGCTGGCAAAGGCAAAACTAAGCGCGATGAGCGCGCAAAGCAGAAGAGACAATGTGCGTTTCATAGTATCCTCGTTCTAAACAAAACACGAACTATTCTGATGACGACGAGAACCTTGATGTCCCCTAACGCTCACCTCCTTTGATGGATGGGGAGTACGCACACCTGCTACCTTGCCAGAGATAACATGTTACAATGGAAAAACCACTATAAATTTCGGGTGTGAATACCTCTCCAAGCGAACACAACTGATGCAAATGGCTGGGTAGCGTGGAGGCTAGTCACACGTCCCAATCTATGGTGCTGGGTTTATCACTGTGCCAGCAGTGATAGACCCCCTTCCGACAAGCGTTCGTCCCGTTGTTTACCTACGCCGAGTCCCGCTTGACTAATGTACATGGCACTTCAAACAACCGCTGCGTCCCTGTGTACACGCCATCGATGCGCTCCAACAACGCCTGCGCTAACTGCTGCGCCATTTTTGCTGGATGCTGCGCCATCGTGGTCAGATGTGGGCGGATCAGCGTGGCTTCTGGAATATTGTCAAAACCCATGACCGCGACTTCGGTTGGCACGCGCCGTCCGGCATCCTGCGCGGAGGCGATGGCACCGATGGCAATGCGGTCATTGCAAGAAAAAACTGCGGTCGGCGGCGCGGGCAAGGCGAGGAAACTCTGCATGGCCTGATAGCCTGTTTCCGCCGTGAAATCGCCAAAGGCCAGATAGTCCGAATTCAGCGCGATCCCTGCTTCTTGCAGCGCGGCCTGATAGCCATGTAGTCGGCGTGGCCCCGGCGGGAAGTTATCCGGCACACCGATAAAGCCGATGCGTCGATGCCCTTGCTGGATCAACCACTGTATGCCTTCGTAAGTCGCCCGTTGATCGTCCGCATAGACCAGATCGACTTCTGGATGGGTGATATGCTTGCCGAGCGCGACGATGGAGGTGCCGGTGCGCTTGATGACCTGATCGATCTCTTCGGTGGTCAGGTGGAAGGGAACCATGATCACGCCATCGACGGCGCGGCGCATGACAGCGGCACAAAAGCGTTTTTCGTCTTCGTAGTGGTGATCGGTGTTGGCGATCATCACGTCATAGTCTTTGACGCGCACGATGTCTTGGATGGTGCGCACAATCACATGGTAAAACGGGTTGGAGATGTCCGCGATCATGATCGCGATCAGGTGGGTGCGTTGGGTGCGGAGTGTACGTGCAGCGAGATTAGGGTAGTAGCCTAGTTCCTCAACAGCATTCATGACTCGCTGCTGCGTGTCATTGCTGATCGAGATCGAGGTCGCTGTGCCATTCAGTACACGGGATACCGTTCCCTGCGAAACGCCCGCTTTCAAGGCGACGTCACGCATCGTCACTGTACCGTTGGTCTTGGCTCCCTTGCGCTGGGCTTTCATGAACTTTAATTCTCAAATAATCTAGCAAACTCAAACTACAGTTTACTATATGCAATCGTTTGCAGTCAATCGTATTAAAGCATAATTGCGAATTTCTGTCAACACGTTTATGATGCAAAGAGATGCAAATTAAGACTGAATACAATTCTGGAGAATATCGTTATGGTTACTGCGACTCCTGCTGATCTCCGCAAGCGATTAGCCGCTGACCCGCACCGTCCCCGATTTCATTTTCTGCCGCCCGCGAACTGGATGAACGATCCAAACGGATTCATCCAATGGCGAGGGCAGTGGCATCTTTTTTACCAGCACAACCCGTTTGGCCCGCTGTGGGGCAATATGCACTGGGGGCACGCGGTGAGCAATGATCTGGTGTACTGGTCGGATTTGCCGATGGGACTTGCGCCTACGCCCGGTGGGCCGGACGAGTCGGGGTGTTTTTCTGGCTGCGCGGTCGATAATGGCGGCGTGCCTACCTTTATCTATACAGCTACACGCGGCGCTCATCACGAAATTCAGACGCAGTGTCTCGCCACCAGTGAGGACGGGTTGCGGACGTGGCAAAAATATGCGCAAAATCCCGTCTTGAGTGAAGTCCCCCCCGAAGCTAAACAAACGCGAGATTTCCGCGATCCGTTCGTGTGGCGGGAGTCGGATGGATGGTGGTATATGGTGCTCGGTTCCCGCATTCAGGATGTGGGCGGCGTGATCTTCCTGTACCGTTCGCAAGACTTGATCAGGTGGGAATATCTGCACCCGTTGCTGACGGGCGATATTCAGCAAACGGGCGTGGGTTGGGAATGCCCGAATTTCTTCAAGTTGGATGATCGCTGGGTGCTGATCATTTCGATCTACACGTTGGATGGCATTAATAAGGTGATTTACTACGTCGGCAGCTATGAAAATCAGCGCTTTACGCCGATTTCCGAAGGCATATTGGACTACGGTGTGCTATATGCGCCGCTGTCAACACTGGACGATCAGAATCGGCGCGTGTTGATCGGCTGGCTGCGCGAAACACGTTCCAATGAGGCGATGCAAGCGGCTGGTTGGTCGGGCGTGCAGTCGATTCCCCGTGTCCTGACGCTCGATGCGCAGAATCGGCTATGCATGACGCCGATCAAGTTAGATGCCATCCGGGGGACGAAGCATCATTTCGAGGGACGGGTTGTTGATGGGCATTTCCCGCTAGACGTGCGTGGTTCGGCACTGGATGTTGAGGCTGTTTTTGAGCCGCAAACCAGCGGTCAATGCGGGATCGCGCTGGCATGTTCGGCTGATGGCCGCCAGCGATTGGAGGTCGTTTATGACGCCGACACACAGCAGCTACGTGTGCGCGAAGTATCGCCCGCTATACAGCAAGAGCAAGCCGCCCCGCATATGTTGGAACCACAAGAACGCCTCCACCTGCGCATTCTGCTGGATGGATCGGTCGTTGAAATCATCGCCAATGAACGCACGAGTCTGACGTATCGCATCTATCCAACGCAAGCCGCCGACAATGGTGTGCAACTCATCGGGAAACAGGCCCGCTTGCACTCATTAGACATTTGGGAAATGGTGTCGATCTGGGATTAGCGATCCGCTGGTTGTCACGAGGACTGCGGTCGCGCCCTAAGTTTTTGATCGGCTAACATCAGCTCGTCCTCCGAGTCGATATTAATCGACTCTGCGTTGCTCATCACGTAGCCTAAGCAGCGCTCGCCGTAGAGGCTGGCGTTCTGTATAAAACTCTGTGTGCGAACAGCGTAGATTGCTCCGTTGCGGATGAAGGTTGATGTTAGCTCCTGCCGCCGCGTGATGATTTTGTCTAGGGTCTTGCCGTTATAAAGCTGAAGCTGTCCGTCAGCATCGGCTGTTAGCTGCCATTCTGGATTGAAATGCCCCGGCACTGGTACAATGCTGACCACGGCATCGGCAGGCGAGTTCAGCAGCATGTTCAGCGCGCCATCAATGTGCGCTGACGTGCGCAGTGGGGTCGTTGGTTGCAGGAGCACCAAAATGTCCGGTTCGTAGGCAGACGTGTCCCGCAGCGTGGTGACTACATGGTTCACGACTGCTTTCATCGGCGTTGAATCGCCCGCATACTCCATCGGACGCATCAGGACAGCACAATCCAGTTGACGCGCAACGTCCGCGATCTCGCTGTCTTCGGTAGAGACGAGAGTGCGCGTGATATGTTGGCTGCCGTGCGCGGCTGCGATAGAATAGGCGATGAGTGGACGCCCCGCCACGAGGCGTATATTTTTGCGCGGGACTCCCTTTGAGCCGCCACGTGCCGGAATTATCGCCAAAATTTCTGTCATGCTGTCTGTCGCTCATCCTTTAGGGTTGCTAGATACCACAAATTGGCAGTGCCAATTGACTAGATCGTCAATGTTTGCCAGAGAGGGCGCGATTATAGACTCCAATGATTCTCTCCGCCGTTGCTGCGATGTCCAGTTGCGCGACGGCTTGACGCCCTTGGATTGCTTTGGAGGAGGATAAAGCGCGTTCAAGGTAACGGGCGATTGTCTCTGGTTTATCATCTTCGCATAGGTAGCACCCATCGAGACCATCCAAGCGCTCTTTGACATCCCCGACATCTACCGATACCACAGGGAGATTACAGGCGAGAGATTCCTTAACAATATTCGGTGAACCTTCATGTACGGACGTAAAGACAAGCACATTTGCCGCGTTGATGTAGAGCGGCATTTTTTCAAATGGAATGCCCTTCGCAGCGATTAACTGCACAGCGGGCAAGTGCTGCTTCACGATGTTTACCGCCTGTTCAGCGAGGGGAAAGCGTTTTCGCAGCGTATCCGGATTGGCACCAAAGAAGATAATTGGGCTGTCCAAGGAGAGGCCTAATTGGGTTCTGGCGTCTTCTCGCGGCATCGGCTTAAACCGCTCCAAATTGATGCCCGACGGAATGATCTCGTAGTGACGTTTGGGCAGGTGGTCTACCAATTCTCTAGAAACGGCGATAGTTTCATTGGCGGCACGGGCCACGAGGCGGCTCAAGACCTGTAGAACGCGACCTTTGCGCGTATATTTGCCAGTGACATCATCGATAATGCCGAGCGCGTCGCTGCCGCGAAACGTGACTACTAACGGGATTTTCTTCGGTAAGTCGAAAATGCCACTTTGCCCAAACTGCGCATGAAACAGGTCATACTGCTTGTCGTGCAGTTTGCGCCGAATTTCCGGATAGTAATTCAGATAGCGCTTCCAGTCTTGGTTGCCGCGATAGTGAAAGACATCAACTTCGATCCCGGCGTTCTGGAGAGAAGTGAATTCCTGTTTAATGAAGGGGGCATAATGAGGATGCTCTGCCGTGGGGAATTCGCTGGTAACCCAGTTGATAGCGCAACCCAACTGTATCGCTGCCTTCTGAAATAGAGGAGAAAATTCTTGGCGCTAAGTCTGTAAATACTTGATCTGGCACAAGCCAAAGCGATATTAATATCAAGAAAAGGCCAATCCGCAGACGTCTGCGATTAGCAACAGGATTGGGCTTAAATAGAATCAATAGGAAGGAAAGTATCGCTAAAATCAGCCCTGTTCTAGACAAGGTGAGTAGAAGCCCCATCAATAATATGATCATGCCCGCCATAATTAGTAGCTGGAATGGGGGTCTGTTCGTCGATTCTCTAAAGTAGTTCAGGAATATCAGCGCAATGACGAAATAGCGGGCAGCCGAGTTTGCGCCGCCCGCTAACCCGACTGCGCGGTTGTCCAACGATGGATTGGTGACCGTTAAGATCGCAACAATTGCTGACAAAACAGCCGTCGCAGCAAAACTGAGAAAAACGGCTTGATGTACGCGTTTATCAATAAATAATTTACTCGCTAACCACAGAATGGCTAAGAGTTGAATCAGGGTGAAGGCCCAGTTTCGATCTCCTTCTACCATAGCAGCCACAGGATTGCTTGAAATGGACCAAGCCACGAATATAACGCCGAGGACAAGGATAGCATTCGCCAACGGCGGGCCGACTTTCGCGGTTGTCCCCGGCCTTATGCCCCAACGCTGCTGCACCACGTAACTTATGAGTGTAACTCCACCTACCAACGGAAAAATTGATGTCGCAAAAGGAATATCAGGGAGTAAGGCCAGAATAGGTAAACTACCAACAATAAATGCAATCCCCAAATATGACCTTTTCAAGATCGCCACAACAGCAATAAGGATAACCGCTGCCTCTAGTAGTAGGATCATCCAGTTTGGCGCGTCAATAATGGTTACGGATGCCCATATTGCAATGACCAACGCAACAAATAACACACCAGTAGCCGTCCAACCGTTTGGCCGGGCGGGACGTGTTGGCCCCATGAACATCTCATTCGGAGTATTGCGTTTTACACTCATAGGCTATGTCACTCTCATCAAGGTAATTCTCACCAAGATTTCAACCGCCAAGTACCTGTCTGTAGACGTCAATGATCGCTTCTGCCGAGCGCTGTAATCCAAACGCCGACCGGACGTGATTTTGCCCCGCATGACCAAGACGGTAACGAAGCTCGGGCTGGCTAATCAACGTTTGACAGGCTGCAGCCAACGCTTCGGCTGAGTTGGGAGCAACTAGCAACCCTGTCTCTCCGTCTATCACGCTTTCTGCAAGCCCTCCACCTCGCGGCCCGACGACGGGTCGCCCCGCCGCCATCGCTTCGATGGCTATTCGCCCAAAACCTTCTTGAGCACATGGATGAACCAAGATGTCCAGTGCATTCATGATAGCGGGCACATCCGCGTGAAACCCTGCCCAGATGAAGTGATCGGCAAGCCCACAATCCGCAACGAGTTTTTGTAGGGACAGCGCGTAATCATAGCTGGTATTATACAGCCACCGTGATTGATGTGGGATAGTTCCGAAGATGGCAAATCTCACGTTTGGAGCCTGCGCCTGTAACAAAGCGGCGGCTTTAATGAACAGATCATGGCGCTTCCAAGTGCTTGTCGGGCCTGCCACCATGCCGATTAGCAGTTGATCCTGACCGATATTGAGCGATTTACGGAGATCGCGCCCAGCTTCAATGTGACCAAACAAATCCGCATCAACACCTTGATAAATGACGGTCTTCGGCGTGGGTAGAGAATGTTGGTCGAAGAGTTCGCCTACATAACGACTGACCAAAATGAGATGGTCTGACCAATTCTGGATGAGCGATGCCAATACGCTATCAGGTAACCAGTATTCAAATAGGCGGGCACTGCCGTTTGGCTCATGGATATGCCAGATATGCGGGATTCCCATCGTTTTGGCGGCAATTGCGCCCCAAGGAATTACGCCAGTATGAGTATGTACCAGATCGATCTGCCAGTCACGGATAAGCCGCCTGATGTGCAATATGGATCGAATTCCAAACCAACTCGTCTTGGTGTCTATTGCGGCCAATACAAGTCGGCGCATGAGGGAAACACGGGATTTCCGATTCCACCAAGTCATGGGGACGACTTCCCATTTTGCTCCTAACGACGCACAAACGGCGGCTCGTGTTGAGCCGAATTTCCCCGGCGTAGCGATAAATGGTTGATACCCTGCTGGCTGTAAGGTCTGCATGAGGTCAAACGCGCAATACGTAGCCCCACCACTAGGAGAGTTTAAGACGTGCAAAACACGGAATGTTTGACCCATACCACCACATCTGATTTACCTTTGGACGGAACGCAGACCTATGCGTGTGACGTTCAGCATTGTTGTGGAGATTAATCCTCTTTGCCGCGATGATACCAAGAAAGAAGTAGCGGAGCAATCCGCGTCGCTAACGGGCCAGTGAACAATAAAGCCATCAGCATATAAAACTTCGAATTCCGAAGCGCCACACCCGGATAGGCTGCCATAGAAAAAGCGAACATGCTAAAGCCGTAGAAGTAGTTGCGACGTCCTAGCTCACTCAGCCCTTGTTTCAGGCAAACTTTATCGATAAAGGTATTGATCAAACGCTGACGTGATAATCCGATTGGCTGAAGATCGGCATCTTTGTATTCAATCGTATACAGATAGTCATCGATTACTTGCTTGAGCGTAAGGCGCTGCGTCGCACGGTTGAGTGATGCATATTCTCGATAGCGATAGAGAATGTGAGGGACATAGACGACAACTGGATTCTGGAAAAGCAACTTGTAATTAAAGAATTTATCCGGACCAATGGTGCGCACTGCATTATAGCCTTCTATCGCTTCCCACAACGATCTTGAATAGGCGATGCTCAGAAAGGGCGCAAAGGTTCGCAGTTGTGCTAAAGATTCCGCAAGGACAGCGTGACCTTGATAGGTTTGATATTCAATATCATCACCCGTGATCGGTGTTTCATGACTGCGGGTAGCCGGAATATGTTGGTTATAAAAGCTATCGGGTGATTTTTCGGTCACGTAAGTAACGTTGTTATTGTTGTCGAAATGCTCGGTTTTGGAGAACAACACTAGATTTTGCACATGCGGAGCCATTTTTGATATGACTTTGGCATACACCTCTAGCGCGTTGGGCTTCATCTGATCGTCCGATGAAAGCAGATTAATGAAATCGTTCTTGGCATACATGGTGACCCGCTGCAAATTCGGTGCGAAGCCGATGTTGTATCGATTGCGAATGAGGCGGATACGCGGGTCGTTGAAACGCTCGATAACCTCAACTGAATTGTCCGTTGAAGCGTTGTCTGCAATCACAATTTCAAAGTTCTGGTACGTCTGATTAAGCACGCTTTGGATCGTGTCTGCGATATAGGCACCGTGATTATAAATAGGAATGCAGATCGAAAAGCTGGGATTCTGAGGATCGAACATTTATCACTCCATTGATCACAGGGTTGTATTCATACGACAATTGCAGTTGGTTTATGCGGCGAATCCGCAGACGCCCCGTCCCCATGCTATAGATTGCATTAGAGAATAGGGAATGATAGTATATACCACCGTCTGCTACACTGGTCGATTACGCCAAATCAGTAGGTCAAACTCATCACAATGGATCTGACATTTTATCTGCGCATTTTACGTCGTTGGCTTTGGTTGGTTATCGTGTGTGCGTGTTTAGTGGGTGGTGTCGCGTTCATTGTTAATCGCAGTGTTCCACCAACCTATGAAGCCTCGACCACAATTTTGGTTGGTTCTATCTTTACCAACCTTGATCCAAGCGCAGGCGTAATCAATGCTGGACAACAGCTTGCACCTAACTATGTCGCATTCGTCAAGAGTTATTCGGTTCTTCAAGCGACGGTTGAGAATCTCCAGCTCGGTATAACGCCTGAGTCGTTGGGGCAAATTGTCTCTACCCGCATCATTCCCTCGACGCTCCTTATGCAAATTACAGTTACCTACGGCGATCCCGTACTGGTTGCTGACATTGCTAACGAACTCACCACGCAGTTGGTTGCCAAAAGTCCTACGAACCTTACGCAGACTCAGCAGCGTCAAATTCAGGTTTTGCAGGATGAGATCAGCCGCGTTGAAACGCAAATTCAGGATTTGCGATCACAGTTGGCGGCCCTCGATGAAGAAGCCAAAAATGCTAGTGCTGTGGAACAACAGCAATCCATTGCGCAACGCCGCCGCGATCTTGGTACTCAGATCAACACGGCGCAAGCAAGTTTGGCGCAAATGACTACGTCGCTGACAGATTTGCAGCGCCAAAATAACACGAACGTCTTGACGATAGTTGAACGTGCAAGAATCCCCACCGTACCGATTGGACGAAATGTACCATTAATTACTCTTGTTGCGACGTTAACTGGTGCTGCAATCGGAGGCGGACTCGGGTTTTTGCTGGATTATTTGAATGACTCCATTCGTGTACCGAGTGACATCCCGCTTGGCACTACGCTGTTGGGCATCGTCGCCCCATTTGGACGCAAAAATGTGCTGACGGATAAACTCATTGCATGGAAGCAGCCTCGTTCCAACATCACTGAGGCCTACCGTGCGATTCGTGTCAGTTTGATGCACGCTGCCATGATCACTAATCTGGAGCCACATCATACATTCGTCATCACGAGTCCGGGGCCAGCTGAAGGTAAAAGTACAACGGCCGCGAATTTGGCGGTCATTTTCGCCAATACAGGCTTACAGGTCGTGTTGATCGACGCCGATATGCGTCGGCCTACACAGCATATTCTGTTTGATATTCCGAACAGTGTCGGTTTATCTAACATCCTCGTCAGCGCGTACTTGGGCGTCACCAAAGCTGCCACAAGCAAGCTGGAAGAGCCGTTATCCGATTACGAGCAAAAGGCGGCGATTACACTGGTAAAGAACGTTGTCCAGAAAACGGAAATTGCAGGGTTAAGCGTTATCCCAGCGGGGCCAGCGCCTGAAAATCCTGCCGAGCTGCTTGGCACCGTGCAGTTGCAATCTCTGATCCGTATGCTGCATGAAGATTTAGAATATGACGTGATTGTGATTGATACCCCGCCAACGCTGAGTGTATCGGATACGACGATCTTGGCGAGCTTGATCGATAATCATGTGGCGTTAGTCGTAGAAGCGGGAAGTACGCGAAAAGCAGCTACTGCACATGCACTGGAACTTCTGCGTAATTTGTCGGTTCCTATCGCTGGTATTGTATTAAACCGCGCTAATCTGCGAGATACCGAAGCTAGTTACGGTTACTACTATGGCTACTACGATTACGACTCGTCGCGCGAGAATGATCCTCGCCTAAGAACGAGCGGACATCGCCTTATGCCAGCTACTCCGAACCGCAATGGTTCTAAGGGTGAAGCAGTACAAGATACCATGAGCAAAGAGGAATAACGCCGCACCCTAAAACACATTTTAGCGTGCGCAAATATGGCGGACTGGGTAGTTTTGCCCAGTCGCGCCTATGCTTGCCTTGCTAATTGCGGTAATCCACTTCAATCCCACTGCGCGATCTGCGAGACCGAGCTGGTTCACAGGGCTGCGGTTCAGCTCATAGACGGCTTTCCAAATATTCGCTGAATTGGCTGGCGATCAAATCACGATTGAAATATTTCTCGGCTGCATGGCGTCCGTTCGTACCCAGACGGGTTCGGAGTTCTGGATCGTTTTGCAAGAGGCGCAGCGCTTCCCCGAGTCCCGCCGTATCACCGGGTCGAACAACGATCCCGGCGTCATTGTCTCGAATAATCGCTGCCGCTTCACCATCTGCTACCAAGATAACGGGACGACTACTTGCCATCGCTTCGTAGATTTTAGAAGGCACCGCGCCGGGAATGTACTTTTTCAGCGTGACCATGATAATGTCGGCAGAAGCGATATACGGGGGAATGTCAGAGGAGGGCAAGGGCGGCAAAAACTTAACATTGGCAAGTTTTAGTTCGTCGGCTTTCCGCATTAGCTGCGCTTTTTCGGGGCCGTCCCCGATAAACACGAATTGCAGTGTACTATCGCTTGACTGAGCATTTGCTGCATCTAGAATCTGGTCAAGACCCTGCGCTAACCCATGCAGCCCTGCGTACAGAACAATCAATTTATCCGGTTGACTCAATGTGGAACGAATCTCTTGGCTGTACAGTTGCGGGTGGAATCGAGAAGTATCTGCCCCATTGGATAGATGATACGTTTTGACGTTGGGAAAGCGCTGTTCGATGTCTTGTAAGATAGTCCGCGACTGACCAGTAACCAACCAAGCCCGTTTATAGCACAACGCTTCAAGAGAGGACGCCAGCCGATGACTGAGTGTGCCAGTTTGGACGATGCCAAGCTGGACTGCGCTTTCAGGCCACAAATCAGATACATTGAAAATCAGACGTGCGCGGCGAATAATGGATAACCAGATGGCAGATAACCCCAAGAAGAGAGGAGGACTTTCGACCAACAGGTAATCTGTGGGCGGGAGCAGCGCAGAACCAAAAACGGCTGAACTCGCAACAAACGACATATAGTTCAACATCCGAAGCGCAAATCTGGCGGTTTGCGTGGGATAGATCGCCGTCCGAATCAGCGTGATCCCTTGTTTGTCTTCACGGGTGATTAGACCGCCATAACCGGGATAAATACGACCGGTTGGGTAATTTGGCATGGCGGTCAAAATCGTGACTTTGTTACCACGGTCAGCAATGCGCCGCGCCAACTCGGATAGTCGGGCTTGTGGGGCACCTATTTCAGGCGGATAGTACTGCGTGAGGATGGTAAAATTCATCGAACACATGCAGGATTGAATAACGTGACGACAGAACGCAATCTAGCCAACAATAGTCCCTCACTTAGGCCGAGACAACCTATTTGATTGTAGACAATACTGGCTAATTTTGTCTACTTCTACGAAACACGTAAGTTGACTCGTGCAACCGCATCAATTGGATATTCCTCACTGTCTGCTGCCGCATGATTGGCGGATTACCAAACGCGTTGGCGTCTGGATCAGCAGCGGAATCTCACGTTCATTCTCGATGCGCTTGACTACACGTTCGACCGTCAACTCACCAATGAGATGCTTATGCACGTGTACAGTAGTCAGGGCGGGCACGGTGAAAACGGATTCGGGAATGTCATCGAAGCCAGTGACCGCGACATCAGCGGGAATGCGCACGTTGTGTTGATGCAGCCACTGAATCGCACCGATAGCGATCAGATCGGAGGCGCACACGATAGCTTCCGGCGGATGCGGCAAATTCATCAGTTGTTCCGCACCGATCCGTCCTAATCTGGGCGTCCAGCCATCCACACCGAACGGCGCGACCACACAAAACTCCTCGCTCATGGGTAGTCCATGCGCTTTCGCGCCGTCAAGGAAGGCCTTGCGACGGAAGTCATGATGCCCCGTGATGAAGCCCAAGCGCCGATACCCCTGCCTCACGAGATGATCGACCATGTCGCGGATGCCGTGATAGCCATCGAAACTGATCATGTCGTAGCCGGAGCCGAGCGATTCGGTGGTCGAGACCAAAGCGCGTACTTTTTCTTTCAAGTAGGCAGTGATTTCCGGTTTGGGCAACGGGCCGATGAAGATGAGGCCACTGACCGGATTGGACAAAAGCAGTTCGCGCGCATCCGCCAGCGTGTCAATTTCGGTGTGCGGCTTGATGTAAGCCGTCCGGCAACCGAGTTCTTGAAGTTTGCGATCCACCCCTTCCAGAACGGCGTTAAAGAAGGGATCGCTGTATTTACCTGTTTTGAAGGCGAGCAGGATACCAATTTCCTTGCGGAGTTGATTTTGAGCAGGTGTTGAGGACGGCAAATAGGCTCCGCCGTGCCGACGGCGCAGCAACCCCTCCGATGATAATTCTTGCAGATCGCGCCGCACAGTCATCTCGGAGACACCGAATTGTTCAGCCAGCTTGCGCGTTTCTAGTATGGCCTGCTCATTGGATTGTTCAATGAGTTCAATGATTTGGTTTTGCCGTTCAAGCTTGTTCATTTTGAGGTACAATGTTCGAATGAACACCCTTCATGTTTACTTTGTCGAAAATTACTTGACAAACGCACAAATCCGTGTTCAAATTGGTTCTTGTGCTATAGTTATATTGCACAAGTTAGATTTTTTCAATCCGATGCTTTGGTAGATAATCATGATAAATATACTTTTTACCTTACCATTTCTACCACGACCACCATTCACAGCGCCCCCACGCCTAATGCTGCCCCCAAGATCGGGCATTTCATGAGATAACGGCTCGGCGGCTGCCAGCCGCACAATGCTCATTGCTTGATGTTCATATGAACATCGGCAATCCCTGATCCAAACCCAATTTACAGCAGTTATGTGTTTTTGAGGAAACTAAAGAATGGCTCCAACAGCTCCAGCCAACGCGGACACTATTCTAGAAATCAAAGATCTCAAAACCTATTTCTTTCTCGAAAAAAGCACAGTGCGCGCCGTTGACGGCGTCAATCTTACCCTGCCTCGCAAAAGTACGTTAGGGCTGGTGGGCGAGAGCGGCTGCGGCAAGAGCGTGATGTCGATGTCGATCATGCGCTTGATCCAGTCGCCACCGGGCAAGATCGTCGGTGGGCAAATCAACTTACACCGCAAAGGCACGAGCGAGGTAATAGATATTGCCAAGCTCGACCCACGCGGCGCAGAAATGCGACGGATTCGCGGCGGTGAAATCGCCATCGTGTTCCAAGAGCCGATGATGTCGCTGAACCCACTGTTCAAAATTGGCGATCAGATCGCTGAAGTGGTGCAGGTTCATCAGAAACTGAACAAGAAGGACGCGCTGGATCGTGCCCTGCAAATGCTCTCCAAAGTGCAGATCAGTGCCCCGAAGCAGCGTTTGAACGAATACCCTCACCAATTGAGTGGCGGGATGCGGCAACGTGTGATGATCGCGCTGGCGCTGTCGTGCAACCCCTCGATCTTGATCGCAGATGAACCAACTACCGCGTTGGATGTTACCGTCCAGTCGCAGATTCTGGATTTGATGAACGAACTGCAATCGGACGTGGACGCTTCGATCATCATCATCACGCATAACCTCGGCGTCGTTTCGCAGATGGCGGATCATGTCGCCGTGATGTATCTGGGCAAGGTGGTCGAATTCGCGGAAACGCGTGAGTTGTTCCACCAACCGAAGCACCCCTACACGGTGGGCTTGCTGAATTCGGTGCCCGTGTTAGGGCGTAAAGGGAAGCAGCACCTAGAACCGATCAAAGGCATGGTGCCACTGCCAACCGACGTGATTCCCGGCTGCGCTTTCGCCCCGCGCTGCCCACACGCGATGAAGATTTGCCGAGAAAAACAGCCTACATTGCAGACAATAAGTCCGGGACATACAACGGCTTGTTGGCTGTATGAGGACGCCTAGCACGACCTAACCGCTGTGCTTTGGCGTAGCGCCACCATTCACCAGAAGGGGGTGAGGCATATCGAAGAGACAATCCGCCGCAACTTTAGTTATATGACCTGCATTTGTCTATTCTCTTTGACAGTCGAGGAGGACTAAGTATGAAAGTCCGTAATATTCGTCGTTTTGCTATGTTAGCGGTCTGCGCAGCCTTAGTGATAGGCGGCGTTGTAAGCTTCCCCGTCGCCGCGCAAGGCCCCGTCAAGGCTCCGATCCCGTATCCTGATCCGCCCGATCTTGGATTGGGTGGTGCGGCAGTAAATAGATTACCAATCGATCAGATCGTCACCTACAAGGCGTTGCCAGAATATCATCAAGCGCCGATGCTTGATAAATTCGTCGCGGATGGCACGCTGCCACCCGTCCAAGACCGTCTGCCAAAGGAACCCGCCGTGTACTTAAAGTCCGGCATGAAGGACGGCATCGGTGAGTACGGTGACCTGTGGCGCGGCTTCTCGGCCTGCCCGACCGCTGGCTACAACTATATGGCGAACGTGTCGATGGGTTGGTTCGGCATCGAGTCGTATACCGTCCACTATGGCGCGCTGGTCAAGACCGGCCCGCTGTTCCGCGCGACACAGGACATCGAGCCGATGCCCGAAATCGCCAAGAGCTGGGAGTGGTCGGCTGATGGTATGCAACTGACCATGCACCTGATCGAAGGCGCGAAGTGGTCAGACGGCGTGCCGTTCACGGCTGATGACGTGATGTTCACGTGGGATGGTTACATCCAAGACACGAACGTCAACGCTCCTCGTAGCAAGGACGCTTGGTCATGGGATGGCAAGTTCGCCACACTGGAAAAAGTGGACGACTTCACCGTCAAGTTCACGTTCCCCGTTTCCAAGCCGTATGATGCCTTCTATCTGATGAACGAAGGCAACTTCGACGTCATGCCCGCGCACCAACTGCAACCACTCCACCCCAAGTGGAGCACGGCGAATCCTAAGCCGACGTACAAAGACTTCACCAACGCGCTGGCTCCTGATCACCTGCCATTGGTCACGATGGGGCCGTGGGTCATCACCGAATACAAGACCGACGAACTCATGATCATGCGCCGCAATCCGTACTACTGGAAGGTCGATGAAGCTGGCAACCAACTGCCGTACTTCGACGAAGTCCAGTACCGCAAAGGCCCCAGCGGCATCGGTCGTGACCTCTGCACGATCGCTGGCGACTGCGACCACATGAACCTTGAGAACCCCAGCACCTTCGTGCAGGCCATGACCGCCGCGCAAGAATCGACTTCCAAGTTCAACGTGAGCTGGGGACCGGAACTGCTCGGTTACGGTGTGCAATTCAACTACGCGCTCAACTTCGGTATTCAGGATAAAGACCGCGATACCGCCGTGCGTGAACTGTTCCGCGACCTGCGCTTCCGTCAGGCTCTGAGCTACGCGACCGACCGCGATGGCATTGCCCAGTCCGTGATGAAGGGGCCGTTCCTGCGTGGTTGGGCCGGCGGTCTGTATCCGGGCGCACCGGACTTCGACAAGAGTTCGGTTGTTTACTATCCTTATGACGTAGCCTCCGCTAACGCACTATTGGATGAAATCGGTCTGAAAGACTCCAACGGTGACGGCGTGCGCGAATTCGCTTCCGGCGCAGTAGCGGGTCAACCAATCGTCGTGCAGTTGGGCGCTTCGCAAGACGCGAAGGAAACCCAGAGCGTGGCTGAAGCCCTCGTCAACCAGTGGGGCGCGATTGGTATCAAGGTCAACATGAAAGTCATCGACAGCCAGACGTGGACGGACACGCAGGCTGCTGGCACATGGGATCTGTATGTGTATCGTGGTGGTCAGGAAAAGGGTCTGCCGTTCACTAACCCCAACGGGTTGGCTCCGACGACGCACAACTTCAACTGGCACCGTGACACTGAGCAGACACCACGCGTGATGATGGACTTCGAGAAGCAACTCGTGGACATCATCAACAAATACAAGAGCACCTTCGATGCGGCTGCCCGCAAAGAACTACTCTTGGAATACAACAAGATCGAAACCGAAAATGTCTATGACCTCGGTGTGTTCATCGGACGTTACGGGTTAGGCACTGCCAAGCGCGTCAAGAATATCGCGGATGGTACGCCTGTGTTCTTCTACACATGGGTGGAAGAGGCGATCCTGCTGGATACGCTGTGGACGCCAACGGCTGAACAGCTCCCACAGAATCGTCCTGATACGATTGCTGTGTATCCGAAGTAGTCTTTCACTTACGGGTCGGGTTGGAGGAGCAATCTTCCAACCCACCTTTACGCGGCATGGTTCGTAATAAGCAACAAGAATTAGGCTGGCAGCGAACAAGTTCATGGAGCTGGCATGTTAAATTATATCTCGCGACGCATCGTTATCGCGTTTTTCATGTTGATCGGCATCGGGATCGTGTCTTTTATCGTCATCAAGCTGCCACCCGGAGATTATGCCAGCACTTATGAATCCTACTTGCTTGCGCGTGGGGCAACACAAGATGACGCTACCAGAGCGGCTGAAAATGTCCGTAAGCAATATGGCTTGGATCGCCCGATCGCGGAGCAGTTCTTCAATTGGGTCAAAGGGATTGTCACGGAAGGCAAGTTCGGCTACTCCTTCGCGTATGGCAAAGATGTCGGTGAGCTGATCGCAGAACGAATGCCGATGACGCTGCTGATCGCGCTGCTCGCGCACCTGATTTCGACAGTTGTTGGCGTAGGGCTTGGCATCTTCGTCGCCCCGCGAAAATATGGCATCTTCGACAACGTGTTCGCCATCCTATCGTTTATTTTGACCTCGGTTCCGCGCTTTTCGCTGGCGATCATCATCTTATATATTCTGGTGATCGAACTCAAGCAGCCAAGCGTGTCCTCGTTCTTTTCGCCCCAATATGTGTTCGCGCCGTGGAGCTTCGACAAGGTCGTTGACCTGTTCCGGCATATTTGGCCTGTCCTGCTCATTGCAGGGTTGGGCGGCGTGGCGCGTAATATGCGCGTGATGCGCGGGAACTTGCTGGACGTGCTCGGCGCACAATACGTTCAGACGGCACGTTCCAAGGGCCTGCGCGAAAGCACGGTGATCGCCAAGCACGCGGTGCCGAACGCGCTGCACACCATCGTAGCGTATCAGGGCACCGTGCTGCCGTATATGATGGCTGGCGAATTGGAAGTCGCCATCGTGTTGGGGCTGCCGACGTTGGGGCCGCTGTTTTACGAGGCGCTCGTCAACGGCGATATTTATATCTCAGGCTCGCTGCTGCTGATTTACGGCGTATTGATTCTGCTTGGCAATCTACTCGCAGACATTTTCTTATCCATCTTAGACCCGCGCATCCGTTACAGCTAGGACAGGGAGATACGAGCATGAGCGCAGAACAATCCCAACTGATTTCTCCGTCCCTCCCCAAGGGGCGTGAACTGGATAATGCCGAGGTTATTGAACGCTTCGATGCTGTTGATCCCAGTTTGATGACGAGCGACGAAAACGAAAGTTATGGGCAGCTTGTGTGGCGACGGTTCCGCCGCAGCACAGTGTCGATTGTCGGGGCGCTGATGGTGTTGACGCTGGTCATACTGGCGATTTTTGCGGATTTTTTCACGCCGACGACATTGTCCGGCGTCGATCTCAAGCATACCTTTATCCCGCCACAGCAGATCCATTTTGGTAACGACGCAGATGGCAATTTCCACCTTGGGCCGTTCGTGTACAACATGGAATACACACTCGATCCGAAGACGTTCCAAGTGCATTGGGTGGAAGATACCAAGAAAGCTTACGACATCCATTTTTTCGTGCAAGGCTCGGAATACGAGTTGTTCGGCTTCATCCCGATGAATCTGCACTTTTTCGGCGTGGAAGATGGCGGCACAGTGTACATCCTCGGTACGGACAAACTGGGGCGTGACCTGTGGGGCAAAGCCTGTGAAGCAGGACGTATTTCGCTGACCATGAGTATGTTCGGCACGATCATCAGCGTCGTGATCGGCTCGGTGCTGGGCGTAGTATCCGGTTATTATGGTGGATGGGTCGATAACGTGTTGCAGCGCTTCACGGAATTCGTAACGGCCTTCCCGAATCTGCCGCTGTGGATGGCGCTGGCGGCACTGGTGCCGAAGACGGCGGACAGTTTCACCGTTTTCGTCGTCATGGCGTGTATCTTCGCGCTGCTGTCGTGGACGACACTGGCGCGTGAAGTGCGCGGCAAGGTGCTGTCGCTGCGCGAAACCGACTTTATCTTGGCGGCGAAAGAAATGGGCGCTTCTGATGCCCGAATCGTGTTCCGCCACTTGTATCCGAACGTATTGAGCCACGTGATCGTGATCCTGACGCTGACGATCCCCGGCATTATCCTCGCAGAGTCATTCCTCAGCTTCCTCGGTATCGGCATCACCGAACCGCTTATCAGTTGGGGATTGATGATGCGGAATACGCAAGATATTCAAACGCTCGGACAGAATTCGTGGATTTTGGCACCCATCGCCTTCATGATTGCCGCTGTGCTCGGCTTTAACTTCCTTGGCGACGGGCTGCGGGATGCGGCTGATCCTTACGCCGCGCAATAGAGTGAGTTATGAGTAAGAATAGGCAGTTAACAGCAGTCTTTTTCGCAGGTGGGGTGCCACTGGTCTTGCTCGGACTGGCGATGTTTGTGATGTTCGGGCAAGAGGCCGCCGCGCCCACGCCTACCATTACGATCCAAGCGACAGCAGTCGAAGCAAAACAAGTCGAAGCCACACCGACGAATACGATTCCGCTGCCGCCTAGTGTCTCCGGTACCGTCGTGAGCGAGGATGGCAGCATCGTGGCTGGCGCTATCGTTCAGGTACAGACCACGACCAACAAGACAGAATCTTCTGCCGACGGCAAATTTACACTCTCCGGCATCAGCGGCACGACGCCGATTACCGTGACGGCGTGGGCAACTGGTCACTTCATCGGGTGGGTGGACGTCAATCCTAGCGCGCCGGATTGGAAAGGCGGCGACAACCTCACGATCAAGATGCGGTTGCTGCCGCAGAGTGACAACCCCGCCTACGAATGGTTCTCCTTCGAGGGAGAAGTGGGCGGCAACGCGTGCGCGCTGTGTCACCGCGAATTCGACGAGTGGAAGCAAGATCAGCACTCACGGGCGGCGACGAATGCCCACTTCCTCGACATTTATCAGGGCACCAACGCGAAGGGCGAAGTCGCTCAACAAACGGTCTTCGGCACCGATGGCAAGCCGCTAGCGCTCGATCCGACTCAGCCCTATCACGGGCCGGGATTCCGGCTGGATAATCCGAGTCGGGGCGGCAACTGCGCAAGCTGCCATACGCCCGTCGCGTCCAAAGTGTCGAACCAACAGAACTGCACATGGTCGGGCTGCCATACTAGCCTGACGATTGAGCGATCCAATGGCCTGCTGCAATACCCCGCCGTGCCATCGGTGAATTATAAGGGCACCGCCGCGGAAGGCGTGAGCTGCGAATTTTGCCACAAGATCACCAATGTGCTGCTTAACCCCAAAACTGGGTTGCCCTACGAAAACATGCCCGGCATCATGTCGTATGAACTCGTCCGCCCGAAGGAAGAAAGCCAACAAGTCTTCTTCGGAACGCTGCCGGATGTCTCGCGCCCTGACAGCTATTTGCCGCTGCTGTCCAAGAGCGAGTACTGCGCAGGCTGCCACTTCGGCGTGTTCGGTGGCGTGGTAGGCATGAACGACATCAAAGATGGCGTAGTCATCTACAATTCGTATGGCGAATGGCTGAACAGCCCGTACAGCAACCCAGAAACGGGCAAGACCTGCCAAGACTGTCATATGCCCATCAGTAAGGACAAATGGATCGTGACGCCCGCGCGTGGCGGACTCGTACGACCGGATGCTGAACTGCATTATCACACAATGCTCGGCGCGACCGACGAAAAGTTCTTGCAAAATACCGTCACGATGAAGACCGATGCGCGCCGTGCGGATGGTCAGATCGCGGTGACGGTGAGCATCACCAACGATCAGGCCGGACATGATGTGCCGACGGACGCGCCGATGCGCTCGATGATCCTTGTGGTGGAAGCGCTGGACGCCAATGGCAAGACGCTGTCCTTGACGACAGGTTCGGTAAATCCTGATTTCTCCGGCGATTATGCGGGCGTGCCGGGGAAGACCTTCGCGAAAGTCTTGCGCGACGAGTGGACGGGCGAAACGCCGACTTCGGCCTTCTGGCGACCCGTCACTATCGTCTCTGACAACCGCATCGCCGCGCTGGCGACGGACACAAGTGATTACACCTTTGCCGCGCCGACTGGTCAGGCAGTCACGATCAAGGTGAAGCTGCTGTTCAGACGGTCGTTTTACACGCTGATGCAGCAAAAGGGGTGGAACGATCCAGACATCCTGATGGAAGACGCAACAATCGAGTTACCGGCTAACTAGTGGAGCTGCCCAATGACTGACAAGGACAACATCATCCTTGACGTTAAAGACTTGAAGCTACATTTCCCGATCTACGAAGGCGTGTTCAAGCGCGTGGTGGGGCATGTCAAGGCGGTGGACGGCGTGAGCTTTCAACTGCGTGACGGCGAAGTGCTGGGGTTGGTGGGGGAAAGCGGCTGCGGGAAGACCACCGTCGGGCGCACCATCTTGCGCTTGTATGACCCTACGTCCGGCGAAATCTGGTATCAAAAGCCGACGGGTGAGCGCGTGAATCTGGCGGACATCAACCAACGCCAGATGAAGCCGCTGCGCCGTGAACTGCGCATGATCTTCCAAGACCCCTTCAGTTCGCTGAACCCGCGTCTGACCGTCAAGGATTTGATCAGCGAACCACTAGAAATTCACGGGATCGCCAAGGGCAAAGAGGCAGAGCGCCGCGTGGCAGAGTTGATGAGCGCAGTGGGGTTGAACCCGTCGTTGATGCGCCGTTATCCGCACGAATTTTCCGGTGGGCAGCGGCAGCGCATCGGATTGGCGCGTACACTGTCGCTGAACCCGCGTCTGGTGGTGGCGGATGAACCCGTATCCGCGCTGGATGTGTCGGTGCAGGCACAAGTGCTCAACCTGCTGCAAGAACTTCAACAGCGGCTCGGCCTGACACTGATCTTCATCGCACATGACCTATCCGTGGTCGAGCACATCTCGGATCGCATCGCGGTGATGTACGTCGGCAAGATCGTGGAGATGGCGGATACGAGCGCACTGCTGGAAAAACCGCTGCATCCGTATACGGAAGTGCTGCTGTCGGCAGTGCCGCCCGCCGATCCCGACGTCAAGCATGAGCGTATTCAGTTGCAGGGCGAAGTACCTAGCCCCGCGAATCCGCCATCGGGCTGCATCTTCCATCCGCGCTGCAAATATGCACAAGCGGTGTGCAGCCAACAAGTCCCGCCGCTGACCGAAGTGCAATCTGGTCATTTCGCTGCCTGTCATTTTGCGAAGGAACTCCATCTTAAGGGCATCCAAGCAGGAGCGACAGCATGAGTCAAGGTTCTTCTGTTCCAGCAGTGATCGCCTATCTGCCTATCCTCGGCTGGCTGTATGTGTACTTGTTCCAGCGCAAAAATTCGCTGGCGCTGTTTCATCTACGGCAATCCATCGGGTTGTTCTTGTTCCTGTTGGGTGTCTTTGTGGGATGGGTGGTACTCGCTTACGTGTTAGCGCTGGTGCCTTACATGGCTGTGATCAGCGTCTCCCTATTCGCCATCGTCATCGCCGCGTACATCTTCGGCGTGGTAGCGTGGGTGATGGGCATCCTGAACGCACTAAAACAAACATCAACCCCACTGCCCTTCTTCGGACGGTGGGCAACCCGTCTGCCGATCACTTAACTATCGGCGGCGTAAGGAGCAAAACTAAGAAAATGGCAAAAATAACATTTATCGGCGCGGGGAGCCTCGTCTTCACGCGTAATTTGTGCAGCGATATTTTGTTCGTGCCCGCTCTGCAAGACTGCACACTGACGCTGATGGACATCGATCCTGTGCGTTTAGAGCAATCGCGCAAGGTGGTACAAGCGATCATCGACCGGCGCGGCGTGTCCGCCAAGATCGAGACAACGACTGACCGCCGTGCCGCCATCAAAGACGCAGATTATGTGGTGACGACCTTCCAGCAAGGTGGCTTGGAGGCGTATCGGCTGGACATCGAAATCCCGCAAAAATACGGCGTTGAGCAGTGCGTAGGCGATACGCTTGGCCCCGGTGGGGTGTTCCGTGCGCTGCGCACCATCCCCGTACTGAACGCGCTCGGACACGAGATGGACGATCTCGCGCCGGACGCGCTGCTGCTGAATTACGTGAATCCAATGGCCGCTAACTGCTGGGCGTATGATCGCGGGACGGGACGTCCGCATGTGGGGCTATGTCACAGCGTGCAGGGCACCAGCGAAATGCTCGCAAGATGGATCGAGGTGCCATACGACGAAGTCACCTATCGCAGCGCGGGCATCAATCATCAAGCCTTCTTCCTCGATTTCAAGCGCGGCGACGAAGACCTGTATCCCCGCATCTGGAAAGCCATCGAGAATCCTACAATCTACGGCGAAGAACCCGTGCGCATCGACATCATGAAGCACTTCGGTTATTTCGTCACCGAGTCGAGCGGTCATGCCAGCGAATACATGCCGTATTTTCGCAAGACACCTGCTATGATCAAGGACGAACTCGTCCCGAAGTTCAAGAGTCCCAATGATCACTGGTTTGACTGGGCGCGGACGGGCGGCTATTTGAAGCACTGCATCGAGCGGCAAGCGAAATTCAACAATGAGTACGAAGCTATGATCGCGGACGGCTCGGTCGTGCCCAAAGAGCGCACCCATGAGTACGGCGCGTCTATCATGGAAGCGATGGAAACGAACCAGCCAACCGTCATCGCGGGCAACGTACCGAATCGCGGCCTGATCGATAATTTGCCACAAGGCTGCTGCGTAGAGGTACCCTGTCTGGTCAACGGCAACGGTATCCAGCCGACCAAGATCGGGAATGTGCCGCCGCAGCTTGCCGCGCTCAACCGTACCAACATCAACGTGCAAGAACTGATCGTCGGAGCCTCGCTGACGGGCAGCACCGAAGCTGTGTATCACGCCGTGATGCTCGATCCGCTGACGAGCGCCGTCTGCACGCTGGATCAGATTCGGTCGATGGTGGGCGAGATGCTGGCAGCGCAAAAGCAGTGGCTGCCGCAGTTCAAGCATATTCAAGACATCGTAACAGTATAGGCGATTCAAAAGAAGGACACTCCTAGAATGCCCAAAATTACCTTTATCGGCGCGGGAAGCACCGTATTTGCCCAGAATTTGATGGGCGACATCCTGAGTTTTCCAGAACTCGCTGAGTCAACTATCTCTCTCCATGACATCGATACCGAACGCCTGAAGACTTCCGAGATCGTGGCACATAAGGTGGCGGAAACGCTCGGCGTGAAGCCCAAGATCGAAGCCAGCACCGACCGCCAGAAAGCGCTCGACGGCGCGGATTATGCCATCGCCATGTTCCAAGTGGCGGGCTACAAGCCGGGGACAGTGGTCGATTTCGAAATCCCGAAGAAGTACGGCTTGCGGCAGACGATTGCCGACACGCTCGGCATTGGCGGGATTATGCGCGGACTGCGCACGATCCCCGTGATGGTCGAGATGTGCAAGGACATGGAACGGCTATGCCCCGATGTGACATTCTTGCAGTACGTCAACCCGATGGCGATGAACTGCTGGGCGTTGAGCCGCGCCACGTCAATCAAGACGATTGGCCTGTGCCACAGCGTGCAGGGTACAGCGCACCAACTCTCTGAAGACATTGGCATCCCGCTGGAAGAAATCAATTACATCTGCGCGGGCATCAATCATATGGCGTTTTACCTGAAGTTCGAGCGCGATGGCGTTGACCTGTATCCAGAAATCCGCAAGGTATTGGATGCTGGGAAAGCGCCGGATTGGAACCTCGTGCGTTATGAGATGTTCAAGCGACTCGGCTACTTCGTGACTGAGTCCAGCGAGCACTTCAGCGAATACACGCCGTGGTTCATCAAGCGCGACCGCCCTGACCTGATCGAAAAGTTCAACATCCCGCTGGATGAATACATCCGCCGCTGCGAAGTGCAACTGGCGGGTTGGGAAGCGCTGCGCAAGCGGCTCGAAACAGGCACGGAGACGATCCCCGTTCACCGCAGTCACGAATACGGCTCGTTCATCATCCACAGCCAAGAGACAGGCCAACCACGCGTGGTGTATGGGAATGTGCCGAATCGCGGTCTGATCGATAATCTGCCGCAGGGCTGCTGCGTGGAAGTGCCGTGCCTCGTGGATAAGAGCGGCATCCAACCGACCAAGATCGGCGCGCTGCCTCCACAACTGGCGGCGGTGATGCAGACCAACATCAACGTGCAGTCACTGACGGTGGAAGCCGCGTTGACTTGCAAGCGTGAGCACATCTATCACGCGGCGATGCTTGATCCACACACAGCGGCGGAACTCGACCTTGAGCAAATCTGGAATCTGGTCGATGACCTGATCGCCGCGCATGGCGATTGGCTGCCACAATACAACTGATACAATCAGTGGAGGGAAGCGCCCCACCACAACTCAAGTGGTTGGGATGGGCGCTTCCCTCTTGCGTAGAATCGCATACAAGCACGATGGAGGGTGGACATGAGACAGAATCACACGCTGGCGAAGCTGCGTAAGGGTCAACCCGCCATCGGACTGTGGATGCATTCACACAGCTTTCATCTGACGCGGATCGTGGCGGCACAAGGTTTGTTCGACTGGCTGCTGGTCGATATGGAGCACACGCCCGTTGACCTTTCCACCGCGTCGATGATCTTCGCCGCGATTGCCGATGTGAGCGGCGGGGCATGTACCCCGCTGGCGCGCGTCGCGCACGGCAGCATGTACCACATCAAACACGCGTTGGACGCGGGCGCGCAGGGCGTGATCGTGCCGATGGTTAACACCGCACAAGAAGCCAGCGATGTAGTGCGGTTTTCGCGCTACCCACCGTTGGGTGAACGCGGCGCGGGCGGCTTGGTGCCGCATATCGGCTTTGGCATCACTAACCACGTGGAATACGTCAAACAAGCTAACCACGAAATCCTCGTCGCGATCCAGATCGAAACCCGTGAGGCCGTTGAGAATATCGAATCGATTCTGGCGGTGCCGGGAATCGATCTCGTCTTCATCGGCCCGTTTGATCTGCACATCTCGCTCGGCCTAACTCCCACGCTGTGGAGCGACGATCCAACATTTCGTGCGGCGATTACGAAGGTCATCGCGGCGTGCAAGGCGCATGGCCTACCCTACGGCACGATCTCGCCCAATGCCGACAGCGCTGCGGCTCGCCTCGCAGATGGCTTCACCTTCGTCAGTATGGGCACCGACATGATCCATCTCCTCAGCTCGATCACCACGCAGTACCAACGGTTGAAGCCGAACGACCCCTAACCTTGCACCGTCCGGTACGAATCTGGTAAGTGCCCTATACTATCCACCGGATACTCCATACGAGTTGAGGGTGAATGTCGTGCATAGAGAACCACTGATTGTATTGGTCAGCAGCAGTACCGATACCGCGTTGGAAGCGGCGCTCCGCCTGCGCTATATCGAGGGCTACCGCATCGCCGCCGCCACGCTGGAGGCTGATCCGGTCGGGACGCTGCGGCCTTTCCGCGAACAGGGGGAACAGATCGCGCTGTTTGTGTTCGCGCAGAACGCCGACAGTCCGAACGCGGCGATTTTTCTGGAATTGTGCAGGGCACTGTACCCCGACTCGCGTAAGGTGTTGATCAGCGATGACGCCGACAGCCTCGCGAAATTTGACGATGCGGTGGTCGGCTCGTGGGCACCCGCCGAGAAGAAGCTGTATCCTGTGGTCGATGAACTGTTGGCGGAATGGCGCGCATCGATGGATACGCCGTTCGTACGCGCCAAAGGGATTATGACGGTGCGCGCGGTGTGCATCCGATTGGGTGATTCGCTGCACCGCGCCGCCGAGATCATCGCGCTGTCGGGCGTGGGCGACCTCATGGTGATCGATGAGGACAACGAATTCGTCGGCGTGCTGTCGGTGGGCGATGTGCTGCGCGCGTCGATGCCGGACATTGAGGAGATCACGGGCGAGGGCGGGACGTTGGAGCAAGCCTTCCGCCTGTTCATGCGCAAGGGACGCGAGTTGATGTACAAGCCGATTGAACCGCTGGTGATCCGCACGCCGCTGGTCGTTGATCCCGATGATCATGTCGCCAAGATCGCGGCGTTGATGCTGGAAAAGAACATCCACCGGCTGCCCGTGGTCAAGGATGGGCGGTTGCTCGGCACGGTGGGGCGCGCGGACATCTGTCAGGCTGTGGTGGGGACGCTGTAGAGCGAGAAGGGGTTGATCGGTATGAAGATGAAGGCTGTTCCCGCAAGACAGGTGATCGAAGAGGCCATCGCCACGAATGAGCGGTTGGGACATGAAAACCTCGGTTCGTTGTCGTATACACACGGGTTTTTGCCACGCCAGCAGCCCGCGATGACGCTGCCCATCAGCCACCGCGCGTGGGATCAGGTGGCGAACGCGATCCCGCACCTGTTCCGTACCTACGCCGTGCGCAGGACGCTGGACGAGATGCCGATGTTGAGCGCGCTGGCGGAGGACTTGCCGGACGTGGATTTGCTGCGGGCGTCGTCGTTGTTCAGCATTTTGGCGCACCTGTACTGGTACTGTGAGCCGGAACCGCCCGAACGGGGAATCCCGCCGCAGATACAGCGCCCGTGGGAACAGATTTCGCAGCGCTTGGAGCGACCTGCGCCACATTTGTCGTTCATCGACCTGAATACGCACAATTGGCAGTTGATCGACCCCACGCTGGCGCAGCCCTTCGTGGTCGAGAATTTGCGGATGGCGATCCCGCTGATCGGGAATGAGGATGAGCGCCGCTTCCAGATGACGCCGATTGAGATGTTGTATCTGTTCTCGCCGCTACTGGAAGCCATGTTGACCGCGCAAGAGGCCGTGCTGCATGATGAGCCGGACATGCTGATGGAAGCGCTGATCCAGATCAGCGAGGCGACCAAGTACCTGACGTATGTGTCGCTGCAAAAGGTGAACCCGAACCCGTACAGCGAGACGTACATCAATCCGGTGGTGTGGGGCAAGACGGCGGCTTTATTCGCGTCGCCGTTCCAAACGCAAAATGCGCCACCGGGGCCGAGCGGCACGGCGATCCCGTCGTTCACGTCGATGGACATTTTCTTCGGGCGGAAGCGCTATCAGACAACCGTCGGACATGAGACCGACCGGACGCGGCTGTTCTTCCCGAAGCACTGGCGCGAGTGGCTGACGGCGCTGGAACAGGTTTCCGTGCCCGATTACGTGATGCAAAAAGGACACCGCACGCTGAAGGGGATTTTCGATGAGGCACGCGATACTTACGCGGGCGAGAGCGGCCTCCTGAGTCGTCATCGCTTGAAGGCTTACGGATTCCTCGATCTGTCCTTCAAAGCGGGACGCGTGAAAACGCTCGGCGGGATGGCTGGCTCGTACAGCGAACGGGTGTGGGATCGGCTGGCGGTGGAACTCGACCATTCGCGGCTAGAGCGCTACGGGCTGTACCCGCAGACGACGCATATGGTACCCGTTAAGCGTGTGAAGACCATCGCGGATCACGCCGGACAGATCGTGCGGCAAGTGGTATTCGACATCGCGGACACGGGCATCCGCTATCAGGCGGGCGACCGCTGCGGCGTGCTGCCGGAAAACAGCGCCGAGCTGATCGACAAGACGCTGGCGGCGCTGCACGCAACGGGCGACGAGATGATCCAGCTTAACGCCGCGTGGCGCTGGCATGTGAACCTGCGCGACGGCTATCAGGAGGCCGCTGAACTGCCACTGCGCACGCTGCTGCGGTTCGCACGCATCCGTCCGGTGGATCGGCAGGTGGCGCTGGCATTGTACGCGCTGACCAGCAATGCCCGCGTGCAGCGCATCCTCGATACGTGGGCGGAGGATCAGTGGGAAGTGTGGGATCTGCTCAACTTGCTGGCGGAGGCGGGCTACAACACCAAGCGGCTGTGGAAGGCCATCCCCGGCGACCACGAGCATATCTGCCGGATCATCATGCCGGAGCGCTGGCGGCTGTATTCGATCTCCTCGATCATGGACGAAGGTAATGACGAATTGAGCCTGACGGTGGGCGAACTGCGGTACAGCACGCAAGACAGCGATACAACGCAAGCAACAGAGCGGCAAGGCACGGGATCGAGCTTTCTGGCGCGGATCGCGGCGGGCGAGACAGCACAGGGACGTGTCTCGATCAAGGTGGTGCATCCGGCACGCTTCAGTTTGCCACAGGACGCCACCAACCCTATCGTGATGTTCGCGGGCGGGACGGGCATCTCGCCCATGCGCGGGCTGATCGAGGCGCGGATGCGGACGCCAGCGGCAGGCGCGACATGGCTGTTTTTCGGCACGCGCTCCCCCGAAGAATTCTACTATCAGGACGAATTCGCACCCTACGTGGCAGCGGGCAAGCTCCACGTGCGGATGGCCTTTTCGCGGGCGGACGTAGAAACAGCGTTCGATCCGACGGCGGGGCAGTTCGGAATCAGAGAAGGGCAGCGCCGACACATTGACAAGGAAATGTTGAAGGACGACAACGCACGGTTGCTTTGGGAGATGCTACGCGCTGAGGAAGACGGTGGGCAAGGTGCGACGCTGTATCTGTGCGGGCGCACGTCGTTCGCCAATACGGTGCTAGAGACGATCAAGGTGATCATCGCGCGCTACGCCGAAGCGGGCACACTTGAAGAACGCGACGAGATCGCCCGTAATACGCTGTATCGGCTGATCGGGCAAGACCGCTTGATGCTGGAAATCTTCACGACGTACAGCGGCACACACCTCGACACCCACAAGCCGCAGTACACCATCTCCGAGGTGGCGCTGCACAACGATGATGAGCACGGCTACTGGATCATCGTGAGCGGGCGTGTGTACGACGTGAACACGTTCAATCATATTCACCCCGGCGGAGCCAAGATCATCCAGTCGTATTCGGGGCTGGACGCCACTAACGCTTATCAGAAGATCGAACACCACACCAATTCGGAGGTGGATGCCATGCTCGGCATGTATGAGCTGGGCGTGCTGCGGATGCCGGATTTCGGTCAGGAATGGGGCGTCGCGCTGTCCGAGCAAGGGTTGCGCGTGATTACCTTGCGCGACGCCTATTACGCATGGGTCGATCTGCTGTTCATGGTGACGGAGATCGAGAATGCAGTGCTGAATGACTTCCGCGTGCGGCACGAGGCGTTCACGGACATCGAGCGGCCTGATCGCGTGTTGCTGACGCCAAGCAAGATCGAGCAACTCGGTCTGGTACATGAGCGGTTGGTGACGGGTTATCTAGATCATGTGCTAGGGTCGCCACTGCCGACACTGTGGTCACTGACGATAGGCTTGCTCGGCTGGCAGCACCTCGACGCGCGATGGATGCAGCAAGCGCTGACGGCGATTCAGGGCAGCGAGGCGGCGGCAATTGCGCGCGATTTGGCTCGTAGGATGCGGGAACGCCTACAAGGGGATGCCGGAAGACTGACAGCGACCCATGACGAGTTCGTGCGCACATATGGCGCGATGTGCGACTTGCTGGAAAACGAAGATCGGCACGTAATCCGCGCGTTGAAGATGGCACTGCGAGAAGGGGTGATGGTGTTCGAGGCGTTGGAGCGGCAAACGATTCGGCAGGGCGGAAATCGGCTGGTGGCGGCGCTGCAAACGATCCCCAACGTGCTAGAGGAATTCTATATGCGGTTGCAGGAAGCAGCGAACGCGGTCACGGATCACTAGAATGATCTCGCGGTGGGGTGAGGATTAAGGTCTAGCGGCAGATAATACTCGCTATCTGCCGTTGCTAGACCAAATCATGCGTGTGAGGAGACCGTCAGTTCAAATTCTCGAACAGGCCAGCCGCACCCTGACCACCGCCGATACACATGGTCACGATGCCGTAGCGCGCCGGACGGCGTTTGAATTCGTTGATCAACTGCACCGACAGCTTGGAACCAGTGCAACCGAGCGGATGAAGTCATGATGTCTTATGGCAATAATTCTAGATACTCACAATGTGTCGGACGGAACATAGCGAAGTCACGGCGGTCAAGCGTATAGACCGTAGTGATGTTCAATCTCTCAGAAATCGCCATGATGCAGCAGTCTACGAAATCAAAGTCAGCATCTCGATAGTGATTCATGATTTGGCCCGCCCGCTTGAGGTCTGAGCCTGTAACTGGTTCAAATTGGAATCCCAAGATATCGACGGTGGTCAGGAATCGAATCACAGCATGTTGTCCGATCCGTTGTCGAATGAGGTAAGCGCCTTCCGTCAGAACTACATCAGGCACGATTCGTGGGCGTTTTTCCACTTGAACAAACTGAGCCACCTGCGTACGAAAAAAAGTCTTTGGGTTATGCAGTTCATAAAGGAAACTACTGTCAATCAGTATTGGATTGAGCATTATTTCCTTGCATTCGATGTATTAAGTAAGCGGGAAAATCTTTGTTCAGAATGTCGCGATAATTGATTGGCTCTTCAGTCTCTCCGGCAGGGTTGTCCTGCCAGATAGTTTCCAGCAAGGTGTATGCACTGTTATCAGGGAGGTGAAACTCGTCCCGATCCGATTTCAAGCGTGGGATACCTTCAGGATCGATACACCAGAACTGCTCATCAAGCTGCTCATCGGTCAGCAAGAGCCGTTCAGTATCATTGACGCGCTGCCAATAGGCACGTGCATAAGCATAAAGCTTTGCCATGTAAGCAGTACGGCTTTTTAGCGGCGGATCATCCTCGAATTGTGTCAACATCTCGTCAAGGATCGCCTCAATCGGGCGGTTTTGGCGTGCTGCAAGCTGTTGTAGCCGCGCAAGCAACTGCTCATTGATAACCAAGTTTGCCATTGCTATTCTCCTGATGCTCAATTATAGCGTTATTAGAAAGCCGGAGATTGAGTAGCGAAGGTGCCTAGCAAGGCAGACAGCCATTCGCTATCTGCCGTTGCTAGACCAAATCATGCGCGTGAGGAGTCCGTCAGTTCAAATTCTCGAACAGGCCAGCCGCACCCTGACCACCGCCGATACACATGGTCACGATGCCGTAGCGCGCCGGACGGCGTTTGAATTCGTTGATCAACTGCACCGACAGCTTGGAACCAGTGCAGCCGAGGGGATGCCCCAGCGCGATTGCGCCACCGTTGACGTTGACCTTGCTCTGATCGAGTTCCAGCGTGCGGATCACGGCGAGGGCTTGCGCAGCAAAGGCTTCGTTTAGCTCGATCAGATCGATGTCTTCTTGCTTGAGGCCAGTCCGCTTGAGTAGTTTGGGGATGGCTTCCACCGGGCCAATACCCATGATCTCCGGCGCGACGCCCGATACAGCGAATCCTGCGAATCGCGCAATCGGCGTGAAGCCGAGTTCCTGCGCCTTGCTGAGTTCCATCACGAGCAGCGCCGCCGCGCCGTCACTGAGCGGCGAGGCATTGCCGGGGGTCACGGTACCGCCCTCTTTGAAGACTGGCTTGAGTTTCGCCAGCCCTTCGATGGTGGTTTCGCGGCGGAGATGCTCGTCGGTGTCGAACACCAGAGTTTTGCGATGCGCCTTACCATCCTCACCCATCGAGACATCTTCGATTTCAATGGGCACGATCTCGGCTTTGAACTTGCCCACGTCCTGCGCAGCGGCGGCCTTCCGATGGCTTTCGTAAGCGAATTGATCCTGATCGGCACGGCTAACGTTCCAACGCTCCGCCACGTTTTCCGCCGTCAAGCCCATGCTGATGTAGGCCTCTGGCTGGTGCTCCGCCATGTACGGGTTGGGGCTGATGTGGAAGCCCGTCATCGGCACGAGACTCATGCTCTCCGCGCCGCCCGCGATGATGATGTCGGCGTCGCCCGCGATGATGCTCTGCGCGGCGCTGGCGATGGTCTGCAAGCCGCTGGCACAGAATCGATTGACCGTCTGCGCGGGCACGTTGATCGGCAACCCCGCCCGCAATGTGATCAAGCGTGCCGTGTTCAACCCCTGTGAGCCTTCGGGCATCGCGCAGCCGATCACCACATCATCGATCAGGGCGGGATCGAGCTTGCCCTCGGTCTGGCGAATTAGGTCGCGGATGACCGCCGCCGCCATCTCATCGGAACGCTCGTTGGCAGTGGTGCCCTTCTTGGCTTTGCCGACAGCGGTACGGGCTGCGGCGACGATCACGGCTTCTCGTCTACTCATGGTCAGTTCCTCAAATAATCAAATGGAGATTTGAATAGTTTCTACGGACAATTAAACACTAGGATAGGCTGTTTTGTCTAGCAACTGAATTTTAGACGCGGTGAGGAGTGGGTGTACTTACGGCTGCCAGCGGATCACCATGCCCATCGCGCCGCTGTTCCAAGCCCGCAGCATCTCGTAGGCTTGCGGGAACTGCTCCCACGCGAAACGGTGCGTGATCAGCGGCGAAACATCCATCCGCCCTTTCGCCAGCAGGTGGAGGGCGATGTGCTGTTCATCGAGCTGTGTCCACCAGCCGGGATACGATTGGTGGGCGGGACGCGTGTATTCATGCGCCCCGATGATGGTCAACCCTTTGCGGTGGACATCGCGATAAAAATTTACACCATCCGCTTCGCCACGCGCACTGCCTAGCAAAATCACACGTCCACCGGGTCTGGCAAGCTGAAACGCCATCAAGACGGGTGCGGTCGCGCCAGTTGCCTCGATTACCACCGTAGCGCCGTCTGTCTGAAGTTCAGACGACAGCGCCGATGTGATGGACTCATCGGAAATCAGGGTGACATCCGCGCCAAGCTGTGCCGCCAGCGCAAGGCGTTCCGGCTTCTGATCGATGCTGATCACCGGCAGTCCGCCCGCAAGTTGCGCCAAGCGCACCGCGAACAGACCGATCAGCCCTGCGCCGATGACGGCGACGCTTTCGCCCAACTCGATCCGCGCTTTGTGAATGCCTTGCATGGCGATGGCAATCAAGTTGAAGAAGACTGCCGACTCATCACCCACTGCCACTGGGATCGGGACGCAGCGTTCTGCCGTGACTACGACTTGTGAAGCGTGGGCGGCAGGCGAGGCAACACGATCTCCGACTGCCAGCGTCGTCACCGCCGTGCCACATTTCACGATCCGTCCGACATTGCTGTAGCCGGGGAAGATCGGATACGGCAGTGTGGTGTTAGGCAAGCCCAAGAAGAAGGCACGCTCGGTGCCGGGGCTGATCAAGCTTACGGTCGTCTCGATCAACACCTCATGCGGTTGCAGCGGCGGCGGATCAAAGGTCTGTAGTTCTACTTGCCCCTGTGCGGTGACGGCAGCTCGATGTGGCATAGGTTGGTGTCTCTTACTTTCCGCCCCGATAGGTGAGCAAACGCAGACCATTGGTAACGACGATCAGCGTGCTGCCTTCATGCCCGACGACGCCGAAGGGCAGCGCGAGATGCGCAATAAATGTGCTTACCGCCAAGATTGCGATCACACTGAGCGAGAAAATGATGTTTTGCCAGACCACGCGGCGGGCGTGATGACTCAACTTGATGGCGTAGGCGATATTGCTGAGATCGTCCGCCATCAGCACCACGTCGGCGGTTTCCAGCGCCACATCAGTACCCGCCGCGCCCATCGCGATCCCGATGGTTGCCAGCGCCAGCGCGGGCGCATCGTTGACGCCGTCCCCCACCATCGCCACCGCGCCATATTTGGTTTGCAGATCGCGCACCGCATCGACTTTTTGCTCTGGCAGCAGATTCGACAGCACCTCATCCGCGCCAACGGTTTTGGCGATGGTGTTCGCCACGCGCTCGTTATCGCCCGTCAGGATCACGATTTTCTCGATGCCCGCCGCCCGTAATTCCTTGATGATCGCCGCCGCATTCGGGCGCAGTTCATCCGCCACCGCGATCAGGCCGAGGAAGCCGACGCTGGTGTCATGTACGATCAGCACGGTTTTGCCCTCGCCCTCCAAGCGCGTGCGATCCGCCAGCAGATCGGCGGGGACGCTCAGGCCAGCATCTTCCATCAGGCGTTCGGTACCCGCAAGGATCGTGCGTTTGCCCACCGTGCCGCGCACGCCCTGACCGGGGACGGATTCGAAGGTTTCCGGCTCCTGAATGAAGGCTTTGTGCGCTTTGGCATATTTCAAGACGGCTTGCGCGACGGGATGTTCGGAACGCGCCTCGACGCCCGCCGCTACCTCGATCAGCTTGTCGGCGCTGGCGGCTTGGTAGGGCACGAGTTCGGTCACGGCGGGTTTGCCCGTCGTGATGGTGCCTGTTTTGTCGAAGGCGATGGCCTTGATGGTCGCCATTTGCTCTAAATATGCGCCACCCTTGAACAGGATGCCGCGCCGCGCCGCGTTGGCGATGGCGGACAGGATCGAGGCGGGCGTCGAAATCACCAGCGCGCACGGTGACAGCACCGTCATCAGCACCATCGCGCGGTAGAAGTTATCGCTGAACGAGATCGAGGAAATCATCGGCGGGATGAAGATGAACAGGATGATGAAGACGATAACGCCGAGCGCGTATTTTTGCTCGAATTCGTCCAAGAATCGCTGCGTATGCGCTTTTTGTCCCTGTGCTTCTTCGACCATCTTGATAATGCGCGAGAGGGTGGTGTCGTTGGCATGGCGCGTAACGCGTATATCAAGGCTGCCGTTCTGGTTGACCGTGCCCGCAAAGACTGAGTCGCCGCGCCCTTTGCTAACGGGCATCGATTCGCCGGTGATCGGCGCTTGATCGACCATGCTGCTGCCGTCGCTGACCTCGCCATCGATGGGCAACCGTTCGCCCGGACGGATCACGACCACATCCCCGATTTGCAACTGCTCAATCGGCACGACCACGAGTTCCGCGCCGCGCCGCAGCGTGGCTTGATTGGGGCGTAGTTTGAGCAGCGCCTTGATCGCGTTGCGGCTGCGATCCATCGCGTAGGCTTGCAGCACGTTACTGAGCGAGAACAGGAACAGCAGGATCGCGCCTTCGTGCCACTGGTTCACGACGGCCGCGCCCGCTGCTGCCAGCACCATCAACAGGTCAACGTTAATCTCACGCTCTAACAGGCTTTTGACGCCCTCTTGCAAGCCGAACCAACCGCCCGCCACATACGAAATGATGTCGATGACGAGGATTAACGCAGCGGGCGCGTTCACACGTCCGGCGATGATGCTGGCGGCGATGGCGACGGCGGTGATGACGACGAGGATCGGCTCTAGCTTTTCCTGCTGAAGGAACGAAGGGACAGGTGAATTAGGCGCGGCTGACGATGTTGCTGCCGCGTTGGTAGTCGTCGCTGGTAATTGGGTCATGTAGTATATCCGAGATTTAACTCGACTGAACTTTTGAATTCACTGTGCTATGAATTATAACATTATATAGCTTAACATCATACTGAGCGAAATGACGGTTGGATGCATCGCTGTGTCCGATCAATATCTAGACGCGCTCACCTCTCACATCTATACTCTGGTGAGAGGCTGATGCATGACAGATTTCGTGATTATAAGCGCGGTAGCGGCGCAAATGCTACAGCACGTCGATTCGGAGCCTGATCGTGAGGTGTGTGGGTTGCTCGGCGGGCGCGATGATCAGGCGCTGGTCGCGGTAGCGATTCCGAATGTAGCCCCGACTCCGCAGGTACGCTACGAGATGGATCGGCAAGCGATGGTCGAGGCAGTCATGCGACTGCGGCGGGATGGCATGGACGTGGTCGGCGTGTACCATTCGCATCCGCACGACCCGCCGACGCCCTCGATCACCGATATTGCCGAGGCGACATGGCCCGATGTGGTGTACGTGATCATCGGCAGGGAAAAGGGTCAGCAGGTGATGCGCGGCTGGTCACTACGGCGTGGGCAAGCGGTTGAGGTCAACTTGCATGACGAATGGGGATTACCATCTTGAGTGAAAACGTAACCAGCCATTTTTCCGCGTTTGAGCGGCTGCTTTATCAAATGCACGGCACTTATCACCGTGTCGTGAGCGCCGAGCAGCAACCGGATGCCCCGCAAGGAGCTTCAGGATCGCAAATCAATTTCTATCGCGTCGTCAGTCAGGATGCACACGCGCCACTGCGTTATGACGATCTCGTGACCAAAAATGCCTCCCTGCGAGAACGTCGGATTTATGATCTCTTGCGTATGCAAGGGAGTGCCGTGCCGCCTATCTATATCCCCGATCTGGTGAGTGAAGACCGCGCCCTCATTTATATGCCCTACATGGAAGAATGCTCATGGCGCGATGATAACGCTAGTGCCGCTAGACTATCGGCGGCGGATGGCTTGGCGAAGATCCACGCGACGAACCGGATGCAGCCGCCGTCATGGTTGCCACACACTGCGCCGCACTTTGAAGACCGTCTGTGGCTGCGGGCGTGGCGCGAGCAATGGGAACGTAACCTTGCCGATCCCGAATTCGCGGCGGAATTCGCCCCGCTCACCAAGCGTCTCGAAGCGGCGATGGATCAGTTTATGCGTACTCTGCAAGCGCTCACGGAGGAACAAACCACCCTGACGCTGCTATGTGTCGATCTGATCCCCGGTCACATTCGATGGTGGCGAGACAAAGCGTATTTCATCGATTGGGAGCAGTCAAGCTACGGTTCACTGTACCTGATTTGCCGAACTTATTTCACGGTGGAAACACAATTCTCTTCTATCGGGATGCACTCGCTGCGCATGGCTACGAAATTCCAGTGCTTGAATTCATGGAACGTTATCGCGAAGTAGGCCGCTATATGGGGCTGCGTTATCTGGGCTATTCGTTGTGGGTGTGGGCACAGGGCGGCGAAGAACGACGACAGGGGCGCTGGTTCCTCTATCATACGTTGACGCTGGCGCTGAGAGGCCGCTGATTTCGCGATTCAACAAAATAGTGCAATAATCTGAACATCTCGCCAATCGTTTTACAGTCCAAATAATATTTTGCCTCGGAGGGCTATCATGACCCTTACCCTTGATCACCCGTTGACCGGACAAGCTGCTCAACCCGCGCCCGCGCATCCCTACACCGAGGCCGACATCGGGCGCACGGAGATGACGCCGACTTACCGCGTTGATCTGCGGCCTGACGCGGCGGACGTGTTTTACGACGCCAACCCGATCAACGATTGGCGCGAACTGACGTGGGACAAGATCGGCAGACCATACCGCGTTGAGCGCTGGTCGGAAGACAAGAAGCAGTGGGAAAAAGAGCACGATCAAGCTCTGCCCGTCAAAACCGCATGGGAAATGTTCAATCGTTCGTTCCAGAGCCTATTTGACACCGTCCCCTCTGCTGCCAAGCAAGAAGCGCTCGGCAAATTGGGCAAAGCGGCAGGACAGCTCGATATGCACGAGGCGTGGGAAGCGGTCGAGGAAGCCATCCAGTGGATGTTCTGGAACAAGATTCATCGCGTTGAGGATGCGGTCTGGGATCCGCGCGGGAAGCGGGCGCTGTTCGGCGGGCTGGACGTGGAAAAGCCCAATATCCTGTTCCTCGGCGCGGCGGATGGCTACGAGGCGATGCAGTTGATGGCGATGTATCCGGGCGGTCATGCCGTGCTAGTCGATTATGATGATTACTGCCGTACCGACCGCTTCGGCAACTTTCCCGAAGCCTATCCGTTCCTCGGTTATAACCCATCGACGGGGCAGCCGAAGGTATGGTACCGCGACCAGATGGACATCGATTTCGAGGTCGAGGACATCCGCAACCTGAAATACGGCAAGGAATTCGATCTGGTGGTCAGCATCGGGCTGATCGAGCATTTCCCCGACCAGTACAAACCGGAAGCCTTCGATATGCACCGCCGCTTCCTGAAACCGGGCGGCACGGCGATCATCACGACGCCGCGCGTGCAGTTGCGAACCAAGCTGTTTTACACGGTGTTCGCGGACATCATGAACTTCGCCTACCGCGAACTGATGGACGTGACGCACCTCGGTCTGTACGCCTATGAAAATGGCTTCGAAATCATGCGGCACGGGCGCATCAAGGCTCACAATGGCCTGATCTGCCGTCCGCGCTAAGATCGCATCCTCATGTCCTCACCACCGACAATCACCTGAGCGTGAGGCTGTCGGTGGTGAGCATCAGATAGCCTCTCCAATATTCTCACAGCGCTCAACACGAAAAGTTGATACTACCAGCATTTAGGTCACCACCCCCATGTCCAATCTGCTTAAATCCACGTTACCACATGGTAAATGATCACTTTTCCAACAACGCAATGTTAATATTCACATCATAAATGCATAAAGCGGAGTAGACTGAAAAAGAATGTTTCTATCATCGTTGAATACAACACTACACGCCACAACGGAGCATAGAATCAATGTCAACTGATGAGCGCGCTTCCCCACAGATGGCTTTAGATCTTGACAGTAAGCCAAGGCGTATCCCACTCTGGGAACGCCTCAGCACATATCCAACCATTGCAAGCTTGCAGCGTGTATGGCAACAATTGACGTGGGTAAGCACTATCGATCCGCTGCGCCGCCTACTCAATCAAGGGTTCGCCGCGATACTTCTGATTATGATTGGTTTTGTCATTGCCCTAGCAGCTACTCTATTTCTCGTTCATGATCCTGCGTTTCCAGTTTTCCTATTTACATGTCCGTTCTACGTCTTTTTTTGGTGGCTTAACCGTCGTGGCAATGTGTATGGCATTGTACTAACGGTTATCTGGGGAATCATTTCCATCGTCGTCGGAGCCGAACCATCTACCTATGTCGGTACGAACACGCCCATACCCTTAGTCTTCATCTTTCCGATGGTTATCGCTACGCTGTTCCTTCGTCCACAAGCAGGACTGTGGTCGTTGGTACTCCTAATGACGACCTTTGGAGTACGGTTAGCAGCGTCGGATGTACCTACCGAGGCGGCGCTACGGTTTATGCTGATCGGCACGGAAAATCTCGGTGCGTTCACCGCCTTCTTAATGCTCGGTACTTCGATCTTACACCGTGCGCTGCGTACCTCGTTTGAAGCGAATGCCGCACTTCAACGGCTCGTGAATGCCACCTTTGAGGCCATTGCTATCCACGACAATGGCACGATCTTGGAAGTCAACCCGGCCTTCTGTAACATGGTCGGCGTCGAGCGGTCTGCGATTATCGGCAAGGACTTAGTGGAATTCATCGCCTCTGACCAGCAGCAAAACGTGCGACAGAAGATCGTGGCGGGCGATACAGAGGCTTACGAGACGCTGGCCTTGCGACATGATCATATGGCGTTCCCTATCGAGTTGGTGAGCAAACCCATCAATTATCTAGGGCACGTCGTGCAAATCACAGCCATGCATAATATTACCGAACGTAAACTAGCCGAGAGCCAACGATTGGAATTAGCGCTGGCGGGACAGAAAACGGAAATCTTGCGGGAATTTCTGAATACGGTTTCGCATGATCTCAAAACGCCGCTATCCGTGATCAACACGATCATTTACCTGCTTGAGAAAGAGGCCAATGTCGAATTGCGGAAGTCTAGACTGGACCAGATCAAGGCACAGTCGGCGCGTTTAGCCAAACTGATCGATGATGTAGTTACCACCAACCGCATGGAAACGCTGCCTGACCAACGCTTTCAACAAGTTGACGTGAACGCGATACTTACGCGGATCAAAACCCAGTTTGACCAAGTGGCTGAAAAACAGCAGCAAACAATCGAACTGCAATTGGACAGCGAGTTGCCATTCTTGCGCGCAAGAGAAGAAGAACTCGCCCGCGCCTTGATCAATCTCGTTGAGAATGCTTTGCGGTACACACCTGCCGGGGGTATCATCACTATTCGGACGTTCGCGCAACCGGATAAGCTAATGATCGAAGTCCAAGATACCGGCATTGGTATCGACGCCGCCGATCAACCGCGCATTTTTGAGCACTTTTATCGCACGGAATCGGCAAAGGCCAAAGAGGCCAACGGAACCGGACTGGGGTTGGCGATTGTCAAGAAGATCGTCGAGCTACATCACGGGAGCATCGAGGTAGAAAGTGAACCTGAAAAAGGCAGCATCTTTCGTGTTCGACTTCCGCAGACTGACATTGAAGGCTAGATGACCGATTCATGCCTAGGGCATGGTCGCGTGACGGCGTGATCTGGGTTTTGCACACTCATACGAGCAGTGCTGCGCTATAATCTGCGCATCATTACCCGCCAAGTGGAAATCATGTCATCAACAACGCCCATTCTTTCAGTAGTCATCCCCGTTCACAATGAGCAAGACAATATCCCGATCCTCGTTCAGCAGCTCACTGAGGTGCTAACCAGCTACCAGCCTAGCTACGAGATCGTGTTCGTGGACGATGGCAGCAGCGACGAGACGTATCTGCGGCTCAAGCGGCTGCATGAGGCCGATCCGCACGTCAAGATAGTGCGCTTCACGCGGAATTTCGGGCAGACGCCAGCCTTGGCAGCGGGCTTTGACCACGCGCAGGGCGACATCGTAGTGGCGATGGACGGCGATCTGCAATTCCACGCGGAAGATTTAACTAAACTGGTGGATAAACTCGGTGAGGGCTATGACCTCGTCAGCGGATGGCGCGACCGCAGCGCCGATCCGTCCACGCGCAGCATTCCTAGCCGCCTCGCCAACCGCTTGATGGCCTATGTCAGCGGGATCGAGATGCGCGATTTCGGCTCCACTTTCAAAGCCTACAAGCGCGAGACGCTGCAACATCTGAAGTTGTACGGCGAACTGCACCGCTTCATCCCCGCGCTTGCCAGCCGCTTCGGCGCGATCATGTGCGAGATTCCGGTGCAGTGGTCACCGCGCCAGTTCGGCAAGAGTCATTACGGGCTATCGCGGACTTGGCGCGTGCTGCTGGACGTGATCGCGATCAAATTTTTGCTATCGTATTCCGCCAAACCGCTGCGCCTGTTCGGCAGTCTGGGCATTGCTTCGTTGGGGTTGGGCTTCGGATTCGGAATTCTCACGCTGTTGTTGAAAATCTTCGCGGATTTCGACATCACGGGCAACCCAATGCTGATCCTGAGTGCGTTATTCATCATCACAGGCGTGCAGTTCATCACCAACGGCCTGTTGGCGGAGATGTTGACGCGCACCTATTACGAAGGGGGCAGTGTGAAGAGGATATACACCGTGCGGGAGGTATTGGACTGATGGATATGCTGGATCGCTTGCTCGGACACGACGCGTGGACGACAGGGTTGCTGTTACAGCGCTGCCGCGAATTGACGCCTGAACAGCTCACGCAGAGTTTTGACATCGGGCACGGCGGCGTATTGGTGACGCTGGAGCATATGGTCGGCAATGTCGAGGTGTGGACAGATTTGATGGCAGGCACGATTGGCGAGGAGCATGATAGCCAGCGCGATATGGAGAGCTTGATCCGGCGGCACAAGGCGGGCTATGCGCGGTTTGCAGCGCTAGCACGGGAGATCAGGGACGCGGACAAAGTGAATGATCGCTGGACGGATGTGCTCGACCAACCGCCCACCGAAAAGACCTACGGCGGCGCGATATTGCACGTGATTACGCACAATATGCATCATCGCGGCGAAATCTTGCACATGCTGGCGCGGTTAGGCTTGAAAAACCTGCCGGAAGGCGATTTGCTAGGATGGGAACGGCAGCAGTCGATTACGGATTAGGGGTTATTGGCGCATTTGGCACCCGCTTGTTGCTCAAGTGGACGAATAACCCTAATAGAACTATGAGCAGCATAGTAGGGATTATGAAATCTAGAATCGAATTGCTGGGTTGCAGTCCTAAGATTCCTAGCGCGCTATATATTGCTACGTATCCTAAAGCAATTAACAAACCTGCGATGAATGTCCCGGCTGCCAATTTTAGCCGTTCTCTCAGCTTAGGATTACCGATAAATATCATGAAGAATGCCATCGTAAACCAAATCCAGCCTGCTCCGAAAAATTGTAAAAATCTTGGATTACTCAAAATGTCATTTGGGACTTGAAGTGATGGATTGTAATCTCGCAATTCGGCAGTTAATCGCGTGTAAATTGGCTGTAACTCAGTGGATTGTGATACGTTTGCTTGGTTAAGTTCATTAAGTTCTTTTAGCAAGCTAATCTGTTTTTCGAGTCGACGTAGAGTAAAATCACCCGTTAAACTATTCCAAGCCCATCCACATCCAATAGCTATTGTGGCTACAACAATGAGCAATGCTATCTGTCCAATTCGATTTTCAGGGAATATCTTTGTAATTGCGTTTCCAAAAATTTGAAATACGTCGTTCATATCGATCTCGTGCTATCCGGACATTTGTTTTCTAAATTGTACGTCAAGACTGTAAATATATTGTTTGAATTTCAGTAAGTACTAAAAGGTCATATCATAGGAGCAGAACTTCTGTTGAACTTGTCACCCATGCTAAATACTAATCAACATACGTATCGCATCCTTGCCATCGCGCCGACACCGTTTTTCGTAGATCGCGGCGGACACGTCCAGATTTATGAGCAAGCCCGATCCCTGATCGCGCTCGGCAACGAACTGGAATTATGCACCTACCACATCGGGCGGGATATGCCGGGAATACCCACGCACCGCATCATGAACATCCCGTGGTACACCAAAACCGACGCGGGGCCGAGTTACCAGAAGTTGTATTTGATTGTGCTGCTGTTCTTCCTGTCGTGGCGCGAAATCCGGCGCATCAAGCCGGACATTATGCACGGGCACGGCTGGGACGGCTGCTGGATCGCGTTCTTGTTGAGCAAATTGACAGGTGTGCCGTTCGTGTTCGACATGCAAGGCAGTTTCACAGGCGAGATCGTGGCGCACGGCTACGCCAAGACGCACAGCCTATTCTTCCATCTGCTCCAGTGGATCGAAAAGCGGACGCTGCACCTCGGCCCCGTCGTCACGCAGTCGCAGCAGATGGTCGATGACGCGATCCGTGATTTTGGTGTGCGTCCTGACCGCATCTATCACACCTATGACGGCGTGGATACCGATGAATTCCGCCCCGGCCTCGATGCCAGCGATCTGCGGGCACAGTTGAAACTACCGACAGACAAAAAGATCGTGGTCTTCGTCGGGCTGCTCAAGCCATATCAGGGCGTGGACAGCCTACTAGAGGCGGTCAAAATTCTGGTAGATGAACTGCACTACATGGGCGCGCATTTCTTGATCATGGGTTTCCCCGACGAGGATAAGTATGCCGCCCGCGCCGCCGCGATGGGTATCGGCACGTACTGCACATTCCCCGGCAAGATCGACTATAAGCAGTTGCCGCGTTATCTAGCGCTCGGTGATGTCGCCGTCGCGCCGAAGCTGTCGCCTACGGAGGGTGATGGCAAGATTTACAACTACCTCGCCAACGGGCTGCCCATCGTGGCCTATGACCGCCCCGCCAGCAAGGAAATCTTGGGCGATCTGGCTTTCTACGCCGAGCTTGGCAATGCACGATCACTTGCCGACGCACTGCATCAGGCGTTGACGGACGAGGCGAAGGCGGCGGAACTGGGACGTAAAGGGCGCGAGCTGGCGCTGGAGAAGTTCTCGTGGTTGGCGGTAGCAAAGCGGCTGATGGCGGCCTATGCGGACGTGATCGCCCGCCGATAGTTCAGCGGGCGAACTGTAAACACTGGGTGATCGAGCCGAAAGAGCAGTTTACTTCGACTCAGCAAGGCGGTCTTCGTACTGGCGCTTGTAGTAGTCGAGGTATTCGCCCGTCTTGATCTTGCGCCACCACCACTCATTTTTCTGGTACCACTCGACGGTAGCCGCCAACGTTTGCTCGAAGTTATCGTTGCGCTGCCAGCCGAGCTTCTGGATCTTAGCGCAGTCGATGGAATAGCGGCGGTCGTGACCGGGGCGATCCTTGACATGGCGAATCAGCGTTTCGGGCTTGCCGAGCAACTTGAGCAGCATGTGCGTCACATCGATGTTGTGCTGTTCGTTCTCGCCACCCACATTGTAAACCTCGCCCGGCTGACCGCGATGCAGCACCAGATCGACCGCGCTGGCGTGATCATCGACATGCAGCCAATCGCGCACCTGCATCCCATTGCCGTAGACGGGCAGCGGACGGTTGTCGATGGCTTCGGTGATGAACAGCGGCAGCACTTTTTCGGGGTACTGGTATGGCCCGAAGGTATTGCTACCACGCGTGATCGTTGTGTGCATCCCGTGCGTGACGTGATACGCGCGCACCATCAATTCGCCGCCTGCTTTGCTGGCGGAATATGGGTTGTTGGGACTCAGCGGCGCATCTTCGGGGAACGAACCTTCGGGGATGCTGCCGTAGACTTCATCGGTGCTGATGTGGTGGAAGCGCGTCACGCCTACCAGTTTGGCGATGTCCAGCAGAATGTACACGCCTACCACATCGGTATGTACGAAGGCGTCGGCTTCGAGGATGCTGCGGTCAACGTGGGAATCTGCCGCGAAGTTGACGACCGTATCAACCGAATGCTTCTCAAATACGCGCTGCACCGTCGTCCGATCCGCGATGTCGCCGCGTTCAAACTGGTAATTTGGCTCATCATGCACGGGCAGCAGGTTATCGAGGTTGCCCGCGTAAGTCAACTTATCCAGCACGATGATGTTGTAGTCGGGATATAGCTTCACCATCCGCCGCACGAACGCGCTGCCGATAAAGCCAGCCCCGCCAGTGACCAGAATATTCTTCAATGCTCAATCTCCTCAAAAGTGCTTAGTGCTGGATGCTTAGTAAATACAACAATACCTTAGGAAGCATTTTTATTGAATACCTAGTTTGCTGTTATCTGCCAGCGTTAGCTTGAGCGCTTTCGGGCGGGCGGGAGCGCGTCCGATTTCGACATTGCGCCCGATGAGGCTGTCCAGAATACGCGCATCGACATCGCGCACGGTGCTGTTTTCCAGCACGATGCTGTACTCGATCTCGCAGTTCTCGATGGTGCAGTGATGGTAGATGCTGGTGAACGGCCCCACGTAGCTGTTCACGATCCGCGTATGCTCCCCGATGATGGCGGGGCCGCGAATCACGCTGTTGATGATCTCCGCGCCCGCTTCGACCGTAACACGCGCGTCCACGCTAGATTTGTCATCAATCGTGCCGCGCAGGGCAGGCGTCAATTCTTCCAACACATAGCTGTTGGCACGCAGCATATCATTCGGTTTGCCTGTGTCGATCCACCAGCCTTTGTGGACGTGCGGGTACACGTTGAAGCCGTTTTCGACCAGCCACTGGATCGCGTCGGTGATCTCTAGTTCGTTGCGCCATGAAGGCTTGATCGCGTCCGCCGCCTCGAAGATGTGATGATCGAACATGTACACGCCAACCAGCGCGAGATCGGAAATATACTGCTTCGGCTTCTCCACGAGTTGGCTGATGCGCCCATCTTCGCCCAAGATCGCCACGCCATACTGCTGCGGATTTTCGACCTTGGTCAGCACGATCTGGCTGCTCCATTCGGTGTGATTGGCAAAATCCGAGATAAGCGAACTGATGCCGCCTTGGATGACGTTGTCGCCAAGGAAGGTCACGAACCGATCTTCACCGATGAAGGGCTGTGCCGTCTTTACCGCGTGCGCCAAGCCGAGGGGAGCCGATTGCGGGATGTAGGTGATCCGCACGCCCCAACGGTCGCCATTACCGACAGCTTCACGCAGCTCCGGCCCTGTGTCGCCCAGAATGATGCCGATCTCGCTGATGCCCGCGTCGCGGATCGCTTCGATCACGCGGAACAGCACCGGTTTATTCGCGACGGGCATCAGTTGTTTGGCGCGGGTATAGGTGAGTGGATACAGGCGCGTCCCTTTGCCGCCGCTAAGGATCAGACCTTTCATCGTTGAATTTGCTCCTCTGCTGTGTGATTCCCTCTCCGCAAAGAGAGAATGCTGTTCTCTATGGTAGACACGCACCTATCGCGATGGGTTCCCAAGGGACTAATGTTAACCGTGCTTATGTTCAGCGCCAAACGTATCAATATGGTTCAGTTCGTCTATTTCTTCGCGCCGTAATAGCTGTTCATACTGCCATCTTGCGGCGCGTTGGTCAACGCCACGCCGACGATCCGCACATGGATGCGTTCGAGCGCAACCTTGGCTTGCTGGGCGTAGTCACGGCGTGTTTTGCCCGCTTTCATCACCAGCAGCACGCCATCCAGCTTAGAAGCCAGCAGCGCGGTATCTGTCACGGCGAGGACGGGCGGCGCGTCGAATAGCACATATTCGGCCTTGCTTTTGAGCGCGTCGATGGCGGTTTCCATCTTCTTGGCGCTGATCAAATCGGCGGGGTTGGGCGGCAGCGGCCCGCTCGTCAGCACGGCGAGATTTTCCACGCCGACAGATTTTAGCGGCGGATTTTCCAGCATGGCGTCATCCAGCAGCATCGAAGTCAGTCCTGCTTCATTCTGGATGTTCCACAGCGTGTGTTGCATCGGACGGCGCAGATCGGCATCCACCAGCACGGTCGAGTGTCCGGCTTGCGCCATCGTTACTGCGAGGTTCGCCAGCGTCACGCTCTTGCCGTCTTCCGGCGCGGGCGAGGTGACGATCAGCGTATGAATGGGCTTTTCCAAGCCCGCGAACATGATATTCGTGCGTAAAGTACGGAACGCTTCGGCAGCCGCCGAGCGCGGATCTTGTAAAGTTACGAGCGTTGTCATCAGGTTATTCCACCTCTGGCAAGTGACCGACCACGACCAGCCCCAAGCGTTCGACATCCTCGCGACGGCGCAGGATATTGGCGTCCAGCCATTCGAGGACGAACACGATCACGCCGCCCAGAATTGCGCCGAGCAGCGCACCCGCCACCACGTTGACCGTCGTGTTAGGACGATACAGTCCGCCCGTTGGCGCGCCGAGCAGTTCCGCTGTGATGCGGTTTTCGTTGCTTTGCGGGGCATTTTCTTGATTGCGCCATTGTATAAAGTTCTGCCCATACAATGAAGCGACTTTCTTGGCGGTTTCCAGATCGGTCATATCGACATCGATGTTGATAGCGAAGGTGTTCAAGTCCGCCGTCGCGTTGGCTTGTAGTTGGCTCGGCAGCATATCCAGTTGCAGCGCGTTGATCACTTCCGCCGCCCGATCTTCGATGTTCAGGCGTAACACGTAGCTGGACATCAGACTGCGCATGGTGATGGTCAGACCGTTATCGGGGCGGCTCGGCTTGACGAGCACCGCTTGCGTCGCCCGATAGATCGGCGTTTGCAGCTTGCTATAGACGAAGGCCATGCCCGCCGTCAGCAGCGCCGCCACGACGATGATCCAGCCGCGCCGGACGATGATTCGCACATAATCAATTAGGTTCATAGGGCTGTTAACTGCCTCCCCTCAAGGCGGGGAGAGTATAGCATGAGGTGCGTAGCGCTCAATAGACGCTTACTCTACGAAGGGCGTTACTAGGAAAGTCTACTTGTATGGTCATCATACCTAGTTTAATGGCTTGTAGTGAATGAATTTATCTACGTATCAATTTGCCTAACAATTCATAGCCATTGCTAGTAACCGACGCATCAACAACCCCAGCTTCAATGTCAGCTTTGATAATTTTCACTGCTGCTCGAAAAGGCATTGATTTGCCTCGAAGTGACGTAGTCCCTTGAGTAATCAAAGCATTATTTTCGATTTTCCAAGTGCCTTCTTGGATTTCATTTTCGGAAAAAATGGGATTGAATACGGTTGCTCTAAAATTATTGTGCTCATCAAAATGGTAAAATCCTGTTCCTGTGAAACCTGCTCCTGTGTATTCTAATTGCCAGTTTCCTGTCATTTTGACAAGAGGTTGGAACTCCTCCACATCATTTTGACCAAGACCATATTTATTTTTAATCGTGGTGGCTAATTTTCGAAGTTTAGGACCACAAATATCCTCACCTGTAATATCAATCCAATTTGAGGACATGTAGCCAAATGGTACTGAACTTTTTGCGTCCCCTGAAGCCAGAAGAGGATAAACTGGTTTTCCATGTGTTTCGGCGTATGCCAGTTCTTCCCGAACCCACCTTGAGTCTTGAATATATGGCGTCATAATCACAACTAGACATCGGGTGTCTTTTATTGCTATTGATATGTCACGACGCCAATCAAGACCCAATTCTATATTCTCATCCACCCAAATAATGAGGTCATACTTTTTTAGGCAGAGCCATATGGCTTTCATTAAGTCAACATCTTCTCGGCAATAACTAATGAAAACATCGTGCATAGGATTCACCGACACGCACTTTGTCAGTTAAAACTCTAATTGAGTATATGTAGCCCTTCCTCGGCAATGTTCAGAAGGGCTATGAGCGCGTAAATATTAGCTCTAGCTAGCGGCTTCTAGGGCGGCGGCGATCTCGTCGGTCATGCGCAGCGACGACGACACATACTGCACGTCGTCCAGTTCTTCCAGCTTCTCGACCAGATTCATGACCGAGACGCCATCTTGCGCCTCCAATTCGAGTTCGTTCTTGGGCAGCCATGTGAAGTGCGAGTCGGCAATCTTGTAGCCAGCTTCGCTCAATTTGGCTTCCACCGAACCCATCTGATCGCGTGGGGTGTAGACTTCGATGAGTTCCTCACCCGGAATCACGTCATCCGCGCCAGCATCCGCCGCGACCATGAACAATTCATCTGAGTCAACGCCGCTCGCCTCGACCTCGATGTAGCCTTTGCGGTCAAACTGCCACGAGACCGCGCCTGCTTCGGCGAGATTGCCGCCAGCGCGGTTGAACAACTGGCGAATGCCCGCTAACGAGCGATTCTTGTTGTCAGTCAGCACATCGATCAGGAGCGCGGAACCATGCGGGCCATAGCCTTCATAGGTAATCTCTTCCATCACCACGCCGTCATCGCCGCCACCTGCGCCGCGTGCAATCGCGCGTTCCATATTATCCTTGGGCATGTTGGCGGCCTTCGCCTTTTCGATGGCAAGCCGGAGGCGTGTGTTGGCTTCTGGGTTGCCGCCGCCTTCCCGCGCCGCCATCGTGAGATCGCGCCCGATACGCGTGAAAATCTTGCCGCGCTTGGCATCTAATGCGCCCTTCTTGCGCTTAATGGTTGACCACTTGCTATGACCTGACATGTTCGTAATCTCCAGCTAGACTATATGGTTAATAGCATTATACCTGACAAAAAATGGCATGGGCAAGACTAATCCGCCCTGCATCAACACCGTAATTTTAGTTGACTCCCTTTACAATCTTTCTATACTGAGTGATATTCGCCCAGTTCCCAGCATCGTCGTCCCCATCAAAACATTACCGGAATATGGAGAGAGGAGTCATCGTGAGCACAAAAAATGCGTCTGCCCCGCAGCGTGTTCAACTGGCGCTCGTGCTATTCATTGGAATTGCGTTGATTGGCTTTTTCAGTGATCGCGTCACGGCTAAAAATCTAGTGAACAGCGCGGCGTTGACCTTCGTCGCTACCAGCACGCCGACGCCCTCCGCCTCGGCGCTACGCATCCACGATATTCAGGGATCGGGGCATCTGTCGCCTTATCTCGCCAAGCGCGTCAACGACATCCCCGGCATCGTGACCGCCAAGCGCAGCAACGGCTTCTACATCCAAGACCCGCAGCCAGATGAAAACGAGGCTACCTCCGAGGGGATTTTTGTGTTCACGCGCACGGATCCGCCGCCTGTGAATGTGGGCGATGCTGTGTTTGTGAGCGGCACCGTGAGCGAATTCCGCCCCGGTTTCTCAACCACCCCGCCGAACTGCACCGTGGACGCCAACAACACGGGCGAGTGCAGCAGCCTCAACCGTCACGATCTGAGCGTCACCGAGATCGTGGTGACCGATCCTGCTGATGTGCAGCCTTGGCGGTGCCTGACGCAGTGCAGCATCACGCCCATCACGCTTGGCAAAGGGGGACGATCACTGCCTCAAACGCTGAATGTCGAAGCCGCCAACATTGAAGTCGCGGGGACGCTGGAAGATACGGTGAATTTCTACGAATCGCTGGAAGGGATGCGCGTCCGGCTAAACTCCGGCGCACGCACCGTCAGCCCTAGCAGCTCGTTCTCCAGCGGCTACGAAGTCTGGGTGGTGCCGGACGATTACGCGGAGTCGAACGGGAGCGTCAATTCTAGAGGCGGCGTCACGCTCCAAGCCTCGGACTTCAACATGGAGCGCATCCGCGTCACGACCAAAAGCGGTGGCAAAAATCCGCTGCCGACTCCTTATCCATCCGCTTTCAACGTGAATGTTGGTTCGCAGTTTACGACCGAGCTGCAAGGCATAATCGACTACTCGTTCACCACCTACGAGATGATCCTGACTAGCAGCAATTACGCGCTCGTGCCGAGCAAACTTGCCAAAGAAGTCACGGCGCTGCCTTCGTCCGCCACGCAGTTCACCATCGCCACCTACAACGTCGAAAACCTCGATCCAAACGATACCACCTTCCGCGCCCATGCCGCGCGCATCGTCAACAATCTTCTCGCGCCAGATATCGTGATCCTTGAGGAAATTCAGGATAACAACGGCGTCAACGATGGCGGCACGGTGGACGCGAGTACCACCTTCGACATTCTGATCCGCCGCATGTTCCCGTTAGGCGTTCGGGACTACGCCTATGCGCAGATCGATCCCGTCTACAATATGGACGGCGGCGCACCCGGCGGCAATATCCGCGTGGCCTTCCTGTACCGCACTTCCCGCGTGACGTTCGATCCCGATAATCTCCCCGATGGCGACGCGACCACCAAAACCACGATTGCTTGCCAAGGCAGCGAGCCAATCCCTAATCTTGTGCCGGGGCGCATCAATCCGGCCTCTACCGCGTGGAAAGACAGCCGTAAACCGCTCGTTGGCGTGTTCACCTTTAACGATGATCCGCTTCAGCGCCGATTTTATGTGGTCGGGAATCACTTCAATTCCAAGGGCGGCGACGACCCGATGTATGGCAATACGCTGCCGCCCGTGCTGCAATCCGAACCGCAGCGCATTCAGCAGAGCAACGAAGTCCGCACGTTCGTCCAGTCGATCTATGACTGCGATCCGAACGCGAACGTGATTGTGGCTGGCGATCTGAACGATTTTCAGTGGTCGCCCGCGCTGCAAATTCTGGCGGATACACCGCTACAGATCATGAATCTGACGATCACGAACCCGCTGGATCGCTACGGCTACATTTATCAGGGCAACTCGCAAACGCTGGATCATATTCTCGTCAGCCCCAACCTCATGGCTGAGTGGTCGCCCGAATATGACGCCGTTCACTACAACGCCGAGTTTTACGACCAGCTCAGTGATCACGATCCGAGCGTGCTGCGCCTGACCATCCCATCCGCCACGCCCGTGCCGTCCACCACCGTGCCAACCGACACGCCGACGGCGGCATCGGCTACGGAGACCAGCACCCCGACGCTCACCGCGACTGTCACGCCGACTGCCAGCCCATCCGAAACAACGGCGACCAGCATCGCGACCGAGACGCCCACCGAAGCGCCGACGAGCACAGCCACCGAAACGGTTACCGACCTGCCATCGATCACGCCGACGGACACAGCGACCACCGTCCCGATTGAGGCCACGCCGACGGAAGCGCCCACCGAGGCAGCCACGGCAACGCCAACCGCTGCCAGCTAGCCGCAAGCGCGGATGACTCCAGAAAGCCGCACCATCATGCGGTTTTCTGGAGAAAAAGTCGGCTTTTGTGCTTCTGGAGGGAAACCTGAACTGTGCGGCTGCGTTAGTCCGCGTAGCCGTGCGGGTGGCTCTGGTGCCATGCCCACGCGCTGCCGAGGATGTCTTTCAAATCGGGGTAGCGGGGCACCCAACCGAGTTCATCGTTGATCTTCTCCGCCGACGCCACGAGGATCGCGCCGTCACCGGGGCGGCGGGGCGTCTCGATGGCGGGAATGTCGTGGTTGGTCACGGCGCGCGCCACCTCGATCACCTGCTTGACGCTGTAGCCCTGCCCGTTGCCGAGGTTATACGTCATCGCATGGCGCTCATCCAGCGCGGCGAGGGCTAACACGTGCGCCGAGGCCAGATCAGCGATGTGTACGTAGTCGCGGATGCAGGTTCCATCGGCGGTGGGATAATCCGTGCCGAAAATCTTGATCGACTCGCGCTGACCGAGCGGCACTTGCAGCGTCAGCGGGATCAGGTGTGTTTCGGGGCTGTGCGCCTCGCCACGTACCGCTTTGCCGTTCACGTCCAGCAGCGCACCGCACGCGTTGAAATAGCGCAAAATGGCGTATTTCAAGCCGAGCTGCTTGTGATACCAGCGCACCATCGTTTCGATCATCAGCTTGGTTTCGCCATAGACGTTGGCGGGCGCGTACGGATCGTCCTCGTTCAGCGCCGCGCCTTTGCTGGCATACACGGCGGCGGTGGACGAAAACACAAGGCGTTTCACCTCGTACTTCAACATCGCTTCCAGCAAATTTTGACTGTTGACCACGTTAGCGCGGAAGTACAGCGCGGGTTTTTCCATGCTCTCGCCCGCTTCGATCAGCGCGGCAAAATGGGCTACCGCGTCGAAGTTGCCCATCTGAAAACCCATATCCAGCGCGCCGCGATCCGCCAGATCGCCCTGAATGAAAGCCGCGCCGGACGGGATCGCCGCCTTGTGCCCGCGAAACAGGTTATCGAAGATCGTGACCTGATGTCCCGCGTCTAAAAATGCTTGCGACGTTGCCGAGCCGATATAGCCTGCGCCGCCAGTAACCAGAATATGCATGAATCACTCCTGAATGAGGAAGGTTAAATGGTGTCTGTGTAATAATCGATGACGGTTTGCCGTGACCGCGCGTACATATCTTGCTCGACATGGGCGATCTTGTCGGGCGGGACGTTGCTCCACAACTGCGTTTGCATCTCTTGGGTATTGTGGACGAAATCCGCCATCTGTTCCGGCGTCTGGTCGATGCGTTTGCTGAGGATGTCATAGGTCAAATTGCGTCCAACGGATGGCAGTTGATCCGCGATCAGATCGCGCCACACGATCAGGTCAGCATCAGTCATGAATGGCAACCAATGATCAGGCGCGGCGTTATGCATCGGCGCGTAATCGGAGGAGGGCAGCGTCGTGTAGTCGCGCTCATCGAGAAAGCCGAGCAGCATATGCAGCATATGAAAACGCATCGGCATCGTGCCCCACTCGCTGAACAGCGGATACAGCGCTTCCATGCACCACACCTCGTCTACGACCAGATGCGCGACATAGCCAGCCACGAACGCGGCCTGTGACGGATCAGTGGTACGCGGGCGTCGCAGTTCGGGATGTTTGGTGAGCATCACTTGTGGCGCGGGCGGATCGATGATGGGTTGATAGTCAAAAAAGTGGGTTTGCGGGCGCTGCAATCCTGATGAGACGCGTGCATCAGGGGCAACCTGACCGAGCAGAAACGCCCCCCAATCAGCTTGGATAGCGCTGCGAATATCGCTTGGCACAACAGCATCGGTGTTCATCCGGTGCGCCAGTGCCATATGCATGAACGGTGTGGGCATAGCAACCTAATGATCGTAGTGGATAATGCACAGAGTATAACCCATCCGCTGGCGAGTTCCTCACTTCACGGGCGGTCATCCGGTAGCTGGTACGGGGCGCTGCGTCCCATCCGCTTCACGCGCTGACGGCTCTGCCAGTACGCGGAGAAGCCCTCGATGTTGCCTTGAACGCCCCACCGGAACAGTACCCATGTCTTGGTTGGCTTGCCTCGCGCCTTTGCCATTAGCAGCCCGACCAACTGCCGCAGTCGGTATACTGGCAGCACCACCGCCAACTGCCACAAGCCGCGCCAATCATGATCGTGAAAGAAGATTTGCAGCTCGTATACGATCATTGCACGTCCATAGGCGATCATCTGGCGCTGCAATTCTTCCATTGTGCGGCGATGTTGATGCCAGACGTATACAGTCGGCTCGTAGGCGAT
>JAHBVJ010000021.1 GCA_019637615.1 Anaerolineae bacterium | reverse complement strand
CCACATGTGGCGTCCATTGAGCCTGATGATCAGGTCTAACCAATTTCGGTTCTGTATAAGCACTAAGGACTAAGCACTCAGCACTACTCCCGTCTTCCACTCAGCACTTAGCACTCTTTTAGAGGTATAATGACACCCAATGTACGGGCATTCAGCGAAGCACTCATGTCCAGCGTGGAAGTAGTCACACACGGCGTAGACGCGACAACCCAACTTGGTCAGCACCTCGGCGCGTTACTGCGCGGCGGCGATGTCCTATGTCTGTCGGGCGATCTCGGCGCGGGCAAGACGGCGCTGGCGCGGGGACTGGCGCTCGGTTGGGGCGCATTGGAACCCGTCAGCAGCCCTACCTTCGTCTTTGTCCATGAGCACCGCCGCCGTGCCGATGCGCAACGCCTCTACCATGTCGATTGCTACCGTTTGCAGTCTGAGGCGGATGCTGCGACCATCGGACTTGAAGACATGTTGACGGGTGAGGATGTCGTGCTGCTGGAATGGCCTGAACAAGTCGAGTCGCTGCTGCCCGCTGACCGCTTATGGATCAGCATCGAGACTCTGGATGACAACACCCGTCGTTTTACGGCTGAAGCGGTCGGCAAGCGCCATCTGGCCTTGCTCACCGACCTACAAACGCAAGTTAAGTGATGTATGCTCCTCGCCCTAGATACCGCAACCCGCACGCTTAGTTTGGCGCTCCACGATGGCGAACAGCTCTTGGCGGAAGCCACATGGCAAACGTCGGGACGTCACACCGTCGAACTCACGCCAGCCATCCATACCATGCTCGATCAAGCGGGTCTGACGCCCGCCGCCCTGACGCTGATCGCGGTGTCGCAGGGGCCGGGGTCGTTCAATGGGCTGCGCGTCGGCTTCAGCACCGCCAAAGGTCTCGGCCTCGCGCTCAACCTGCCCGTCATCGCCATCCCCACCTTGGACGTGGTCGCCGCCGCTCAACCCGCCTTCGATGGCACGCTGATCGCAGTGGCGCAAGCCGGACGTGGGCGCGTGGTCGCTGGTTCCTATGACTGGCGCGACGGCAACTGGCAAGCGCGGGACGATGTGCAGATCGTCGCGTGGGAAACCTTACTCGCGCCCATCACCATGCCCACGCTCATCAGCGGCGAGATCGATCATGATGGGCTGGCGGCGGTGGCGCGGGCAACCGATGCCTTGCAGCCGATTCATCTTGCGAGTGCGGCCTTTGCCTTGCGGCGGGCGGGCTTTCTTGCGCAGTTGGCGTGGGAGCGCTGGCGGGCAGGCAGCGTGGACGATCCATCGGGCGGCGCGCCCTTCTATTTACATCAACCGGGCGTGCCACACCCATAATCGATAGGTAAACTCATGTTGACACTGCGTTATATGCGCCCGGAGGATATCCCCGTTGTGGTCGAGCTGGATCAGCGCTCCTTCCCCAACGCGTGGTCGGAGCGCTCGTACAATTTCGAAGTGCGCGAGAACAAGTCCTCGCACATGGTGGTGCTGGAAATCGACTCGCCCGCGACCATCATCGGCTTCGCGGGTACATGGCTGATCGAGGACGAGACGCACATCAGCACCATCGCCATCAGCGCCGAGCAGCGCGGCAATGGTTACGGCGAAATCCTCTTAGCAGGTCTGCTAGATCGTTCGATTGCACTCGGCGCGACCTATGCCGTGCTGGAGGTGCGCATCTCCAACGGCACTGCCATCAACCTGTATCGCAAGTATGAATTTGAGGTCGTCCATCGCCGCAAGAACTACTACCGCGACAACAACGAAGACGCCTACATGATGTTCCTGAACGGGATCGACGCCGGGTACAAGGCGCGTTTTGCCGACCGTCTCGCCAAGCTGCGCCAGCGCGTCCATTACACGAATTTACTGCCGTCCGGCAAGCCGACATTTCAGTGATCAGGTGAATCTGCGCTACCAAGAGGAGTTTCCGCCGTGACTAGCTCGTTAACCCTTGACCAACGTACCGCCGCGCTCGACGCCATCGCCGGCGAGATTCGCGTCTGCACCAAGTGCCCCCTCCATCAGGGGCGCACCAAAGCCGTGCCGGGGGATGGCCCTTACACCGCCGACATCATGTTCATCGGAGAAGGCCCCGGCTTTCACGAAGACCAACAGGGATTGCCCTTCGTGGGTGCTTCCGGTCGGCTGCTAGAAGAAATGCTCGCCGTCATCGGCCTCAACCGCAAACAGGTCTTCATCACCAATGTGGTCAAGTGCCGCCCGCCCGAAAACCGCGATCCCATGCCCAACGAAATGGGTACCTGCGTCCCGACCTACCTGAACCGCCAGATCGAGCTGATCAACCCCAAGGTCATCGTCACGCTAGGCCGCTACAGCATGGGGCTGTTCTTCCCCAACGCCAAAATTTCCGCCATCCACGGCAAACCGAAGTGGGAAAACAACCGCGCCTACTTGCCCATGTTTCATCCGGCGGCGGTGCTCCGCAGCATGGACACCATGAAAACGCAGTACGAGATCGACTTCAAGAAACTGCCCGGTCTGGTAGAAGAAGCCCTTAAGCGTGTCAAACCTGCCACGCCGCCGCACCCGCTGGCAGGCTTGGATGACTCGCCCGCCGCAGAGATTAAAGACACTAAGGCCGAGGCCAAACCTAGCGCGCCGCCCGACAAGCCCAAGGACGATAAGCCGAAGGACGAGCCGCCGCTGAAACAACTCAGCCTATTCTAAGCGATGAGCAACGCGGAACCGTTCAGTACGTATAAGGGATAGTGTATAATCGCGATTATCTAAAACTTATGCTTCCGGAGGCTAAGTTGGCTCAAAAGAAACGACGTGGCGGTCTGCTGCCGTTAGCAGGACGGGTAGGCTTGCCCGCTCTGCTCAGTTTAGGCTATTACCTGTACATCCGTCCCCGCTTGAACGAGGCCGGGACGCAGCCGGGCGAAGCCGAGCGCAAGCTCCCCGGTGATGACCTGATCCCGGTCACGAACTTCCAGACCACGCGGGCGATTGATATTGAAGCACCCGTCGAGACGGTGTGGATGTGGTTGGCGCAGATCGGGCGTGACAAATCTGGCTACTACGGGCTGGATAACCTGACCAACGGCGGAATGCCGAGCGTGTCCTACATCCGGCAAGACCTGCCCGTCCCGCAGATCGGCAATGAACTGGATGGCGGCTACCGCATCCTCGATCTGAAGGAAGGCAATTTCCTGATCTACGGCGCGTTCGATCTTCCTACGCCCACTGGTCAGCCGATGGAGCGTACTACCGCCCTTATCGTGGAAAAGCGCATCACTGGCACCGCGCGGCTGATCATCCGCACGCGTGGCTATGCCTATGGAATGCTCGGCAAGCTGTATGTGCTGCCCTTCGAGATCATCGATTATCTCGATACACAAGCCGTACTCAAGAACATCAAAGAGCGCGCCGAGATGACGCAAACGCTGACCGCGCCCGTCAAAACCACGGTCGGCACGGTCTAGCCAGCAATCGGTAGGGGCACGATCGGCGTGTCCCTACCCGACAAACCTGCTATCATCAATGCTCCAATCGCCTCCCACCAGTCCACAGGAGTATCCATGAAAAAGCAATCACCACGCGGCACGATAATCGCACGGACTCAGCACTCAGCACTCAGCACCTAGCACTATCTTGAGGGAGTACCGATGCTATTTTCGACGCTTCTCCAAGCGCTGGATGATGTCATTAGCAGCCCCACCACCGACGCCAACGTGAGCGCCCCCGTCACCGAGGATAACCGCACCCTTCAACGTGGTGGACTCTTTGTCGCGCGGCAGGGCAAATCCTTCGATGGGCATACCTTGATCCGTACGGCGGTAGAGCAGGGCGCAGTGGCGGTGGTCGGGGAACGCCCGCCCGATCAGGTCGAGTGTCCCGTGCCCTATGCGCAGGTCGGCAGCGCCATGTTTGCCACCGGACGCTTAGCGGCGGCCTATCACGGCTATCCTTCCCGTTCTCTCGTCGTGATCGGCGTCACGGGCACGGATGGCAAAACCACGACTTCCACGCTGCTGTTCAACATCCTGAAAGCGGCGGGCTATAAAGTCGGCATGATCAGCACCGTCAGCGCCGTGATTGGGGACGAAGAACTGCCGACGGGCTTACACGTCACCACGCCCGGAGCCGACGAAATTCAGGGCTATTTACGGCGCATGGTCTCGGCAGGCTTAACGCACTGTGTCTTGGAGACGACCAGCCACGGCCTCGCGCAAGCCCGCGTCAACGGCGTCGATTACGATGTGGCGGTCATCACCAACATCACCCATGAGCATCTCGATTATCACGGCACTTTCGAGCATTACCGCGAAGCCAAGGGGCTACTGTTCGCCAGCTTGAGCACATCCTATCGCAAGCCGATGGTGGGCAAATTCGCCGTCGTCAACCGCGACGATCCCAACGCGGATTTTTTCCTCGGTTTCCCCGCCGATCAACACTTGACCTACAGCACCCGTACGGAAGCGACCGTCACCACCTCCGATAAGTCGCTGGTATTTTCACCCACTGCCACCAAGTTCAAGGTCAAGGCATGGGATCAGCGCTTCACCATCACGACTTCGCTCGTAGGGCGCTACAACGTCGAGAACATCCTCGCCGCGACGACAGCCGCGCTCGGCTTGGATGTCGATGCGGCGGCGATCAAGAAGGGCGTTAAGGCGCTCAAAGGCATTCCCGGACGCATGGAGCGCATTGACGAAGGCCAATCGTTCATCGCGCTGGTGGATTTCGCGCACACGCCCAACGCCCTCAAGCGTTCATTGGAAGCTGCCCGCCAGATGCTGCCACCCGATAAACGCCTGATTGCGGTCTTCGGCAGTGCTGGCCTGCGTGACCGCGAAAAACGCCGCCTGATGGCGGAGACCAGCGCGCAACTGGCTGACATCACTATCTTGACAGCGGAAGACCCGCGCACGGAGTCACTGGATGACATTTTGCAGACGATGGCGGATGGTGCGGCGAGTCAGGGCGGCGTCGAGGGCAAGACCTTTTTGCGCGTGACCGATCGTGGCGAGGCGTTGTTCACCGCCTGTGGCATGGCGCATCCCGGCGATGTCGTGATCGCCTGCGGCAAAGGTCACGAGCAGAGTATGGCCTTCGGCACGGTCGAGTATCCTTGGGATGATCGCGAGGCGCTACGGGCGGCCTTACGTGGGCATCCGCTCAAGACGCTGCCAACGGCTTCCCCATCTGATGGTCGCTGATGCGCCGTTTCGTCGTCGTCATCGCTGCCGTGTTCCTAGGTTGCCTGCTCGTGGTCGTGGGTGAGCGTGCCATCGCTTCGGCAGCGACGACCGATAACGCCGTTATTCAGCGCCTAGTTCGCGATTCGCAGGTTGTTGATCGGCAGTGGACGTGGCGCGCGATCTACCCCGGTCGCGACACGATGGAGTATGCCTTTCGCTTGTTGCAAGACAGCCGCGCTGACAGCTTCTACCAGCCGATCAAAATCCAGCGCAACCAGTCCTATATCGACTGGACAATGAGCACTGATCCGGCGTGGGCGGGTTCCATCTTCTCCGATAATGATCTGCCGCCGCCGCATGTGTACGCGGTCGGGATCGACCCGCCACGCGGCTATTTAACCTTGGGCGATGTTCTTTTGATCTACGGTCTACCCATCGAGTACACCGACCAACAAGCGCTGTGTTTCCCGCATGGCGCGTGCGTCTCCTTCCTTGCCGCGTCATCATCGGGACGCCTCTCGCCCCACGACAGGGTGCTGTTGATCACCTACATCACCGCCCGCGTCGTGGAGCGTGCGCGGTCAGACTTCCGCTGGCAGGGCTTCCGCCGCTATTGAGGCCGCACAGCTTCAGCCTCGTGTGCTGGATTCATGGCGACGCTTAGGGCACTGATGTCTACAGCAATAATTGAGGTTGATAGAATTTCTTGTGAAGTTATTCACATGCGGGCGGATTTGATTTATAGTTATTGTAAAATATATTGCAAACAAGGCAATTCACAATGACGCGCTTAGTATGTTTGAAATGCGGCAGCACAAAAATTGATGATGGCAGTAGTAAATTGGTCAGTGTGCTTGGCTTCCTTCTTTTTCTGGCAGGCAGCTATGTGCTTTCTTCCTATTTAGCCATACCGGTGACAGTAAGTTGGGAAGAGTACGCGCCAATCGAAGACGCCAATTGCTTGCCCGCGCTATTAACCTGTTGTTTTGGCATCTTCATGTTCTTTCAAGGTCTGACGCAATCGGAACGTGTACGCTGCCGCAAATGTGGCTCGCTCTGGACGCCGCCCAAGCCACCAAAACATCATCTACATCGCATGACCAAGTAGCCTTCGTTCGAACGGTAGCGTAGCTGCACTTGCCGTGTAGCTATGACACGCCCAAGTGCATCCTGTCTTATTGATGGCGATTGAAGATGTTCTCAGCATAGCATAAAACGAGGTCGCTGTCTGTGATGTGAGTCGCAGATTCTAAAGCTCGATTCTGATATAAAACATCTGACGAAAATCGTGCAGTTAGATGGAAGGATCAGCGCATGACCGCGACCAATGCCACGCCCCAACGCTTGTACTTGCTGAACTTAGGCATGACCGATGTTCCTCTCCCGAATGGCAGCAAATTAGCGATGGTATCCGCTGCTTATCTCGTGCGGATGAGCGACGGATCGCACATCTTGATCGACAGCGGGATGCCAGCGGACTACACACCACCGGATGGACATTGGATCGAAAAGCTGGACGCCAGCAACGTGATCGAGCAGTTGGCGAAGCTCAATCTGAAACCCGACAACGTCGAAGCGGTGATCTGTACACATTTCGATATTGACCACATCGGCTATAACGATCACTTCCCACAAGCTGAATTTATCGTCCAACGGCGTCACTACGAGATCGCCAGCACTGGCCTTGAGCGCTACGAACGGGGACGTGCGCACTGGGGCGATCCGGCGCTGCGCTATCGGCTGGTGGATGGCGATACCGAGCTGTTCCCCGGCTTGAGCCTGATCGAGACGAGCGGACACGCGCCCGGACATCAATCGGTGTTGCTCACGCTGCCCAATGCGGGTAAGGTGCTGTTGGCGATTGACGCGGTGATGTTCCAACGCCTGTTCACCACGGAGCGCAAAGCCGGGGGCGGTGATGACAATGAGCAAGAATTAAAGGCCAGCACGCAGAAATTGCTCGATCTGGTCGAACGTGAACACGTCGCGCTGATCGTGTTCGGGCATGATGGCGTGCAGTGGAAAACGCTCCGCCAAGCGCCGGAATTCTACGACTAAGCTACGGCGCATTTCCCGATCAAAATGGCACCCCGGATGCGAGAACACCTCATCTGGGGTGTCTGGGCAAGGGAAGAATCCGCGCTATTTCGCAAAACATCAGCACGGCAACGTCCAGCACCGTTGGCGCAGTATGGTAGTGGCACGGTCAGCAAAAACGCGCTAGGCCGTGCCGAAGGATGGCTAGAGGCGGAATTCGCCCTGTAGACCGCGCTGGCTATCGGGCGCGATCCAGACGTGGAAACTGCCCGGTTCGACGCCGCACGTACCATCAGCGCGGGTGAAGGCGAGGTCTTCTTCACGCAGGGTGAAGGATACCCGACAGCTTTCGCCGGACTGGAGCGCAGCACGCTGGAAGCCCTTCAATTCACGCACGGGGCGGGTGAGAGACCCGATCAAATCGCGCACGTAGAGTTGAACGATCTCCACACCAGCACGCGCGCCCGTGTTGGTGATGTCGGCGCTGACTTCGAGCGAGCCACGCAAGGTGGCATGGCTGACCTTCAGATTGGTGTACTCAAACTGCGTATAAGTCAGCCCATAGCCGAAGGGCAGCAGCGGCGCAGTCGGCAGATCGAGGTAGCGGGTGCGGAACTGCCCATCGGTGGTGAGCGGACGCCCCGAATTCTTGTGATTATAGTAGATCGGCACCTGACCCGTCGCGCGCGGGAGGGTAATGGGCAGACGACCGGATGGCGATGCTTGCCCGAAGATCAGATCGCCCAAGGCCGCGCCCCCTTCGAGGCCGGGATGCCATGCATAGAGCACCGCATCGGCCTGCGCGAGTTGGCGCGTGATCGCCAGTGGACGCCCCGCAAAGACGACCAGCACCAACGGCTTGCCGAGCGCCGCCATCCTATCTACGAATTCGGCCTGACCGGGTGGCAGGCTGAGATCGCTGACGTTGCAGTTCTCCCCCGAACGGGAGGGATGCTCACCGAGCAGCAGCACGACGGCATCGACGTGATGCGCCAAGTTGAGGGCAAGATCGGGCGTGTCCGCGAACCACACTTCGGTGCCTTGGGGCGCGGCTTGACGGAGCGACTCATCGAGCGGGGTGACATCCTCGACACGACCATCGGCGGTCCATGTGCCGAACAGTTCGGCGCGGGCGTGGATAAAATTGCCTGCCATCAGAATCCGGTGGAAGCCTTGCAGCGGCAAAAGCTGATGCTCGTTTTTGAGCAGCACCATGCTTTGCACGGCGGCTTGACGGGCAAGCGCGCGGGCTTCGGGCGTCAGAATGTCGCGACTGGCGCGTGACGGATCGGTGAACGGCTGATCGAACAAACCGGCGCGGTGCTTGATGCGCAAAATACGGCGCACGGCCTCGTCAAGTTCCTCCATCGAGATTTTGCCCTGCTGGAAGCTCTCGCCCAATGTATCGAGGTAGACACCATCGACCATGTCCATGTCGAGTCCGGCCTGCAGCGCGAGGCGAGCGGCGTGCGCATCGTCCTCCGCGATGCCGTGATGGGTGAGTTCCCTGACCGATTCCCAGTCGGAGACGACAAAGCCATCGAAGCCCCATTCACCGCGCAGTACGTTCGTGAGCAAGCGGCGGTTGGCGGTGGCGGGGATGCCGTTCATGTCGATGAAGGCTGACATCAGCGTGCCGATGCCGGCCTTAACCGCCGCGTGAAAAGGCGGCAGATAGACATCGCGCAGGGTAGGCTCAGAGATTTCGCCGTTTTCGTAGTCCCGACCGCCCTCGGCAGCGCCATAGCCCACGTAATGCTTGGCGCAAGCGACGAGTTTGTCGGGAGCCGCCAAATTATCGCCCTGATAGCCTTTGACGATGGCGCTGGCAAGCTGCGCGCCGAGGAAGGGGTCTTCGCCGTTGCCTTCAGCGACCCGCCCCCAACGCGGATCGCGGGCAATGTCGAGCATGGGAGCAAATGTCCATTTGATGCCGGAGGCGGTGGCTTCCCGCGCGGCGACGGATGCGGCCTCACCCGCTAGATCGGGGTTGAAGGCGGCGGCTTGCGCCAGCGGGATAGGGAAAACGGTGCGGAAGCCGTGGATCACATCGCGTCCGATGATCAGGGGAATCTTGAGGCGTGATTCGAGCGCCAATTTTTGAAAATGATTGCTGATGTCGGCGTTGCCCGAGTCGGAAAAGCCCTGCCCCGTCAGCGCACCAGACGCGTTCAGGAGCGAGCCGATGCTGCCCTGCCGCAGCAAGTCGGGGTTGAGATCGGGGCTGGCGTTGGGTTGGTTGAGTTGACCGATCTTTTCTTCCAGCGTCATTTGGTAGATTAGTTCGTTGATCGAGGAATCAGTTGCTTGCTGCATGAGTCATCCTAGTAAGTAGTCCGGTGCTGATGGCATGGCGCTAATTAAAGCGTGTAACCGTGCCGCAGTGGTAATGCATTTGTACGAATTGTCCAACGACGCCTGCCTCAAAAAAATGCTGAGTGGTACGTCCATGCGATGCGCGTCGCGTGGTGATAGCACATTGAGGCCAGCGCGAGATGATGTCTCCGACCGCCATTTTCCTAATTTTTCCGACCTAGCACCTTACTTGACAAAAAAAAACTGTTATGGTAGTTTCGGAGTAGTGAAAGGTTTCACTTCCTTCAAGTCAGTCTAGCCCAAAGTCTGCAAAAAGAAAAGGGATGACTTCTGACGAGGGGAGATGAACAAGCGAACCCGAAGGCTGTTATCGCTCGACCGTTACGTTCACAGTGCGGAAGGAGGCTGATACCCACACCACTATTGCGCCGTCAACGCTCCCTGCCACAGTCGTGATTACGGCTGGTGTGCCGATGAAAGCGGACGCGCTCACCCTAAGACTTAAGCACCGGATCACGGATTGGACTGCCTCGTGCAGACAACCATAATTTATTATTTATATGGAGCTGTAGAAATGAAACCCTTAGCCAAACTCATCACCACCGCCTTCGCCCTCGTTTTGATCGTCAGCCTAGCCGTGCATGGCGCGCCTGCGAAAGCGGCCACCGTCACGCTGCGGTACGCCAACTGGAACCTCGGTACCGAAGAGGAAAACAACGTCCAGCGTCAGCTTGTCGCCGCTTACGTAAAAGCGCATCCCGATGTCGCGGTTGAATTCGTGGATATGTCGGGCGATGGCGGTTGGGACGAAAAACTGACCAACTATGCCGCCAAAGGTCAACTGCCGGACGTGTTCATGGCGAACAATGTGCCGCTGTACGTGAAAAACGGCTGGACGGCTGACCTGACCGCGATGGTGCAGAATGAAGCCGACTGGAAAGACGTGCCCGCTGTGTTATCCGACGCGGTGACGTATTCCGGCAAGGTCATGGGGCTGCCCGCCGCGCAGTTCGTGCTCGGCTATTACGTCAACAAAGACCTGTTCGAAGCCGCCAACCTTGACGCACCCGAATACGGCGTGTCGGTAGATGACTTCTTCAAGGCGACCACCGCCCTGACCAACGTGCAGAAGGCTGTACTCGGCCTCGATGAGATGGAATTCATCCTAGGCTGGTTCCCGAGCACGCAGGATAGCAAACTGAAGTGGTTCAGCTACGATGGCACGCACATGAATTACAATTCCGCCGCGTTCAAGGCCGCTGTCGCCAAGACCGTCGAAGTCAAGGGCGACACATGGCAGGGACTGTCGGATGAGCAGAAGAAGGCCTTCAAGTCGCAAGGGCCGTGGGAAATCTTCCTGAACCAAGAAGGCGCGGTACGCTGGGATGGCGGCTGGGCACTGCCTGATTATGCCAAGAAAGCCACCTTCAACTGGGACTTCATCGGTATTCCGGGCGGCAACCAAGCGATGGTGACTGACATCATCGTCGTCTCCAAGACCGCGTCGAACGCTGAAGCCGCCTACGATTTCGCCAAGTGGATGACCTTCTCCAAGGAAGGCTACGCAGCCGAGGCCGAGATCGCCAAGGCCGCTAGTGGCGTGCCGACCAGAATGCCGGTATCCGTCACCGCCGAGACGATTGACCTGTACATGTCCTTCGTGGGTGACCGCCCCGGCCTGCGTAAGGCGCTGGAAGGGCTGGACAGCAGCCTCGTCGAGTCGCTGGCGAAGATCGTGCCGGGATACATCAACGCGCGTTGGGAAGGCAAGCCGGGTATCGACATTGGCGACAACAAGGATGTCAATATCGGGTTCATGTTCGGGAACTCCGCAAGCGGCATGTTCAAGTATGAAGACTACGCCGCGAAACTCGACACCTTCGCCAACAAGATTCTGGATGACGCTCGCGCTGAACTGCCGAAGTAGTTCATGGGCGATGGGGAACGTGCGGTAAACGCGGCGTTCCCCACGAATGCAAGTGTTTCGTCAGTTACTATCTTATGCAACCTCACCCCAACCCCTCTCCTTGACAATGGAGAGGGGCGGAAAGGCACTTTTGCCAACCTTGCTAGCGAGGCGCGTCGGGTGAGTCCGGTGAAGAGCGTTAGGGCGGGTTTGGTGCCCGCGAAATAGATCGCCCTTTTTTGCAGTTGGAGAGCTGGCTATGCCCGCGAAATTGAGCCGCTTGTTCAGGCTGGCGACGTCGCTGATCATTCTGGTAATGACGCTTTTGCTCTCCACATCCGCGTGCGCACCGCCGCCTACGCAGCGTACACAGCCCGCCAAGCGGAGTACGCCAGCGACGGCAGCGATCACCCCTCCAATCGTGATCGAAATCAGCGCGGCTACGCTCGGCCTACCACCCGTCCAAGATGAGACGGCGCGGGAATATGCCAAGGCGAGCGTGCTGCTTCAGCGAGACAGCGCGCTGCACTTCGACGTGACGATCCCGCGCGAGGCGGAGTATACCTTCGCGTTCGACATGGCTGCCGCGCCAACCTCGGTAGGGCGACCCGAAGGCCAGATGCGGGTGGATGGCAACTTCCCGCGCAGCGACTTCCAGCGGGTGATCTTCCCGATTTATTTCCGCAACAGCACCAATACGTTTCCCAAAGACCGTTACGGCAATGATGCGCTGATCCACCAAGTGCGCGATGTACGGTGGACAAAAGCCGAAGTGCGGGATGTGAACTTCAGCGAACCGTACCCGCTACGTGTGAAGCTCACCGCCGGAACACACCGCATCGACTTCACTTTGACGGAAGGGGCGTTATACCTCGGCAGCAGTTACGTCGCCACATTCGCGCCTTACCCCGATTACGCGCAGTATCTGGCGGCACACACGGAGCCGGATGCATCGGGCTTTTTGAGTACGCTCGAAGCCGAGTCGCCGTCATACAAGAATGACACGTCGGCGCGCCCCAACAATAACCGCAGCGTCACGGTGACGCCTTACGACACCTACTTGATGCTGATGAATACGCTCGGCGGCGATAGCTGGAAGAACAGCGGCAGCACCGTCTATTATACGGTGAACGTGCCAACGGACGGCATGTACGCCCTCACATTCCGTGTGCTGCAAAACACCCGCAGCAACTTCACCGTGTTCCGCCGGATCACGATCAATGGGAAAGTGCCGTTCGAGGAGTTTAACGCGGTGCCGTTCGGGTACACGGCGGATTGGGCAGACGTTCCGCTCGGCGGCGAAACACCGTACAAGGTGTTTTTGCAGCAGGGCGCGAATGAACTGGGAATCGAGGTGACCGACTCGCCCTACCTGCCCGCGATCAAGACGATCCAACAGGCGCTGCTGGACATCAACACGCTGGCGCTGGAGATCCGGAAGCTGACGGGGAACCAGCGCGACCCGTATAAGGAATGGGTGATCTCCAATTACATCCCCGATATTCAGGAACGCCTGAAGACCATCGCCCAACACTTAATCGATGACAAAGACACGCTGCTATCGACTAATCAGGGCGGATCGTCGGCGGAAGTGCTGACGTACCAGATGGCGATTGACAACGTGCTGTTCCTCGCCGCTGACCCCGACAAGATCCCGATTTATATGGGACGGTTCTCGGAAGGGACTGGCTCGGCGGCGCAACTGCTCGGATCGCTGCTGCCGCTGCTGCAAGAGCAGCCACTCGCCATCGACAAGATTTATGTACATTCGCCCGACAGCGTGCCCGTGACGCCGGGCGTGCCGTTCACCGCGTCCGCCGTCGAAGATGTGAAGCGGTTTGTTCACTCGTTCGAGCCTGACCCGTATCAGTCGTTGAGCGCAGATGAGGGCGAACTGGAAGTGTGGGTCAACCGCGCGCGACAGTATGTCGATCTGCTGCAATTGATGGCGGATGAGTCGTTCACGCCGCAGACGGGGATCCGGGTCAAATTTTCGATCATGCCCGATGAAAGCAAACTGGTGCTGGCGAACGCAGCGGGAATTCAGCCGGACGTGGCACTCGGCGTGAGTACTGACCGTCCGTATGAGCTGGCGATCCGCAACGCGCTGTACGACCTGCGCACGTTCAAGGATTTTGATTCGTTCATCCACATCTACTCGCCGGGTGCCTTGCTCGGTTACATCATCAACGATTCGGTGTATGCGCTGCCGGAGACGCAAGACTTCTGGGTGACGTATTACCGCAAAGACATCCTCGATTCGCTAGGCATCCCCGTCCCCCACACATGGAACGAGGTGATCGAAATCCTGCCGGAATTGCAGCGCTACGGGATGAACTTCAACACGGCGCTATCTACCGGCACCGGTTACAAGAATTATTTAGCCACCGCGCCCTACCTGTTCAACTTCGGGGCGCAGCTATACAGCAACGACGGATTCGCTACTGGCTTGCAAAGCGAAAACGCCATCGCCGCCGTCAAGTTCATGGCGGATAGCTTCACGATCTACGGGATGCCACTGACGACCGCCAGCTTTTACGAGAGCTTCCGCTACGGCACGGTGCCGATCGGGATTTCCAGCTTTGAGACCTACGTCAAGTTGATGACTGCCGCGCCAGAACTGGGCGGCTTATGGAATATTGACCTGTATCCGGCGACGGTGCTGCCCGACGGTAGGCAGTTGCGGTACGCGACTGGATCGGCGCAGACCAGCATCATGTTCAAGAATACTGATAAGCCGGAGGAGGGCTGGCAGTTCCTGAAATGGTGGATGTCCACCGAGACGCAAGCCGAATTTCAGGAACGGTTGATGTTGAATTATGGGCGCGAATATCTGTGGAGTTCCGCCAACCTTGAGGCCTTCAGCCGCCTTGACATCCCGCGCGAACACAAAGCCGTGATTCTGGAGCAGTGGAAGTGGCTGCAAGAGCCAGTGCGCTTACCGGGCAGCTACATGCAGGAGCGCGAGTTGAGCAACGTGTGGAACCGGATCGTGTTTGACGGCGTGAACCCGCGCGTGGCGATTGACCGTTCGGTGATCATCATCAACCGTGAGATCACGCGGAAGATGGAGGAATTCGGCTATTTGAAAGACGGTCAGCGGGTGCGCGATTACAAAATCCCGACGATTGAAACCGTGACAGAGTGGATGAAAAATGCAAAGTAAGCTGTCTTTCCGTTTCCAACATTGGCTGAATAAAGAAGGCAGCGCCTATGCGTTTCTGTCCGCCTATGGAGTGCTGTTCATCGTGTTCATCGTCGTGCCGGTACTAGCGGCGCTGGCGCTGTCGTTCACATTTTTCGACACGATCCAGCAGCCGCAGTTCATCGGACTGCGCAACTACATCTCGCTGATCACGCAAGACGACACGTTCATGAAGTACGTGCTGCCGAACACGATCCAATTCGCGGTGCTGGTGGGGCCGGGCGGGTATGTGGTGGCGTTTTTGCTGGCGTGGATACTGGCACAACTGCCCAAACTCCCGCGCACGCTGTTCGCGCTGATCCTGTACTCACCGTCAATGACCGCTGGCGTGGCGATGGCGGTAGTGTGGAAGGCGCTGTTCAGCGGCGACCAGACTGGCTACCTGAACAGCTTCTTGATGGGCTTGGGGGCGATCCAGGAGCCGATCCAATGGCTGCAATCGCCCCAGTATTTGATGCCGATCATGATCGTGGTCACACTGTGGAGCAGCATGGGGATCGGCTTTCTGGCGATGCTGGCGGGGATATTGGAGATCAACCCTGAATTGTACGAAGCCGCCGCCATCGACGGGATGAACAGCCGCTGGCAAGAGATTTTCTACATCACGATCCCGTCCATGAGGCCGCAAATGTTATTCGGGGCGGTGATGGCGATTGTGAGCACCTTCCAAGCGGGCGCGATTGGCGTCACATTGTCGGGCAGCAACCCGACGCCGCAGTACGCCGGACAGTTGATCGTGAATCACATCGAAGATTACGGCTTTTTGCGCTATGAGATGGGCTACGCCGCCGCGATTTCGGTGGTGCTACTGTTGATGGTGCTGTTCTTCACACGCCTTTCCAACCGCGTGTTCGCCAGTGAGGCATAACTGGATTGACTATGAACAACAGATGGTTCCGCCGCTATACCGGAATGCGCAATCGGGGCATCAACCCACAGGGCTTTCATGTCAGCCAGCTCAAGTTTTATGTCGTCTTGCTGCCGCTGGCGGCGATCATGCTGCTGCCCATCGTGTTCATCTTTTCCAGCGCGTTCAAACCACCCGACGAGTTGTTCGCCTACCCGCCGCGCTTTTTCGTGAGCAACCCGACGCTCAAGAACTTCACGGATTTGCTATCCAAGACCTCGACATCGGGGATTCCGGTCAGCCGCTACCTGTTCAACAGTGTGTTGGTTACGCTGGTTACGGTAGTGTCGTCCGTGCTTGTGTCGAGTACGGCGGCGTATGCGCTGTCCAAAAAGCGCTTCAAACTGAAACAAGTATTGTTCGCGATCAACAACGTGGCGCTGATGTTCGTGCCCATCGCCGTGACCATCCCGCGCTTCCTCGTGATCGAGAAATTGAACCTGCTCAACACGTTCTGGGTACATATCTTGCCCGTCCTCGCGATGCCCGTCGGGTTGTTCCTGCTCAAGCAGTTCATCGACGGCGTGCCCGACGAGGTGATCGAGGCGGCGCAGATCGACGGCGCATCGGATGTGACGATCTACTGGCGGATCATCCTGCCGATGATCCAACCCGCTATCGCCACCATCGCGATTCTGACATTCCAAGCGGCATGGAATAACACCGAAGTTTCGACGCTGTACATCAACAACGAGAGTTTACGCACGTTAGCCTTTTACTTGAACACGCTGACGACCACCGCTGGCGCGAACGCCGCCGTCGGGACGAGCAGCGTGACGGGCGCGAACGCGGTCGCGGGGCAGGGCATCGCCGCCGCGGGAGCGCTGCTGATGTTTTTGCCCAACCTCGTGATTTTCATTTTCCTGCAAAGTCAAGTCATGAGTACGATGTCGCATTCGGGGTTGAAATGAAAAGACTGCTGCTGATTCTACTCCTCGTAGTCGGGCTACTGGCGGCGGGCGCGCAGACACAGGCGCGGTCACCGTACACCACATGGGCGATTGGCCCCGGTGGCTCCCTGTACTGGACGCAGGACGCTTATACCCCGCTGGATGAAGTTGACCTGCCGCTATCGGGGCCGGAAGACATGTTTCTGGCTCCTGACGGTGCGCTGTTCGTCGCGGACACGGGCAATCAGCGCGTCGTGAAGCTGGATGCGCAGTTCGAGATAGTGGCGGAGGTCGGCAAGGGCATTTTGCAAGCGCCAACCGGCCTGTTCGTGGACGCGGCTGGCACGATCTACATCGCGGACGCGGGCAAAAACGAGATCGTGATCTTCGATAAGAACGGCACGCTGCTCCACGAATTCGGGCATCCGACCGAGCCATTGTTTGGCAACAATCACGAGTTTTTGCCGCGCAAATTGGCAGTAGACGTGCGCAAGAACCTGTACATCGTGAGCGAAGGATCGGTGGATGGGTTGGTGATGCTGAACGCCGCTGGCAACTTCATCGGCTATTTCGGCGCGAATTCGGCGGATATGTCGCTCAAGATGATCTTGCAGCGGATGTTCCTGACCAGAGAACAGCTTGACCAGTTCGTCAAAAACGAGGCGGCTTCCCCTTCCAACGTCGATATTGACAACCAATCGCTGATCTATACCGTCACCGCTGGAACCGCCCGCGACAAGAGCTTGCGCAAATTCAACATCTCCGGCAAGAACCTGTTTGAAGGGATTTACGGCTCCCCGATTTTCCGCGATGTCAATGTCAGCGACGACGGGCTGATGCTGGCGGTGACGGCGAACGGCACGATCTACGAGTACGCGCAAAACGGCATGTTCCTATTCGGTTTTGGCACCAAGGACACGGGCGAACAGCGGCTTGGCATGTTGAGCAACCCCACCGCGATCCAGCGCGTGGGCGATGACCTGTACGTGCTCGACAAGGACAAGAACGCGATTGTCACGTTTCGCGGCACCGACTTCGCCAAGACGGTGCATAACGGCGTGCGGTTGTATTTGCAGGGCTTTTATGAGGAGGCCAAACCGTATTTTGAGCAGGTGTTGATGTTCAACGGGCTGTACATCATGGCGTATCAGGGCATCGCGGACGCGTATTACAAAGAGGGCGACTACGCCAGCGCGCTACAAGCCTATCGTGACGCCGAAGACCGCAACGGCTATTCAGAGGCGTTCTGGGAACTGCGCAATGCTGTGTTGCAGCGGTCGCTCGGCAACGCGCTGTTGATCCTGTTCGGCGCGTGGATGGCGTTGAGCGTTTTCACACGCTTGGAACATCGGCACGGCTGGCTCGACCCGCTACGGCGCGGCGTGCAAGCGGCACGCAAAATCCGTCTGCTGGACGATTTCGCGTTCATGTTCCGCTTCATCAAGCAGCCTGCCGACAGTTTCTTTTACATCAAGCAAAATCAGCGCGGGAGTCTGGTGTTCGCGTTCCTATTGTACGGTTGGGTGCTGGCGGTACGCGTGCTGTCGCTGTATCTGACCAGTTTCGTGTTCAGCCCGTATTCGCGGTCGTGGCAGATTCCGGTAGAAAATGAACTTACCACGACAATCGGGCTGATCGCGATCTGGAACGCCGCGAACTACCTTGTGTCCACCATCACGGATGGCGAGGGGCGCTTGCGGCATGTGATCATCGGGAGCGCGTACAGCCTGTTCCCGTACGTGTTGTTCGGGTTGCCGGTCGTGTTGATCTCCAACTTGCTGACGCTCAACGAGGTGTTCATCTACAGCTTCGCGAATCAGATGGTGTGGCTGTGGGCGGGCGTAATGCTGGTGATCATGGTCAAGGAAATTCACAATTACACGGTATCGGAGACGGTGCGGAATATCCTCGCCACGCTGTTCACGATGGCGATGTTCCTCCTCAGCGGCTACATCCTGTACGTGCTGTTCAATCAGTTGTATGAGTTCGTGCTGGCGATCATTCAGGAGGTCGGTCTGCGTGGCTAACATCACTTTCCGCGCGGCGCGACGAGAACGCCGTGTCCGTCTACGTGTGGTCGTGTGGCTAATCAGTGTGCTGGTGACGATCAGCTTCGCGCTGCCGAACGCCGCCGGAGCCGCCCCGCGCCCGCAAGAAATCCCCGCGTCGTACCAGAAGACGGCTGAAAACGAGCAGTTCCAGTTGTACGTAGACTCGGCTACGCTGGCCTTCAAGCTGGTGGACAAGCGCAGCAACTACCTCTGGCATTCTGGCCTTGACGCATTGAGCGACGGTGACCGTTTGAACAAATCGTGGCAAGCCTTCGCCCGCAGCGGGATCAGCATCGAGTATCTCGATGAGAAGGCGATCAACAAGCGCGTGTCGATCAGCAATGCCGAGCATACGCTAACCGTCACGCCGATCGAGCAGGGCATCTCCGCACAGGTGGCGTTCACAGATTACGGCATCAGCGTCGAGGTGAGGCTGCAACTGGAAGCGGACGGCGTGCGCGTGGAAGTGCCAGCCGAGTCCGTCCACGAGGACAACCCGAAATTCCGGCTCGGTCAACTGTATGTGTATCCGTTTTTTGGTGCGACACGCGGCGGCAGCGTGGCGGGCTATATGCTGCTGCCAGATGGCACGGGTAGTTTGATTCGATTCGCGAATAGCACGAAAGCCAAAAACATGTACTACGGGCGGTACTATGGCGCTGATCTGGGCATGATCGGCGTCGTCCCGTTCAACAGCGATGTGACCGTCCCGTATCCGATCTCGTTTCCGGCCTTCGGCATGGTACACGGCGAAGGGCAAAACGGTTTCGTGGCGGTGATCGAAAAGGGCGCGGCTTACGCCGAGGTGCAGGTGCATCCGGCGGGCATCATCACCAATTTCAACTTCCTGTACAACGCGTTCATCTATAACCAGAGCTACTTCCAAGCCACCAACCGATCCGGCGCGGGCGTGACCACCGTCCAGAAGCAGACCAACGCCTTCGACGCGGTGATGCACTACCGCTTCCTGACGGGCAGCGCGGCGGATTACGTGGGGATGGCGCGGAGTTATCAGCAATTTCTGGTGGACGCGGGGCGCTTGCACAAGGTTAACGACGCCAACCCGAATATCGGCACCCGCCTCGAGTTTTTGGGCGGCGATTGGGAAGAAGTCCTGACGTGGCACCGCTTCGTGTCGATGACGACGATCCGCCAGATGCGCGAGATTTTGGACGGCTTGCAGCTCCCCAATCCACAGGTGATCTATTATGGCTGGCAACCGCTGGGCGCGTCCAGTATGCCGCCGACGTGGTTGACGCTGGAAGGCAGCCTCGGCAGTGTGGGCGAGTTGAGCGACCTCGCGAAGAAAGTCACGAACGGGGGCGGCACCTTCTCGCTGTATTTCGATCCGCAGGCGGCGCTGTGGGAAGAAGCGGGGTATTCGGCGCGCAACGATCTCGCGCTGGCGATCACGGGCGTCAGCCTTGAAGGGTACGCGCGGTTTCCGGCGTTCTACTTCACGCTGGATGTGCTCCAACAGCGGTATGCCTCGCTCGTCAACGACATCGCCGCCCAAGGCAACATCGGCCTCGCGCTGGACAGCATCGGCGCGACGTTGTACAGCGACTTCCGGCAGGGTCATCAGCTCAACCGCGAAGGAGCCATCGAGGCGTATCAGAAACTGTTGACAGGATCGCCGCTGCGCCTGAGTTTTTACCGCCCGAACGATTACCTGTACGGCCTCACACAGGCTTATTACGATATGCCGCTGGGCGATAACGGCTACATTTATACGTCGGAAGCCGTGCCGTTCCTGCCGATTGTGCTGGCGGGCTACATCCCGTATTACGGCACCGCGATCAATTTCTCGTCCAATTTGCAGGAGGATCTGCTGCGCCACGTGGATTTTGGCATTTACCCTTCGTATTTCCTGACGCAAGAGGCTACTTCGCTCTTGCTGGATACGCCATCATTCTGGATTTACACCTCGTCTTACGCGCAATGGGGCGACCAGATCAGGCGCACATACCGATGGATGAACGCGCTGCTGGCACCCGTGCGCGGACAAGAGATCGTGGCGCGCCAACAACTGGCGGAGGGCGTGTTCGCGACGACTTACGCGAATGGTAAGCAGATCGTCGTCAACTATACCGATCAGCCGTTCGCCAGCGCGGGAATTAACGTCGAGGCGAAAAACGCCGTGCTGGTGGAGAGTGCGCCATGACGGCTCGACGCTCTTTCCGGCGCGAGGTCAGCCTGCGCACGCAGGAAGCGCTGCACGGCTACGGCTTCATCCTGATCTGGGTGGTGGGTTTCGGGCTATTTACGCTGCTGCCGCTCGTGCAGACCTTCCGCTACAGCATGAATCAGGTGACGGTGACAGCGACTGGCATCAGCCTGAACTTCGTAGAATGGCAGAATTACACCCGCGCGTTGTTCACCGATCCGAACTTCGTGGAGCTGTTGATCGGCTACACCATCGAGACGCTGGTATCGGTGCCGATTGTGCTGATCTTCGCGATGCTGATCGCGATGTTTTTGAATCTGCGGTTCCGGTTGAAAGGGCTGTTCCGCGTGATCTTCTTCCTGCCGATTGTGATCACCAGCGGGCCAGTGATCAAGGAACTGACGGCGCAAGGGGCGGCGTCCGCGCCGGGGATCGCGAATACGCCAGCGGTGGTCGAGTTCTTGCAGGAGCTGCCGCGCGCGCTGCGCAGTCCGGTGGAATATCTGCTCACGTCGTTCATCTTGATTCTGTGGTTTTCAGGCGTGCAAATCTTGATCTATCTGGCGAGTTTGCAGCGCGTTGACCGCAGCATCTACGAGGCGGCATCGATTGACGGCGCGTCGGGATGGGAGACGTTCTGGAAGATCACGCTGCCATCGCTCTCGACGGCGACGCTGGTCAACGCGATCTACACGATCATCACGCTGTCGCATTTTTCCGAGAACAAGGTGATCCGCTACGTGTATGACCGGACGTATGCGGTTGACGGCGGGATCGGCTACGCGAGCGCGATGGCGTTCATTTACTTCGGCGTGATGATCGCGCTGCTGGCAGTCGTGTACATGCTGCTGATGAATTGGGCAAGAAGGGGGACAAGGTGAACCTGATCGTGCATCACCCTATCGTTGACCGCGCGCGCAGCCTGCTATTCGGCAGCCGCGCCCGTCACGGGCTGCTGTTCAGCATCGTGCTGTACGCGTTGCTGATCGCGATTGGCTTTGTGTACCTTCAGCCGCTGCTGTTCATGTTCGTGACGAGCATCAAAAGCCCCACCGACCTGCTCAACCCGATGGTGCAGTGGGTGCCGACGGAATTCTATACGGGCAATTATGAGAAGGCACTGCGCGTGCTGGATTACAGCCACACGCTGGTGGCGTCGATCTTGATCAGCGTGATCCCGTCGCTGCTTCAGACGTTCGTGGCGTCGCTGGTGGGCTACGGACTGGCGCGTTACCGCTTCTGGGGCAAGCCGATTGTGCTGCTGCTGATCCTCGCGACGTTCATCATCCCGCCGCAAAATACGGTGATCCCGCAGATGCTGGCGTACCGCGATCTGGGGCTGCTCGGCAACCCGCTGGCGCTGATCTTGCCCGCGCTGATGGGGCAGGGCTACCGGAGCGCGATCTTCATCCTGATCTTTTATCAAGGGTTCCTATCGCTGCCCAAAGTGCTGGAAGAATCGGCGCGGTTGGACGGCGCATCCGACCTGCGCATCTTCCTCGCTGTCGCCGTGCCGACCGCGATTCCCGCCTATATCGTGTCGTTCATTTTCTCCGTTGTGTGGTATTGGAACGAGACATTTTTGACAGTGATCTTCCTCGAAGGCGGGACGACCACGCTGCCGATGCAGCTTTCGCGCTTCACACAAGCCTACGAAAATCTGTATCCGCCGGGGACAGTCAACATTTTTGACCGATTGAACGAAGCCGTCAAAATGAGTGGGACGTTCTTGAACATCCTGCCGCTGCTGCTGATGTACTTCATCTTGCAACGCTGGTTTGTCGAATCGGTCGAAAGGACGGGGATCGCCGGTGAGTAGGGATTTGCGCAGCCGGGGCGACGACTCGCTTCGCCATAAAAAGGACAGTGCATGGCAACGATTCGCGATGTAGCCAGACGCGCAGGGGTGAGCGTCACCACGGCGTCGTATGTCCTCAACGACACCGGCAATATCAGCGACGCGACCCGCATCCGTGTGCGGGCGGCTGCCGCCGAACTGAATTACCACGCCAATGCCTTCGCTCAGAATTTGAAAAAAGGCAAAACGCACACGATTGGCGTATTTATCTCGCGGTTTGGCGGCTCATTTTACGAGGAAATCTTAGACGGGATTCACACCTCGATCTTGCAGACCGATTACGAGTTGCTGGTGTGCCCCGAAACGCGCTCGACGCGGCGTATGCTGCTGCACCGCCAAGTGGACGGCGCAATCGTATTTGACTCCAAGATCCCCAACGAGTCGATCCTGAAACTGGCCGCCAGCCACTTCCCGATCGTGGTGCTGGATCGCTTTTTGCACAACGAGTGCATTTTGCCGCTGCTGCTCGATAACGCGCAAGGCGTGCGGGAAGCCTTCGCGCATTTTTACCAGCAAGGGCTGCACAAGATGGCGTTTGTCGCGGGCGCTACGGATTCGGTGGACAACGCCGAGCGCATGGCGACCTTCCTCGCGGAGGCGGAACAACACGGCCTGCAAATCCCGATCTATCAGGGGAATTTCAGCGAGATTTCCGGTTACGACGCCGCGCAGATGATCCTTCGCGGCGATGCACTGCCGGATGCCGTGTTTTGCGCCAACGACCAGATGGCAATCGGGTTTCTACGCGCGATGAAAGAAGTCGGTCTGCGCGCGCCCAACGACATCGCCGTCGTCGGCTTCGATGATATTCCGTTAGCCCGCTATATGCAGCCATCCCTTTCCACGATAGGCGCGTCCCGATCCGATTGGGGCGGGACGGCGGTGCGGCAACTGATCGGTTTCATCGAAGACAAGACGCCGTTCACCGTCCACCGCATCCCGACCCGCTTGCTCGTGCGCGACTCGTCGGCATTGTAGCCGGGGCACGATGCCCAGGCAGCGATCAAGACAACGAGCGGGGATCGGATACCGCAGAACAATCTAACTTCCCTGCGCTGATAGGAGGCGCGACTAATGAAGATCCAGCCGAACAGTAAACTACTCATGATTGGCGACTCGATTACGGACTGCGGACGGGGACGTCCGATTGGTGAAGCCGCCTTCAACGCGCTAGGCGATGGGTACGTCAACCTGATCAATGCGTTTTTGACGGCATCCTCGCCAGCAGCCCGCCTTCGGATCATCAATATGGGCGTCGGAGGCAACACGGTGCGCGATCTGGCGGCACGCTGGAATAGCGATGTAATCGCGCTCAACCCCGAATGGCTCTCGATCATGATCGGGATTAACGATGTCTGGCGTCAGTTTGATGCACGGCTGCAAACCGAAACGCACATCAGCTTGGAGGAGTACGGGCATACCTTGGAGGGCTTGATCCGCACCGTGCAGCCGCAACTACGCGGGCTGGTGCTCATGACGCCATTTTTCATCGAGCCGAATCGCAGCGACCCGATGCGGGCGATGATGGATCAGTACGGGGCGGTGGTGCGCGAATTGGCGCAGCGTTACGGGGCGATCTTGGTCGATACACAAGCCGCGTTCGATAGTGTGTTGACTACGCTGCATCCGATGGCGCTGGCGAACGACCGTGTGCATCCGAATACGACGGGGCATATGATTCTGGCGCGTGCCTTTTTGAAGGCGGTGGATTATGTGTGGTGAAATCCAGTTGTCATTAACCGCCTGACGTAAAAACGGGACAATTGATTAGGGGCACAACGTCGCCCGACGTTGAACTATTAGACTTACGGGATGAAGTCCCTTCTGGATTCAGACTGGCATGTTGTTTCGTATTTCCTGCATCGTTTCGTACAAGGCTATCAACGGCTGGCGGGGTTCTCCTTACCGCCAGCCAAGTGTTTTCGTCGGGAAAGCATAGGACGCAGCGAATGAGAGGGTATGTGCGTGTTACCTGATATTCAAGCGATACGGGACGAATTTAGACGTCTGCACCGCGCTGATTTGAAGGAAGCGGTCATTGCGTTGTTGGTGCCGCTCGTAAATGCCAAAGAACAACGTTCGACGGATGACATCGGGTGGGCATACTGGAATATTTGCGATTGCTACGCGATGTTGAGGCAGGCAGAGATTCAGCAGTCGTATCAGGCGGATTTCTTTGCGTGGTGCAAAACCGCGCTGCCCCCGCTCCGGCGGCACTGGGTGTTGTCAGACGGCACGCAAGCCATGACGCTTATCAACGGCGGTTTTGGGGATTTTTGGTGGGACTGCTACCAAGACGCGAATGAAAACGCGCCACATGTGGCGGAAAACCGCACGGTGCGGTTTGAATCGCACCGCGCCAACGCCGCCGCGCATACCTATTTTCGGGAATTCAGCCGCGCCGAAGCCGCACTGCGATCAATCGAAGAGGTGCTGTCGGAAGATTCCGCATGGACTAACCGCGACTTCGCGACCGTGACCTTGATCACCCTCCAGATCGAATTTTATGCGGGATTGGGAGATAGCGCGCAGATTCGGAAACACGGCGAAGCCATAGAGCGTTATCTGGATGCGTGGTTTGGGCGCTTCCAACGGCCTGTGGCGAGGGCGGAACTACCTTTTCTCGGCACGTGGGAACAGTTGAATGCTGACCGCCCGCCAGAAGATATTTATGTCGCGCTGCATAATGCCGCCTGTGCGTTGGTCGTGGCAAAGCAATTCGAGCACGCCGAGCCGCTATTCCGTCGCTATTTGGACGAAGAGAAGGGCGGGATGACAGACTACTCTAAAGCGCTGTATCTGTTAGCCTGTTGGAACAACCGCCGCGATAAGGTCGAGATTCATGATCTGATGTCTACATTTCAAAACTTGACGCCAAAACAAGTGGTGCGATTTGCGCCCGATTTAAGCGCGGTGCTGGCTGAACTTGGATATTGATCGCCCGCAGATGGGGCGGGGTTGCATGACGCTGAAAGGAACCTTTACATGAGCACGTTTTATGCCAAGGACGGTCAGTTCTGGCTAAACGATCAACCGCAATTGATTCAGGCGGGCGAATTCCACTATTTCCGCGCGCCTGTCGATCAGTGGGCGCACCGTCTGGACTTGCTGCGTAGGGCTGGCTTCAACGCTGTCGCCGCGTATATCCCGTGGCTGTGGCACCAACCGGAGTCAGACATTTCTGACGTGGACGGTCACACGCACCCGATGCGCGACCTCGCCCGTTTTCTCGATCTGGCTGCCGAAATGGGCTTCTGGATCATCGCACGCCCCGGCCCCTACATCATGGCGGAAACGATCAACGAGGGAATCCCGCCGTGGGTATTCCGCCAGAATCCACAAGCGTCCTTCGTCGGGCAGGACGGCAGCGTGCAGAATGTCGCCAGCTATCTGCAACCGGATTTTTTGCGCTGCGTCGAGGGCTGGTACAAGGCGGTGTTCGCCGTGCTAACGCCGCGCCAGATCACGCATGACGGCAAAATCATCATGATCCAACTGGATAACGAGATGGGCATGATTCAGTGGGTGCGGAATCTGATAGACACCAATCCTGATACACTGGCACGCTTCGCGGGCTACCTGCAAACGATGTATGGCGAAAGCCTGTCCCGCCGTTACCCCGCCGCCACGTTGACGGACTTTCTGCGCGATCAGATCATGACTCCGCAGTCAGATCACGGCGCGATGGTGATCGAGGATTACCGCCGTTTTTATCGCGTGTACCTGCGTGAGTATGCCGATCATCTATGGGCGCGGGCGAAGGCATACGGGATGGATACGCCGCCCGTCGTCAATATTCACGGCTTCGGCAACGGCGGCAAGACGTTCCCCATCGGCCTCTCACAGTTAGTCGAGGTGATAGAGATGGACGGCATGATCAGCGCCACCGACGTGTATCCGATCTTCATCGGTGAGGGCAACTTCCACCAACTGGTGCTGGTCAACGAGATGACCAAAGCGCTGCAAAACCCGCAGCAAGCCTTATTTTCGATAGAATTTCAGGCGGGCGGGAATCAGGATTTCGGCGGGGCGCAAGCATCGCTCTACGACTTGCATAGCCGCTTGTGTATCTCATGCGGGATGCGCGCCATCAATCATTACCTGTTTTTCGACGGCGAAAATGATCCCGTACTCAGCCCCGTCAAGCGCCACGATTGGGGGCATCCGGTGCGCAAAGATGGCACGCTGAGGTCACACTACGCACGCTATCCGCAGCTTTCGCGCGTGCTGGCCGCGTATGGTGCTGATCTGGTGCGCTCACACCCGAAAACCGTGACCACGCTCGGCTTCTTGCTCGATGACTACATGACCGAGATTAATAACGCCTTCACGCGCCCCGCCACCGATCTGCTGACACATCAGCGCGACGTGATCTTGTTCGATTTTCTGGCACGTGGGTTGGCGATTACCCACCGTCCGTTCAACGCGCTGGAACTGAGCCGCGCTCGTCTGGACGTGGCAGAAATGCCCTCCCTGTGGGTGATGATGGACAAGCAGTGCGAAGCCGCCACTCAACAAAAATTGGCGGAATATGTCCGGCAGGGCGGCAAGCTGATTTTGGTCGGACGGCTGCCCGACGAGACGTTTGACCACGCGCCGTGTACGATTCTGCGGGATGCGCTCGGCCTCCAAGTGCTGCGCAGCGATCTGCCGGGTGCGCACACCCGACTCCAAGCGTTCGGCTATTCCGATGTGCCGGTGGCCTGTGTAGAGACGTACGCGGGCGAGTTTGACGAGGTTTTCGCCACCTCAGCGGATGGGCAGGCGGTGGGCATCATCAAGCGGCTAGGCGGCGGGCGCGTGATGGTCTTCGGCGCGGCGCTGGCGGCGAATACGCTGGATGACGTGGACATCTTGCATCAGATGGCGAACCGCATGGAGTGCGCGCCGCTGTTCAACCTGAGCGCGTGGGCAGATGTGCGGCTGTCCGAGGGCGACAACGGCAATTTCCTATTCATCAACAATTATCAGGATGACCCGCTGGAAACGACGATCACCTGCGCTGGCAAGCTGCTGTTCGGCGGCAGCATGATCTCGATTCCGGCGCGGCGCGGCGCGATCTTGCCGTTGGAATGGCAGGTCAAGGCGGGGATTGTGGTGCATTACGCCACCTCGGAGATCACCGCCGTGAGCGACGAGGGCGCATGGCTGATGCTCAAAACAGCGCAGGCTGAGGTTGTTGCAGAACTGAGCCTGTACGGTTATCACTGTGACGAGTCGTTGATTGTGGAGCGGATCGACGCACACCGCGTGAAGATTCAGGCGAAACAGGATGTGATCGAGCTGGTGAAAGCGAATGCGTGAGGGGTGGCGATAGGATCACCGCGTCTGACGCCCTAGCCGCTGCGCAACGAGGGAGACGCCGTGCTAGTATGCACAAGGGACTCCGCATCCGGTTGAGGCAATCCGACGGTAGGGGGCGAAGTCGCCCCCTTCTCAACGTGACGAAGGGGTGATCAAGCCTGAGTCTTGGCTAGGTAACGGCTACAACGCGCGGAACTGCGGGACGTTCTTGACCTGAGTCAGCACATCGCCATCGAGATACGGCGGCTGTTCTTGGATCGCCAACGCTTCGGCCTCGGAGAGTTTGCGCGCGCCCATATGATAGAGCACATCGTTGAACGCGTCGTACTTGAAGCGCTCCTTGATCAAGCCGTCGGAAGGATGCGCGTAGATCAGGTAGAAGAACAGGGATTCTTCAGCCGCGCGATAGGTTTCTTCGGTCAACCAGATCGGCGCGAATTCCCCCAAACCCGTTCGCACCTTTTCATCACGGCGCAGTTGAGCCTGTTGCAGTGTCAATGCCATCGAATAATCTCCCGCTTTTGTGTTGGGATGGTGACGTACTTAGTCGGTAAAGTGGGATATATTATTCGCAGAAAACGCAAGAAATGCAACGGATTCCCCCTCGGTTCGAATCTGCGCCTGTGCTTCGAGCGTCCACGTAAATCTACAGGGGTTACACACCATGACAACCACGACTAAGCAGCAACGCGGCTACTTGATGCCAATTGGCGGGGCGGAAGACCGTGTTGAACACCGCACGATTCTGGCGCAGTTCGTCAAACAGGCTGGTGGGTCAAAGGCGCATATCAAAGTCATCCCCTCCGCATCGGCGTTTTCACACGAACTAGGGCCAGAATATGTCCGGATTTTCAAAGAACTGGGCGCGGGTAGCGCGGAATTTGCCGATATTCAGGAACGCCCGCAAGCCAACGACCCTGAGTGTGTAGCGCTGTTCAACGACGCGACGGGTATCTTCTTTTCCGGCGGCGATCAGTTGAAATTGGTGGCGCTTCTCGGCGGTACGCCGCTGTTGGAGACGATGAAGGTGCGCTTTGCGGCGGGCGCAGCGGTGGCGGGCACCAGCGCGGGTGCATCTGCTCTGAGCGAGCACATGATCTCGTTTGGACGTTCCGGCCCCTCCCCCTCGATGCGCATGGTCGCGATGGGGCGCGGGCTTGGCTTCACCGATAAGTGCGTCCTCGATCAGCACTTCCGCGAACGGGATCGGATCGGGCGCTTGGTGTCGGCGGTCACGCAGAATCCAGAAATGCTCGGCGTGGGCATCGATGAGGACACAGCGTTCATCATCGCGCCGGATGACACGTGCGAAGTGATCGGGCGGGGCAGTGTTAGCATCGTGGATGGCGGTCATATCAACTACACGGACATGTACGACGTGACGCGCTACAACGAGTTCTCGGTCTTCGGCGTGCGGATGCACTTCCTGACGCGCGAACACGCCTTCGATCTGAAAACGCGCACGCCTATCGCACCCAAGCGCCACAAAGTAATGCCATGAGCAGCCACGGCAGCGCATAACCTGCGCAACTGAGCATGGCGATAGGGCGCTAGGTGAATTCGCCCTTGTGCTACAACAGATATTCCGCTACTGTTGAATAATAACAACTGTCACAAATAAATACGGACGAGTGCATGACTCGATTAGTCATTGTTGAGTCGCCTACCAAGGCCAAAACGATCAAGAAGTTCCTGCCTAACGAATATCAAGTGGAAGCCTCGATGGGGCATATCCGCGATCTGCCCGAATCCGCCAGCGAGATTCCCGCCAGCCAGCGCAGCAAAGAATGGGCGCGCTTGGGCGTCAACGTCGAAGATAACTTCGCGCCGCTGTACGTGATCTCCAAGGGCAAAAAGAAGGTCGTAGACGGGCTGAAAGCGGCACTCAAAGACGCGCAAGAATTGATCCTCGCGACAGACGAAGACCGCGAAGGCGAAAGCATCGGCTGGCACCTGAAAGAGGTGCTGAATCCGAAGGTGCCCGTGCGCCGCATGGTCTTCCACGAGATCACCCGCGAGGCCATCCTTGACGCGCTCAAGAATCCGCGCGGGATTAACGAAGATTTGGTCAAGGCGCAAGAAGCCCGCCGCATTCTGGATCGCTTGGTGGGCTATACGCTGTCGCCGCTCCTGTGGAAGAAGATCGCGCCGAAGCTCTCGGCAGGGCGCGTGCAGTCGGTTGCCGTCCGCTTGATCGTGACGCGGGAAGACGAACGCCGCGCTTTCCGTTCAGGCCGCTATTGGGATTTAAAGGCCACCTTGTCGCTGGTCGATGACCTCAAGCGGCGCTTCGACGCCACGCTGCAATCGGTGGGCGGTGTGAAGGTCGCCACCAGCAAGGATTTTGACGAGGCAACGGGCAAGATCGCCAAGGGCAAGAAGGTGCTGCTGCTCGATCAGGCGCAAGCCTACGCGCTGCGAGATCGGCTGCTGAAGGCGGCGTGGTCGGTGGCGGAGATCAGCGAACGGACGCAAACGCGCCGTCCCGCGCCGCCGTTCACCACCAGCACCTTGCAGCAGGAAGCTAACCGCAAAATGCGCCTGACCTCGCGCAAGACGATGGACATCGCGCAGAAACTGTACGAAAACGGCTACATCACCTACATGCGTACCGACTCGGTCAACCTCTCGACGGAGGCGATCACGGCGGCGCGGCGGGCGGTAGAATCGCGCTATGGCAAGGATTACCTCAGCCCGACGGCGCGGCGCTATGCCACCACCAGCAAATCGGCGCAGGAAGCCCATGAGGCGATCCGTCCGGCTGGCACGCAGATGCGCACGGCGGATGAGATCGGCCTGACGGGACAAGAGGCTGGCTTGTACGACATGATCTGGAAGCGCACCATCGCCACCCAGATGGCGGACGCGCAGATCACGACGATCACGGCGATGATCAATGCGGATGACGCAGTGTTTCAGGCGACGGGCAAGCGCATCGACTTCCCCGGCTATTTTCGCGCCTACGTAGAAGGCTCCGATGATCCCGACGCCGCGATTGAGGATCAGGAAGTCTTGCTGCCGCCAATGAAGACAGGCGATCCGCTGAAATGCCGGCAGCTTGAGCCGATGGAACATGAGACACAGCCGCCCAACCGTTTCACCGAGGCCAGCTTGATCCAGACCTTGGAGCGCGAAGGCGTAGGGCGTCCGAGCACGTATGCCACCATCATCGGCACGATTCAGGATCGCGGCTACGTCAGCAAGGTGAACAACCAGCTCGTGCCCACCTTCACGGCGATGGCAGTGAATCGGCTCTTGGAAAAGCACTTTCCCGACCTCGTGGATGTGCAGTTCACGGCGCGGATGGAGCAGACGCTGGATGACATCGCGGAGGGCAACGCGGACTCGCTGAAATATCTGCGCGATTTCTATCAGGGCGATCAGGGGCTGGAGACACAGGTCGAGGCCAAAGCGCAATCCATTGATCCGCGTGAAGTTCATGCGCTGACGCTGGATGATCTGCAAGCGCGGGTGCGGATCGGCAAATTCGGCCCCTACCTGGAGCAGCAAAATGCAGCGACGGACGAAGCCTTGCGCGTGTCCCTGCCACCCGATCTAGCTCCGGCGGAATTGGGCAACGAAACGGCGCTCAAGCTGTTGCAGCAGAAGAATGAAGGGCCAGCACCGCTTGGTCGCGATCCGAAGACGGGTAAGCCCGTGTTCGTGCTGACGGGGCGCTACGGGCCGTATGTGCAGCTTGGCGAGAGCAATGGTGACGGTGAAACGCCGCGTCGGGCATCGCTGCTGCGCGGGATGAAGCCGGAAACGCTGACGCTGGAAACCGCGCTCAATCTGCTGCAACTCCCGCGCGATCTGGGCAAGCATCCCGCCGACGGCAAGCAGATCGTCGCCAACGTCGGGCGTTTTGGCCCTTACGTCAAGCATGGCGACGAGTTCCGCTCCCTCGCGCCGACGGATAATGTGCTGACGGTAACGCTGGCGCGGGCAGTCGAGTTGTTGAATCAGCCGAAGGCACGCTCAAACCGCGCGCCCGCTGCTGCGCTGAGAGAAATCGGCAAGCATCCGAGCGATGGACAGCCTATCGTCTTGATGTCGGGGCGTTACGGTCCATATGTGAAGCATGGCGAGGTCAATGCGACACTGCCACGCGGCACGAACCTAGAGCAGTTAACGTTGGACGCGGCGGTCAAGCTGATCGCGGCGAAAGCCAGCCAACCATCGAGCGCGAAAACTGCCCGCAAGAAGGCAACTGCCGCGAAAAAGACCACGACCAAGGCGACAAGCACCGCCAAAGCGACAGGCAAAGCAGCCGTGAAGAAGCCAGCAGCGAACAAAAAGCCTGCCGCGAAGAAACCTGCCAGCACACCCAAGCCGATCTCGCGCCCGGCAGCGAAGAAAAAGGCAGGGTAGGTACCGCGCCTATCCACGTCCCTACCTGCTTCTCTACAGCACTCACCTGATCCCGCTGGCTATACCAATGGGATCAGTTTTTTACCATTACTGGTGAGCCGTCAGTGATTCATGGCATTAATGGTTAGGGACAGCGATTCATGCTACAGTTTCGCTGTAGAAAGGCGAGCGACGGTTCTGAGATAGGCGGATAAGGATGCTCCATGAGTATGCAAATAACCTTGACACTGCCAGATGAAACGTATCGTCGTGCGATACAACTCGCGCGACTGACGGGTCGGGATCTTGCCGAGGTGTTGGTGAACACGTTAGATATTTCGCTTCAACCGCTTGGGACAGAATTAGCCGCCGATAAACCAGTAACAGCACTTTCCGATGCCGAATTATTGGCGGTAGCAGGTTCGCAAATGGAAGCCCAACAAGACCAGCGCATTAGCGACCTGCTGGATAAACAGCAAGCTGGCTCCTTGACGGAAGCTGAACGCCCTGAACTCCTCGCTTTGATGCAAGTCTATCAACAGGGCTTACTACGCAAAGCTTACGCGCTCAATGAAGCGGTGCGGCGTGGTTTGCGAGAGCCGCTTGAGCCGTGAGCATTTCTGAAGATTTACGGGAACGTATCCGAGCACAAGCCGACTATCGCTGTGGCTATTGTCAGAGCAAGCAGCAGTATGTATTTGGACCGCTAGAGATCGATCATCTTATCCCTATTGCTCGCGGCGGGACAGATGACGAGGACAATCTCTGGTTAGCCTGCCGTATGTGTAATGGGTTTAAAAGCGATCACATGGTTGGATACGATGTAGTGACTGGTGCAGAGGTGGCACTATTCAATCCTCGTAGACAGCAATGGAAAGAACACTTCGTGTGGAGCGAAGACGGAACACAGATTATTGGGTTAACCACTTGTGGTCGGGCAACCGTTGTCACACTGCAACTTAACAATGTGATTGCAGTGACAGTCAGGCAAGCGTGGGTGGCAGCGGGTTGGCATCCTCCAAAGTAAAAACGGCGTGAGGATACTCTCCCCACGCCACTACAATATGCATATTGTCCAATCAGAACAGACCGACGACGTTACCGTTTTCGTCAATATCGACGGCTTCGGCGGCAGGATGTTCCGGCAGCCCCGGCATGGTGCGCATCTCGCCACACAGCGGATAGATGAAGCCCGCGCCTACACTCGCCCGTACTTCGCGGATCGGGAGCGTGAAGCCAGACGGCGCGCCCTTCAGCGTCGGATCGTGGCTGAGGCTGAGGTGCGTCTTCGCCATGCAGATCGGCAGCTTGCCGAACCCATTGGCTTCGTAATCGCGAATCTGGCGATCTGCCAGCGGTTCATACGAAACGCCCGCCGCGCCATAGACTTTGGTCGCGATGGCCTCGATCTTCTGCTTGATCGGCAGTTGCACGTCATACAGGAATTTGAACTGGTTGGGTTTGTCGCAGGCCGTGACGACCATCTCCGCCAATTCCATCGCGCCGCGCCCGCCATCCGCCCAGTGACGCGCCACTGATGCGCCGAGCGCGCCTGCTTCCACCGCGATCCGCTTGATGGCTTCGATCTCTTCGGGATGGTCGCTGTCGAAGGCGTTGATCGCGACCACGGGCGTGACGCCGAATAGCTTGATATTCTCGATGTGCTTGATCATGTTCGCCGCGCCGATCTCGACATCGCGCACGTTCTTTTCCAGCAGTGCGGGCGGCAGTGGTTTGCCCGCCACGACCTTGTAATTGCCGCTGTGAGCCTTGATCGCGCGAATCGTCACGACCAGCACCGCCGCGTCGGGCGAGAGGCCGCTGTTCCGGCACTTGATGTCGAAGAATTTCTCTGCGCCGATGTCCGCGCCGAAACCCGCCTCGGTCAGCAGGTAATCCGCGCACTTGCTGGCGAACATGTCCCCCAGAATGCTGCTGTTGCCATGTGCGATGTTGGCGAACGGCCCCGCGTGGACGATGGCGGGCGTGTTTTCCAGCGTTTGCAGTAGATTCGGGCGGATGGCCTCTTTCATCAGCACCGTCATCGCGCCCGCCGCGCCGATCTGTTCCGCCGTCACGGGTTTTTTGTCGTTGGTCAGCCCGATCACAATGCGTCCGAAGCGTTCGCGCATATCCTTGAGCGAAGTGGTCAGCGCGAGGATCGCCATGACTTCGCTGGCGACGGCGATGTCAAAGCCCGCCTCACGCGTCACGCCGCCTTCGGTCTTGCCGCCAAGGCCGATTACGATCTGGCGCAGGGCGCGGTCGTTTACGTCCAATACGCGCTTCCACGTGATGGCGTCCACATCGATGTTCAGCGGATTGCCGCGCAGCAAGCGGTTGTCGATCATGGCCGCCAACAAGTTATTCGCCGCCGTTACCGCGTGGATGTCGCCCGTCAGATGCAGATTGAAGGTTTCCATCGGCACGACCTGCGAGTAGCCGCCGCCCGCCGCGCCGCCCTTGATGCCGAAGGTTGGGCCTTGCGAGGGCTGCCGCAGCGTGATGATGGCTTTTTTGCCAATATGCTGGAAAGCTTGCCCTAATCCAACGGTGGTGGTGGATTTGCCTTCACCGAGCGGCGTGGGCGTGATCGCGGTGACCACAATATATTTGGCGGTCGGGCGATCCTTGAGCTTGTCCAGCGATTCGAGGCGCAGTTTGGCGACGTGCGGGCTGCCATAGAGATCGTAGTCATCCGCGCTCAACCCCATCTGGGCGGCGATCTCGGCAATAGGTTTCAGCGTCGCACGTTGCGCAATTTCTAGGTCGGAGAGCATAAAAAACGTTCCTTTAGCGTAATAATTACCTTACCTACCCTCATTCTACCGCCAATTGCGAAGCTGTTTGCCAAAGCCCGCCAAGATAGGACACACTAGTGCCAAAATAGTGATGCATGTCATCCATCAGAAACAGGGGCGACCATGACCAACGTAACCACCCATGCCATTCAGATTAAAACCAGCATCCCCGGCCCCAAGAGCAAGGCCATCCTAGACCGTCGCAGCGCCGCCATCCCCAAAGGGTTGAGCCTCTCGACGCCCGTCGTGGTCGATCATGCGCATGGGGCGCTGGTCACCGACATCGACGGCAACACCTTCCTCGACTTCGCGGGCGGGATCGGCGTACTGGCGGCGGGGCACACGCCCGCGCCCGTGGTCGAAGCGATCAAATGGCAAGCCGAGCACCTGCTGCACATCTGCGCGATGGTGGCAACGACCGAGAATTTCGTAGAGCTTGCCGAAAAGCTCAACGCGATCACGCCGGGAAACTTCGCCAAGAAAACGGTCATCAGCAATACGGGCGCGGAAGCCATCGAGAACGCCGTCCGCACAGCGCGCGAGGCCACCGGACGCCCCGCTGTGATCTGCTTCGAGGGTGCCTATCATGGGCGGTCACTGCTGACGGCGACGCTCACCAGCAAATATGACACCTACAAGAAGAATTACGGCCCCTTCGCGCCGGATGTATACAAACTGCCGTTCCCGTACCTGTACCGCAAACCCGACTACCTGACCGACGATCAGTTCATCGACATGCAGATCGCCGCCTTTGACCACGCCCTAACCGCGCAGGTTGATCCGTCGGCGGTGGCGGCAGTGATCGTGGAGCCAGTGCAGGGCGAAGGTGGCTTCATCCCCACGCCCGCGCGCTACATGGAACATCTCGCGCTGCGCTGCAAACAGCACGGCATGGTGTTGATCATCGATGAGGTGCAGACAGGCTTCGGGCGGACGGGCAAGATGTTCGCCATCGAGCACTACAACGTCGAGGCTGATATTCTGGTCACGGCGAAATCGCTCGGCGCGGGACTGCCGATCAGCGCGATCACAGGGCGCGCGGAGCTAATGGAAGCTGTCCACGTTGGTGGTTTCGGCGGCACGTACGGCGGCAATCCGGTAGCCTGCGCAGCCGCCTTGCAATCGCTGGATTACATGCAGAAGGAAGATGTGGCGGCGCGGGCACGTCATTTGGGTGACCTCATGCGGGCGGAGTTCACACGCTGGCAAGCAGACATGCCGATCATCGGGGATGTGCGCGGACTCGGCAGCATGTTGGCGCTGGAATTGATCGATGACGCCGCCACCAAGCACCCTGCCAAATCACAGACTAACGCCATCATCGATGCGGCGGCGCAGCGCGGCCTGATCCTGCTCAAGGCGGGCTTGTTCGGCAACTGTCTGCGCTTCCTGATGCCGCTGACCATCCCCGAAGAACAGTTGATGGAAGGACTGGCGGTGCTCGAAGCCTCGATGCGGGCGGTAGTGGGCTAACTTAACGCTCTTTAATGTTCATTTAAGTCGGGAGCAACATTTGCTCCCGATGTGTATTTCCATCAGAGTTTTCAGAGCTAGGAAACTCCTAATATTTGATGAATTGTATTGGATACAACAAGGTTAATATATATGTGTAATATAAGCTCGTCGTGAATTGAGGTTGAAGTGGATATTGTTGGCATAGGCAAGCTAATTGAAACTCTCGGAAGTTTTGTTCGTGATTTCACAGATCCATACTTTAAGAATAAACTCGCTAAGTCAATGACTGATGCTGAAACATATAGGATTGAGGAACTTTCGAAAGCAGTACATACGGTCAAGCAGAAATATGGCGTCGATATTGCTTATCAGGGTGGACAACCTTCTATCAACATCCAACAAGACGAATACGTAGAGAGGGCTATTACATCTTGGATCGATAATCAACTTAGACAACAAAGAAACCGTGAGACGATCATCGCTGAAGCGGCTCATCAACTTGAACTAGTGCCAGATATCTCGGAGGAAAAAGTTGATCCAGATTGGGTAACGCGCTTTTTTAATTATTCGCAAGATGTATCAGACAAAGAGATGCAATTATTGTGGGCTAAAATTCTGGCTGGGGAAGTAGCCCAACCAATCTCATTTTCGTTGAGAACTTTAGATTCTGTGAAGAGTTTGACAAGACAAGAGGCAGAGGTATTCAGCCGTGCTGCACAACTGGCACTTGTTGATGGCAGTGACGAAAATAACATTTTTCCTTTCATTATTGACTTCTATTCGGCGAACGTGAGTACGGAATTTAGTAAAATAACTAGAAAATTGAATATGTCCTATTTGGATATCCTGAATTTGAAAAGTATCGGGTTAATATTGCCGGATAAAGGTAGTGAAATTACGTTCGTTGAACATGATGAGATTACCCAAACGAGTACACCGCAGCTCATTTCGTTAAACTATGGAAAAAACACAGTTGTTTTGGATCTATCAGAATGTCAGACTCCTAGTGGGATACCAGTCCTCGGTTTTTCTCAAGTTGGCATGGAATTACTGAAACTTGTCGACATACAACCGAATGAAGCATATTTGTATACAATCGCTAGATTTCTAGAACCACGAGGCATAAAAGTATCCTATAGTCCATCTGGAGTTCTTGACAAACAATAAGGCAAAACGTATGCGCCATATTGACTATTGTATTACAGATGAATCAAGGTGGTTTTGAAATCAGATTTGTATCTCATTCCTTGACAACTCTTCCAAATGCCGATGCGGTGGTGGGTTAGGCATTTTGTTACCAACTGTTAATTGACGGAATGCCCATTACTAGCTTAACTTAACCTATGTTCGTTGAACGGTAATGGTGGTTTTGAGTAGTAATGGGCAAGACGATTCTCATTGTGGACGATGATCGCGGCATCGTTGATCTCGTGGCTGAATACCTCGTTGAAAGCGGCTTTCACACCCTCACGGCTGGCAACGGTCGTGAGGCGTTATTCGTGGCGCGCCGCGAGAAACCCGACCTGATCTTGCTGGACATCATGATGCCGGAGTTGAGCGGCTACGAATTCGTGCGGCTGTACCGCCGCGAACGCGATGTGCCGATCATCCTGCTGACGGCGCGGCTGGACGAAACCGACAAGGTGATGGGGCTGGAACTCGGCGCGGATGATTACGTGACCAAGCCGTTTGGCATGGCGGAGCTGATCGCCCGTATTCGCGCGGTGCTGCGGCGGGTGAGCAAAGAAGCTACGGAATCGGATGTGCTGCGCATCGGTGCCGTCATGCTCGACCGTGGCGCGCGCATCGTGGCGGTGCGTGATCGGACGATCAGCCTGACGCGCTCGGAGTTCGACCTGCTGGCGACCTTGATGACGAACCCCGAACGTGTCTTTTCGCGGCAAGAGCTGTTGGAGCGCGTGAAGGGCGATTCGATGGAAGGGGTCGAACGCTATATCGATTTCCACATCCGCAATTTGCGTCTGAAGATCGAACGCGATCCGGCGCACCCTGAATATATCCTGACCAGTTTCGGATCAGGCTATCGCTTTGCCCGCGAGTGGGAACTGGTGCCGCGCAAATGAAGTGGTTTCAGCATTCGCTGACGGCGAAATGGCTCCTGACTCTGTTGTTTACGGGCTTGTTCGGCGTCAGTCTCGTATGGCTTTCCGCCAACCGCACGACCAGCCTCGGCTTTGACCAGCTCAAGATCGAGCAGGCGCAAGAGCAGTTTGCCGACGCCGCCCGCACGTATTACGTGCAGCACGGCAGTTGGGACGGCGTGCTAGAGGCATTTGAGCCGCCAAAACGCCAAACACCGCCCGACCACGACGAGCCGCAGCCGCGCTTTATCCTTGCCGACAGCCATAACCGGATGCTGATCTGTACGCCGCCGTACAAGGTGGGCGATGTATTGAGCACCGATCAGTTGGCGCGCGGCGAACCGCTGATGGTGGATGATCAACGGATCGGGACGGTGCTGTTCGGGCAGGGTGCGCCGACGCTCGATCCATTTGAACAGCGCTTTCTGGAACGCACCAATCGCAGTTTGCTGGTCGCGGCGGTCGGCGCGGTGGTGATTGCGCTGGTGGGCGGCATTTTCCTCGTCCGGCATTTTACGCGCCCGCTGCAAGACCTGACGCACGCCATCCACGCCATGCAGCAGGGGCAGTTCGGGCAGGCCGTGCCCGTGCGCAGTCAGGATGAACTCGGCAACTTGACGCACGCCTTCAACCAGATGAGCACTGATCTGGCGCGGGCGAACTTCCTGCGCCGCCAGATGACGGCGGACGTTGCCCACGATCTGCGCACGCCGTTGACCATCATCAGCGGGCATTTGGAAGGCTTGCAAGACGGCACGCTCAAGCCGACCAACCAGCGCTTCGAAGCCATGAGCCGCGAAGTGACCCGCCTGAAGCGCCTCGTAGATGATCTGCGCACGTTGTCGCTGGCAGACGCGGGTGAACTGCATCTGACCTACCAAGCCGTCGATGTGGGGACGCTGCTACATCATGTCGCCGCCTCTTTCCAACCGCTGATCGATAAAGAGCACTTGCGTTTGGACATTCAGGTCGAGCCTGATCTGCCGTCGCTGCGTGCCGACCGCGAACGCATCGGGCAAGTACTCGGCAATCTGATGAGCAACGCCATCCGCCACACGCCAGCGGGCGGCATGATCCTGTTGAGCGCGTGCCAGAATACCTGTGGTTTCGAAATCTCGGTGGAAGACACAGGCGAAGGCATTCCAGCCGATAAGCTGCCGTACATCTTCGAGCGACTGTACCGCGCCAACGACGCCCGCAGTCAGAATCACGGCGAATCGGGCTTGGGGTTGGCAATCGTCAAATCGATCATCGAGGCGCACGGCGGCAAAGTCAGCGTGCGCAGTCGGGTTGGAATCGGCACCACGCTCACGCTCGAACTCCCCATGCGGTCTGCCTGATCGGCCTCGAATCGCCATTCAGATTTTTCCAATCAGACGCAAACAATTCGCAAATAAGTTTTGTGTACACTGCCACCATCGCGACGGGGCTGCGGACGCGCAGATGAGGCTGCCTGTGGATGGGGAACCGGCATATCTCGACTGCGTTGCCACACGGTCACGAATTCTGGGCAAGCGCCCATTTTCTCCAAGGGGATAAAGGATATGAAACGACCTCAACTGTGGTTAGTGGTGTCCGTGGTTGCGGGTGGACTGTTTATGTTGACCTTTCTCACGGCGGCATTGGTGAGCGCTCCGGCGGATTTTCTGTACCGCAATCTGTCGGGGTTGATGACGGCGCGGCAGTTCGGGCAGTATGCCGCGCTGGCGGCTGGTGTCGGGTTATTCGTGACGGCGGGGATCATGGCGGTGTCGTTCGCCTTCCGTGCTGGCAACCGCCTTCAGCATGTCTTGAACGTGATCCCGTTGTTCACGCTGGTGGTCACGTTGATTAGCTTGCTCGCCCTCGCGCTCAACATCGGGACAGTAGGGACGCTGTTCAGAGTCGGCACTGTCACCTTCACGCTGGCCTCAGCGGGGGTGATCGTGTGCGTCGCGGTCGCCACGCTGGCGGTGGGCATCGCGGGCGCGCGCCTGCCGTTGCCGCCCTCGGCTTTGAGAGCATCCAGCCTCACGGGCGGGATCACGGCGCTGCTAGGCGTCGTCGCGGCGGGCTTGCTGCTCGTCAGCGTGATCATGGTCGCAACCAATGAGCCGAGCCTCGCTTTTGGGCGTCCGGGTGAGGAGCCACCGGGAGGCAACCGCCCCGGCGCGGGCGTCACCGCGCAGCCTACCACACAGGGCGCACCTAACGCGACAGCCGTTGCGCCTGCTCAGGGTGGGGGCAGCGCTGGTACGTCTGCCGCCCCCGCTGGCGAAGGTACACCGCCCGTGACGGCACCGGCGCAAGGCGGCGCGAACAACGGTGCAGGGAATACGGGGAATAATGGCAATGGCGGAACAGGCAGGCCGGAACGCGGCGGCGAAAACGGCGGCGGTCGCCCACCCGGTGAAGGCGGCCCCGGTGGCGACATGACGGCCTTTCGGGGTTCGTTTACGCTGTGGGGCGTCGCGGCGGCAGCGTTGGCGGGTCTGATGCTGATTACACTTGGCGGTGGGATCGTCGCGCTACGCAGCAGCGCCCCGACGGTCGAGGCCGAGGCTGTGCCCGTCGTCAATTATCGGCAGGAGGCTGTGCCCGTGTTGACTTCGTTCGTCGGGGTGGGCTTGATCGTGTTCGTGGTGATGCAGTTGGTGCCCGTCCAGAAGGGTAACCCGCCCGTCGTGACGCAGGTGCAGTGGGATTCGCCGGAGACACAACAGCTCTGGGAGCGCACCTGTGCCGACTGCCACAGCAACGAGACGAAATGGCCTTGGTATTCCAACCTTGCGCCCGCTTCGTGGTTAGAAGCGGTGCATATCGCGGATGGACGCGCACAATTTAACATCTCGGATACCAGCAGTGTGCCCGCTTTCATCAAGTCGATGTTCCCCAACAACGCCCGCATGAACATCCTGAACGGGTCAATGCCGCCCGCCGATTACCTGATCATGCATCCTGAAGCGCGCCTCTCCGACGCGGAAAAGCAGCAGCTTATTCAGGGGCTTCAAAACTCGATCAAGTAAGTAGGTTGCCACGTTCGCGAGGGTGCTTCCTCACATCGAAGCGCCCTCACCTAGCTGCTTAGTGCGTATCCAGCCAAACTTGCATGGTGCCCGGTTCGCGGTTCGCCCACGCGTAATAGGGGATCGCGGTCATGGTGATGGGCTTTTCCGCAAGAGCCACCGTGCTGGATCGGGAACGATACAGGCCATGTTCCCACGCCTGATTCGCCGTGTGGATGACGGCGGGCGCTTGCAGCACCGTCACGCCGCCGAGCAAATCGGAGTGGTAGGCAGCCTTGATTTCCGCCGAATCCGCCAGCGACAGGTTACGCACATCCGCGCCGTCATGATCAACGGACTCGACGCAGTACAGCAGCGGCCCACGCATCAGGGCGACACGTCCGGCGTTCTCCGCCACGATCGGATTGCACTCGATCCGCTGTACAGGCATCGGCAGCGACAGCGCGATCACGTCGCCTGCTTGCCATGCACGTTTGAGCGATAAATAACCGCCCTCCGTCAGTTCCGGCTTGGTCGCCTGCCCGTTGACGCTGAGTGTCCATCCCTGTTCGCACCACCCCGGCAAGCGCAGATTAATCGCGCCGTCGAAGGCGTCCAGCACCTGCAAGCGCACGTCGCCCGACCACGGATACTCGGTCTGCTGCTGCACGCGCACGCGTTTCCCATCCGGCAGCGTCAGGGTGGCCGCATTGGCGACGTACAGATGCGTCCAGATCGCGCCCTCGGACACGCTGTACACATACCCCGGCAGTGAAGCGACGGTGCGCGAGATATTGGATGGGCAGCACGCCACGCGGAACCACGTCTGGCGGTGATGATCGCCGTCACTGCTCAACGGGTTCTGATAGAAATAGGTCATGCCATCCAGCGCGATGCCCGATAGTACACTGTTGTACAGCGTCAGTTCGAGCAGGTCAGTAAAACGTGCATCGGCTGTCATGAGCAGCATTCGCCAGTTCCACATCACGTTGGCGACCGAAGCGCAGGTTTCGGCGTGCGCGTGGGCGTTGGGCAGCTCGTAATCGCGCCCGAAGCCCTCATTTTCGTAGCGCGGGCCGAGGCCGCCGTGAAGGTACATCTGGCGCTGCGTCATGTTTTGCCACATTTCTTCTAGCGCCGTGTGCAGGGCTGGCTCGTGCGTTTCCGTCTCGATGTCCGCCGCGCCGCAGTTCAGATACACCGCGCGGACGGCGTGCCCCTCCAAGCGCGTCAACTGGCGAAATGGCAGATGATCTTGGTGATAAACGGGCTTCTGGAAGCCAAACGGGTTGCCGAGCCGTCCACTGCCGCGCACATCCACGAAATACTGCGCCTGATCGAGATATTTCTTATCGCCCGTCACGCGGTACAGTTCGACCAGCGCCATTTCGACTTCGGGGTGCCCATCCGTGCCGAAGTGTTTGCCCTTGGCTTCGTCGCCAAAATAATCACACAGGTGATCCGCCAGCTTGACCGCCACATCGAGCAAGTTAGTTTTGCCCGTCGTGCGGTAATAAGCGACGGCGGCTTGGAACAGGTGCCCCGCGCAGTACATTTCGTGCAAATCGAAGTTGGCGAAGCGGTCTTTGGCACGTTCGCCCATGAAGTAGCTGTTCAGATAGCCGTCGGACTGCTGTGCCGCCGCCATGATCTCCGTTACGCTGTCGATCATGCGCTCCAGTTCGGGATCGTGAACGCCCGCGAGCTGCCATGCCGCCGCCTCCAACAGCTTGTAGACATCGGAGTCGTTGAAGAAGAAGCCTTCGAAATCGCCTTGCTTCAGCCCCGCCGCGATGCGCAAATTATCGATGCGCCCGGTATCCTCGCACAATTTGTACTGACCGGGGATCACGACCTTGCGGTTCTGCTCACGGCGCGGACGCCAGAACGTGTCTTCCAGCGTGACGGCATTGATGGGCACCGGACGCAGCTGCGCATGAGTACTGCGCGTGGTATCCACGATCACCGCGACGGGTGGCGTAGAGGGGGTGGTTGTCATGAGAAAATCTCCTCGCAGACGGTTAGCCTTTGACAGCGCCGCCCGTTAGACCTTGCATGTAATAACGTTGCAGCAGCAGGAAAATCACGACGCACGGCAGGATCGAAACGACCACGCCGGATTGCAGCGCGCCCCAATCCACCGTGCCATACAAGCCAGTCCGCACGCTGGTGAGCATGATGGGGAAAGTGAACATCGACTCTTTATTCATGAAAATCAGGGCGGCGAGGAATTCGTTCCACGAGTTGATGAACGCGTAAATTCCCACCGTGATGATGCCCGGACGCACGATCACCAGCATGACGCGGTACAACATCGAGATCGAGTTGCAGCCGTCCAGCAGCGCGGCTTCTTCGAGTTCCTTGGGCACCGTGTCGAACGTGTTGCGCATCACGAAGATGCCGAACGGCAGTTGAAACGTGATGTACACCAGCGCCAGCCCGATCAGCGTATTTTGCAGCCGCAGCGTCCCCAGAATCAGGAACAGCGGCGTCAAGATCGACTGGAACGGGATCATCAGCGTCATCAGGATCATCACGAACAAGATGTTCTTGTAGCGGAAGTTGAAGCGCGAAAACCCATAGCCGCCGAGCGTACTGAGTGTGATCGAGCCAATCACCGTGATGATCGCCACAATCAAGCTGTTGCTAACGTACGTCCACACACCGAGACCGAGTTGATTCAGCTTGACGTAATTGTCCAGCACAAAGCGGCTAGGCCATCCGCTGGCAGGTGTGGCGGCGGCTTCGGAAGGGATTTTGAACGATGTGATCAGCGACCAGAAGACGGGGAACAAAAATAGGATCGCCAGCAGGATCAACACAAGGTAAATCACGGTAGTGCCAATCCGCCGTCGGGTCTGTCGCTGCGCTCGTAACTGGGCAGCTAAGGAACTCTGATCGGTCGTCAAACTGGTGCTCATGCTACGCTCTCTTTTCTAATCTGCATCTTTTCGTCAACGGGCTAATATTGGGTTTCGTCGCGCAGCAGTCGAAGCTGAATCACGCTTAAAATAACCAGAATCACGAGTAAAACAATCGATAGTGCCGCGCCGTAGCCAAGCCGGAAATATGTGAACGAATTATTGAAAATCCAGTACACCACGGAAATCGTAGTATTCTGCGGCCCACCGCGCGTCATGATGTAAAATTGGTCGAAGCCGAGGTACGAGCCGATGACGGACAGCACCATCGCCAGTGCGACCGTGCGGCGCAGCAGCGGCAGCGTGATGAAGCGGAATTTTTCCCACAGTCCCGCGCCATCGACCATCGCCTGCTGATACAATTCTTCAGGAATCGCTTGCATCCCCGTCAGCAGCAGCACCATCGTGAACCCCACCGTCTTCCACACCACCGAAATGATGATCCACGTCATGGCGGAATTGGCTTCACCGAGCCAGACAATGGATTTCGGGATCAGCTTGAGGTTCAACAAAATGCCATCAATCGGCCCCACGCGGTCGTTCAGCATCCACACCCACAACAGGCTCGATGTGCCTAGCCCGATCACCACCGGAATGAAGAAGGCCGTGCGGAAAAAACCGATGAAGCGCAAGGGCAAATTCACCAGCGTCGCCAGAATGAACGCGAGGATGAAAATGATCGGCGTGATGACCAGCGTGTAGCGCGTGGTGAACCACAGGCTGCTCCAGAACTGCCCATCGGAAGCCAGCTTCACGTAGTTGTCCAACCCGATGAAGCGGTGCTCACCGAGCAGAGGCCAGTCGTGCAGCGACATAAACACTGTCATGATCAGCGGGATCACAAAAAAGACGACGGAGAAAAGCACCGCCGGCAGCGCAAACAGCAGTCCGACATTTTGACGGTTGGCGAAGAAGCCGCGTGAACGTGCGCGGTTGACTGTGGTCATTATTTCGGCCTTTTGCATGAAACGTCTCCGTGCCTCTAGCGGTCACTCTGGCAGCGGGAAGATCGTCCCATATCCACCAGAGAACCGATGGATATGGGATAGTCTAACTCGGAGAGAGGAACCGGGTAGTTTTTACTTCGGGGCCATAATCTGCGTGAAGCGATCTTGAGCCTCGGCAATCGCGCCGTCCACATCACCGTCATAGACTGCCTTCTGGATCATGGCTAACCACGGGCCATTGGCATCATTGAACAGTTCGTTGTAAACGAGGCTGTACGGCGTCTTGCCAATCGCCATCGCTTCGGCGTTGGTCGAAAGGCGCGGATCGGCGTCGAAGTACTTGTTGCTGGTCAGGTCGATGCGCACGGGGAGCTGCGCCAGCTTGGCGTACTGCTCAAGCTGCACTTCATCCGAGGACATCCACGCGATGAAGTCAAAGGCTTCCTTCGGGTGCTGCGAACCGGACGGGATGGCAATCGAGTCGCCACCTGCGAACGATGACTTGCCGCCATTTTCGCCGGGGAGGAAGGTCAGGCCGAAGTCGATGTCAGGGTGCTCGTTCTTCAGCACGCTGATCGAGAACGCGCCGGAACCCGCCATACCGATTTTGCCAGTCAGGAACGCGCCGAGGAAGTCCGTGCCGGTGTCCACCTTGGAGCCTTCGGGAACCAGTTTTTCGTCCCACAGCTTCTTGTAGAACTCAAGCGCGGATTTCACAGCGGGGTCAGTCAGCGTCGGCTGCGTGCCGTCGGCGCTCAACACATCACCACCGCTCGCCCAGATCAGCGGCAGGAAGGTGAAGGCGTTGCAGCCCGCGCACGAACCGGAGAACCAGAAACCGTAATTCTCGTCACCGAGCGCCGTGATCTTCTTGGCGGCGTCGTAGATTTCCGCCCAGTTGGTAGGCGGCTTCTCAGGGTCGAGTCCAGCGGCCTTGAACAGCGTCTTGTTGTACAGGAGGATCGAGCCTTCCGCGTTGAACGGCAGACCGTAAATCTTGTCCTGATAGGTGGCAAGGCGGACGTGCGACGGACTCAGCTTGTCGAAATACGGCAGCGCTTTCGCCAGATCGGTGATGTCAGCCAGTTGTCCGTTGGCGGCAAAGGCGGGCACATAGATCAGGTCAACCGCGAGCAGGTCAGGGGCTGCGCCACCAGCCGCCGCCGTGCCTACTTTGGTGATGTAGTCGGCGGCGGGGATCACGGTGACTTCGATCTGATTCTTGCCAAGGGCGTTGTATGCCTTGACCAGCGTTTCCACGGCGGCACGGTTGCTATCACGCGTCCAGAACTGGATGGTGACCGCGTCTTGAGCGGCGGCTCTGGTACCCAGACCAGCCAGCCCCAACGCCAAGACGATGCATAAGGTAATTAGCTTGACTGAACGGTGCATTGAAACTCTCCTTATAATCGAAAACGGTCTATTTTTACAGCGGCGGCGGTTGATTCCTCCGCGTACTGTTAGGATTGTCCGGCAGCGGCTCGGCATACCGCGATGACGTCGTCGCGATAGTGGTCGAGCGTGTCGTCCACGATGCCCAGTGAGCGGATATGCCCCGGCATCACCGTGTCTTCCACCTTGTAAGTGAACCCGCGCTCATGCACGCCCGTACTGACTGGCCCCGGCGCGCCCTCGGCTAGATGCCCGATCACGCGGGCGAAATCGGTCAGCAAACGCGGTTGACGATAGGGGCGGCTGATGCCGAGCCACGTCTGGTTGACGGGCATCAAGCCGAGCAGAGCGTCGAACCAGCCTTCGCCCGCCACCAGCACATCGGGGTGACGTTTATTCAGTTCTCCGATCAACAAGCGGTAGCCTTCGATCAGGTTGTGGCGGGGATCGTTGAACCAGCACGCCGACGTATCGAGGAACACGCCCGACACGCCGAAATCGCGGATCACGGCGCTGACTTGTTCCAGCAAATGTTGACGGAAAACGGGTTCGCCGGGGTTCAAGAAGACCTGATCATCCTCGCCCGTGCGGTCAGTGTCCCAATCGGGGCAGTTGACGCCCACCACGTAGGAGTTGGTGCGGCTGCGGAAGACGGATCGCTCCCAATCGGGATAAACCTGAAGGTTCGTGCCGTGCATCCCGAACATCGGCATCAGGTGTACGCCGAGTTCGTTAGCCGTCGCCACCAGCCGCCGGAAGCCCGCCTCGCCGCCCAACGCTTCACCGGGACGGTAATTGGGATACGCGTAGTAGTAGCGGCCTTCCCAACCGGGGATGTAGGCCAGCAGGTGCTTACCGGGGATGTGCTGCGTCACGAAGCGCAGTGTCTCCGCCATGCGGTCAAACGTGTTGAACACGTAGCCCGTCCAGTGCTGCCCGTGCAGGTTAAGCACCAAGCGCACATCGCGCATCCACGCGGGCACATCTTTGCGCGTTTCCCATGCTTGCAAGCCAAAGCACTGCTGCACGAAACGGAGATGCTCATCGAAATCGGCTTGCATCTCGGCTTTGTTCGCACAGATATGCACGCGGATGTCCGGCGTCGCGATCTGCGATCCCCAGCGCATCGCGTCTTCTTCGAAGCAAACTTCAACAACAGATTGGCTGTCTGCATACGGCGGACGGTGAACATACAGCCGTTTCGCCCGCACTTCGGGATCGCGCACGCTGACGCACACCAGCGGCTTGCCCTCCGCCTGCCCCGCGCACGCCCATGGCGTCAGCCATTCGCGCCACGGATAATTCCACCACAGCGGGCGCGTAGTCGTCACCTGATAAGCATCGTCGGCAGCGGTGATCGCTTGCCACCAACCCTGCTCAAGGGCGGCTTCCGGCAAGCCCCATACCAGCAGTTTGACGACCTTGAGGGGTTCGGCGTGCTGTGCCTGAACGCGGAACGTGAGCACATTGCCCACACGCGTCAGGGTAGCCTCGACGCGTCCCGCCGAGCGCTGCTGCTGGCCGCCCCAACTCAACTGGTCGCACACCAACCGCGTCTGTGATCCCTCTTGGGTGATCTGCGTGCGGGCGGGATCGAGGCCATACATATTCCGCGTGGTGAACACCTGAATGCCCCATCGTACAGTGGGCATTCCGGGTACTTCAAAGAGTGGATCACGCGGGTCATAACTAAGATCGTTAATATACAAAAGAAAAACTCCCTTCGATGTAATTCGTCAGCGTTCGGTTCGCTGTCTATCCCCCCACTGCTCCGCATGACTGCCGCACCACCAGTTGGCATTCGACCTCGATCAATTCGGCTTGCTGCGGGCTGCCCGTGTGGATGGCGTCGATCAGCAGTTGTCCGGCCTTGGTGCCCATCTCCACCAGCGGCAGTGCCACGGTGGTCAGCGGCGGACGCTGATATTTCGCGAAATTGCGGTTATCAAAGCCAACGACGGCGATGTCTTCCGGCACACGCACACCACGCTCTCGCAGCGCTTCCAACGCGCCGACGGCAAGACTGTCGCTGGCGCAAAAGAGTGCATCGGGCAGGTCGGATAGCGCCAACAGTTCATGCGCCATCTGGTAGCCGCTGGCCTCGTTCCATTTGCCTACGCGCACTAACGCCGGATCGAAGGCGACGCCATGAGTCGTCAATTCCTGACGATAGCCGTCTAAGCGCCGATGGGTCGCTTCATAATGCGGCGGCCCGTTGAGGAAGCCGATCCGCCGTCTGCCAAGCTCCAGCAAATGCCGCGTGGCTACTGCGCCACCGCCCAAGTCGTCGGGGATGATGCACGAGGCCGACACCGCCCGCGTATATTGATACAGGTAAACGGTCGGCACCTGCCCCAGATCAAGCGCCGGTGCGCCGCGTTCATGCACCTTGTAGCCGCTGAGGAGGATGATCCCATCCACCTGTTTATCGAGCAGCACTTGCAGGTGGTCTTTTTCGCGCGCCATGTCGCCATAGCTGTTGCACAGGAACACGCTGAAGCCCTGTGCGCTGGCGACGGCTTCCACCCCGCGCATCATCGACATCGTGAACACGCCTTCGAGATCATCCGTGATCAACCCTAGCGTGGCGGTATGGCTCATCTTCAGGCTGCGCGCGATGGTGTTGCGCCGGAAGTTGAGCTTTCGTACAGCTTCTTCGACGCGCGCTTTAGTTTCTTCGCTGATGTGCGGGGCATTGTTCAACACTTTGGAAACAGTGCCCGGCGCGACTCCGGCGAGTTGGGCAACATCGCGTATGGTGACCGGAAGCGTTTTCTTGGTGCCCAAGGCTTACTGACCTCTAGATCGATTCCGAAACACCATAGTTGATGTTATGTCGGAAATCGATTTCCGATTCCAGTATAAGCTAAATTTTGGCAGAGTCAAGAGAAAACGGAAATCGATTTCCGAATCGTGTGACTGATTCCAGAAATGACGAATCGGCGGTTTGCTGAAGCCAACGCTTGGGCGGCGTTTTCGCTGGTGCGCGGGAAAAAACGCAAGGCTGGACGTAATATCTGGCTAAGAAAAGTGTGGAAACTATTATGAAATCCGTGAAGGTTGTAAGGACTCAAAAGCGCGGATTAGGAATAAAATCGTGCTATACGGAAAAACCGAAAGCGATTAGGTATGGCCTCTTGTCCGTTTTGCCGAACTGCGCGCCGTCCGGGTTGGTTGGGGTTAGCGGGCTGGCGTTATGATCTGCTGTCTCATGTGAGCGGGCGTGTGCTGGAAATCGGCACGCGCAGCGGCGCAAACTATCCTTACTATCGCGCTGATGCCAAAGTCGTCATTAGCGATGTTGACGCGACGAATATGGGCGAGGCCATCGAGAAATTCGCGCGCTTTCCGGCGGGCATGGAGATCACGCTGGCGGATGCTCAACATTTGCCCTTCGCGGATGACACGTTTGACGCGGTGGTGGCGACGTTGGTCTTTTGCAGCATCCCTGACCCCGGCAAAGCCCTGCGCGAAATCTCCCGCGTCCTCACGCCGAACGGCAAACTGTATAGCATCGAGCATATGCGCAGTCGCTACGAACCCATCGGCCTCATCCAGGATGTGTTTCATCCGGCGTGGCACGCGGTGACGGGCGGCTGTCATCTCAACCGCCATACGGAAAGCATCATCCGCGCCGCCGAATTCGAGATCGTGGAACGGCGCACCTCCCTCGGTGGGATCTTTCGCTGGTTGATCAGCCAACCCGCCGAAAAGCAAGAAAGCTCGGTTGCCTTCAAGGTGCTCAAGCACCATCCTGATCCCCCTTTCCCCACTAAAACGGAGGCAGATCCGCCCACTTGATCAGGCGGATCTGCCTCATGTTTATTGGCAGTAGGAAAAGGACGCGGGGTTAGTTATGCGTTACCTTTAAGATGGAAGAGTTGAGCAAGCGCGCCCGCCGCAGAATTGAGGGCGTCTTCTATGCTGCCCACCTTGACCTCAACCTTTTCCGTCTTGCCCGCGCGGTCAACCACTAACGTCACTTTGTCGCCTGCCTTGACCTTGGCTAACGCATTGGTGAAGTCGGCAACGGTAACGAGCTTGGTATTGTTGACCGCCGTGATCACGTCCATCAACTTCAGGCCAGCCTTCTCGTCGGTGGCGGTCGCCGTCACGACGAGTACGCCCGCCTTTGCCTCAAGGCCATAGTCACCCGCGATGGTAGACGTGAGCGGCAGATATTGGATGCCTAGCGCACCGCTGCGGTGCAGTTCATCTTCGTAGAACACGACCGGACTCGCTGTGAGTTTGCTCAGGTCTGCCATGCTCACCTTGATGTCCTGTGCTTTGCTGTCACGCTCGATTCCGACTGTCACTTCAGCGGTCTTCTTCAGTCCGGCTACGTAGGCAGCGAGGGTATCTGCCGTGTAGGCCTTGCCATCGAACGTCTTGATCGTGTCACCATCCTTGAAGCCCGCCTTGGTCAGTGCCGCGTCGGAGCCAACCGACACCAGCATCCAATTCTGCTCCGTGGGACGATACATCAAGACGGCTTCATTCGTCGCGTCTACCCAGTAGATATTCACGGGCATATCGCCCAAAGTTAGGCTGATGTCCATCGCTTTGTTATCGCGCACGACCGAGAGCTTGATTTCTTTGCCAACCTTGAGCGCGGTGACTTGCATAGCGATGTCGGCGGCGGTCACGGCTTGACCATCAACCGCCGTGATGATGTCGCCTTTTTTCAGGCCAGCTTTGGCGGCGGGGCTGTCTGGCATCACGTTCACGACTGTGGCTTCTTTACCGTTGGTGGCGATTTCCACGCCCATATAGGGGTGCTCAGGATGCTTGTGTCCGGTGCCCGCTGCTGCGACGGGACTCGCGAAACTAAAGGCGGAAAAGACAGTGAGCACCACTGCCACTACCACTGCACCTACCATTAAACGCTGCGATCTTGTCGAGTTATACGTCGAGTTATACATAGTCAACCTCCATCAAAAATTGCCCGACTACCCATAGTCTAGGAGGGAGGTTTCACGCGCTTATGACCGGAGTATGACAGTTTTGAAATCAAGTGTGACTGCTGCGTTAGCGCGGCTTGCGGTTAATCTTGACGTAGATGTGTCAGCTCTGTAACACGCTGGAGGGGGCTTTCATCATCGGCAGGCAGATGGTGACGGTCGTTCCTTGCCCCGCCTCGCTGCGCAGCGTGACCTGACCGCCATGCCGCTCGACAATGGCTTGCACCAGCGCCAGCCCGATCCCGCTGCCCTGTACGCTGTGCGTGTTATGCCCGCGATACAGCTCTTTCCACACGTCAGGCTGCTCTTGTTTGGGGATGCCCACGCCAGTATCGGATACTTCCAGCACGATCTCGCTGCCTTCGCGTGCCCCGCGCAGTTCCACCACGTCGTTTGGCTGCGAATATTTCAGCGCATTGCTCAACAGGTTATGCAGCGCCAGCACCAGCAAATCGCGATCCCCGACGATGATGGTGTCGTGGGCGGGCAAGCGCAGCCGAACATCACGCCCTGCCGCCAGCGGATCCGCCTTGATGGCACTGTACACATCGCGCAGCAAGTCGATCAGCGGGATCGGCAGCAGTTCCAGCGGATAGGTGCCGATGTTCGCGACCTTGCGCAGATCAGTGACCAGCGCCCCGATCCGCAGCGTTTGCGCGTTCAAACTGGCGATGATCTTTTGCTGCTCGGTTTCGTCGTGCGTATCGCTGAGGTTGGAAAGCCCCGCCCGCAGCGCCATCAGAGGGTTTTTCAGTTCGTGGTCGAGTCGGTTGAGGAATTTACGATGTTCTTCCGCCGTTTCCAGCTTGGCGTGTTCCATGCTGCGCTCGTGGACGCGATCCAGCCAGCGTTGCGAGAGGAAGTTAATCACCTGCAAGGCCGACAGCAGCACCCCGCCTAGCAGTACTAGCATCCCATCGTCCATGCGCAGGTCGAACGAGCCGTCCGGCATACGTCCACTCGCGATCAAGATGAAGATCGCGAACGCCAGAATCAGAGGAATACCGGTGATCAGTATTCGCAGCGGTTTCATGGAAGTGCGCTGGCAGAGGCGACCGTGCCAATAAAGCGATACCCTTCGCCCAGAACCGTCTCGATATACGTCGGGTTCGCGGAATCGTCGTTGAGTTGCCGCCGCAGTTCCGCCACGCGGGTGTCCACCGTGCGGATGCCCGTCGGGTAATCCCAACCCCACACCGCGTCCAGCAGCCGTTCGCGCGTGATGATCTCATCGGGGCGCGTCATCATGTATTCCAGCAGATTCAGGGCTTTCGGCGTCAGCGTGATCTCGTGCTCGTGGAGGTAGGCGCGGCGGGTCGTGCGGTTCAAGGTCAGCTCGCCAGATTTCAGCGTATGCGCCCCCGCCAGCGACAACTGACCGGCTTGCACACGCCGCAGAATGGCGCGGATGCGGGCGACCAGTTCATTCGGGTCAAACGGCTTATTCAGGTAATCGTCCGCACCTTCTTGCAGCGCCATCGCGCGTTCGCCCGCCTCGCCTACTTGCGTCAGCAGGATCACGGGCGTCCAGTTGCCTCCTTGGCGCAACCGGCGCAGCACTTCGCGCCCGTTCAAACGCGGCATCATCACATCGAGGATGATGAACTCAGGCTTGTGCAACGCGATCTCGCGCAATGCGCCCTCGCCATCACTGGCGACATTGACCGAAAACCCCGACCGTTCCAGAAACGGCGCGAGGTTATCCGTGATGGCTTGTTCATCGTCCGCGAGCAGGAGTTTGGTGGCTTCAGACATGATGCTGTCCCCGCTGAAAAAGCGCTCGATCCCAAATTATAGATCATACAGAACGCGGGCAATAACCGTAACTTGGAAAAACGTACCGGAAGCTTGTGACCTCCGGTACGCCCTTGGGTGCCTCCTCAAGGGAGGCTAACGCGGTAAGGAATTCCGATATTCCGCCGCCCCTCACGTGTTAGCTGGTGTGAGGTCGTGCTTGCAGCGTCACCTTGATGTCTTGCTGATGACCGTTGCGCAGGATCGTCAGCGTCACGATCTCGCCCGGTTTGGTGTGCTCGAACAGGAATGCCGTCAAGGTGTCGAAGTTATTGACTGCTTGCCCGTTGATGGCCGTGATCACATCGCCGCCCGCCAAGAATTCCGCGCCGTTGACCTGTGTCCGGCGTTCGCCTGCCAACAGACCAGCCTTAGCGGCGGGGCTGTTGGAGCTAATTGCCGTCACATACACGCCCTTCGTGTTGGCATCGATCGACAGCGCTTCATTGATGTCAAGGCTCAAGCTGGTGCCCGCGATGCCGAGCCAACTGTGCTCAAGGGTACCTTTGCCGATGATCGCGTCCGCCGCGACCTTGACAACATCCGACGAAATCGCGAAGCCCACGCCGGACGACTGCTGAACATTCGACTCGATCTGCTCGTTCACGCCGATCACCTGTCCCTGCATGTTGAGCAGCGGGCCGCCGGAGTTACCGGGGTTGATCGGGGCGTCGGTCTGGATCGCGTCTGGGATCGTGTAGCCACCGCCGTCTTGCGACTGCGTCAGGCCGGACACCGAGCGGTGAATGCCGCTGACGATGCCGTGCGTCATCGTGCCGGAGCGCTGGAACGGATTGCCGATGGCGATTGCCATATCGCCCACCTTGACGGCCTCAGAATCCGCCACGGTCAGGGGGGTGTATGCGCTCATGTCGCCGTCCACCTTGATCACGGCGATGTCGCTGTCAGGGTCGCTGCCGACCAGCGTGGCATGGCGCATGGTGCCATCCGCGAAGGTCACTTCGATCTGATCAGCGTTGGCGATGACGTGCGTATTGGTGACCACGTGGTTTTGCGTGTCATACACAAAACCCGATCCCGCCGCATACGCATAGGGGCTGTTCTGTCCGAAGCTTTGCGGCGACATGACCTGTGCCTGATCGGAAGGAATCCGCACGGTGATGCTCACAACCGAGGGGTTGGCGTGTGCATACACGTTATGCAAAATGGCGGTCTGTGGATCGCCCACGTACTGCACCAACAGATCGAACACTGTGGGCAGGTTGGTCTGGGTGCTGCCTGCCGTCGGCGGTTCTTGCGCATTGACGGATTGCCCGAAGGTGAACCCCGCGAACGCCAGGCAGATGGCGCAGAATACTACTAGTGAAAGTGTTGTGATACGTTTCATAGTGACTTTGTAGGTTACTCCTCCTAATTCACCATGAATCTTACGTATCCCTTATAAGCACAACGTTATAGGGAGATTACAGGATGGTAGTAAGGTGTGTCAGTTCTGAAACATTGCTCAGGCGGCACTGAGGATCGGTTAAGCCGCGCCTAATCTGCGGGGAATTTTGGGATAAGACAAGGGCGCATCAGGAACGCGCCCTTTGCATCGCGGATATGTCACTTGCTAGTCACTGCCTTCGCCGCCACTGTCACCGCTGTCGCCGCCACTATCACCGCCAGAGCCATCCCCTTGCGAATGGCTTCCCGAATCGTCCGTCCCTGTCTCGTCTTCAGGCGTCGGCTCAAGCGATTCATCCGGTTCCGGTGTGCTGTCGATCGACTCTTCGGGTTCAGGCGTATTCTCATCACCCTGTTCGATGTTGTCGCTTTCGGTTTCCCATTCCTGCTCCAGCTCACTCAGGTCGAGCGATTCGGGCAGTTCATCCAGCGGGAGGTCATCAAACTCATCTTTGTCAAGCGGCTGCACTGCTTCCGGTTCGCCATCGGCCTCGTACTCGCCATTCACCTCGTTTAGCGGGACGTTCGTCTGTGCGCCGGACGGCACTTCTATTGTCTGCTCGTCCACCGTGACGGAAACTTCGCCCTGCAAGGTCTGGACGTTGAGCTTGGCCTTGCCGTTTTCCTCCTCGTTGGCTTGCGCGGAGAGGAACACCGTCGAACCAACCGCCAGTTGCACACCGTTGGCGACCAACTGTACTTTCTTCTGTCCAGCGGGAGACTGGATCAGGATGCCATCGGCGGCGACATTTTCGCACCCCGGCGCGCCCGCGCTGTTGCGGAGGTAAAACGCCTGCATAGGCAATTGACCGGGCTGGCTGCCATTGGTGATCTGCGTATTACCGAACACGATCACGGTCGCGCCGCTGCCTACGTTCGTTCCCGCCAGCGCCGCCGGGACGTTCAACAGCGCCACGCCTAGCGAGTCGCTGTCGCTGCTGTACCCGCTCAGACTGAGCGATCCCAGATTGCTCAGGGGAACAGTGTCGCCGGGCTGAGAAAAATTGAAGGCGGACCCACCTGCTTTGGGGCTGGCTTGCGCACTAGGGCTGCCCAGACATGCCGAATTCCGTTGACCACTGCACACTTGTAACGCCCGCTGGAGCGCGGCTTTCACCACATCGCTGCATGCGCCGCCCTGCGCCCGCAAAGGCTGCACCCCGCGTGTGATCAACAGGCTGAATAGGATTAAGCCAATAGCAAAAACACGGGTCGTATAGGTAACTAGGCGCTGACGTCGCGTACGCATGGGAATTCCCCCTCTAAAGGTATCGCCAATAATCGTACCATTGCGGGCGATAACGGGCTACTAATCGCAGCGGTTACTCTGCCCACGCCTTAGAACGCTCTACGGCTTTCTGCCAGCCGCGATACAGCGAGTCACGTTGATCGGCGTTCATGCGCGGCTCGTATGACTGCGCGACCTGCCACTGCGCCGCGATCTGCGTGGGCGATTGCCAGTAGCCTACCGCCAATCCCGCCAGATAGGCCGCGCCGAGTGCGGTTGTTTCGGCGGTCGCGGGCACTTGCACGGGCACGCCGAGCATATCCGCTTGGAACTGCATCAGCCACGCGTTCGCCGTCACACCGCCATCGACACGCAGCGCTTCCAGCTTCAGGCCAGCGTCCTTGACCATCACTTCGACCACATCGCGCGTCTGGTAAGCGATAGATTCGAGCGTCGCCCGCACGATCTGGGCACGATTGCTGCCCCGCGTCAGCCCCACGATAGCGCCGCGCGCGTAGCCATCCCAGTGTGGCGCGCCTAGCCCGACGAAGGCTGGCACGACGTACACGCCGCCCGCATCGCTGACCGATTTCGCCAGCCCTTCGGATTCGGCGGAATTGCTGATCAGGCCGAGTTCGTCGCGTAGCCACTGCACCGCCGCCCCCGCGATGAACACGCTGCCTTCCAACGCGTAGATCGTCTCGTCACCGACTCGCCAGCCGATAGTAGTCAACAAGCCGCCCAACGATTCGACGGCACGCTTGCCCGTGTTCATCAGCATAAAACAGCCCGTGCCGTAGGTGTTCTTGACCATTCCCGGCGTAAAACACGTCTGCCCGAAGGTCGCTGCTTGCTGGTCGCCGGCGATGCCCGCCAGCGGGATCGCCACGCCGAACAACTGCGGATCGGTTTCGCCATATGCCAAACTGGACGGCTTGACTTCCGGCAGCATCTCGGCGGGCACGTTCAACAGCTTGAGCATGTCGGCGTCCCACTGCTGCGTGTGGATGTTGTACAACATCGTCCGGCTGGCATTGCTCACGTCCGTGATGTGCAGCTTACCGCCACTCAAATTCCACAGCAGCCATGTATCGACCGTCCCGAAGCACAATTCTCCGCGTGCCGCCCGTTCGCGGCTGCCCGGCACATGATCGAGAATCCATGCCGCTTTCGTTCCGGAAAAATACGCGTCTACCACCAACCCCGTTTTCGCGCGGATGTCGGCGGCGTGTCCTTCGCCCTTGAGCTGTTCGCAGCGGTCAGCCGTCCGGCGGCACTGCCACACGATGGCATTATAGATCGGCTGTCCCGTTTTCCGATCCCAGATCAGAGTCGTCTCGCGCTGGTTCGTCACCCCGATGGCGGCGATGTCCGCTGAATGAATGCCCGCGCGGGCGATGGCTTCCGTCGCAACGCTGATCTGGCTGCTCCAGATGTCGGTCGGGTTGTGTTCCACCCATCCCGGCTGCGGGTAAATCTGGGGATATTCTTTCTGAGCTGTGGCGACGGCACGCCCCTGTTCGTTGAATACGATAGCGCGGGAACTGGTAGTGCCTTGATCCAGCGCGAGGATATAACGAGACATAAAAGTATTTTCTCCTCAAAAGCGAGCGCAGTGGGTTGCTCAAAAGAACGCTATTATCATGCCTCGATGATAGCGCAAGTTATAGTGTGAGGCAGAAAACTCCCATCAGCGATCATGACATCGCACCACACACGACAGGAGATAATTCAGCATGACCCATAATGTTTTTCGTTCGCTGCTGCGTGACCTGACGGCGATCCCCGGCATTTCCGGTCACGAGGACGCGATTGCCCGCGAACTGGCGGAACGCCTTCGCCCACACGTGGATGACGTGCAGATCGACTCGATGGCGAACGTGATCGCGCGGCGCGGCGCGGCGGATGCTCCACGCAAAGTCGCCATCCTCGCCCACATCGACACCATCGGCATGATGGTCAAACGCGTGATTAGCGACGGTGTGCTCGGCGTAATCACCATAGGCGGGATCAATCTGAAATCCATCGCGGGGTCACATGTACGCGTGGGCGATCTCCCCGGCGTGGTCGGCGTCCGGTCGCAGCATCAAGCGCAAGCCGGTGATGTCGCCGTCAACAGCATGGACGATCTGTACATTTATGTCGGCACCAGCACGGCGGTCGAGATCACTACGCCGATCACTTACGCGCCCAACCCGCTGGAACTCCCCGGCGACCTCTTCGTCAGCCCCTACCTCGATAACCGCGCGGGTGTAGCCGTCTTGATCGAAGCCGCGCGCCGTTTGCCCGCCGATCTCCCCTTCACCGTGTATTTCGTCGGCACCGCGCAAGAAGAAACCACCGCCTTCGGTGCCTACACGGCGCTTCAAGCCATCCAGCCAGATTACGCGCTGTTCATCGATGGCACGGTCAGCTACGACACGCCCGAATCGAAGGGCAAAGGCAGCGTGATGCTCGGTTTCGGCACGGTGCTGACCAGTTTTCTGTACATTTCCGGCTTGCATGGCTGGCACGCGCACCCCAAACTGCGCGGCTATCTCAAACAAGCCGCCTCCGCCCATCAGATCGCTTTCCAGCAAGACGCCGTCCACGGCCTGATGGCGGATTCGCGTGTGGTCTCGTGGACGGGCACACCCGGCGCGGCGCTCGGCCTCCCCATGCGCGGCAAGCACTCGCCCACCGAGATGGTACACCTCGCTGACCTCGATAACGCGGTAAGATTGATCCACGCGGCGCTCACCTACTCGTGGCCCGATCTCAAACGAGGATAAGTCATGCTCACTGACCTACAACACGCCCTTCTTGCCTTGCTGGACGCCCTGACGAATCACGTCTATCTCACTGACTCCACGCGTCTGTGGAGCGATCTACACCGTCTGCTCGTCGCGCACGCGCCCTCCGGCGGTTCGTGGCTGCGCGGCGCGATCATCGATGATATTCAGGAGATCGCCGCCTCGCTCGGCCTCGCGGATCGCTTTATCCGGCACATCGGCGCGACGGGCAACGCGGGCATCTGGCTTGGCGCGGACAAATCCGTCAACGATGTGATCGTGGTCTCGCACATGGATCGCCCCTCGTTCAAGGTGCGTTCGGATGGCTCGCTGTACGCTGTCTGTGCCAACCGCTTCCCCGATGGCACCTATACCGTCCCCGCCAAAGCCCTGCGCTACGAAAAAGGCCGCATCGTGGTCGGCGCGGCAGGCACGCTGATCTCGGAACGCGCCAACGGCAAGGAAACGCTACGGCTAGACGTGACTTCCGGCAAGCTGGCGTGGTCGGATACCGTTACCATGGAAGTCGAGCCAACGCTGATTGACGGCGTGATCAAAGGCACGGGGCTGGATAACTGTCTCGGCGTGCTAGCGGTCTTGGGCGCGGCGGCAGCGCTAAAATCGTCCGAGTCAGCGTTGATCGCCAAAAATCGGCGCGTCCTGTTCGTGTTCAGCGATCTGGAAGAAGGCATCCCCGAAGCCTATTTCGGGCATGGCGCGGCACGCCTCACCTACGCCGTCCCGCCGCCCACCTATGGCTGCTTGGTCGCGGACGCGCATACCGTCGCCGCCGATGGCCCCGCCCTCGGCAAGGGCGTCAGTCACGGCAGCATCTCCGCATGGAGTCGCGGCTCGTTCAGTGCGCCCAATTACCTCGCCCTCGGCATCGATCTGGCGACGGAAGCCAACCAGCAGCGCCCCGGCACGATCCAGCTCAACAGCGGCTACCTCTCCCGCAGCGACGACATGGTGCTCGGACGTTGGACGCAAATCCTCGGCATGATCGGCGCACCGATGACCGACGCCCACACCGGACACGAATCCGCGCATCTTGCCGATTTGCCGCCCGCCGTCTGGTGGTTGGCGCATTTCACGGGGGCGGTCTTGGGCATGAGTGACGAAATCGCGAGCATCTACTTGCCGTAAGGTGCTCGTAGCCCATGCGATTCGGCGTTTCGTTGTAGAATGGCCTTACATTCTTCTGGCAGTAGGATAATCGTTATGCGAATTTCTAGAGTTGTAGTGACCCTGTTGAGCGTACTCCTGATCGGAGCCATCGCCGCTCCCATTCACGCGCAGGGCGATCCGAGCATGTTATTCTGGGTAGCAGATGCGAGCGGCGCGCAAACCCGCATCGTGGCGATCGTTGACGACCTCGCGGGGCAAGAGCTGTTCAATTACGCGCAAGCCGATGTAGACGTGACCAGCGTCATCATCTCGCGCGATACGCAGTCGGTCGCCATGACGCTTTCCAGCAAGGCCGACGCGACCACCTCGGTCTGGTATCGTCATGCTGGTGCCGCGCCCGTGACCATCCCCAATGCGCAGGTAACTGCCTTCACGCCCGACTCGGCCTATCTGCTGTATCAATGGGCGCTGTTTCAGTCGTTCGGCATCGGGGTCGTCAACCTGAACACGGGCAAACAGCTTGAATTCATCGGTGCGCGGACGGAGGCGCAAGGCGTCAAGGGTGGTGCCGCCGCGCCGCTGCACTTTGACGGCAGCACCTTATACGCGGTTGGCTATCTGCCCTTCAGCGATGCGGGGCCGTTCGGCCTATACAGCTTCGATCTCGCCGCCAATGTTCAAGACATCGCCAACAAATCCGGTCGCTTCGATCTGCCTCCGGCGGCGTCGGTCACGCAGGTGGATAACTACGGCCTCGGCGGTCATCCGCTGATCTCGCCGGATGGCACGCAGATTGCCTTCCTCGCCAACGATCCGGGCAATGTACCCACCAACCTGCCCGACATGCCCTTCCAACCCAATACCAACGTCCTGTACGTGGTCAATCTCGCCACTAGGGCCGCCACGCGCTTGGCGCAAGCTGGCCCCGGTCAGCTCCTGATGGGCTTGAGCTGGATGTCCGATAGTCGTGGCCTCGTCTTTGCAGGCGGCAGCTACGGCAGCATTAACACCGTCTACACCGCCTCGGTCGATGGCAACGTTCAACCGCTTGGTGTGCTGAATGCGGGTGCGGGCAACATTATGCAAGCCGCGATCTGTGGGCGCTATGTGTACGTGACGTGGAGCGTCGGGGACGGGTCAGGGGCGCTGATGGTCAAGCGCGCATCGCTGACCGATCTCACGGCGCTGCAAGATGTCGGCTCCACCGATACCATGCGGATGCTAGGCTGCTCGGCCTGACCGCGCTGAACGATGGGCTTCTCGTTGCCCCGACCTTACCGGGGCGCATGAGTGAGCAGCACGGAAACCCTGTGCTGCTCACCTCCACCAATTTTAGACCCAATCTTTTTGATGCTTGATGTCCACGGGAGTTCATAAGACAAGCTCGGTGATAATGTGACTGAAGAATTTGAGCTGATCGCGAGACTCGGCAGCAAATAGCTCGAACCAAGCCATCACATATCCTCTAAATGCATATGTCATACGGATTCTGTATCACAACTGCAAAACGAGTGCGGCGCGTTCAGCGATGGGGAAGTTACGCAACCACCGTTTGACCAGAGAGGAGCCTAGAATTCGTTTGCCAAGTACCATGCGCGTTATACCTAGTCTACTGATGATTTCCCGCTGACCTAATTGTGCTGCTCCGACCACGCTACAGGCATTCGCAGCAGCCCACGCCGCCGTTCTGAATAACCAAGAAAAGCGGTATTTTCCAAGACATCATCCAACTGAAACTCAATAGCATTATTTTGGCGCTGGTAAATCTTCCTTTGGTAAAGCGACCCTGCGGATATATCTAAGCTGTATGTGCCCGATTTCAGGATGTTAGTTGGCAACGCAACAAGATACTCATAGCACCCTCTCTGCCGCGTGTCCAGATAGAGGGGATTCGTATCTGTATCATAACTGGTGAGTATGTCGGTTCCATTACGGCTCAACGCGAATGCGAGGTTGGTTCCCGTGAGCGAATCCTCATGCACAACGTATTTAACACGAAGATACACCGTAGTCGCGACCGAAAAACTGGCGCGCGGCGTCAATGTTTCATCGACGGCTTCTATGGACAGGAATTGCAGAGGAATATTCTCGTCTTCTGGGAAGACCCGTAAGCCCGAACTCCCATCCGAGGCTTGATCGAGATATTCCCTGATAACGTCTTCCGTCTTGCCGATCATATTGATGCGACCATCTTTAAGAAGCACGCAGCTCTGGCACAGCTGATTGATCGCGCCTGTGTTATGGCTAACGAATAGCACGGTACGGCCTTGCTGCGCCACGTCGCCCATTTTCCCTAAGCATTTTTTCTGGAACGCCAGATCGCCAACCGCTAACACTTCGTCCACGACTAAGATTTCTGGTTCCAGATGCGCGGCGACGGCGAACCCCAGCCGCAACCCCATCCCGCTGGAATAATGCTTGACCGGCGTGTCGATGAATTTTTCGACTTCGGCAAAGGCCACGATTTCATCGAATTTGCGGTCAATTTCCGTACGCGTCATGCCCAAAATGGCCGCATTCAGATAGATGTTTTCGCGTCCGGTCAGCTCAGGGTGGAACCCCGTCCCCACCTCCAGCAGTGCGCCGACACGTCCATAGATCTCGGCTAATCCCTCGGTAGGTTCGGCAATGCGGGAAAGAATTTTGAGTAGTGTGCTTTTACCGGCTCCGTTACGACCGATGATGCCCACGACTTCCCCTTTTTTGATCTCAAAAGAGATGTCCTTGAGCGCCCAGATAACCTCGCTAAGATTGGCAGCGGCGGCAGCATTACCGCGCAGCAGACCGTAGGTGCGCTTAAACGGCGCGGTCAACGCGTCTGTCAGGGTATCACGAAAGGTGCGATATTGTTCTGTTTTGCCTATCCGGTATTGCTTACTCAGACCCTCGACGCGAATCGCTACATCACCCATGTTTTACACCACATCTGCAAACGACTTCTCCATACGGCGGAAATAATACGCACCACTGATAAGCAATCCTAGTGCAGTTAGGGACGATACAATGATCACTGCGCCGGGAGCAGTATCCACCCCCAATAACGCCCAGCGAAACCCTTCTACCACGCCGACCATCGGGTTAAGACTGTAGAGCGCGCGGAGCAATTCGTTCTTGATCAGGCTGCTCGGATACGCAATCGGGGTGGCGAACATCCAGAATTGGGCAATGAACGGCACCACATATTTGATGTCACGGAATTGGACATTCATTGCGGAAAGCCACAGGCCAACGCCGAGCGACGTTACGAGAGCAAGTAATAAGAAAAAGGGGAGCCACAAGATATTGATCGTCGGTATGATGCCGTATACCAGCATCATCACGATCAAAACCAGAAATGCCAGCCCGAAGTCAACCACGCACGAAAGTACGGCGGAAATCGGAATTGCCAGCCGTGGAAAATAGATTTTCCTGATCAGGTTGGCGCTCCCCACGAGGCTATCCGCAGAATTGCTCAATCCGCTGGCGAAAAATGTCCACGGCACCAGTGCCGCATAGCTCCAAATCGGATAGGGGATGCCGTCAGAAGGGATTTTCGCGAGGTTCCCGAAAAACAGACTAAAAATCACCATCGTCATGAATGGCTGGATGATCGCCCACGCAGCGCCGATCACGGTCTGCTTGTAGCGAACCTTGATGTTGCGCCAGATCAAGAAGTAGAGTAGTTCCCGATACGACCAAAGCTCGTCTAGCTTTAGGGACACCCATCCGTGCGATGGCTTGACAACGATTAAAGGGGCTTCGTCCGCCGTTGTTTGACCTTCTAGCATAGTTTCAACTTTTCTCATTACCCATTCAAGCGCGGATCACTTGCGATGCAAACACCTAGGTGTCCAAAAGCAAACCTATGCTACTTGCTCGTGTTGTCATGGTTTTCCAGAGCATTAGCCTGACGATTATATCCGGTTCCTGTTCGACGTCCAACCAACCGATCACGGCGATGGCTCACGGCGTGCCGAAAAGTGCTCCTCATGGCTGTCATATAAATTGTTAAATTGTCGTTGGTCGCGCATAAAAGCAGCATTTCAACCGATCAGGATTTGCTGCTTTCCCGCTGCAAGCGTTGTTCGCGGCGTGCGAATTTCGCGGAGATTTCGCCATCGACTTCGCGGGCAGATTCTTCAAGATACGGGAAGGCCAGCCACGCGTTCATCAAGCCGAACAGCGCACCGGTGATGGTGCGGAAAAACGGTGTCGATTCGCGCAGAGGCCAGAATCCTTGCGTCCAGATGGGCGGCAGCGGCGCGCTGAGGAGTTGGCTGAAGCCGTCGATCCCGATGGGCACGATGCCGAGCAAGATATAGAGCCACCACGGCACCGGACGCAGATATTTGCGCACGACGGGAATGCTGTAGACCATGCCGCCAATCAACAGCGCCCACCAGATGCCCACGTCTCGCTGACAAACCGCGATCTTATAGCCAAGCTGCTCGTTGCCGAGGAAATATTTGGATTGCAGCCCCAAGGCTTGGTCGGCACTGGGCGCGGCTTCGATGTATCCCGGCGGCGGTTGGTAATTCTGCGCCTTGATCGTCGCATCGACTTCGGATAAGAAGCTCTCGTAAGGTTGCAATCCGCCGATATGCGCTGCCTCGCGCGGGTAGACGGCTTGTTCGCCGAACAGGAACCACGAACGGAAACTGTATTGGTGACACATGCTGCTGTACAGCGAATAAATAGTTTCGCCGGCGCCTGTCAGTCCGGCCTTCATCAGGAACGGTGCGGCGACGGGTAGCCCTGCGTAAATCGCCACGAAAATCAGGAGGATCGTCAGCCAACGGCGGGAAAAAATCTGCGTCCAACGGTTCAGCCGGACAGCCAGCGAAGTATCATTCGGAGCTTGTCGAGTCGTCATGCGAATTCGTCCCATGCATTAGGTACCGCACAGAGTATAGCACGCGATGAGATGGCGATCAGCGTGAACGGATGGTGAGCAACTTGAGGGCGAGTATCAGACCGTCATTGGCGCGGTCACTGAAGGAGACTGAAACGACTGGCCCCAAAATGATCTGCCCGATGAATCTTCATCGGGCAAAAAATCGTAGCGGTAGGAGTATTCACGGGAAAGCGGCTTCACGCGCGACGATCACACCGTTTCTTTGGTCAGCAGCACGTCCAGCACGCCCTTGTCATCAAATTCGGTGCGAAAGCGATCCACGAATTCGCGCGGGGTGAAGTGATGCGCCTGCGTCCCGACGCGCTCCAGAGCATACGCCGCGCACAGTGCCGCCGCCAGTCCGGTGACTTCCCACGGCCATTTATGCGACATGCCGCACAAAATGCCGGAGCGGAAGGCGTCGCCCACGCCCGTCGGATCGGCAATGGCGTAATCGGGCACGGGGAAAACGGGGATGAAGTAGTGCGAACCATCGGCGTAGATTTCCGCGCCCTTCTTGCCGAGCGTGCGGATCAAAACCTTGACGTGCTTGAGCGCATCGATGATCGAGAGGCCGGTTTTGTTGGTCAGCATCCCCCACTCGTACTCATTGACGATCAGCGTATGGCAGCGTTCGATGCTGTAGCGCACTTCATCACCGCTCAGGCGCGGCAACTGCTGACTCGGATCGAACATGAAGGGGATGTCGCGCTCGGAGCATTCCGTCGCTAACAGGTGCATCGCCATCGGATCGTTGGGCGAGATCACGACGTAATCGGGCTTGACGGGCACGGTGCCTTGCAGCGTGTAATCACGGGCGCGGAACATCGCGCCGCCGTAAAACGAGGCGATCTGGTTATTATCCGTGTCTGTGTTGGCAAAGAACGAAGCCGTGAAAACATCGTTGAGCACTTGCACCGAACTCGTATCCACGCCCGCCGTTTCTAGCCATTGACGGAAGTCCGTGAAGTCTTTGCCTGCCGTCGCCATCAGGCGGGGACGCATCCCTAGCAGCGCCATCGAATACGCGATGTTGGCTCCGTTGCCGCCATAATTTCGGGTCATTTCATCAACAAGGAAACTGACACTAATATGGTGAATATTTTCAGCCAGCAAATGCTCTCGAAAGATGCCCGGAAAGCGCATCAAATAATCATAAGCAATTGAACCGGTTACAACGACATCTTTCATGGACAGCCTAGCTCCACACTGGTTAAGCAATGATTAAAACCAATGAAAGTATATCACGTCGGATCGGCAAGCCCGAATTGGGAGGTTTGACGAGATGCGGTGGCTCCACGTCCGACAGAGGATCGGCAAAGTGTCTTATCACGATGTCCTGATGCCTTTTGCTGGCACACTTTCTTTTACAAAATATTAACAAATGACCCCTTGACTCTGTGCATTCCTGTGCTAGAATATCTGTATGCTGCGTTCTATGTCTCGATGGATGAACTTGGCAGTTCCCCACCCAGACCACTAGGCGTCAATCAGCATCCCTTTACATCAGTGGTTGTGTCTCCTCAGTTGCCAGTTACGCTTCATTACGCTCTCATCTCCACGTAACGAGACAGCGCACACCTCATATCATGCGAGCCAATGTCACGGTCAAAAACATGCTCGCGCGGATTATCCGCAATCACACCAAGTGCCTCACATCAAGAACACAAGATGGAACACAAAGTTGAAGACTAGATGATCCCATCATCACCTAAACACAGGAGCATATTTGGGATCATTGAGGAGTGGTGAACTAGTGCAGCCCTCACGCTGGCAGAGCTGCACCTGAGTTAACCACGTCGGCGCGTGAACCCCGTTTCATTCGAATTCCGGCTAAGAACGAGGTGATTCCGTGCCAAGTGGTTCCCCCTCGTTGCGAAGCGGAGAGGGGGTCAGGGGGTGAGGTTGTCTAAATAAACAATCACACGGAACCCCGCCTCAGACCCTCAACTGCATATTGTACAGGTTGGCATACGTCCCTTCCGACGCGATCAACTCCGCGTGCGTGCCCTGTTCCTTGATCCCGTCATCCGTTAGCACGACGATGCGCTGCGCATTGCGAACGGTGGACAGGCGGTGCGCGATGACCAGCGTCGTGCGGTGCGCGGCGAGCGACTCCATCGAGGCTTGCACGGCACGTTCGCTTTCGTTGTCGAGCGCGCTGGTAGCTTCATCGAAGATGATGATCGGTGGGTTCTTCAAGAAGACGCGGGCGATGCTCAAGCGCTGCTTTTGCCCGCCAGAGAGCTTGACGCCGCGCTGCCCGATGTCCGTCTGATAGCCATCCGGCAGTGCCATGATGAAGTCATGCGCGTTGGCCTGCTTCGCCGCCGCGACGATCTCGGCATCCGTCGCGTCCAGCTTGCCATAGCGGATGTTATCCGCGACGGTACCAGCGAACAGATACACATCTTGTTGGACGACACCGATATTCTGCCGCAGCGAACGCAGTGTCACGTCGCGGATGTCCACACCGTCGATCACGATGTCGCCCTCGTTCACCTCGTAGAAACGCGGGATCAGTGAGCACAGCGTGGTTTTGCCAACGCCAGACGCGCCCACCAGCGCCACGTATTCTCCGGCGCGGATGTTGAGCGAGATGTGCTTCATGACGTAGCTGTGATCCTCGCGATATTTGAAGCTCACGTCGCGGAATTCGATATTGCCCTGCACGTCGGTCAATGCGATGGCGTCGGGCGAATCTTGAATATCCGGCTGAACTTCGAGCACGTCCATAAAGCGGTTATAGCCCGTGATGCCTTCCTGATACAGCCGCGTGAAGTTGATGAACCGGTTGATCGGGTCGATCAGGATGCCCACGCACAGCGAATAGGTCAACAAGTCGGGTAGATCGAGCGCAGCGTTCACGATTGCCGCGCCGCCCAACACGATCACCGCGATAGTGATGATCTGCGTAGAGGCGCTCATGCCCGACGAAAAATAGGCTTCGCTCAGGTAACCATCTTTGCGGCTCTGGAGAAAGCGGTCATTTTCGCGGGTAAACTTGCGCGTTTCGATCTCCTCGTTGGTGAACGACTTGACCACGCGGATGCCCGCCAGCGTATCTTCGACCTGCGCGTTGATGTCCCCGACGCGATCATGACTCTTTCGGAGCGCGCGATTCATCCGCTTGTTGAAGTAAAACGCGTAGCCCGCCATGATCGGCAGGAACAGGATGATGATCATGGTGAGTTGCGCATTCAGGTGGAACAGAATGATGAACGCGCCGATGAACTTCAAAACCGAAATAATGAAATCTTCCGGCCCATGATGGCACAGCTCGGACAGCCAGAAGGTATCGTTGGTGAGCCGCGTCATCAACTGTCCGGTTTTTTGCTCGTCGTAGAAGTTGAACGACAACTTTTGAAAGTGCGCGAACAGTTCGCTGCGCATATCGCTCTCGATCATCGCGCCCATCATGTGCCCGCGATAATCCACGAACATCTCACACAGGACGTAGAGCGCGACTAACCCGATCATCAACGCACCCATCGCGTAAATCTGAGGGAGCGCGTCGGCGCGGACGCCTTCCAAGATGTCTTTGGTGATGTAACGCGCGCAGAGGGGCAGCGCCAGCGTCACGCCCGCGACGACGAACGCGCAGACCAGATCAGCCAGCAGCAAGCCGACATAAGGTTTGTAGTAGGATAGGAATTTTTGGCTCCGAGAATTCACGAAAGCTCTCCCCAACCAATGTGCAGAGTGGTATAGCAGGAACGAGAAACGAGCGCGCCTTGATGCGTGCGGAAACGGCCGCGTTGCGGAGGCAGCGATTGAACCGCCGTTGTGTCGGATACGGTCATAGGGTGCGTGTACCTTGGTACAAGTTGTTAAGCTGTGTAGTGCAGCGGCGGACAGTCGCTGTGGCGGCGAGGCGCGAGTATGGGGCGGGGTGAAAAACGTGAACGGTAGTCGGGCGTCACCTAGCAGCGCAATACCACACCTCATGGTAAGAGGTCGTCAGGTATGTCTATTCGGCTAGCGCTTAAAAGAGAATCGCGAGTAAGGAATGCTATCCAGAGGGCAGAGAGTCAGTTAAGAACGTGAGAACTGTGCTGGATAGCCCCTAAGCGCAGTGGAATACAGAGCACCCTGTTTCGACCGCACGGTTGGAAATTGTGATAGATGACATGTTGAAATGTTTCCTTTCTCTAAACAGCCGACGATGGAGGACATCCTAGCATACTACAGGCCGCCTGACAAGCGGATTTATCCTTTGTTTTGCCAATTCGCTCACTGCCACCCTCGCTCATGGTGGCGCTTCTCTCGGCTTACTGCACCGTCTCGCTCACGAGATATTCAATCTTGTGGCAGCCCGCGCCAAGCGTCAATGTTACGCTGTCCCCGATCTGCGCCGCGTCATGCAGCGGCTGACCGTTGATCGAGACGCCACCTAGCTGCGCGTTGGGGAGCACGACTGTCGCAGATGCATTAAACGGGATCGAAATTTCAATGATCAGGCAGCCCGCGTCATCGGTGCGCCAACCGCTTTCATACAGACCAACCGCCGAGTGATACCGCGCCTTCGCCCACTGCATGGATTTATCCGGTTTGGGCGCGATCCGCGCGTGACGGAAGCCCGCGCTGCCCGCCTCGCCAGTGGAGGGGTTCAGCCCGCACATGTCACGGTACATCCACTCGACAATCGAGCCATAGGCATAATGATTGAGCGAATTCATATTGTTGGCAGTCGAGAGCGCGCCATCAGGCATGATCGAGTTCCAGCGCTCCCAGATGGTCGTCGCGCCCATGTTGACGGCATACAACCACGACGGGAAATCCTCATTGAGCAGCAGTTTATAGGCAAGATCGTTTGCGCCTATCTTCGACAGCACGCGGCAAAAATACGGCGTGCCGACGAACCCGGTGCGCAGATGGGTCTTATCCTTGATCAGTTTAGCGATGAGATCCTGCGTCACGCGTTCGCGGTGCTCCTCTGGCATCAGATCCATGAACAGCGTCAGCACATAGCCCGTCTGAGTCGGAATGGCAAGGCGTCCCGTCGCGGTGAAATATTCTTGTTGAATCGCCGCTTTCACTTCCGCCGACAAGCGACCATAGGCTTCAGCGAACGCCGTTTTTCCGAGCACGGCGGCGGCTTTTGCCACTAGGTCTGCCGAATAACAATAGAAGGCCGAGGCGATAAAATCTGGCGGCGTGCCGCCTCTGCGGTCTTCGGGATCGTCGGCGTCCAAGGCCAGCCAATCGCCAAAGTGCGTGCCAGTCGTCCACAGCCGCTTACCGCCGGAGGCTTCATCCGCGCTGTGCATGTAATCCACCCACGCGCGCATACTCTCGAACTGATCTTCCAGAATGCCGATGTCGCCGTAGAATTCGTACACGTTCCATGGCACCACGGTTGCCGCATCGCCCCACGCCGTCGAGCCGCCTTTGTCCAGATTGACCATCGGCACGATATGCGGCACCATCCCGCCCGTTTTCGTTTGCTCTTTGGCGAGGTCGTAGCCATATTTGGCGAGGAAGGCATACGAATCCATGTTGAAACAGGCCGTGCCGGAAAATATCTGGATGTCGCCCGTCCAGCCGAGCCGTTCGTCACGCTGGGGGCAGTCGGTCGGGATGTCGAGGAAATTATCCTTTTGCCCCCACATCACATTTTTGAACAGTTGGTTGACCTTTTCGTTGGAAGTTTCGATCTCACCGATGGTGTCCATCTGCGAATAGACCACGCAGCCAGTAAAGTCTTCCACGTTGAGATCGCCCACCCAGCCTGAGATTTTGACGTAGCGGAAGCCGTAAAAAGTGAAATATGGCTCGACCACCGCCACTGTACCATCCGCGATGTAGAAATACTCGGCTTTGGCGGTGCGCAGGTTGGCGCGGAAGAAGTTGCCGCCTTGCAGCACCTCGCCAAATTGCAGGTGGAGGCGCGTGCCTGCGGGCGCGGTGGTCTTGAAGCGCAGCCAGCCCGTCATATTTTGTCCCATATCTAAGACGGTTTCGCCCGCTGGTGTGTGGATCAGCGCGATAGGCTTGATCTCCTCGTTGATACACACAGGGATCGATCTTCTCGCCTCCAACCGCGCCATGTCAATGGCAATCGGCTTCACACCGAAGGCGGCAGCGGGCAGCGGCACGATCTTCGAGATTCGCGCATCGTAAGTTTCGCCGTCGAAGATGTCGCTGGCGATGACTGGCGAGGGTTGCGCCTGCCACGCCGAATCGGTCACGACGATGATTTCCTCGCCGCTGTCCAGCGTGATGCGGATTTCGCACAGCAGCGCGAACCGATCACCGTAGAAGTCCACTTTGCCGCCGTTTGCGCCGTAACGTCCCTTGTACCAGCCATTGCCGAGCATGACGGACACGAGATTCGCGCCGACAGTAAGCTGATCGGTGATGTCAAACGTCTGGTACTGAATCCACTGGTCATAAGCGTTGCAATATGGCGTGAGATATTCGTTCCCGACTTTCTTCCCGTTCAGCTCAAAATGATACAATCCCAACCCGCAGATATACGCCCGCGCCGCCACTGCCCGCGCTGGCAGTTCAAACTGCCGATACAGAATCGGATGCAGTTGATTGTCTTCGCAGTCAGGCGTAATCCAGCTTGCCAACCAACCTTCATCCATCTTCGCGCTCTCAAACCAAGCCGTCTCGCTTTCGGCGCTTTCAGTTTCGCCCCACACCCTGACCTTCCAGAAATAGCGGGTGCGCGGGCTGATCTGGATCGGCGGGCGGAATGCCAGACTGTCGATCCCGGTGCCATCCACTTTGCCGCTGTCGAAAAGGGGCTGCGCAAAGTCGCTGTCCATGCTCACGATGACTTGAGCGGCCGTTTGGACGGTGTCGGACGTATTCTCCACGATCCATGAGAACGTTGGTTTTGAGATGGCAAAGCCCAAGGGGTTAGGGATGTGGTTGGTTTTGAGATGGGTTATTTTCACGATTTAGCTCACGAGTATGCGATTCAGCATCAGTAGTTTACTTGATCAAAACAATGCAAGGCGAACCTAAGAGTGGGCTGTCGCTGCATAAAACCAGATCAGAGAATGAAAAAGGCGCGGGATCGTTTGATCCCGACCCCGTGCCTTAGGTACGTGTCACATGTGCGATTACTTATTTGGCGGCGAGGCGCTCGATCAAGGCTTGCAAGTTCTTCGCGCCTTCTTCAACGGTAGTCTTTCCGTAGGCGACCTGCTGACCGATCAGGGTAAGTTCATTCACAAACTCCTGATCGTTCGGGAGGTTCGGCCCTTGCGGAATCGTGCGATCAGCGATGGCGTCGTAGATACGATAGACTTCAGCGTCAATCGGCGTGGCCTTGTCAGCGATTGCCTGACGCACCACGGGCGAGCACGGCACGCCGCGATTGGTCTGGAGCACCGCACCCGCGTCGGGGCTGGTGACGAAGAAGTTGATGAACAGCGCCGCCGCTTCCTTGTTCTTGCTGGCGTTGTTGATCGCCAAGTATTGGCTCATCTGGATGGCATAAGCAGGTTGACCACCAGCGGGTAGCGTCGTCATGCCGAGCGTGTCGGTCATCGCGGCCTGATAGGATGCAACTTGGTTGCTCCAAATCAGCGCGATCACGGCCTTGCCCGCCACGAGCGCCGAGCTATCGGGGCCAGTCTCGGTGTAGGTGTAGGTGGTTTCCGCATCGGGGATCAGACCCTCGGCGCGCATGTCCGCCCACATCTGAAGCCACTTTTGAGCCGACTCAACCGTCGCGTAGGATTTGCCGCCTTCGTCCTTCGTCCACAGCGGGGTTCCCTGCTGCTGGTAGAAGTAGCTCAGGTAGTTCGCCTGATTGGTACTGTTATCGACAAAAGGAGCCACACCGGCGGGCAGCTTGGCCTTGAGGGTCTTGCCGTAGGCCATCAGCTCGTCCCAGTTCATGTTGTCCTTGGGCAGATCGACGCCCGCCGCCTCGATCACCGTCTTGTTATAAGCAAGGGTGAGCGTGTTTGTGCCGAGGCTCACAGCGAACAGTTTGCCGTCAGTATCCGTCGCGGGGATCAACGCGGTCTGGTCGAACTGCTCGGCGGTATTGATCATGAGTTGTTTGCCGAGATAGTCGTTCAGTGGTTCAAGATACTGCTTGTAATCGGGCCAGTTGCCGCCGAACTGGATCAGGTCGGGGGCGTTGTTGCCCGCAAGCTGCGTATCAATGATCTGGAAGTGATCTGCCGTGCCACCGTTCGGCTCGCCCACGACCTTGATGTCGGGGTAGGCCGCTTGGAACAGGTCGATCACCTTCTGGGTTCTGGCGGCGCGGTCATCGTTGCCCCACCAGCCCATGCGAATCTCGGCGGGGCCACCCGTGTAAGCGGGTAATCCACCCGTGCCGCCCTGCGCGTTGATCGGCTGGATGTACGCCATGAGCATCATCGCGAGCAGCGCTAAGACTGTGATTATGCGAAGCTTTTTCATCTTTAAATTCTCCCGTCACTGCGTAATAGGTTCAAAAAATGGCTAGTTTCAGCGGGTAAATCCGAACTTACGTCATGCATCATTTCATATTCATTCTCTCCTGTTCGTGAACTAACCCTTTATTCCAGTAGTCGAGATACCCTCAACGAAGTATTTCTGTAGGGCGAAGAACAGAATAAAGGCAGGGATAATCGAGAGCGTGGACATTGCCAGCGCGCCGCCCCAGTTGGATACCGCGCCCGCGTCACCGACGAAGGTGCGCAGCGCTCTCGACACAGTGAACGTATCGGGTCTGGTGAGGTACAGCAGTTGGTTGAAGAAGTCGTCCCACGTCCACAAGAACGTGAATAACGCCGTCGTCACCAGCGCCGGAGTCGCCAGCGGGAGGATGATGCGCAGATAGACTCCGACTTTCCCGCAGCCATCGATGATGGCGGCTTCCTCGATCTCTTTCGGCAAACTGCGCATAAACTGAACGAGCAGGAACACGAAGAAAGCATCCGTCGCGAGGAATTTCGGCACGAGGATCGGGAGATACGTCCCCACCCACCCGAAGGAATTGAACAAAATATAGCGCGGCACAAGGGTGACATGCGCCGGGAGCATGAACGTGACGAGCATCACCGCGAACCAGAACCCCCTGCCCACGAAGTTGAGCCGCGCGAAGGCATAGGCCGCCATCGAGCATGTGATCAGGTTCCCGACGATTGCCACCGCGCACATCAGCAGCGAATTGGTGAAGAATGTCGCGAACGAAGTGCCCGCGTAGCCCTTCCACCCCGTGACGTAGTTGTCAAAGGTGATCGAACTCGGTATCAGACTCGGATCGCTGAAGATCGTATTGTTGGTCTTGAACGAGCTGACGATCATCCAGATGACGGGGTAGACCATGAGCACCCCAAGCGCGATGATCAACAAATGAGTCAGAGAGTGGCGCACCAACAGACCTGTTTTCATCTTACTCACCTGCGCCATAAGACACCCATCCTCGTGATGATCTGAATACGAGCACCGTCAACGCGCCGATGATGATCAACAGCACCCACGCCATCGCGGACGCATAACCCAATTCGTGGTAAGCCCATCCCTGAATGTACAGGTGGAGCGTGTAAAACAGCGTCGAGTTGAGCACACCGCCCTTGCCGCCGCCGATAATGTACGCCTGCGTGAATACTTGGAACGCCGAAATGAGCTGGATGACCAAGTTGAACAGGATCACGGGCGAGAGCAGCGGGATCGTGATGAACAGGAACTGCTGCAAGCTGTTCGCGCCGTCCACACTCGCCGCGTCATAGTATTCCTGTGGAATCTGCTTCAACCCGGCGAGGAAAATGATCATCGGTGAGCCAAACTGCCACACCGACAGCAGCACGAGCGTCCCTAGCGCGTAATCTGGATTGGTGATCCAACCGGGAAGGTTCGTAAAGCCGATGGTTGCCAGTGCGAGGTTGACCAGCCCGTTTTTCTCGAACAATTTTCGCCACAACACCGCGATGGCAATCGAGCCGCCGAGCAGGGTGGGGATATAGTACACAACGCGGTAGAACGACACGCCTCGCAATTTCTGATTCATCAGGATTGCCACCGCCAACGCGAAGATCAGCTTCAGCGGCACAGCGGTGAACACATAACTAAACGTCACCGATAGCGACTTCATGTAGTAGGGATCAACGCGTACGATCTCGCCGTTGGAACCCGTGAACTGATCCATCCCGAAGGCCGATCCGAACATTTTCGCGTAATTATCAATGCCGATAAATTGCGTCGAATTCGGCGCGGTGAAGTCATAATTCGTGAAACTGAGCACCAGCGAGTACACCATCGGATATAGCGTCAGGCCGAGCAGCCCGATCAACCACGGCGCGAGAAACATGTACGCGACGGCGTTGCGCCTGAAGAATTTTGCGATGCCGGAAGTATTGCGCACGAAGAAATCTCCTTCTAGTTTAGTAGGCATTCGAAAGCCGCTGCTGAGGCTGCGTCCGAATTGTCGTCGATGACAAAGGCAAGAAATCTCGGTGCGAAAGGTTCTTTTTCATAGAGTGCTCACTGATTTACTACACAAAATCTAGTCCACCTATCTGTCTCAAGGCCGACCCCGACGGCGGCTACTCGTTTTTCTCCGGCATAGGAACCGGGCCGGTAGATTCCCGCACAATGAGTTGGACTTCTGCCGTCGTCACCTGCTGAGGCAGCTCAGGCTCCGCGAACCGGTTGAGCAACAGCCGCACCGCCGCGCGTCCGCTTTCTTCCGCTTTACCGGACACGGTTGTGAGACGCGGCAAGATGTAATTGGAAAATTGGATGTCATCGAACCCCGCGACGGACACATCGCTAGGGATTGACAGGCCAAGATCGCCCGCCGCCCGCATCGCAGCAATCGCCAGCATATCGTTGATGACCAGTAGCGCGGTCGGACGATCCGCACGGTTCAGCAGCGCATAAGCTGCTTGGTAGGCATCTTCCAGATTTTCACCGCAGTGCATCTCGAATTTCTGATGATTCTCGATGCCCGCTTCCTGTAGCATCTCGCGGTAAGCCAGCAGACGGTCATGTCCCTGCACCTCTTTTGCCGTGCCGTAGACAAAGCCGATGCGGCGGTGCCCCAATTGCAGCAGATGCGTCATCAATTCGCGCGTGCCGCTGGAATACCCGTGAACCACATGATCGAATTCGGCTCGTGTGGACGTGATCTCGACGGCTGGACGCCCTGCCTTGCGCAGATAATCCGTCAGCCTCGGCAGCAAATACTTGACCGCCGCCAGCAGGATGAAGCCGTCCACGCGCTGGCGTTTCAATTCGCGGATGGTGTTGGCTTCTTGCTGCTCGTTCAAGGGGTGATGAACTAGATGCAGACTGTAGCCAGCATCTTGCAGCGCATCCGAAATGCCCGACAGGATTTGCCAGAAAAATGGATTCTGAATGACGGGGAGGATCACTGCGACAATTTTCGTATCGCCCCGTCGCAAAGATTGTGCGCGCGCGTCCGGCTCATACCCGAGTTCTGCAATCGCCTTCATCACCCGCTGACGTGTTTCGTCCGAAATCGGGATTTTCAGGTCGATCTGATCGTTGAGCACGTAAGACACCGTAGAACGAGAAACGCCCGCCCTGCGTGCAACATCTTTTTGGGTAGCTCGTGTCATAAACTAGAAATTCTTCAAAAAACACTTTATCGTGTCAATTGACACGTGTGAATTCAGTGTAAGGCAAGTTTTGAACTTCGTCAAGTAGTTCGTGTGGCGGCACGTTTCACGGGAATTCGCAGGAGGAGTTGGCATCGAGTCACGTCAAGAGTTAAGTGTAGGGAGGCTTGAGTCGATGGCTCGCGCTCAGGGTTCACCGAGCAAGTGCGCCACCACGGCGTCGAGATCGAGCAATTTGCCGCGCTCCATCGCCGCCGTGACGGCTTCCGCGCCGAGGGCAGCCTCTAACGCCGGACGCAGGTGCGCCGAGGCATCGCGCTCTTGCTGCTGTGTGATCGGGTGATGCGCGACCAAGCCCGCCCATGCCGCCGCCTGCTCCGCGTGCCCGTCATGCAGATAGAGCTGTGAGGCCAGCGTCATCAACGTGAGCAGCAGCGGCGTACCGCCGATCTGACGGGCATATTTCAAGCCTTCGCGCAGAGAAATATGTGCTTCGCTCAACTGCCCAAGGATGATCTGCACTTCCGTCAGCCCACCGAGGCTCATGGCGATGCCCCATAGATCGCCCGTCAGACGGCGCGCGGCGAGGCTCTGTTGATGGTACTCGGCGGCGCGCGCATACTCTTTTTGTGCATAGGCCACGCTGCCGAGGTTCGCGAGCGCCGAGCCTTCGCCCGCGCGGTTGCCGATCTGGCGCGACATCACGAGGCTTTGCTGGAAGTAGTTCTGAGCTTGCTCAAGCTGCTCTTGCGTGTACGCGATCAGGCCGAGGTTGTTCAAGTTGCCGCTCATGCCCAAGCGGTCGTTGATCTTGCGCTGGAGCGTGATGCTCTGCTTGTAATAGACGCCCGCTTGATCGTAGTCACCCTGACTCCACGCCACGTTACCGAGGTTGCGCAGCGTGGTGCCAATGCCAGTCGGATCGTTGATCTCGCGCTGCAAAGTGAGGCTCTGTTGAAAATGCTCGTTTGCCGCTGCGTAGTTGCCCTGCCGCCACGCGATCTTGCCTAGTCCGCCGAGGGCTTGCGCACGGTAGCGCGGCGAAGCATCCGGCAAACTTTGCTGATAGTGCTCTTGCGCGGCAGCATAGTCACCAAGATTCACGGCGGTTTCGCCTAACCCCACCAACGCGCTGACCATGCCCGTTTTGTCGTCCACTTCCCGCGCTTTCCGCAAACTTTCCTGATAGTGCTGCTGCGCTTTGGGATAGTCGCTCAATCGGACGGCAGTTTCGCCCGCCAACCGCAGCAGCATCATGTGCTGGCGCTGCACCTCGGCGGATGCGGGCAACGACGCGATCAAGCTCAACGCGCGTTCGATCAGTTGCGACGCTTCCGCTGCCGATCCGATGGTCAGTGCGCCTTCTGCCGCCTGCTGCAAAAAGCTGATCGCGGGCGCGGGCTGTTCCGCCAGCGCGTAGTGATCCGCGATCAGGGCGGCATATTCGTCGGCGCGTCCGCTTTTCTGTGTGACTTCTGCCAGCCACGCCGCTACCAAGCCATGATACAAGCGGCGCTGCTTCCGCAGCACGGTTTCATAGGTGACATCGCGTAGCAAAACATGCTTGAAGATGTACTCGCCCGCCGTGTTGAAAGCCGAAACGGGCCGCGCGAAGATCAATTCCCGCGCTTGCAGCACCTCGAACTCGGTCGGCATGTTGCCTTTGCGCAGCGCCGCCACGCTGGCATCCCAGAAAATGCGCCCGACGACCGAGGCTTGCTGCAAGGTCTCCTTCTCGGATGGTCGCAGACTATCGAGGCGGGCTTGCAGCAGCGCGGTCAAGGTAGGCGGGATATGAAGTTCCTTCAAGCGATCCGGCGCGACCGTCCAACCCGCCGGACTGGTCACGATCACGCGGTCATCGATCAGCATCTTAATCAATTCTTCGACGTAATACGGGTTACCTTCGGCCTGCTTGACGATCAGGGCACGGAGCGTGGGCGGGATGTCCGGCGTTCGCTGCAAAATATGATCGACCAAACTGCCGATGGCTTGTTCATCGAGCGGTTCGAGGCGGATCGATTGCGCGGGGCTGAAATCGGCTGCCTGCGTAGGCCATTGGGGATAAGTCTCCAGCAGCGTCGGGCGCGTGACGCCGATGATCAGCAGCCGTAGCGCGGGACATTCACGCAGAATGTGCAGGATGGTATCCAGCGAGGTTTGATCTGCCCAGTGCAGGTCTTCCAGCAGGATCACCGCGCCTGTGGACGCCACTGCCGTGAAGAAGCGCACAAGGTAAAACAGGGCTTGGTCGCGCAATTGCTTGGCGTCGTGCTTGACGCTCTCTAACTGCGGGCTGTCGGCAAACCCGTAACCGAGCAGCGCGCCGATGAAGGCTGCTTGTGTTTCCGGCTCGGTTTCCGCGAAGAAACTGATTCCGACGGTAAATTTCTCGCGCACCTCCGCGATCGGATCGCTGTCCAAAATATTGAAGCGGTTGGCGAACAGATCGCGCAGCAAAAAATAAGGCGTGGAAGTGCCCTGCTGCGTGGCGCGGCCTTTGAAGTAGCGCACGCGCTCCGGCTGAAGCTCCAACCACGTATCGAATTCGTACAACAGGCGCGATTTTCCCACGCCCGCATCTCCAATGATGGAGATCAGCCGCGTTTTGGCTTCGCTGAGGACGCTGTGGAAGGCAGTTTGCAGGTTGCTCAGTTCGGCGTCGCGCCCGATCATGCGCGTCTCAACACCTTCCACGCCCCGTGTGGTGAAGCGGAATGTGCGCGGTTTGGCACGTTCCACCAGATAAGCCTGAATCGGTTCGCTTTTGCCCTTGACCATCAACGGCGGCTGCGCTTGCACGTCGAAGCTGCCGCGTACCTGAATGTACGTGTTGTGCGCGATCAAAATGCCGCCGATGGGTGCCGCGTGCTCCATGCGCGAAGCCACGTTTACCGTATCGCCCATCGCCGTCCATTCCCCCACCGTGCCGATGGCGCTGTACAGCACCATACCCGTGTTGATCCCGATGCGCAGTTGCAGCGGGCGTCCACGTTCGGCGGAAAAAGCCATAATCACCGCTTGCATGGCGAGCGCGGCGCGGACGGCATTCTCGGCGTCATCCTCGCGGGCTTCGTCCACGCCCCACAGCGCCATCACCGCGTCCCCGATATGCTTATCGATGCTTCCCTTGTGGCTGGTGATCGCGTCATCGAGCCGCGTCCACAGCGCGTTCATGGTGTCGCTCACGTCTTCGGCGTCCATCGTCTCCGACATCGCCGTGAAGCCTGAAATATCGGCAAACAAGATCGTCATTTGCTTGCGCGCGGGGCTGGCGGGTGCGGCTTCAGCGGCTTTCAGCGCGGCTAACTTCTCACGCAGCGGCGCTAACAGCGTATCGATCAGCGCATCTCCCAACGAGGCGCGTTGAGCTTCCAGCGTGGTGATGCCTTGTTCCAACTGCTCGATTTCAGTGGTCATGGATGTGATCTCGTCTCATGGATCGCAGTTTAGTATATAGCTGAATAGGAAATCGTGACTGCTCAAAATCGGCCTTGACTCAACTCAGGCGTTCGTTTATAATATTTCGTGCTACAAAAATTTCGGTGACCGATGCCTCATTATTAATCGTCACCGATCAAATGATCCGAATCGGGAATCTGGCTCGAATCCTCACAGAAATGATCTGATTTGAGCAGACAGATCAGATCATAGTCAGATCATTTGACCTCTCCTGACCTAATAAAATCCAAATGAAATGATCTGAATGCCACGCACAATCAGATCATAAATGCTCGATTCGATCATGAATCAGATCATTTCCATATAGAATATCCGAGCGTCAATTGGCGACAAAAACGGCAGTGGAAATCAGGGGATCGAAACGGCAGTCAGCGCAGGACGGCAATTCAGCGCGGGATCGTTGGCAGGGTGAGTCCACGCGCTGCGGGGCAGGCTTGGTCAGCCGTTAGTGCCACTCCCACACATCTTCGCCCGCCAGAATGCGGCGAATCTGCTCTGGGAAGCGGTCAGGATCAAGCGGTTTGCCGAGGAAGCCGTTGAAGCCGGACGCACGCGCGCGCCGCATCTGCTCCTCGCTGGCTTCAGCGGTGACAGCAATCACCACAGTAGATTTCAATTTGCTGTTAGCGCGTAATTTTTGCAGCGCCTGATAGCCATCTTCATAGGGTAGACGAATATCGAGCAGGATCAAGTCAACGCGCGGCAGAGTGTCGGCAAACTGCGCGACCTGCCAGCCCGATGTCTTCCATTCGCAACGCTGGATGCCCATGAATGCCAACATCCGCGCGATCAGTACGAAATTCGGCACGTTGTCTTCCACAACAAGGACGTGCGCTTCAGCGGGTTCAATAGGCTGCCGCTTGGCCTGTGATTGCGTGTTTGATTGAACGTTCGTCATTAACGGTGGTGACTCCTGAATTTCGGGTCATCAATACGAGCAGTCAATGTTTCACGATACTACATTAACTGTACTACCAGATTTTTCCAACGATATTATAACAAGCTTATGATTTCTCCCCGATGACAATGTTATGACAATGATCAAGTATGCCCTACCTATCACCCGTCGCAAGGCACAGTTAGGTGTCACGGTGACAATCCGGCATGGGATTGTTATAATTTTCCCAAGTGAACTTAGCAACCACCTATTTCGCGCAAGAAGGACTCGTTTATGAATACTCGTTCGCGCATCGCCGTGATCGGCGTTGTGATGCTGGTGTTGGCAGGCTGTGGCAGTCCGGCAAGCGTCGTGACGCTGCCCCCGACGCACGTAATCCCCACCCGTGTACCGTTGATCGGCAGCACGCCGGAGGCCGTCACCAATTCAACCACTGTCGCTGAACAGCCCAGCGCCACGCCAACCCAACCGCCCGCCACCGAAGCGCCCACGCAGCTACCCGCCGCCACCGCCACCCGCCGCAGCTTCGCCACCGCGACGCCGAACGTCACTGCCGTGCCGGGTGATCCCGCCGCCGGAGAATCCCTCTTCAACAACGGTATTCCTAGCGGCGAAGCGCCCGCCTGTGTGACCTGCCACAACGTCGTGGACGATGGCACTGTCAAGCTCGGCCCCCTGATGGCAGGCGTCGCCACCCGCGCCGAAACCCGCGTAAAGGGCGAAGATGCCTTTACGTACATCCACACTTCTATCGTGAATCCCAACGCCTTCCTCGTCCCCAACGAAGGCACCAAGACGTATTCCGCCGCTGGCACCAGTTTGATGTTCCAGACCTACGGCACGGTGCTGTCGGAAGCGCAGATCGATGACCTGATCGCCTATTTGATGACGCTCAAGTAGCAGAAAGCCGCCATGAGCGATATTGCCGTCTCCGATACAATGACGTTGGGGAAACTGACCGTCAGCCCGATGGGCACGGGCACGTGGGCGTGGGGCGACTCGCTGGTCTGGGGCTATCAGCGCGGCGCGGATGCCGACCTGAAGGCCGCTTTCGAGGCCAGCCTCGCCAGCGGGATCACGCTGTTCGATACCGCCGAAATGTACGGCTTAGGACGCTCCGAGCAGTTGGTCGGGCAGTTTGAGCATGAACACGGTACGCCTGTCATGGTCGCCACCAAGTTCATGCCGCTGCCGTGGCGCGTCCGCAAAGCCGATCTGCTGAATGCGCTGCGCCGGAGCCTACAACGGCTGGGGCGGACGAGCATCGATCTATATCAGATTCACTGGCCTTCCGCGCCGGTGCCCGTCGAATGGTGGGCAGAGGCGTTAGCGGATGCGCTGGAAGCGGGTCTGACGAAAGAAGTTGGCGTCTCTAACTATAGTGTTAACCAGATGCAGCGTGTTCAGTCGGTGTTGGTCAAACGCGGCTTTGCGCTGGCCTCGAATCAGGTGGAATATAGCCTGATCCAGCGCAGTCCGGAGCGTAACGGCCTGCTGACCGCGTGCCGTGAACTCGGCGTGACGCTGATCGCCTACAGTCCGTTGGGCATGGGGCTGCTGACGGGCAAATATACGCCCTCGCATCCACCAAGCGGCCCGCGCGGACGGATGTACAACGCCGACTATCTGCGCAAACTTCAGCCGCTGCTCAACAAACTCAGCGACATCGCCGCCGCGCATGGCAAGACGCCCGCGCAGGTCGCGCTCAACTGGACGCTGTGCAAGGGCACCCTGCCGATCCCCGGCGCGAAGAATGTCAAGCAGATTCAGGATAACGCAGGCGCGCTCGGCTGGCGGATGTCGCCGGAGGAAGTCGCCGCGCTGGATCAGTTAGCCGTCTAGCGCCGCTTAGCTCAGTGGTTGAGCATCTATCCGCCGCCAGATCACGGATAGATGCTCGGCGCTTTAACGGGCAGCGTGAGCACTTCCCGTTGAATCGGAACCGTCACACACTGCGCGCGCCGCATCTCCATGCGGAATTGCTTCGGTTTGTATACTACATAGCGTCGCGGTTGGATGCCGACCAAGCACTGAATGATCAGCGCAATCCCGCAGGTGACAATCCACAGGAAGATCGATTCTAGGCCAATCGCGGCTTCGATCTGCTCCAATTTTTCGAGCACGATAGCGTCCGACGCGACCGCCTCGGTGGGTTCCCAGCCCTCGTGCGCCCACGCGTCAAGTTGCGCTCGGATGCGTTGTTCTGCCGTTTGCCAGAAATAATTCTGTGCCACCGGCGCGACATAGCGATCGAAGCGGCGGTCTTGGGTCGCTTGATAGGCCCAACATAGCTGGCTGTCCCACGCTTCGAAGGTGTACTGCCGATATTCCCACGCCGACATGTTTATTTTGGTGCTCATACAGGCCACCCGCAACGAACACTGCTTTAACTATCCATTACGCAAAATAGGGAAGATGGTTGAAGAAAGCGATTTCCCTGACTAATAAACCAACTACAGATAAGTCTACGGGTGGAACGAGCAAAATTACGTATGAAAAGGGACGAAATGCGTCAAAAAAGTGTATAGATGGATTCCTCAACTTCTAAGCGTGACGATGGTGTTTTTTCAGGTAGACTATGCACTTTGTTATTTTGGGAGGGGTACATGCTGAAAATCCGTTTGTTGCTCGTGGCAGCCGTGATCTGCGCGGTGTTGGCTGGCACCGTGTCCGTGTCAAAGGCGCATGACGGGGGGCCATATCTCCGCGTCGCAAATCTGTCGCTGGCGGCGGGTTCCATCGACCTCTACATCAACGACATCGTGATACCCGCGCTGAAGTACCCCGATGTGACGGCGTATCAACCGATGGAAGGCCATCAGTTCAAGGTGCTGGCGGTCAAGACGGGCGAACCTGCTGGCAATTCGATGACCAAGGAACCGCTGATCCTCGAATTTGCGGAAGGGGATGAGGGCTTCTATACGATTGCGGCGGTCGGCAGTCCGGCGGATGACTCGTTCATCTTGCTGAAACTGCCCGAAGACGGCAAGCTGGCAACGGAGACAGCCGAGTCGCACGAACTGGCGACCGAAAAAGCCCACGTCACGCAAGGTACCATCGAGATCACCGACGCCTTTGCCCGCCCCACCGCGATGGAAGAATCCACCGGTATGAGCGGCATGGATATGGGCAAAGTTAGCGGCGTGTACCTGACCATCAAGAATAACGGCGATAAGGCCGAGCGCTTGATCAAGGTCGAGTGTGATGTAGCGGGCATGGCGGAACTGCACGAAACCACTGTCACCAACGACGTGGCGCAGATGAAGCCGATTGAAGGCGGCGTGGAAATTCCGGCGGGCGGCACGGTCGAGTTCGCGCCCGGTGGCAAGCATATCATGCTGATGGGCTTGAAGGGTGAGATCGTGCTCGGTCACACTGTCCACGTCACACTGACCTTCGAGTCCGGCACCGTGATCGCGCTGGATGTGCCCGCGCTGATGGGGTAAGGCCACGACCGCACAAGAATGTGCTTGTAGCTCGGACTCACAACACGAGCTACAAGCACCAAGCTAGTATGTCAATGTTTGGATGCGGTCATCAATTGGCGACAGCGGAGGGCATGTTTTCCAGCCGCGTCAGCCAGTAATGCGCATCGAAGGTTTCATCGCCCGTCAGAAAACGCCACAGCCGGATGCGGTTGACGATCTCCAACCGACCGTCACCCCACTCGAACCACGGCTCCTGCTGCGCCAGAATACCTTGAATGTCTGGTTCTGCGCCTTTGACACCCGCGAAGATAATCTGGTGTTTCGATGTTTCCTCGGTCAAGTCGTCGGTGTTCCACAGGCGGAGCTGCCGCACGGCAGGATTCAGGCGCACCTTGAACATATAGCGGGGACGATCCGTCTTGTTTTGCCGTCCACAGTGCCAGATGCCATGATGCAGCACGAGGATGCTGCCCGCTTTGCACACCATCGGTATTTGTCCGACGATATTCTGATAGCGGGCGATCTCGCTCTCGTTCACGCGCCGGAAGTGACTTCCGGGCAGCAGCAGCGTACCGCCCATTTCCAACGGCACGTCATGCGGATAGTACATCAATTGGATGTCGAAATGCGTACGCGTGTCGATGATGGAGTCGGCGTGCATATGCTGTGCCGCATCCTGATTCGGCTGGCGGACGTGTACCGCCTGATGATCGAACAGCGGATCGGGGCCGACCAAGCTCTGAATGATGCCTTGAATGCGCGGCATACGCAGGATTTGTCCGAGCGTTGAAGGCGGCAGGTAACATTGCGAGAGCGGCGTGCCTGCTGGCGCGCTCTTGACGCCCGCTTCGATCTCGCGCATAGCAGCCTGATTCAGGTCGTCGGGCACCAGCGCATCAAACCGGAGAAAGCCCTTCGCCACGAATTGAGCGACTTCCGTAGACGTGAGCAGATTTTCTTTGCTAACCATCGACATCCTCCAACTTCTCAAAGATGAATTCGTTTTTCTGGAACGACGTAGAATACTCTAGACCGGGATAGGGCGGGATCAACTGTGGGAATTGGATGCACCGCCAGCCGTCGCGCAGTGCCTCCACGCCCGTTTTGTACGGCATCGTTTGACTATCTCCGGTGGTATGTGCTTCTTTGCCTGTGCCGTCATAGCTCGACCAACCCCGCACAGGGCTATCTAGCGCGGAACTTGCCAGATAAAGTATAAGTAGCTTCTGCCGACGCTCACCCATCATGTGCTCCATGCTGTACTCGATATAAAAATTCTGCCGCATCCCAACAGGCTAGCAGAATTTATAAATTATATCTCCAAATCTATGTGAGAGCTGAAAAAAGCCTGCGCTTGACCGCTGACTACTATTTCCGCTAATCAGCATCAACCCACCATTGACTAGCTCGAAAGTGCCACATCACTCAGAACCTTTGAGATAGATTGCGCCTCTAATGGCATCTAGTACGTCCTATCGCCATTTTTGCGCAAATGTTCTATACTAGATGTTGTCATAACAAGGAGGCTATTCATGTCGTCTACGCAACCCGATGGTTATCTGGCGATGCCCGCCGCTGGCAAGGGCGGTGCTGTATTGGTGCTCCACGCATGGTGGGGGCTGAATGACACTATCAAGGCTGTCTGTGATCGGCTGGCGGCGGTTGGATTCGTTGCCTTCGCTCCCGATCTCTATCATGGCAAGGTCACCGACCAGATTGCCGAAGCGGAAACACTTGGCTCGGCGCTGGATGCGCGTGCTGACCAAGCCAAAGCCGAACTCCTAGAAGCTGCGGTATTCCTCAAGGATCGCGCCGGATCGGATACTTCCGGCATAGCGGTGATCGGCTTTTCGCTCGGCGCGTATTATGCGCTCGATCTGTCAGTCCATGCGCCGGAGAGCATCCGGTCAGTCGTCCTGTTTTACGGCACTGGCCCCGCCGATTTCAGCCAGTCGAAGGCGGCTTATCTCGGTCACTTCGCGGCGCAGGATGTCTACGAACCGCCAGAGAATGTCAATGGTCTAGAGGAAGCCTTAACGCAGGCTGGTCGTCCTGTGACGTTCTATCAATATCCCGGTACCGGACACTGGTTTTTTGAGCCTGACCGCGTGCAAGTCTACAATCCGGCAGCGGCAGCGCTGGCGTGGGAGCGCACGCTGGCCTTCTTGCAACGGCCTGTCAACGGATAATGATGCCAAGTTCCGCAGCGGGTTTAGGGCAATTATCCGCAGGATACTAGACCCGCTTTCGTTCGGTTTCACAGGAATGTGTTGCAAGCACGCGCTTATCCCTGTTCCGGCATCAGGCTGAAGCGCACGCGCGGATCGAACAGCACGGCGATCAAATCCGCGATCAAGCTGACGGTGCTGTAGAAGACGGCGCTGAGGATGACCGCGCCCTGCACCACTGTGAAATCGCGCTCGTTGACGGCTTGCAGCATCACGCGCCCCAAGCCCTGCCGCACGAACAACATTTCGGTGATGACCGTGCCGCCGAGCAGAAAGCCGATTTGCAGCGCGATGATGGCGAGGATCGGTGTGAGGGCGGGGCGGAACAGATGCCGCAGCAGCACAACCCGCTCCCGCAGTCCCTTCGAGCGCGCGGTGCGGATGAAATCGGCGGTGCGGACATTCGCCAGACTCGCCGCCGTGACCCGCGCCAGACTGCCCGCGATGCTGAAGCCGAGTACCAGCCACGGCAGCAGCAAATTGCGGAGATTCGTCCCGCTGCCCGTCGAAGGGAACCAGCGGAACTGCACGCTGAACAGGTAGATCGCCAGCGTGCCCGTCCAGTACACGGGCGAGGCCAGCGAGATCGTCGCGAGGAAGCTGGCGAAGCGGCGCAGCCACACCGATTCCGAGAGCACGGTCAGCGCGCCCAACGTCAGGCCAATCACGATGGCGACGACCAGACTACCCGAGGCGAGGATCAGTGTGGCGATGAACTGTTCGCGCAGCACTTCCGCCACCGGACGCCCCGATACTAACGAGGTACCGAGATCGCCGCGCAGCAAGCCGCCCAACATGTGCGCGTACTGCACGGGAAGCGGATCGTCCAGCCCCATCGAGGCGCGCCGCTGCTGGATCATGCTCGGACTCGCGCCACTGCGCCGCAAGGTATCGCTCACCGCATCACCGGGGATGATGCGCAGCAAGAGAAAAGTAAGCGTCACGGCGATCAGCACCGAGAGCAACCCTAATTCAGCGCGGCGCAGCAAATAGGCGAGCATGGTTATTTCTGCTCGATGACGGTGACGTTCGCCAGCAGCGGGAACCACCCGTAGGCATCATAGGCCAAGCCGTTGATGCTCGCCGCCGCGCCGTTCAGGTTCACGTAATCGCGGATCGGCAAGATCAGCGCGTTTTCCATGATGTGCGTCTGAATCTGGCTGTACAGCGCGGCACGTTCGGTATCCTCCGCGACGACAGCGCGATCCAACCAAGCGTCGAGATCGGTGTTCTTCCACTTGGTGAAGTTCATCACGCCATCCGAGCGATAGTAGTTGTTGATGATCGAGGCGTCGAGGCCGTAGTCGGTGAAGGCCACCATGTGATAGTCGCCCTTGTCGAATTCCGCCAGAATCGCGGCAAGATTCGCCACCTGTCGAATTTCGACCTCGATCCCGTATTCCTTCCATTGGCTCTGCAACTTCTGCACGACTTCGGGCACCATGCCGAATCCCGGTGTGACGATCACAATATGCAGATTTTTGACCTGCCCGCCGTCGTTCTTGTCGAGGTAGCCGTCATTATTGGTATCCGCGTAGCCCGCCTGACCCAATAGATCGCGGCCTGCTTGCGGATCGAACTTGATCAGGTCGCAGACTTTGGGATCGTAAAACGGCGTCGTGGCGGAGAGCGGCCCACACGCGACGGGTGAGAACTGCTGAAAGACCGAGTCCACGATGGCGGTGCGGTCAGTGAGCATCAACAGCGCCTTGCGCACGTTCAGATCGTTGGTCGGGAACAGCGAGGTGTTGATGAAGAATTGCAGCGGCTGACCGGGAATCACCTGTGGCAGCAACTGGACGCCGTTACTGCCGCGCGCGAACAACATGGCGTCGGTGGGCGCGAGTTCGCCCATGATCTGTGCTTCGCCGGTTTCCAAAGCGAGCGCACGGGTCGCCGGATCGGTGAAGAAGCGGAACTCAATCTCCTGTACGGACTCTGCCGTCGGCGTCTGGTAAAATTCCGGCCCCCAGACGTAATCGGGGTTGCGCTGTAAGATGATCTTCTCGCCGGGGACGTAATTCACCAACTTGAACGGCCCCGTCCCGACCTGATGGAATTGGTAAGTCGCTGCGTCGTTCTCTTTGAGCGCTTTGGGGCTGGCGATGCCCAGATAGACTTGTGAGAAGGCGTCCAGAATCGGCGCGTAGGGCGCATTCAGGATGATCTTGATCTGCTGTGGATCGATCACCTCGTAGCGCGAATAGGGGCCGAGCAGCGTCAGGGCTTTCGTGGACTTGGTGTCCGGGTTGACGATGCGATCCAGCGTGGCGGCGACGGCGTAGGCATCGAACGGCTCGCCATCGTGGAACTTGACGCCCGACCGCAGATGAAAGGTGTATTCGAGGCCATCCGCCGATTTATCGACCTTATCGGCTAACCCCGGCACCAACTGCTTGGTGTTCGGGTCGCGGTACAACAGCGTGTCATAGACGGAGCGGAACACGATGCCGAGTTCGGAATTCTGGTTTACATGCGGGTCGAAGCCGCTAGGCATGAAGGTCAGCCCGTAGACGATGCGCGGCGTCAGCGTTTGCTGCGCGGATACCCTGCCTTGCATACCGAGTGTCGTGATCGCAAACACCCCCGTCAAACAGGCCGCGATGAGCAGCAAGCCCAACGAGCCGATTACCACACAGCCAGTTCGTCCTAGACGCATAGTTTCTCCATCCACCCGCCCTCGTAGAAGGAGTAGTATAACGCGCTCGTGCAGAGATTCTAGGTGGGGAAGGGGTAGTGCTAAGGGAAGAGAAGTGCTTAGTCCTGAGTGCTGAGTGCTTCGTACAGCGCCGGAACCCGCAAACGTCGGTTGGGGTCTGTGTCCGGTGTTGCGGAGCGGGGCAGCCTTGACCATGCCAGCAACATGATCCCGTGTGGCAACAGGGATGGCATGGTGGTGCGGGATTCGGGAAGCCATGATCCCAAGTTTGATCCGATGTGGCGGATCGGACGAGGCGGCTTGAGCTGAATGGCTGATCCATGACGCGAAGGCAGACGGCAGGAGGCGGACGCGCAGAAGGTGATCAGCTAGTCGGTGGAATCGACCTGATGCAAGGCGTCTACGAGCTGTGTGAGGGCGCGGGACAATTGCGCGTACGTGGCGGTATCGCGTTTGTGGTCGAGCGCGGCGAAAAGCTGCTGCACCTCGTGGATCAGCATAGGCGGTAAGGCGACTTGAACTGGATTGGGCGGTGGGGATTGGTGGTACCAGCGTTTGAGCGTGTGGCGCGACACGTTCAACAACTGCGCCGTGCGGATCAAGGCTCCATACTGGTCGGGGTATCCTGCCGCTTTGAGAGCGAGGCAGGCACGTTGGCGGAAATTGGCGGTGTATTTGGACATGGGGAACTCCGGAAGTAAGTGCTGCGGGCTGTGTGCTAAGGGCTACGTCGGGGGCACACCATGAAGGTGAGCACGCCCTCACCCCCAACCTCTCTCCCGCAAGGCGAGAGGAGAAGATGCCGTTCGGCGTTGAGCCGTCAGGATCAGAGAACATTGTCCCGATGGGAGTAAGGGAGGATGAAGCTGAGGCCGATGAGTGAAGTGGCGCGCTTGATGGTTGGTCGTCCCAGTCGTCGGGGTCAGTCAGGACAAGCCTCACCCCCTGCCCCTCTCCATTGCCATGGAGAGGGGAGTCAAGCGCAGTGGCAGGCGAATGTACGAGAATCGAAGTACCCTCATCCCCCAACGCCTTCTCCGGCAGGACGGAGGGAAGGATCGGTGCGGCAGCGGTGGTCTCAGCGATGGGGCAAGCGGGCACCACGACGGGGCGCGGATCGGAAACCGGCGCGTTGTTACAGAAATCGGCTAGTTCACGCGGACTCAAAGGCGGTGGGCGATAGGTTGGCGGCAGCAGTGAAGCAGGATTGCCCAAGGTTGGTCGTGGTGTGTCACAGTTTGTTTTGGTTGCCCAGCTCATTGAAAACCTCCGGAAGATAGTGCTAAGTGCTAAGGACAGAAGCAGGTAGTGCTAAGTGCTGAGTGCTGAGTAAAAGCAGCAGAGAAGTGCTTAGGACAGAAGCACAAGAACATCTTGCGAGAAAAGTCCAGACGATGTGCGTATGATGGAACAGCGTGGATGACGCCAGACGCACGATGACGCACGAATAGATGTGCTAACGAACGAGATAGACGCTATGAGAAAAAGGCGACGGTAGCGGGATGGCTACGGTCGTTTTCTGTTGTAAAGATAGGATACAACGGGTTGTCTGGATTGAACATCCTTACATTTGTAAGCGTACAAATGTAAGCTTACAAATGTAAGGGGGTAAGAGCGTGGGGGAACCTCACCCCCTGACCCCCTCTCCGCTTCGCAAAGAGGGGGAACCACTTGGCACGGGGATCACTGGTGCGGGTTGAGATCGGAGTAGGCGAGATCGATGATACGAATGACCGAGTCGGAAGGGTATGCGGCGGGGGCAGAGTGAGAGGTGGTCTTGATGTGTATTTAATATTTTGCATCAAGACCACCGTTATAGACGTGAATTTAGGACTGGTTTCGGCTTCTAATCATCCGCTCGATATAGCCGCCGACAGGCCCCAGAATCAGCCCGCCGAACAGGAGGATCAGCGTGCCGAGCATAGCGCCGTCGGTTGTGGTGCCACGCGCAGAACCGCTGCTACCGACCATCACAAAGCCGATGACGATCGCGGCTAACACACCGAGTCGATCACCCAGCGGCCCTTTGACCAGTGCGCGGAAGTAATAGCGCACGGCTCGCCACATCAACGTGAGAATCATGGTTGTCCACGAGCCTTGCAGACGTTGCAGCGATTCGTTAGCGCCTGTGGAATCGTAGCCAGCCTTCATGCTGTTGATGAATTCCATCGGGGCCTGGGCATCCTGTACCGATTTTTGGGCGGCGGCAGCGCTCGCCTCACGATGGGCGCTGTAGGCAGACATCGAGTCTACTATATGCGTACCAGAGGTCGTGTGGACTTCATAATTGCCATCCGCATTGGGATGATCACGTAGCTCACCTTCTTGCCCATTCGACAACGTTACTTTGGTTGGCATTGTGTTGCTCCTTGCGCGTTAGGTGCCATAGTAGCTTTTGGAATTCACACGGAATCGAGGGTTCACGATGCTTTCCTCCGGCTTGAGATGACTACGGCGACCAAGATGAGCATGAGAAGGATAAGGGCGAGGGGGATAAGTTTCTTGGGCTGCATGACTGCTTCTCCTAGTTACTTGAGAAAGATTTATACGGAATCCGTGAGGTTGATTACTGATACTTGCCCTCACCCCCAACCCCTCTCCCGCAGGCGAGGGGCTTTGAGGAGGGAAGCGTAAGCCATGATCAGGACTCCGTATTAAGCCTGAAATAAATGCAATGATCGATGTCTCTCAGCTCAGTCTAAGCGAGGAATGTAAGCGTCTTACTTGCCAAATGTCATAGGAATCACGTGATGCTTATCCTATTCGTTGAGGTTGCGAGAGGGAAAATTTGATCAACGCGTGGGTGAAAACGGCTACCAGATATTTTGCTTGATGTAGCCCGTAAAGCCCCGCCACGCGAATCGCCAGCCGAATTGATCTACGTAATCGTCTCGATTGGCTGGCATGAACAAATTCACTGTGTCGATCTCAGTGAGCGGCCTGAGCAGCGGTTTGCCCCATGTCAGCGTGCGGACGCACATGCCCTGTGTGTAGCAAAGTAGAATCACCGACCGCAAATCGGGTTCGACGCCGACACGCACCGGTTCACCGTAGGCTGCGACGACATCCGCCAGCGTTACTTCGGGCAAGAAATCCATGCCGGGGTTGCTGCCAAGCGCGAGAGACGTTAGCACCCACTTTTCGGAATAGCCGAACCATACCATCCACGCTGAACCCTCATACGGATGCCAAATAGACGGCCCCACATCGCCGCGATGGTTTCTGCCCGTGATGCCATCGGTGAGCGTCACTTTGACTTGTTCCGCCGTGGTGAGGCCGGGACACAAGCCCCGCCAGCACCACGCACCATCGATCAGGCGCAGATCACGGTTGAGCATAGCGACGAAGGAGGCAGGATCGGCGGGGCGGGCTGCGCCGAGGGTACGTGCGATGGTGATGGTGAAGGACGCGAGGAAGGCAAGCAGCAAAATTAGCACCAACAGCCGCTTCATCGCAACACTTGCCTTCTCTCTCAGGTATGGCGGCTTACGTCAATCCTAGTTTCTGACGACGCTCCTCAAGCTGCGCTTCGAGGCTGGCATCGCCCACTTCTTCCTGAATCTCGTCGGAGAGCCGCGAGGTCGCCACTTCCAAACGGGCGTCGGCCTGATCAAGCTGCGTGCGCACATTCTCCACGATCTTCGCTGTGCGGTCGTCGGTGATGTCGCGCACATCTTTGATCGAGCGGGCGATGATCTTCTTGCTCTTGATGAGTTCCAGCAGCGTCGCCACCTGATCGCGCTGTTCTTCCAGCACATCGACCTTGGCTTGCAAGACCTGGACGACATCTAGCAAGACTTTGTAGGTATGACTCTGCTTTTCGTACTGATCCTGATAGGTGCGGGCGATGTCGAGCTGCGCGTTCAGCTTGGTGAGCTGCGCCTTCGCCAACGTCTCTTTGCCCGCCTTCAAGGCCTGATCAACCTGCAAATCGAGCGCGGCGGCTTCGTTCGCGGACTCGTCGTACTTGCGTTTCAGCGTCTTGATCGAGGCATTCATATCGACCATGGCGGATTTCAGCGTCGCCATGCTGGTTTCCGCCTGACGAATGTACTCATCGAAGACGCCGAGCGAATTTTGCTCCAAGGCACGGTCAACAATGCTGTGTAGCGTTGCCGAAATTAGGATTTGCACTTTAGTGAAGAAAGATTGCGCCATGAATTTGTCCGTTATCCCTTTGCCGCGAACTCACGAGTCATCATACGCAGATTATTTCTCTGAGTCGCAACTCAACGCAAATATCCATCTTCTCGCGTTCATGTTGACGGGACAAAACGAGGTTATGGCAGCTATTCGGGCTGAGATGGCGCGGGCAGGTGGCAACGGATCATTCCTGTTGGATGGCGTAGCGAATTAACTCGCTGGTGGTGCCCAGATTCAGTTTGCGCATCACATTGGCGCGATGAACCTCCACGGTACGGGGGCTGATGCTGAAACGATTGCCGATTTGTTTGCTGGTCAAGCCCTGCCCCACCAACTGCAACACTTCTCGTTCGCGTGTGGTGAGCAGATCGGAGGAGTTCTCACAGCCTACGTGCGTTTCAACGCTATACGTTTTCGTGCGGCCTTCATAAACGGGCACGGTAAAATAGCCACGTCCCAGCGCCACCGCGTGGATGGCCTTGATCAAGTCGTCGCTTTTGGTGTCCTTCGAGACATAGCCGCGCGCACCGTGATCGACAGCGCGTGCGATATGCACTTCATCATCCTCTTCGGAAAGCACCAGCGCCTTCGTGTGCGGGGCGAACTGCCTGATTTGCCGGATGACTTCCAGCCCGTTCAGCTTGGGCATGACCATATCGACCACGACGACATCCGGCTTGAGCCGTTCCGCCAGCTTGATCGCGGTGAGGCCGTCGCCAGCGTCCCCCACGATCCGGAAATGAGGATTGAGTAGCATACAGATACATTCACGGTAAATGGCGTGCGCATTGGCGATCAGGACGCTGAATTTGCAGCCAATCTGAACGTGCTGATGGTATTCTTCATGAATATTCATGACGGTCAACTCTTCAAAATCGTGATTCTTTGTGTGTCCCACACACGCTAAGTCCGACTGGCTCAACTTGTCCTAAATGAGTTAGGAGATTGGCAGACGGCAATCACAACTCCATCAACATCGATTGCTATTCACCGACAAGCCGTGCTACCCTGTGGCGTAGGAGTTACTCATATGCCTAAACGCGACATTAAAGCGTTGACCAGCATCCGTATGATCGCCGCCGCGCTTGTCTTTTTTTATCATTTTTTCTCCGTCCCTTCTGGTATTGTCGGCAATGTCTTCCTCGAAGGGCATCTCGGCGTCACGATCTTCTTCGTGCTGTCGGGCTTTCTCATTTCGATGCGCTATTACGACGACTTCGCCCAAAATGGGATTACCCGCGCCAGCATGACGGACTATTACCGTCGGCGCGTCGCACGCATCTATCCGCTGTACGCTTTTTTACTAGTGGCCTCGCTCATTTTCCCGATCAACCCGTTCGGGGTGATGTATTACACGCTGACTCAAGGGTTTTTCGCGAGTCTGTTCGTGCCTACCAGCACCGCGCCGCTCATTGTGACATGGACACTTACTGCTGAGGAATGCTTTTATTTATTGCTGCCCCTAATCGCTGTACTGCCGTGGTTCCAAGCGCGGCGGTTCGGGAAGATAGGGGGCGTCATCCTCAAGCTGCTCGTCATCCAATGTATGTTTCTCGCCATCGGCTCTCTCGTGGTAGTGTTGTCGAACGCGATGGGAATGGCACAGGGCTTAGGCTTTATGGCGTATCCTAGCCACATGATCTTGCACACCATCTTCGGGCGCTTCTGGGATTTTGGCATTGGCATCGTGATGGCAACCATCTACAAGCGGCACAAATGGGTTGGCACGCGTGGGCATATCACTGCGGAGGCTACGACGCTCCTTGGCATACTCATTATCGTGGTGGGAGCCAATGGGATGCATGAGCAGGGCGGATTTACCACGCAGGGCGGCATCTTCAATTATCTCGTGGCGGTCGGCGCTGGCCTGCTAATCTGGGGGCTGACGCATCCGCGCGTCGTGCTGGCGCGCCTGTTGAGTTGGTCGCCGTTCGTCTATCTAGGACGTGTCTCTTATGCGTTGTACTTGGTGCAAGGGACATGGCTGTTCTGGTACGTGAATCAACAAAATTTCGTCATCCCTACCTCGAACGCGTTGGCCTTTCTCGCCCTGTTTTACGGCGCGGCAACGCTGGTCAGCATCGTGCTGTACGAGGCAGTTGAGAAGCCGATGCAGCGCTTCATCCTGCGGCGGACACAGCCCGCGCCAGCCAATGCCACTGTGATGAGCGAACCCGCGCGATAGAAGCAGAATTTCTGCCGCGACGCACTGTGGATGGCGTGCCGTTTGAGTACAATACCCATCACGCATCGCATCCTTGTGGAGAACCATACGTTGAAGAATATTGACATTCACATCCGCGACCCGTTTGTGCTGCCGATCCTCGCGGAGCAGAAATACTACCTATTCGGCACGGTCGGCGCACAGGCATGGACGCCTTCGGCCTCGGCAATCGATTATTACACAGGTACCGATCTGCAAAATTGGGAGGGGCCATTTGCGGGTTTTCGGCCTCCGGCGGGGTTCTGGGCTGACCGCAACTTCTGGGCACCGGAAGTACACGCTTACCACGGGCGCTATTACATGTTCGCCAGTTTCAAGGCCGACGGCGCGCGTCGGGGGACGCAAATCTTGGAAGCCGACACGCCGCAGGGGCCGTTTGTGCCGATCAGCGCGGGGCCGGTGACCCCGCGCGACTGGGAATGCTTGGACGGGACATTCTTCCTCGATGCCAATGACCAGCCGTGGATGGTTTTCTGCCACGAGTGGGTTCAGGTGGGCGACGGCGAAATCTACGCCGTCCGTCTGAGCGAGGATTTGCGGTCAGCGGTTGAGCCGCCGCATGTGTTGTTTCGGGCGTCGGAGGCTCCGTGGGCGCTGGAGATCAACTCAAAGGGACGAATAGGTTATGTGACGGATGGCCCGTGGCTGCATCGACTGGCGAATGGCGCGTTGATCATGCTGTGGTCGAGCTTCAGCACGGGCGGCTACACGGTCGGCGTAGCGAAATCGACGACTGGCGATCTGCTCGGCGCATGGCAGCAGGTGCCGGAACCGTTGTATGCTGGCGATGGCGGGCACTGCATGGTGTTCCGCAGTTTCGATGGGCAGTTGTGGTTAGCCGTGCATCGCCCCAACCAATCGCCGGACGAGCGCCCCTATTTCATCCCGCTGCGGGAGGACGGCTCGTCTCTGCAAGTCGTCGGATAGGGCGGGAAAGACCTCGACAATGATTGGTCTGTCTCACGAATAACGCAGGATATGCTCCGCTGATACGAGCGTAGTTCGTTTCCATCCTATTTGCGAGACAGACCATTGATGGTGTTTAAGAAATTAGTCAGGCAAACGCGGGTTTGTCGTCACGCCGACCGACGTTAAAACGTCAGGCTTAGCGAACGAAGTCCACTAAAGGGACTCAAGAATAAGCGTTGACGCACGTGTCGTATTCCTACCTTATTTTTTTGAAACACCATCATTGTCAGGTTCGACGTTACGCAGTCCTTACGGGACTCAAAGACATGCAGTTGACAGCGGCTTCCATGTAAACACAGATGCCCGATGCGTTGGTGTCGGGCGTTGAACAGACCGCGTGCGAATTTTCGCGGAATCCTCTCGTTTTGGCGGTCAGTTGGTATTTAACCTTGCCCCCGCGTACAATATCCTGCGGAATAAAGTAAATTTTCGATTACCTTCAGTCTAGTGATTGCTTGAGGAGTCTGCTGGATGCCTCGTCCCGCCACCGGGCGTCGCCCCGATAGTCTATTCGATAACCGCTATCGCTACGATTACATCTACCCACGCGGGCGGTCTGGCGAGACGCTGCGGGCTTACGACACGCAACGCGACGACGCGCCTGTCGTGATCAAACGCCCCGCGCTGCAAGATGCGCCGCCGATCCGCGCCGGACAAGAGCAGAGCATCTTGCGGGAAAAACGCGCGCTGGAACTGCTGGCGGGGCACCCTGTCTTGACGGAACTGCGGCATACTGGCTCCTTCCGCGTTGGCGGGCAGCTCCATCAATATATTGTGATGGACATGGCACAGGGCACAACCATGGAGTCGATGGTGCTCGGCCTCGCCCAGCGCGGCGAACGCCTGCCCGACCTTGAACTGCTCACCATCCTCGATCAATTCCTTGATCTGCTGCAACTGGCGCACGACAAAGCCATCCTGTACAACGATGTGGACGCCAAGCACCTATTCTGGGATCGCGATCACTACCGGCTCAAGCTGATCGATTGGGGCAACGCGGTGTTTCTGGACTCAGACAGTGCCCCGCACGCCAGCCGTGCCTCCGATATTTTGCAGGTCGGGCAGATGCTGTATTTCGTGCTGTCGGGCGGGCATCGCTTGGAAGCCAGCCGCGCCGATGCCGCGCTCGACCTTGCCGACTCGGTGCCACAACGTCTGAAGGAGATCACTGCCCGCGCCACCAGCCCCGATGTCAGCCAGCGCTATGCCACGATTGCGGCGCTGCGGCAAGACCTCGCGGAAGTACGGCGTCCGCTGGAAAAATCGCGCGATGTGCTGGTTGAACGCGCCCGTTCGCGCCTCGGCAGTGCCACCACGCAGAGCCAGCTTGAAGAAGTGCGCGGGATGCTGCAAGAAGCCCTGACGACTGATCCGGGCTACCCCGCCGGACGCGATCTGTTGATCGAGGTTGAGCTGCATCTCAACACACTGGCGATTCAAGCCGATCTGGACGCGGTGCGAATCTACATCGAGAGCGGCAGCGTCGGGCGGGCATCCGCGTTGCTGACCGAATTGCAAGCCAAATCGGGCGGCGATCAACCGATTCTGGCGTATCTGCGCGATTTATGTGAGCAGCTCCGCGAAGGCAACAGTACCCCACCCGCCGGACTGTTGCCCGCGTTGGATGCGCTGTTCAAGAATGATGCCGTCGGGGCAGGAAAATCGCTGGTGACGACGATTGAACTGCGCCCCGAAGCCAAATTGCGGCAGTTTCGGTTGGCGCAACGGCTGACGCAGTTCATGCCGGGGGTGACGCTCTTGCGCCCGCATTTGATCGTGCTGCAAGACGAACTCTCGCGGCAAACCACGCTCACCGATGCCTTGCGCGCGCTCGAACTGCTGATCTTCCGCCTCGATGACCGCCCTAGCCCCGGCATTCAACCGCTGGTGCTGCATTACGGACGCTTGTCCGAAGGCTTGTCGATGTTGGAAAGCAAGCTGCAAGCCCAACCCGCGCTGCTCAGTCTGCTGGCGCTCGGCAAACGGGCGGCGGATGACATCATCGATCTGCTGGAAGTCGTGGCGCACAACGCCCTGAGCGACTCTAAGCGGGCGGGCAACGCGCTGTGGCAAGCTACCACCATCGATCCGGCTAGCACGGCCTTCAAGAGCGTGGACGAGACGCTCAACCAATTCCATCAAGAGCTTGAGTCGTTGCAGCGCGTCGTGCCGCAGTCGGATGGTTCCAACATCCGCGAATTCTTGCTGCACGCACAGTCGAGCTTGGGGCAGTACGCCGCCGAGATCAGCGATCCGGCCTTCCAGCAGATTTTGCGCGGGATCGATGACGCGATCCGCACATGGTCAGCCGCGATTGATTATCTGGCGCTCGGTGGCAAACGCCCCGCCGCCGATGCTACGCGCTTCGCTGCACAAGCCATCCAACTGCTGAATATCCCGACCGCGCAGTGGTTCGAGGATAGCGCCCACAAGATCGAAGAAGCCACGCGGATCGAATACCTGAGTCCCAATGTCGTGCTAGGGCGCACGCTTGCCGAAGGTTGGGACGCGTGGGATAAGGGGCGCGGCGGCGAGGCGCAGGCGGCGGGCGAACGTGCCCTGAGCGCTGCCGCCACCGAGGGCGAAAAGTTGGCGGCGCAGCGCCTGATCGATCTGGGTGAGGCGCTGTCGTCGTGGCTGGCCTCGGATGGATCGGCCTCGCCGGAGCGCACTGACCGCACGCAGAAGCGCGTGGCAGGCTTGCTGCTGCCCGATGAAGAACAGCAGCGCCGCAAATTCAACGAGCAGATGCCATCGATGCAGACCTATCTCAAGGCGATGGTCAAGGGCGTGGTCGAGCCGATGCGGGATGCCAGTTCCGCCGCGCTGCGGGCACTATTCTTCGATTACGCGCTGCGGGGCATTCTGGCGCTCAAGACGGAAGCCTTTGAGGAGGCCGATTTCTGGCGAGAATGTGCCAGCCGTGCGCTCCCCAACGCCAAAGTGCATCCGGCGTATCAGGCGCTCGATGGTGCGATCACCCGCCGCCACCTGATCCTCGAAGCGGTGCGCGTGATCAACAACACGCGCAGCCCCGCGCAGTTGGTTGAACTGCGTCAGGCCGTGCGTCAACCATTAGCCAGCGCACAGTTGGAGCAAGCCGATCAGAGCGTGCGGTCGCTGGATGAAGCGCTGAAAAAGTGGCCTGATGGCGAATTCCGCACGGCACGGCAACATCTGGACGTGGCGCTTGACCGCATCACCGCCGCTGAGATCGCGCTCGGCAAAGAATTGAGCGTGTTCAAAACATGGCTGCAAGACCTCGCCGCTTCCGCCGAACTGCTGGCGCAAACCCGCCGCAGCATCGAGCAAGCCGCCGTCATCCCCACCGAGCAGCCCGATCCTGATGTGGCAGAAGGCCTGAAGAAACTGGTGGACATCACGCGGCGCGATCTGGGCGAAGCCTACACCGCGCAATTGCGGCAGTGGCGCGACACCTATACCGCGATCCGCGATGTGTATGTCGATGACAGCCTGAGCAAAGACGAAAAGCTGCGCTTGTTTGAAAGCCACTTCGCGGCGATGTTCATCGACCGTCAACCCGCGCTGCCGATTATGCGCTACTGGCAAAACACGATCAAAACGCTGCCGGATGAGCCGGAACCCGAAGCACCGCATATTCCCGTGCCTGCTGGCACCGTGCCGCTGCCGCCGGAACCCGAAGAGACGGCCTTCGTGGAGGACATACCCGAACCGCCTAGCCGCCGTTCACGCGCAGCCTCGGAGCGCCGGACGCGATCAGAGTCAACAGATTCAGCCGAGACCGCCGAGCCGCCAAGCCGCTACGGGCGCACTGCGGAGCCGACCATCGTTGAAATCCCTGATCAAGCCGAAACCGCCGACGAACCGCAGTACGTGCCCTTCGAGCGCAAATCGGACGCGCCGACGGGCATCGCACCGCGCCTGATGGTGATCGGGGCGGTGGTGGTCGCGGTGGTGGTCATCGGGACGATCTTCTTCTTGCTGCGCAACCGCGATAACGGCAACAATGGCGGGCTGACGGTGACGCTCAACAGCCCGACGGCTGGCACGAATGTGGTCGCCGCTGGCAGCACCGACGAGGCGACGAATACGACCGAGCCGATTGTCAACGTGCCGACCATGACGCTCGAACCGAGCAATACGCCCGCACCCGCGACGGATACCCCACCGCCAACCGATACCGCCGTGCCGAGCGCCACCAACACCACCGCGCCGACGGAGACGCCGACCAGCACGCCGATCCCGCAGGACTTCGTGCCAACGCCGACCATCCCGCAGCCAACGCCGCTGCCCGCGCCGACCGAAGTATCATTGACGCCGACCTCACTCAGCCCCGGTCAATTGATCGGGACACCCGTGCCGACGAATCCGGCTTTGGTCGCGCCCACCGCGCTGCCCGAAGCGACGAACGGGACCTACGAGTTGATCGACCTGCTCGGTACGCTGCCGACGGACAAGATCACGTGGGATACGGCGTGGTTTGGCCCCGGCAGTAAAGGTTGGCAGCTCGGCAACACCAATGCACGGCTCGGCGCGTCACCGTCGATCAAGCTCGGCACCGATATTCTGACCGAACTGCTCGGCACGGACGCGCCCACTTACCTCAAGCGCGTCGATGCCACGCTGGAACTGACCAATTACACGACTTTGGCACTGACCAGCAGCAAAGTCTTTTTCGGGGTGGGCGTGGAGACTGTGCGCACGCCGCGCAACCGCGCTGATGCCCGCGCCCGCCTCGCGCAAGAGAATTTGCTGGACGTGGGGCCGAGCTTCAACGGGAGTTTCCGCCGCGCCTCGCAAATTCCGGTGACGACTGTCTCCGTCAAATTGAGCGTGGTGCGCAACGATGACCGCACGATCTCGCTGTACTACAACGATCAACTGCTCGGCACCTCCGACGATCTGTTCCCGCTCGGTGCGCCGCTGTCGATCTACTTCTACACCGGATCGGGCGGAGTGTTGGTCAACGTGACTAGCTTACAAGTGACGATTGAGCGTTAGCCGTTCAGCCGCCCTCCCTTCAACCTTGGCGGCTGAAAAGATGACGCTCGCTTCATTATTTCTGCTTTTCCGTTAGGAGTATTTCGTATGTTGAAGGGACAATTACTGCACCCGCAGATTCTCAAGGTACTAGGCGAATCGGGGCATGGCAGTGGCATTTTGATCGCGGATGGCAACTACCCGTTCGCCACGCGCGCGAATCCGGCAGCGGAGCGCGTTTACCTGAATCTGATGCCGGGGCTGTGCAGCGTGATGCAAGTCATGGAAGCGCTGGTGCCGTCGATCCCGATTGAGGCCGCGCACGTGATGATCCCTGACGAGGGCGGCGAACCGAGTATCTTTGCCGATTTCCGCCGCGCGCTGCCGGGGCTGACGCTGACGACGCACGGACGCTTCCCCTTCTACGATCTGGCGCGGGGATCGGATGTGTCGTTGGTCATCGCAACGGGCGAGCAACGCATCTACTCCAATATCCTGCTGGTCGTCGGGGTCGTGCCGCCACCGAAGTAGCATCATGGAGGAGCACAGGCGGCGTCTGTACTCCAGCTATGCTATGGTCGCGTGAACGTGAACACGAGCAACTGCGTGTACGGCTGCTGCGCGGCGTTGAAGTTGTTGTCCGACACTAAAATCAACGTCGCCTGACCGTCGATCAACGGACCAGCCGTCACGCCCTCGATATTGTCGATGTCCACGCCGAAATCCCCTTCGTGAATGGTCAGCACAGGCGTCTTGGCGACGGGCGTGATGTCGTCGTGCCCTTTGATGCTCTCCAGCCCCTTGATGTTGGTGGCGTTGGTAAGATCGGCGGTGTAGAGGTTGATCGTGTTGCCGACACCTTGCGCGAAGGAGCGTTCCACCGTCAGCAGCGTGTGATCATCCAGCAGCAGCATATCCGAGAGGCCGTTATCTTGGGTGGGAGAGGTTGACGCCGTGTGCGGGATGATGCCCGTGCGGTAGATATATTCCGCCGTGACCGCGCTCGTTTCACGATCCAGCACCAGAATCCGGCTCGGACTGCCTTCGTCCAAACTGGCTTTCGCGCCGTCCTGCATCAGCGCATTTTCGGTGGCGGCGATCACGGACTTGCCATCCGGCGAGACCTGTACTGCCTCAAACGCGAGATTGTTGTAGACGCCGCGCTCGGTTCCGCGCGGAAGATAATAGTCAGGCAGCGTGAAGGCACGCACGAAACTGCCGTCCGTGTTCATCTCGCTGATGGATGGCACGCCCGCGCTGTCCCGTTCGCTCGCCCAGATCAGCGTGCCTGACGAGGGCACGAAGACCAGCGCTTCCGCATCCAGCCCGTTGCGCCCGAATGAGCTTCCATCGGGCTGCTTGATCTCCGTGACGCTTCTAACACTGCCGTAGTTGAAACTGTCAGCGTCAAAATTGAGGATCAATGTATAAAAACGGGCGAACCCATGCTCCACGCGATCATCGCTGATGGCATAATAGAGATCGTTTTTGGCGTCGTAACTAATGCCGGAGATACCGCCGATCTCAGTGCCTTCGAGCATGGTACCCGTCGGAATCCGCTGCTCACCAACGAAGTTCAGGCGCAGCGGGGGCTGCTCCTGCGCAATTGCCACGCGTGGGACAAGGAAAAGGGAGAGGATATAGATCAACAGCAGTCTGGTTCGGATCATGATTGTCCTCTGTCTAGTGACCGATTTTGAAGGTTAAGGCGGCTGTACGACTTGGGAGGCAGACAATTATCTCAGATAGTCTTTGCCATTTTGCGCGTAGATCGGCACCTGTAGCCAATGACAGATCGAAGCGTTGAAACAATCGATGCCCCACGCTCCGGCTAGATTTTAGGGGCTGGTATTAGCCAATCCGTACATCGCCGCTAGGTCAGTGACAACAAGGTCGCATTGTGGTTCACAGCGCGGCCTAGCGAGGACGAGCAGCAGCGTTGATCATCCTCATCGCGCCAGCTTACGCCGTCACGCGCCGCGCGGGACACCGGATCGGCGTTTCGTCCTGATCTTTCGCCATGTAGTAAAAATGCCAATCGCTGCCCTGTGCCGCGCCGATGAACGCGACATCATGCCCGCCGTGCGCGTCAATCGCGTGGAGTTGCAGTTCCGCTGTGCCAATATCCGGCAGCCGCAGCAAGTCCTGCAAGGCTTCCTGTGTCGCCTCCTGCACCGACCGTCCCATCTGCATCAAGGTGACGGTGAAGCGCGCTAAACCCGTTCGGATCGCCAGTTCGCCTTTGCCCGTACACGCCGCCGCGCCATAACGGTTATCGGCATAGAAGCCCGCGCCCGCCACTGGCGTATCACCGAGCCGCCCCGGATATTTCCACGCCCACCCGCTGGTGCTCGTCGCCACGGCAATATCGCCCTTGCCATCTTGCACGAGGTATACGGTGGTTTCGTCCTTGCGCTGCGGATCAGCGGATCGGCTGACCGCCTCGATCAGGGCAACCGAGCCATTCGACCGCCCGAAATCTTGCTGCCACTGCGCGAAGTTCTTGCGCATGACCTCGGTGAGCAAGTCGGCGCGCTCGGCTCCGATATCATCGGCAAAGCGGGCGGCTCCGTCGCCCACCAGCAGCACATGCGGCAGGCGTTCCATCACGGCATAGGCGACGCTGACGGGGTGCAAAAATCCGCGCAGCCCACCGACCGCGCCGCTCGTGCGGGTGCGCCCATCCATCACCCCCGCGTCGAGTTCGACCTCGCCCAGCGCGTTCGGATAGCCGCCTTTGCCCACCGACCAATCGGCCTCATTGGCTTCGACGGCGCGGATGCCCTGTTCCATCGCGGCAAGGGCAGAGTCGCCGCTGCGCAAATGCTGCCACGTGATCGCCGTTCCACTATTTTGATAATCGCCCGCCACAAAAATCATCGGATATTTCCTTCTGCGCCAGCCACGATCGCTCATCGTGCGTCATCTGGCAAATGAAATACAAGCGTCACACAAGGTCAGAAATTTGCGTGTCGCTCAAGGATGCCTAAACTGCCTGCCCGTTTACTGAACCACCAGCGTTCCCGGTGCGTCGAGGCTCAACTGAATCTGCGCTTGCCCGCCGACGGGTTGCAGCACCAGATTCGTGTCTTCGATGAAGCGGTTCGGATCAAACTGCGCCGATCCCGCGCCGCCGCCCTTCAACGTCACGCGCGCGGTGATCGTCGGCGGGATGGTCACGGTGATTCCGCCGCCGCCCGTGCGCAGATCACCGATCATGCCGCTGGCCTCCGCGAAGGTGGCGTTGATGTCCCCATTCGCCAGCTCGACGCTCAATTTGTTGATGGCGTTGGTGCTGCTATCCAGCGTCAGCGCGCCGCCCTCATTTTTGATCGTCAATTCCTCGATGGTGACGCCAGCGGGCAGCGACAGCGTGAGCTTGCCACGCCCGACTAATTCCAGCGCGGGGAAGGTGTTGCGCTGCGTTTCGCTCAAATTGAAGGTGCCAATTGCACCATCGACCGCATAATCGACCGTCACCTGACTCTCGATGCTGCCCGTGTAATTGCCGCTCACAGTACGGTTGCCCGCCGCCGCCGACACGATCTCGATATCGGTTTGGCGCGTCGTGAGGATGATCCGCACGCTCGTCACCGAGCCTTGAATCACCGTCTCGAAGGGCGAGATGTAGTCGTTGCGCACGATGGCTTGCTGCCGCGAATAGGCCACCGTCCCGACGCCCACCAGCAGCACGACCGTCAGCAGGATCGCCACCAGATTCCCGAACCGCACCCGCCGCCCGATGAGCATCATCAACCCGATGATCACCAGCAGCGCGGGCGCGCTCCGCCGCAACATATCGCTGACTGAATCGGGCAGGGCGTTCAGCGATTGGAAAAACCACAACCCCGACGCCACCAGCATCACCACAGGCCAGATCACGCTCAGACGCTTCACGCTACACCTCGCAAATGTTTGAGCAGCACGACGATGCTGATCACCACCAGCATCCCCGGCGGCAGCAGATCGCCGCCAGCAGCCAGCAGCACACCCGTCGTCTCCGCAAGGATCACCACGCCGATCAACATGGCGAGGAAGCCGATCATCAATACGCCTTCAGGGCGCGTATAACGGGGCTGCGGTGCTTCATCCGGCAGCGGGATCGCGGGCGTATCAGCGGCGGTCTGCCCCGGAATCAAAAACCACAGCAAAATGTACAGCAGTACACCGAAGCTGAAATTCGTCAGCAAGATCGCGAAGAAGGCCGCGCGCACCCACCATCCGCTGATGCCGAGGTAATCGCCAATCCCGCCAGCCACGCCGCCAAAGACACGGTTGAGTAAACTGCGCTTGAGTCCGACAAAAATCATGGAGCTAAGAGCCTCTTTTCCTCGCGCCATTATACCAGCGCGCGGGGAAAACTGCCTTGCTTGCCTATCCTGCACCGACGCGGTCATAAACTGGACAACAAAAAACTGGGCGGATGCTAACACCCGCCCAGTTCGGCACGATCCTGTCTATCTTGTCTATCTGTGCTGTCTTTCTACGTTATCTGGCTCACCTTACGGCAGCTTGATGTTGTCAACGGGGATTTCGGACGTGCGCTTACCGGGGATGACACCACGCGCACCGGGCAGACGGTGGCTGGTCGCCGCGTTGATGACCAGCGCAGCGGTGATCAGGATGATGTCCTTGAACACATACTGGCCTTCGAGCGTGTACACCGCCGGAAACTTCGCCCAGATCAGGTGTGGAGCCAGCACGATTGGCGACATCGCGCCACCCATTTGCATCAGCATCAACACGGTGGTGATGCGTGGCAGTCTACCGTACATGAACAGCAAGCCGATGACCACTTCGAACCCGCCAATGAAGGCGATGAACGGCTGGATCAAGTTCTCCGGCAGGAACGCGTAGGCACCTTTGATCAGCGGTTCAGCGGGGCTGAGGCCGGGAACCAGCTTGAGCGCCCCGAACCACACATACACGATTCCGATGGCGATGCGCAGCAGCATCACGCTGTGGCGGCGCGTCCAGAGGATGAAGTCGGCATCCATGTTGGCGATATTGCGTTTCAAATCTTGAGTCGTCATGATTGTTTTCCTTCGTTTCGTTCGTTTTCGTTATGCCACTACTGTATGTGAATCGCGGTTTTCACAGAACATCGGAAGGGTTGAAAAACCTTCTCCGACGAAAGTTGTAGAAGGATGGCACATTCAGGGGAGATACTTGATGTATCGACTACCTATTCGACGGCATCGTCGGGTGTTGTTAAGGCGCGGCGATATTGATGCTTAAGAAATTAGTCAAGGAAACGTGGATTCGTCGTCACGCCGCCCGCCGAGGGTTGATGGTGGTTAAGAAATTAGTCAGGCAAACGATCCCCGACAATGAATTGACTAGCTCAACCTACGAAGTCCCTTCGGGACTCAAGCATAAGCATGAGCGCGAGCGTGCGTACCGTATTCCCGCCTCATTGCCTGAAACACCATAGTCATCGCCCTAAAGGTAGTCGTGATGACCGCTGATCGATCGTGTTGGCTTATTTAGTGAAACCGCATCATTGTCGGAGGCTTCGGGGACATGGGGACTTTCGGACTCGGTTGTCCGAATTCATTTCTTAAAGCGCATTATCGTCGGCGTCTTGTTGCCAGAAACAAAACAGCCCACCATCCTTATCGTCGGCATGGTGGGCTGTCCGTCTAGTCAGCGGGGCGATGCGCGCTTCTCCATCGCGGCGAAGCACGAAAGTCGCATTTTACTCAGCACTTAGCAGCGAGCACTAATTGGGCAGCAGTTCAAACGTGAGCGGACGATGATACAGCGCCATGATGATCGCCTGATACTTCCCGCGTGGGAGCGTAATCTCCTCGCCATAACTCAGCACGTAATCCTTGCCCTCATAGCTGATCCACGCCTGACCATCGACCACGCGCACCCGTGATAGCGTCGGTCGGATGTGAAGGCTCATCGTCTCGTCTCCGTCTAACATCACGCGTGTTGCCGTCTCGTTGTCAGTCCCCTTGGTCGATAGGGAGATGGGTTGTGTCGTACTCATAGTCGTGTGTCTTGTTACCTTACGTCGAGTGATCGATACCTAGCACTCTACAGGAGTCGGCTCGCGCGCAAAACGGCGGAAGTGATGAACTTCTAGTACCTACCAATGGCATCCACCTCCGCCGAAAGTCGGAGGACGACCTTAAAAATCGCGTGACGAATCGAAGCGGCGCGTTACAATCGTCGTAAGTGAGGTAATGTACCGTTCAAATAGAGGATTAGATGCAATATACGCAACTAGGGCGCACCGGACTCAAGGTCAGTCGGTTGTGCCTCGGCACCATGAACTTTGGCCCCCACAGCACCGAAGCCGACAGTTTTGCCATCATGGACAAATCACTCGAACTCGGCTTCAACTTCTTCGATACCGCCGATGTGTATGGCTGGAAAAGGGGCGAGGGCGTCACCGAGCAGATCATCGGGCGCTGGTTTGAGCAGGGTGGTGGACGCCGCGAGAAGGTCGTGCTCGCCACCAAAGTCTATGGCGATATGGGCGACTGGCCCAACGAATCGAAGCTTTCGGCGCTGCACATCCGCCAAGCCTGTGAAGCCAGCCTCAAACGCCTGAAGACCGATCACATCGATCTTTACCAAATGCATCACATTGACCGCCGCAGCCCGTGGGAAGAAATCTGGCAGGCGATGGACGTGTTAGTGCAGCAGGGCAAAGTCCTGTACGTCGGCAGCAGCAACTTCGCGGGCTGGCACATCGCTACCGCCAACCAGATCGCCAAGCAGCGTCATTTCATGGGCTTGGTAGCCGAGCAGAGCCTATACAACCTCACGGCGCGCATGATCGAGCTAGAAGTCTTGCCCGCCTGCGAGGAATACGGCCTCGGCGTCATCCCGTGGAGTCCGTTAGCGGGCGGCATGTTGGGCGGCGCGCTGCAAAAAGTGACCGAAGGTCGCCGCATGGATCAGCGGCAACAGCAGCGCATCGAGAAATTGCGTCCGCAGCTCGAAGCCTACGAGAATTTCTGCAAGGAACTGGGCGAATCGCCCGCCGATGTCGCGCTGGCGTGGATGCTGCACAATCCTGTCATCACTTCGCCCATCATCGGCCCCCGCACGATGGATCAGTTGACGGGTTCGCTGCGCGCGCTGGACATCCAACTGTCTGAGGAATCGCTCAAGAAGCTCGATGAGATTTGGCCCGGCCCCGGTGGCGCGGCTCCGGAAGCCTACGCTTGGTAGTTCCTGTTACGCTGCCTTCTCGCCCCTCCCCGCTTGCGAGCTGAGGGGTTGGAGCGGAGGTCACACTCCGCCCCTGTTTTACGACTTCCCAAACGAGGGCGCTCATCTAGCGCTCTCGTTCTTATCAATGAGGACTGAGTCCCGACTCCTGTTGTATCTTCACTAAGCACTAATAGATAACCGAAATTGATTAGACCTGATCATCAAGCTCAAATGGACGCCACATGTGGCGTCCGTACGATAGGAATAGTCGTTGTCGGTACTCTATAAGGACTAAGCACTCTCCGCAGCCAGCCATCGCCCCAAGGCGGGCAGCGCCACCATCGCGCTCCAGAACTCGTTACCAGCAGGCGTCGGCGTCGGATACGAACTGAACTTCGCCACCACCATCTGCGCCGCCGGATCGATGTACAGCATCTGCCCACCGTAGCCGAGCGCCATGTACGCGCCGTGATCGTTATGCGTCATCCACCACTGATCGCGGTACGACCACCCCTGATTAGTCGGGTTCGCCGCTGGCCCCCGCGCGAACGCCTCCCGATCCCCGCCGCGCTCGATTTCCGCGATCACCTGCGTCGGGACGATCTGCTGCCCGTTGAACTGCCCGCGTTGCAGCAGCATCTGCCCAAACCGCGCCATATCCCGCGTGGTACTCAGCAAGCCCGAACCTGCCGTCTCTGCCGTGGTGGGATCAACGATCCAGAAGGCGTCACGCTCCGTCCCAAACCGCGCCCACACGCGATCTTGCATGATCGCCGCCAACGTCTTGCCGAGCAGGCGCTTCATCAACCACGCCAGCACGTCGGTATTCGGCGTCAGATAGGCGAACCGGTCGCCGTGCGCCCCTGCCTTCTGCATCGTGGCGAGGAACGCGCAGCCAGTTTCAGCGCCCGCATAGTCCGCCGGTCGCTCTTTCCAGCCCATCACCACGCCATAGTCGGCGCTCTCGTTGACCGGATCGGCATCGTCCTTGGCGAACTTGACCGCCGTCGTCATATCCATCACCTGCCGGATCGTGGCCTCGTCAAAGCCGCTCCCCCGCAGTTCGGGCAGGTATGTCACCACTGGCGCGTCGGGATCGAACAGCCCTTCGTCCGCCAGCAGCGCCGCCAGCGTACCCGTCATCGACTTGCTGCCCGATGCCCACGCGTGCAGGCTGTGCGGCTGCATCCCGTTCAGATACCGCTCGTAGATGATCTTGCCCTGATGCAGCACCACGATGCCATCCGTGTAGCTCATCTCCACCATCTGCTCAAACGTGAACCGTGTCCCCGCCCGATTCTGATAGGTGACTTCGCCCAGATCGCGCAAGTCGTAAGCGAATGGCGTGAAGGCACTCTCCCCGCGCCATACATCGACCACGCGGTTCAAGGCCAGCTCGTTCTGGAATGCCCAGCGGTTGTACGGCGCATACAGTTGGTTCTCATGCGTCACCAGCTTGTCGGGCGCGGGCGGGAAGCCGCGCATCAAGCCCAGATCATCGGCGCTTTGTATGGAATCAGGCATGACAAATCCTTCCCTCACCGATCCGGTGAAGATTACTCATCTTGATATAGTGTTTCTGCATATAGTGTTGTGGTCACCGTGAAACAGCGGCGCAGATTGGCTCACCCGTCAAGCGTGCCGGTCAGACGGGTGGGCGCATCACCCTTCCGGGGCGTCTTGCGTCGCGGGAGCCAGCCAGTATTTGCCGCCGCCGCGCTCTCGCCGCAGGTAGCCGAAATCCACCAGATCGCGGCGCAGGCTGACGAAGTCGGGTTCGTACACGCTCTTGAGGATCGTGTTGACCTGTGGCTCCGTGTACAGCGTATCTGGCTGGAACAGCGTCGCCAGCCACCGCAAGATCACCAGCGTCTTCTTTTGCTTGGTCGGCAGATGCGTCAGCCGTCCGTTGGTGGTGTGATCGAGCAGCACTTGCTTGTCCTCCGCGTTCAACTCCAACGCCTCGATCCAGCTATCATTCGAGGGCGCGGCTTCCGGCTCGTCCACCAGCGTCTCGATCTCGCCTGCCAGCTTCTTGAAGCGTGCCAACCCGACCTCGTTCACGCGGTAGTAGCGCTGGTTGCCCACCATCCGCATCAGCACCAACCCGGACTCGCGCAGCCGCGACAGATGGTGCGAAACGGTCGGCTCGGTCAGCTTGACCCGCTCCGCCAGATCGCCCACCGCATATTCCTGCTCGTGCAGCAGTTGCAACAGCGTCAATCGGCTGTCATCTGCCAGCGTCTTGAGCGTTTCCAGCAGATATTTCCTACCAAAATGTCGCATGAGACACCGTCTCCTCTGTGTATTTCGATGTTCATCAAATTAGATTATCATCGAAATACGCAGCTCTGTCAAGACCGGAATTTGCGCAGGGTGACGGTTCCCAACCCGCCCGCTTGCCCGTCAGCCCGTTCGCGCATTACACTCTAGCTATGCTGCCTATGTTGCGCCTTGGTCGATTTCTCGTATTTTGTGTGCTCATGTGTGCCTTGAGCGTTATGGTTGCGCGCTGGATCGGCTCGGCACGACTGCCCGCGCTGGCCTCCGTCTTCACCACGCCGGACGGCGAATTCTGCCCGCAGTTATGCCTATTCGGTGTACAGCCGGGGCTGACCCGCGCCGACGATGCCGTCCGTTTGCTCACGGAGCATCCTCTGATCCGCGATTTCGACATCGTTAGCCGTCAGCCGTTCCGCCTCGAAGGCCACGCCGACCGCATCATGATGGTCAGCTTCAACACCACCGCCGATGGCACCGTCGATGAGATCACCATCGCCACCTATCTGCGCTATGGCTCCAAAGTGGGGGAAACGCAGCACCAGTTGCCGGAGTCCGGCTCCCTCGGTGACATTCTGAGCACCTTCGGCACGCCCGACTTCATCCAGATCACCAACGGCGGCGATCCTATCCTCGCCTTCGTGGATAAGGGCTTGTTCGCCAGCTTGATCCGCACCAAGACCGTCAACCGCCACATCATGCCGCATACGCCCCTCAGCCGCCTGACGCTGTTCCGCTATCAGGCGTGCCCACCCTCCGCCTTCATCTACGTCTTCCCGTCGTGGCATGGCTTGGCGGGATTCGGCTACTACAGTCACGTAGCTGCCATCGACACGCTGGTGCGCCGGATGGACTCGCAAGGAGCGACCTTCGCACCGTGCTACAGCTCCTGACGTCCCACGCGTAGTGATGACATTGAAACGTGCCTATACGAATTTGATATGACGTTGGGGAATACACTCCCGTATCATATTGGTGGGGAATACTATACGTTGATCATGTTGTTATGAAGAGGAGAGCCTTCATGTCCGATAACCCCCGTGACTGGACGATTTTGCTTGTTGAGGATCAGATACCTAATCTTGAATTGGTGCAGATGATCCTACAAAGCCGTCATATGAAAGTTCACACGGCACTCAACGGGGTAGAAGGGCTGAAAGTTCTGGAGACCGTCACACCGACGGCGATTCTGCTCGATCTGTCGATGCCTGTGATGGATGGCTGGACGATGATGGAGCACATGCGTCGAGACGCCCGCCTCAGCGCCATCCCCGTGATTGCGCTCACGGCCTTCAGCATGGACAACGACATGGGACGCGTGACGAGAGCGGGCTTCGCGGCCTATCTCATGAAACCCATCTCCCCGACCACCATCGTCGCGGAAATCACCAAATGCTTGACCACAGACACGATTAAAAGCGACTAACTGGAGAGCGGATAATAGCGGTCGATGTTGTTGGCATCGATGAAAACGGGTTCGATGTAGGCGGCGGGTGGGACGGGTTCGCCGCGTAAGATTTTCAGGGCGACATCCAGCAAGACTTCCCCGTATTTTTCCGGCATGAAACCCGTCGAGCCGATGATCCGCGATCCCGATTCGCGGATCGCCTCGCGCACGCGTCGATCCGCACCCTGCCCGACCAGCACCACGTCCGAACCGCGATGCGCCCGCTTGATGGCAGCTAACACGCCCCATGCGGCATCATCGTTGAAGCAGACGACCGCGATCCGGTGTTTGTTCGGCAAATTACCGAGCAGAGTCAGCATTTCGGCCTCGCTCACCTCGCTGGAATTGGCGCAGTTCAGGTAATGGACATCTTTCGGTAGCGTCCCGATCACCTCGGTCAGGCCGTCGAGCTGTCCACGAATGCGCAGAGCAGGCAACGCGCCCGCTCTCGGCTCCTCAAGGATGACTAAGCTGTCCAACTGCCCGCGCCAGTGCTTGGCGATCCAGTTGCCGAGCTGCGTTCCGGCGAGCTGCCCCGACCGATAATTGTCGGTGCCGACGAAGGTCGCGCCGACGATGGGAATATCGACCGCGATCACGGGGATATTCGCCTGCTGGAACTTGTTGAGGATGATCGGCCCCATCTGCTCATCGATCTGGTACTCGATCATCAGGTCGATGCCCTTCGCGATCAGGTCGTCGGCGTTCCTGAGCGCCACCTCGCCGCTGAGTTGGTTATCCGCGAAGATCAGGTCGATGTTGCTGGTTTCCTTGAAGGCGCGTTCCAACCCGCGCCGCACATCAATCGAGAACGGCATGTCCTCGCCAAGGTTGGCAAACCCGATCTTGTAGCGCGAATTGAACTCGCTGTGGGCGATGAACGACGACACCGTATTGGCTTCGCACACCGTCAGGTTGATGCCCAGCCGCCGTAGCCGATCCACGACATCGCTGTGTACGTCGCTGTCGGTGAAGATGTGCGAAATCTGGTTGATGGTGGCGAACGAGGTGATACCCATCTTGTCGAATTTGCTCGAATCGACCAACGCAATCGTCTGGCGGGCACGGCGGATCATCAGGCTCTTGATCTGCGCCTCGCGGATGTCCACTTCGGTCAGGCCGTTTTCGATTGAAAAGCCGCTGCATGAGACAAAGGCACGCTGAATATGCAGGTCGTTCAGAAATTTCTCGCTGAGGGTGCCATACAGCGATAGGCCATCGGGCTTGAGCAGGCCGCCGACCAGAATCACGGTGTTGGACGGGTTCTCCGCGAAGCGCCGCGCTGTCTCGATCCCGTTGGTGACCACCGTCAGATCGCGGTGATCGCGCAGATACGAGGCCATGTAATTCACGGTGTTGCTGGCGTCCAGCAAGATCGAGTCACCATCTTCGATCATCTCGGCTGCCCAGCGGGCGATGCGCTGTTTGGAATTGGCGCGCAGGTCGGAACGCTGCGGGACGCCCCACGCCGACGCCTCATCCCGCGAGATCGCGCCGCCGCGCACCCGCGTAAGGAGTTGCTCCTCATCGAGGGCGGTCAGGTCGTTGCGGATGGTGCCTTCGGAGACATCCAACGTCCGCGCCAGATCAGCGACCCGGACGCTCGAATTATCGCGGATCATGCGGAGAATTTGCTGACGACGATCAAAAGTTGTCATAGCGACGTGTTGAGTTCGGTTTACGATCTTGCTTTGGAGTCTGAGCACCCCGCCATGCCGACGAGGAGAATAGCAACCCTAGTACGCCTCTTGACCGCGCACTACATCATCACCACGCCGCCGTTGACATCCAACGTAGCGCCCGTCACCCATGTGGTTTCCTCTGAGCACAATTGCACGATGGAACGCGCGATCTCGGCTGGCGCTGCCAAACGGCGCAGCGGAATAGTCTCCACGTATTTGCGCAAGCCTTCTTCGCCGCCCATCTGCAACATGGGAGTGTCCACGCCACCCGGCGCGACCGCGTTGATCAGGATGTTGTACGGGGCGTATTCCCGTGCCATCGATTTGGTCATGGCAAGCATACCACCCTTGGACGCGCTGTACACCGTCGCTCTGTACAAACCGCCGATCCGTCCGCCCGTGGAGCTAATGTTGACGATGCGACCCCAGTTGCGCAGCTTCATATTCTCGGCGGCGGCGCGGGTGAGGAAAAACACCGATTTCAGATTGATGTTGATGATCTTGTCGAACCATTCTTCGGTCATGTCTTGAATCGGGATGCGCGGACAGATGCCAGCATTGTTGACGAGGATGTCGATCTGCCCGAAGGCCGCGATCACGGCTTGCGTCAGCGCTTCAATCTCGCGCGGTTTGGAAACATCGCAGCGGAAGGCTTGGGCACGTCCGCCGCTGGCATTGATCGACTCCGCGACCTTGTGGGATTCTTCTTCCAGCAGGTCAACGATAGCCACCGCCGCGCCTTTTTCGCTCAAGATTCGCGCCGTCGCTTCCCCGATTCCGCGTGCAGCGCCCGTCACGATGGCGACGCGATTGTTCATTCTTGCCTCTCTTCTACTCGTTCCTGCCACCTTATCCCGTTTTGCGATGCATGAGCTGATGTAGGATAAGGTGGTGAGGTCAAAAAAGGGCATCAAACACGGTGTTCAATGCCCTTTTTGATTACCTAGTGTTCGATCACGGCGTTGCTTCTGGAGTCGCGTCAGACATCATGCCCGTCGCGGCGTCGATGTTGTCCTTGTTGTAGACGGTGAATGGCCCCATCAGGACGCGCTTGCCGCCTTCACGACCCGGATCGGCTTCGATGGTGTAGTCACCCATGCGACCAGCGTTGAACTTCTCACCGATGTCGCCAGTGATGTCGCCAGTGGCGAGCATGTAGCTGGTGTAATAGGTGAGGTAGCCGAGGTCAACGAAGCTCCACAGCGCGAAAGCGGGCGCGCAGCCATTCTTCACGTAGCTCGCCATTTCCGAGGGCAGACCCAAACCGCTGACCTTGACCTTATCGCATAGACCTTCGTCTTGCATGGCCTTGGCAGCCGAGGCGATGCCGACCGTCGTCGGAGCCATGATGACCTTGAGGTCAGGATACTTGTCAACCAGACCGAGCGCGGCCTTGTAGCTATCTTCCGAGGTGTCGTTGCCGTACACGGTATCAACGAGCTTGACCTTGGCGTACTTGGGGTCTTTCAGCGCTTCAACCGTCGCTGCCATCCACGCATTCTGGTTCGCGGCATCGGGCGAGGCTGACAGGAAGGCGAACTCACCGCCATCGGGGCCGACGAGATCGAGCGCCATATCCGCCATCACCTGTCCCATGGAGCCGAAGTCCACCTGCGCGACGAACAGCACTTCCGCGTCGGGGGAGAGCGGCGAGTCCCACGTCACGACCTTGATGCCCTTCGCCAGCGCTTCCTTGGCGGCGGGGGCTAACTGCTCGCCCGCGTTGTTGGAGATCATGATCGCGCCGACGCCACGTGTGGTCGCCGCTTGCACGATTTCGATCTGACCCGCGACGCTGTTTTCCGGCGTGGGGCCGAGGAATTCTAGCTTACCCGTGTTGCCCAATTCGGCGTGCGCCTCTTCCGCGCCCTGATGTGCTTCATCGAAGACCGAGATGCCGAGGAACTTGGGCAGCAGCACCATGTTGACTTCTTTGCCCTTGGTGGCTTGCTTTACGTCCTGCGCTTGGGTCGGTGTGCCCGTCACGGAGATGGCGATAGCGGCTGCCATCGCGAGCGCGGCTAATGTCTTAAGTTTGTTCATCGTAGTTTCTCCTCAGTTTTGAATAAGTGTGTAGTCCAAGCCGTTTGCTGGTTGGTATGATCCGAGCGCCTGTATCGATACCTGCACCTCCTTTTACCCTAAGACCCCGATTGAACCGCTGAACCACGCTGTTTGAAGAAGCGGTTGGCTTCCTGTAACAGGTTGGGAATAAGCACGGAAAGGATGAGCAGCACGCCGATCACGGCGCTCTGCGTGTTGCCCGTCACGCCGTCGAGCGACATGCCGTTGCGCAGACTGAGCACGATCAGGATCGACAACCCCACGCCGACGAACGTGCCGGAACCGCCGAAGATGCTCACGCCGCCGAGCAGCACCATCGTGATGATGTCCAGTTCAAAGCCCTGCGCGAGGTCGGAACGCACCGCGCCCAACCGCCACGCGTAGAACAGCCCCGCCAGTGCCGATACAAAACCGCTGACCACGAACAGGGTCATCTTGACGCGTTTGACATCGACGCCGGAAAAGCGTGCCGCATCTTTGTTGTTGCCGATGATGAAGACATGCCGCCCGAAGGCCGTGAAGTGCAGCACCACGAACGCGATGATGAAAAACACGATGAACACCGCCAGCGTCAGGCTGATCGGGCCAATCGTTGGCTGCGTGGCGAGATCGATGAAGTGCTGCGGAATATTCTTGACCGAGCGATCTTCGATCATGAGCAGCGCAATACCGCGATAGCTGATCAAGCCCGCCAACGTGACGACCAGTGATGGCAACCCAACGTAAGCCGTGAAGAAGCCGTTCACCGCGCCCGCTACCACCCCCAGCAGCAGTGAGGCAATGATCGCGGGGAATTCTTGCCAGCCCTGAAGCAGCAAGTACGAGAACAAACAGCCGCACATGCCCATGATCGAAGCCACCGACAGATCGATCTCGCCGTTGATGATCACGAAGGTCATGATCATCGCCACGATGATTTTTTCGATGGAAACTTCAAACAGATTCAGGAGATTGTCCGCTTGCAGAAAGAACGGTGAAAGCTGGACATTGCGGATCAACACGATCACCAGAATTATCGCGAGGAGCGCTTCCCACCGACGCAGCCAGCTAAACGAAGTCTTCATTGGGCGCTCCGGTTGGCGGCTTCGGCAAGGCGCTGTTTCCGCGCGCTGCGTGACCAGATCGACTTGATGCGGTTGAGGATCAGCGCGTCGCTCACTACGGCGACAAGGATGAATAACCCAAGTAGCGCGTCTTTCCAGAATTCGCTGATGTTCGCCATGCGGATCAGGCTTTGCTCAATCGTCCCGATCAGGATCGCGCCGAGCGCCGCGCCGATCATCGTGCCAGTGCCGCCGTTGATGCTGATGCCGCCGACCACCGCCGCCGCCACTACCTGAAGTTCCAAGCCCTGCGCGGCTACTACGGTGATGTTGCCATATTGCGCGAGATACATAAAGCCCGCCAGCCCTGACATCGCACCGCACAAGATATAGGCCAGCAGCGTGATGCGGCGGATCGGCATACCAGCGATACGGGCGGCGTCGGGGTTCGAACCGATGGCATATAACCGTCGTCCAAATGGCAAATAGGCCAGCGCGATCTGGAACACGATCACCGCGACCACCGCAATGCTGAACAGCAAACGAATTTGCAGCTTGCCCACCGTGAATAGATCGACGCGGGCGAGGTCGTTCAACCACTGCGGTAGGCTGCTCGTGGTGACGGTCTGACCGCCGCCATATTCCACGAGGAAGGCGCGGTAAATCGCCAACGTACCGAGCGTCACCACGATGGCGGGGACTTTCCCATAGGCGGTGAGCAGACCGTTGATCATGCCCATGATCGCGCCTACGGACATTGCCATCAAGATCAATACCAGCGGCGGCAAGTCGTTATTGCCCGCGATCTGGCGACCGACAAAAAAGGCGGTGAACCCGACAATCGAGCCAATCGACAGGTCGATATTGCGCGTCAGGATGACCAGCACTTCGCCCACCGCCATCACCATGATGATCATCACACTGCTGGAAATGCGGTTAAAGGTGCGCGCCTCTAAGTAATTGGGAATCTGGGTGTTGAAGATCAGCACGATAGCGATGATCAGCACCAGCAGACTGGTTTCGCGAATGCGTTCCGGGCGGAAGAATTGGCGCACGGCGTTCATGGCGTCACCTGCTCAGTCTCAGTGCGCCCCATGGCGGCGGTCATCACGCGCTCCTGAGTGGCCTCTGCGCGCGAGAAAATGCCCATCGGCAATCCTTCGCGCATGACCAGCACGCGATCACTCATGGCTAACACTTCCGGCAAATCCGAGGAGATCATGAGGATCGCCATCCCTTGCTTGGCTAGTTCGTTGATGATGTGATGGATTTCCGCCTTGGCACCCACGTCGATGCCGCGCGTCGGTTCGTCCAGAATGAGCAGGCGCGGTTTGGTGTTCAGCCATTTGGCGACTACCACTTTCTGCTGGTTGCCGCCGGAGAGCTTGTTCGCCTGCAATTGGATCGACGGGGCGCGGATCGAAAGCTGTTTGCGGTATTCCTCGGCGGTGACGTTTTCGGCTTTGCTGTCGATCAAGCCCAAGCGAGTCAGGTAGCGGTGCAGTATCGGCAGCGAGATATTGGTGGCAATCGACATCGGCATCACCAAGCCTTGTCCGCGTCGGTCTTCAGTGACGTAGGCGATCCCAAGCTGCGTGGCCTGATGTGGCGACTGAATGCTGACGGGCTTACCGTCGTAGATGATCTCGCCGCTGGTGGCGGGGTTGATCCCGAATAGCGCCAAAGCCACGTCTGTCCGTCCTGCACCGACCAAGCCCGCCATGCCGAGCACTTCGCCCGCGTACAGATCAAAGCTGACGTTGGCGAAGACGCCCTCATAGCTCAGATTCTTGACGGAAAGCAGCAACTTGCCGCGCTCGGTCGGCTCTTTGTCGAAGAAATTGGTGATTTCGCGCCCGACCATATCGCGGATCGCGCTGTCGGTGGTGACTTCTTTGGCGGGGTTGGATGAGATGCGTTTGCCGTCGCGGAAGATGGTGATGCGGTCGGAAATCTCGAACACCTCATCCATCCGATGGCTGATGAACAGCACCGCTACGCCCTGTTCACGCAGCGTCCGCACGATTTTGAAGAGCCGCGCCACCTCATGCGCCGAGAGCGAGGCGGTGGGTTCATCCATGATCAGGACGCGCACGTTCAACGAGATGGCCTTGGCGATCTCGACGGTTTGCTGCTCCGCCAGCGTCAAGCCGCGCGCTTGGCTGCGCACGTCCATCTGCACACCGAGTTTTTCGAGGAAGGTTTCGGCTTCCCTGTACATGCGCCGCCAGTTGACGACCGCGCCGCGCTTCTGATGGCTGATGAAGATGTTTTCCGCGACGTTGAGGTCAGGGAATACCAGCGGCTCTTGGTAGATGGCTGCGATGCCGAGTTCTTGCGCCTGAGCCGTGTTGTTGATCTTGATCGGACGCCCATCCAGCAATATTTCACCGTGATCCGGCTGATGGATGCCCGTCATGATCTTGATGAGAGTCGATTTGCCCGCGCCGTTTTCTCCGAGCAGCGTATGGACTTCGCCGGGGAACAGCGTGAGCGAAACGTCTTCGAGCGCTTGGGTCGCGTCGAAGCTTTTGGAGATGCCACGCATTTCCAGCGTGGGTTGTTTTTGCACAGAATCAGTTATCAATTCAACAACCAATAAGTTACAAAAGAATAAGTTCGGACTTCGCGAATTTTGCTGAATTTTGTTGAAAGGTCAACGTTACTTTGTAAACGTACCACACCCCTTTTGAAATGTCAATCAACCACACGTGAGATAGTCATAAATAGGGGGATGGCTCCCCTCAAACCAGTTGACAGCCTATCCAGTCTATGTTAACGTTGCAGTCATCCACAAGAATAATCAACTTTCGATAAAAATCAACAATTAGGATTAGGAACTATATTTTATGTCAGCGAAAGTGAAGATTGCGGTTGTTGGTACCGGTTGGTGGTCAACGACCGCGCATATCCCCGCCCTGCTCGCCAACCCCCGCGTCGATCTCGTCCTGATCGATAAGAATCCCACTGCCCTGAACGCCGCCGCTGACAAATATAATGTCCGCACGGCCTATACCAGCGTGCCGGAGGCCGTCGCCGCACATCCCGACCTGAAAGGGGCGATCGTGGCGGTGCAGCACCAGTACCACGACGAAGCGGGCAAACAGGTGCTGGATCACGGGTTGCACCTGCTGATGGAAAAGCCGATGACGCTGACCGCCAAGGGAGCCAAAGCGCTGGTCGAGCTGGCTGCCAGCAAGGGCGTGCAAATTTTGATGGGCTACACCTTCCCGTACCTCGCGCCGATCCAGACCGCCAAGCGCTACATTGACGAAGGACTGCTCGGTGAGATCGAGTACATTACGTGCAGCATGACCTCGATGACCATCGAGTTTTATCGTGGCAAACCCGCCGAATATGCCGAGGTAATGAACTATCCTGTGCATGGCCCCGGCAACAGTACGTACAGCGACCCTCGCGTGGCGGGCGGCGGGCAAGCCCACTTGCAGATCACGCATTCCGCCGCGATGATGTTTTACCTTGCCTCCGGACTGCGCGCCGAGAAGGTCAGCGCGTTCATGGGCAACCTCGATACCAAGGTTGATGTGGTCGATGCCTTCGCCGTGCGCATGAATAATGGCGCGGTGGCGACGGTTGGCAGCACGGGCAATATCGGCAAGGGCGACGGCGGGATCGTGGAAGTCCATCTGCACGGCAGCAAGGGACGGCTCCGCGTAGATGCCATCACGGGCGAGCTGCATATGCGCTTGCACGATGGTCGCGAAGAACGCATCGCCCCGCACAGTCCGGGCTATCCGGGGTCGCTGCCATCACAGCGCTTCGTAGACATGATCTTGGACGGCGCTCCTAACGAGTTTCCCGGCGCGACCAACGGCCTGTACACCGTCGAACTGCTGGAAGCGGCCTACCGATCCGCTGCACAAGAGGGAATGCCCGTCAAGGTGGCGAGTCTGTACGCGTAACCGATGTTACGTACAGGGTTGTCGTCTATGCTTTTCACGCACGACACAACTGTGCGCCCGCTTCATCTTCCCTTCGCCCTGAGGGAGAGGGGGCTGAGGATTGAGGGTCTGCGTAAGGTGAGTGAGTAATATCCTGTAACAAGCTTTCCGACATCGGAGGCAACCTCATGTCTGACTCAATTGTCGCGCTATCCGTGACCGACATGGCACAGCAGCTCCGCGAAGGGCGCATCACGGCAGTGGAAACTGTCGAGGCGCATATTGCGCGGATCGAGGCGATCAATCCGGCGCTGAATGCCGTCGTCACCAAGACCTATGACACGGCGCGGGAACAGGCGCGGCAAGCTGATGAAGTGCTGAAACAAGGCAAGCCGCTCGGATGGCTGCATGGGGTGCCGTTCACGCTCAAGGATTGCCACGAGACGGCGGGCGTTCTTTCAACGTGTGGGCTGGTGTCGCGGCGCGATCATGTGCCGGATAAAGACAGCTTCGTGACGGCGCAGTTGAAAGCGGCGGGCGCGATCCTGCTCGGCAAAACCAACCTGCCCGATAACTGCTGGTCGCAAGAGACGAACAATCCCGTGTTCGGGCGTACCAACAACCCGTGGGACGTAACGCGCACGGTGGGCGGCTCGTCGGGCGGATCAGCGGCGATTGTGGCGGCGGAAGGCGCGGCGTTCGATGTTGGCTCGGACATCGCGGGCAGTATCCGTATGCCCGCTGCCTTTACGGGAATCGTGGGGCTGCGACCAACCAGCGGCACCATCTCCGAGGTCGGCAATTGGCCTTACCCCAGCGGACGACTGGCTGATCTGGAGGCGGTGGGGCCGATGACACGCCGTGTCGAAGATGCCGCGCTGGTGTTCGATGTGCTGCGCGGGGTCGAGTCTGCGCCGCTGGACACATCCACGCTGGCGGAGCAGCCTATCGCCTTCTGGTACAGCGACGGGCTGGTCACTGCCAACACCGATGTCAAGCGCGGGGTGGATGCAGCGACCCAAGCGCTGGCGGCGGTCGGGATGAAACCTTTCGCCAAGCAGCCCGCTTCGCTACGTGCCGTGATGATCGGCTGGACAGCCTATTTGCAGAATGCCGATTTGCGGGCGCTCTCGGCGGGGTTCGGCAATGGTGAGGCATGGACGCCCGCTGGCGAAATCATGCGCACACTGCGCGGTCAGGGACGCGTTTCCCCCGAAGCGCTGGCCTACTGGTTCGGGTCGAATTACATGCCCGTGTTGTGGCGCTGGCTGGTCGATGGGGCGCGGTGGCGAAATAACCTGCGCAGCCAACTCAAGGCGCTGATCGGAGATGGCGTCGCCGTGTGCCCGATCTTCCCGACGGAAGCGCCAGCACATGGATGGAACCTGCATTTTCCACCGATGGTCAATCTGGGCTTTCAGATGTGGGTGAATCTGGCAGGACTGCCGGGGTTGACCGTCCCCACTGGCTACACTACAGAGAACCTACCGATTGGCGTGCAGATCGTGGGCAACGCGGGCAGCGAACGTACCATCCTCACGGCGGGACTGGCGATCCAACAGGCGCTGATGCCGAGATGGAAAGCGCCGCCAATGATTGAGCGGTTATCCGAGAATATATCGAATCGAGAGAGTTTATGACGTATCAAAAACCCGGTAAGCTGACGATCCAGAAGATCGAGACGGAAGCACTGCGCATCCCCCTCAAGCGCGTGTATAAGGGCAGCAAATACTCGATGCAGAATCGCTGCACGATCATCACGCGCGTGTACACCGATCAGGGCGTGGTGGGCGAGGTGTACACGGGCGACACCGACAAAGAGCAAGTGGACATCCTGAACATCATCAACAACGAACTCGTGCCCGCCGTCCTCGGCAGAGACGTGTTCGACACGGAAGGCTGCTGGGAAGCCATGAAGCCCGCCACCTACGACATTTTGCGGGATCGCGGCGTGACCATGCAAGCTATCGCGTGCGTGGATACCGCGATCTGGGATACGCTCGGCAAGGCGCTCGACATGCCGCTGTATAAACTGTGGGGCGGCTACCGGAGCGAGATTCCGATCATCGCCATCGGCGGCTATTACGGGCAGACCAGCGACGAACTCGCCCGCGAAATTCAAGATTATGTCGAGTACGGCGTCTGCGGCATGAAGTTCAAGATCGGCGGTGCGACGCCCGAAGAAGACCTCGCCCGCTTGCAGATCGCCCGCAAGACCGCTGGCGACGGCTTCACCTTCATGGTCGATGCCAATCAGGGCTACACGCTGCACGAGGCGATCAAGTTCTGCAAGCTGGCGGAGCACGCGGGCATCGAACTGCGCTGGTTCGAGGAGCCGGTGCGCTGGTACAACGATACGCGCTGGCTGCGCGATGTACGCATGGCGACGGGCGTGCCCGTGACGGCTGGTCAGAGCGAGTACACGCTCGACGGCGTGCGCGATCTGATGGTGGCGGGATCGATTGACGTGTGCAATTTCGATGCGTCGTGGTGCGGCGGCCCCACCATCTGGCGGCGTTCAGCGGCGATGGCAGCGGCGTTCGGGATCGAGGTCGGGCATCACGAAGAGGCGCAATTATCCAGCCATCTGCTGTGCGGCGTGCATCACAGCACCTATATCGAGTGCTTCCACAAGGATCGCGATCCGCTGTTCTGGGATATTCAGACCGAGCCGCGCCCGATCAAGGACGGCATCTATCACATGTCCGACCGTCCGGGCTTGGGCTTGCTGCTGGATCGGGACTACATTAAAAAGTACAAAGTCACGTGAGCTGTGCCTCGCCATACGATAAAGGATTTTTGCTATGACCGATTTATACCTTTCCGCTTACCCCGCCCTTGCCGAGCAGTTGACCAAGCAGGGCATCGACGTGGAGGCTGTCAAGGCCAAGCTGAAGCGCCAACACATCGAGACGCCGTCATGGGGCTATGGCAACAGCGGTACGCGCTTCAAGGTGTTCCCGTGGCCCGGTGCGGCGCGTGACGTACACGAGAAATTGGCGGACGCGGCCTACATCCACAAGTTGACGGGAATCGCGCCAAGCGTCGCGCTGCACATCCCGTGGGATAAAACCGACGACTGGAACGCGCTCAAGCAGGAAGCCGCCTCGCTCGGCGTGAGCATCGGCGCGATCAACCCCAACGTGTTCCAAGATCAAGAATACAAGCTCGGCAGCATCTGCAATCCGTCGGGCGCGATCCGTGAGCAAGCCCTCGCGCACATGATCGAGTGCTGCGAGATCATGACCAAGACGGGCAGCACGCTCCTCAGCCTGTGGTTCGCGGATGGCACCAACTACGCCGGACAGGACAGCGTGATCGAGCGCAAACATCGCCTCGAATGGGGCTTGAAAGAACTGTACAAGCATGTGCCCGCCAACGGACGCATGTTGATCGAGTACAAATTCTTTGAACCCGCCTTCTACACCACCGATCTTCCGGATTGGGGCACGAGCTACGCGATGGCGCTCAAGTGTGGTGATCGGGCGCAGGTGCTGGTCGATACGGGGCATCACCCGCAAGGCACGAATATCCCGTCGATTGTGTCTTTCTTACTGGATGAGGGGCGTTTGGGCGGCTTCCACTTCAACGCCCGCCAATACGCCGATGACGATCTGATCGTCGGCACGACCAACCCGTTTGAGTTGTTCGTGATCTACCATGAGCTGGTGACGGCGGGTGACAAAGCCAACGAGGTGGCCTACATGATCGACCAGAGCCACAACATCGAGCCGAAGCTGGAAGCCATGCTCCAGAGCGTGCTCAACTGTCAAGTTGCTTATGCCAAAGCGCTGATCGTTGACCGCCCGCGATTGCTGGAATCTCAGCACGGCGGCGATGTGCTCGGTTCGCACCGCATCCTGACCAGCGCCTACGATACCGATGTGCGTCCACTGCTGGCGAAAGTGCGCGAAGAGATGGGGATTCAGCCTGATCCTATCGCAGCGTACCGCGCCGATGGTTACGCTGCGAAGATCGCGAAAGCGCGTGGTTCAGCCGATGGCAGCCTGGGCGGCTATCCCGGTTGAACGACGCATAGGGACGCGTGCGGCTGGCTTGCCCGCCCGCTGGTTCGATAAGAAGTAGTACATCAGGTAGGTGCTGAAGCTGGCGAGATTCTGCTTCAACACCTGCTTCATCCGCTTGTCCATGATGAGGCGTTCCAGACCATGGCTGACCGATCCCAACATCGGGAGGAAGCGATAGTCGAGGTTGATCCGGATTTGCGTACCCTGCGCCACCGGATTGACAGCGATGGTCAGGGCAGCGGGCAGCACTGCCGACTGCGAAACGTGGACTTGACGCGACCGTGGTTCGAACGCGGTGATTGTCCACGTAGTCGTTGGCAGCAAGCCAGCGCGGCTGTGCTGGACATGTACCGACCCTTTGCCATAGCGGCCCCGCGTGATGATCTCAGCATTTACGAGGCCGTTTACCCAATTCGACGTATGCGTGATGTCGTTCAGGCAGTTCCAGACGGTGTCGATTGACGCGCCGACGATGATATTTGCTTCCACGCAACTCATAGTGAGCCTCCATTGAAGCAGGTGCCATGATCACGGGGCGATGCGAGGCCGTTGACTAACGCGTGATCTGGCGAATGAGGACAATTGACGCGCACAATCATCCTAATCACCACGCCCGCAACGGACGCGCGACCATGCATGATGCGCGAAAATGATGATAGAAGCGCAAGTGTTAGTGCCGATCAGACCATGAACGCCACGATCTGACACACCAAGGGCGAGACGCCATTGATGATTGGTTGTTCTGCGAAGTTAGAGCATACGTCTAATGTAGGGCGGGTTAACGACCATCGATGACAAGGGATAGTTTCTCCTTTGTGATCGATTTCACTATCTCATAGTATACACGAACATTTGAGTTGAGTCAATATGTTGTGATGCCCATCATTTAGGCGTGCCGACTCAGCCGTGGCGTACCGAACGGATCGGTACACCACGCCTAATGGCTTGTGTTGTTGGCAGATGTTGACTAGCTGACCGCTACGCGCGTGGTCACACCCGTAGCGCGGCGGGCGGCTGGACGTGCCACCTGCTTCTCGACCTCGACCGGCTTTTCCACTTCGCCCTGACGCTGATACAGGAAGTGATACAGCAGGTAGGTATTGAGATTGCCTAGATTCTGCTTCAGCACCCGCTTGAGCAGCTTGTCCATCAGGTGCTTTTCCAAGAACGTGCTGACGGGACCAAGGAACGGCAGGAACCGATACTTGACGATCATCTGGATGTGCGTGCCCTTGGACACGCGACCGAGATTGATGATCATGGTCGAGGGCAGCACCACCGACTTGCTTTCGTGTACTTGACGGGACAGCGGCTCGAATTCCGTGATCTTCCACGCAGTCTTCTGCGGGATCGGGCCTAGCCGATTGTAGTCGTTATAAATGGTGTCCACACCGTAGGCACCTTTTGTCTTGATCTCGGCATCGTGTAGACCTACCACCCATTCTGGCGTGTGGTCGATGTCGTTCAGGCAGTTCCAAACTGCTTCGGCGGATGCACCTACGATGATATTTGCTTCTGCGCGACCCATGTTGAGTCTCCTCTTCGATTGCTTACGTGATATAGAGTAAGGCGAGTCCGTTTCATGATCTATCCGCCGAAAGAAGGAACCAGAGGTCTCTTTCGAGGGAAAAGCGGTTCACCCGACTTACGCCACATTCGTGATCACGAGGTGACCATCCTTGCGGAGTTGGTGATCACGCGATCCCAGTCCGCTGCGCAGCCCGTGAATATGCAGGCAAGGATTTTTAGCCCACACCCTCACGTCGATGATCATAAATCACGCAGAGATTCATGATCATGGATGATCATTTTGCGAAAAAACGAAGTAAGAAACGTAAGAGATATTTGCCGACCAGATCATTGAGGAAAATGATCTGATGATAGAAACGAGCGTGTGACGCTCTATTAAATGCATATCAGCATGATCTGCGGGTTAGGGCAGACCAAGGCTGCCACGCACGGGCAGCGGTAGAAAAATAACGAGCTTGGGATGGTGAGCATATCTAGTTTGGATATTGTTTGCCCACACAACTTATTCCAAACTTCGCCACACAGCTTACACAATTCATGTCGTGGTGTCAAGAGATGAATTGTTAATGTAACGACTATCGATACTTTCTTCATGCAAACTGCTGAGGAAATTTCACCAAACACTTATGTACGCCACCTCAGGCATTAAGATTGCGGACTCCGATTCAGGGAACCGGTTACGCAACGGCTGCTTGGTTTTGCAAAAGCTATCATGGGCTGAAGGTAGTAACGTGCAGATTGCGCAATCAAAGCGCATAGACGTTACGCTTACCTGCCGCCCAATCACGATACCCGTTCAAGCTGGCTTCAGTTCCACGTCAGAGCAAAGCGAAAATGAGCCGCCCCATCGATCCACTGCGGGAAGTTGGTACACCAGATGTTGTTGAAGAGGTTGACGTGAATGCCACCGCGTGGATCGGGCAAAGCGTCGGGGAAGCGTAGCAAACTCGGCTCGCCCACCGCTACCAAGGAAGCGTCCGTTGTCCTCAAGGTGAGGTGGGCTTGATCGTTGAGGTAACGCACGCGATCATTGACGGCATGGAGTCCGCGCCCGCCGCGCCGTACCACATCCAGCGGATCGATCCAACTGCCGAGTTTTTCGAAGCGCCAGCGGCCTGATGCGAGCTGAACAGGCGAAAAGGACAACCAAGCGGCTTCCGGAATGCGCGTGGCGGGTTTGCTATCCCACGTCAGTTCCACGATGATCTTGTCACGATCGTGTGAGCAACTCACAGAGAGCAGCAGGCGTTCAGGTGCGCCGAAGTCGCGTACCAGATCAGGCCGCGAACCGAGCAAGAGATCAAAGCGAGTCTCGGTGTCCGTCTCAGAGCGTCTCAGCTCGATTAGTTCGGAGGGGATGAGGCGATTGGTCGCGCCCTGATCGCCTAGCCCCGTTTTCATGTAGTCGTGCTGCGCCCATGCCACGACATCGGAGCGATCTTTGTTACGGATATATTCCGCCCAGTAGCGGTCATAATCGGCTTGCGAGAAGGTCTCATAGCGGTATAGCGCCAACGGATGATCGGCGTCTGCCCAGACGCGATCCGACCGCCGATGCCGCAGATAGTTGATCGCGCCGGTGTGCGGATCGAAGCCGATGTCGAAACGCGGCGTCTCGAAGCGCTGCGTGGCGCTAACTACCTCGCCCGTGATCGTCGGCGGCGTCAGCGGTGCTAGGACTGCGGCGGCGTCAGCATGTCTGGGCGTACCTGCTAATGCCTCCACCGCAAGATCAAGGTAATGGCGTTGTTCCTGCCATGAGCGTTCCATCTTTTGGGCATCATCTGCTTGCCGCGCTACGGCGAAATCATCGGCGCTGTAATCTTTGAAGTTGGTCATGTGGGTTTTGACATCCAAGCCCCACGTGTGTTCCGCCACGCACAGCAGATGTTTGCAGAAGGCGGCGGCCTGCGGCGAACTGGCATCAAGCAGCCCATCCGCGATCCATGATCGGCGTTTGGCACTTAGCCTGCGGAACTGGCGCACTTTGGCGGGATCAGTACCGACGCCGTGAATCCACGTATCCCCGATCTCGGCGGTGACGACGGGGAGGGTATCGCGGATCGGGCGGAGTTCGGCGGCGAAGGCGTCCAGCGTGGAGGCGGTGATCACGGCGGCGGGATTACGTGCCTGAAGCCGATCATAATAGCGTTGCACCATCGCGGCGTCGGGTGGCCCCAAGTTATCGCCCGTGAACGCGAAAGCCAACCCCGTCCCAAGCGCGGGGACAAGTGTTTCTTCACCGTAGCTGTGCGAATAGGCAACGATCACGCTGGTTCCGCTGGCTTCGTCCAACCAGCGAAACAGCGGCGGCACGTCCGGCACACTACTGGCTTCGTTCACGCCAAAATGCAGAAATTCGACGCCCGCTTCGGCAAGCAGCGGTAGCATTCCACGCGTGTGACCGGGGACATCGGTCATTTTGCCCGCGATTGTCTTGCGTCCGAAGCGGGCATCCAAGCGCTGTGAGATGGTGAGGCCGAAGCGAAAGAGGCTGGCGTCCATCAGCTCGGTGTGGGTGGTGAAGGGTAGCGCGTGCCAGACGATGTCGCCCGCTTCGATGGCTTGCTCCATGTCGCGGCGAGCGCCCGACTCGGCTTGCTCCAAGAAGGTATCGATCAACCATGATCCGGTCGTCCACACGAAGCGTGTGGGACTTGCTGACTCGCGCAGTTGACGTGCCAAGGAGAGGGCGTGCGGAATGAAATCGGTCAGATAGCGGTGCAGCACATTGCCCGCGAAATCGGTGAAGCCCAAATCGAGATGCGTTTTGAAGACGAGATGCAGATGGTTGATGAGGTTGATGGCGGTGTCGGTCACGCGTCCTCCTGAGTTGGGCTGCGCATTGAGATAAGTGGTGTGTTTGTTTTGCACTGAAAGCGCAGTAAGCGTGCCATGATTCCGTGTACCTCGCAACTTTGCAGCGCCCGCTCAGAAAACGCGACTGTGACAGGTATTCGGACTGGTGCTTAACAATTACTTAATATATAATCCCTAATCCATCCCATTCAAAAAGATTGTTAAGCTGGAGTTCGGACAGTGTATACGTGGAAACTTTAGTACCGATCCTTCCGATTCTTATTTTAGGCTTTATCCAAAGTATTCTGACCGGAATTTCAGGCGCGCCAAGCGTCATCGCTGCCATGATCGCGTCACGGGCAATCGGGGTGTATCGGGCGCTGTTTCTGTCCACGCTGGCGCAATTCGTCGGGCCGTTTTTGCTCGGCGCGGCGGCGGCGACGGTGATCGGGGCTGAGGTCGTCAACATCCAGCATATCCCGCCCATCGCGCTGTATTCAGGCTTGATCGCCACCATTGTGTGGATGCTGCTGGCATTCATGCTGCGGATTCCGTCCAGTTCCACGCACGCGGTACTCGGTGGCTTGATCGGCGCGACGGTGACGGCCTCCGGCATTTCGGCAATTCAACCAACGGGACTGCTCAAAGTGGTGTTGAGCCTGTTATTGAGCGCCCCAATCGGCTTTGTGGGTGGGTTCGTGATGATGCGCGTGACGCGCTGGTTCGCCATCGCGATCCACGCGACGCCGAGGATCAATCGGCGTTTCAACGAGGCGCAGTGGTTCACGTCGTTCGGGCTAGGCGTGGCGCTGGGGAGCATCAACGCACAGGCGATGATGGGCATGATCACGCTTGGGTTGGTGCTGGCGGGATTCTTGCCACATTTCACCGTGCCGCTGTGGGTGATCGCGGTCTGCGCCGCCGGACTAGCCATCGGGAATCTGGCGGGCGGTCTGCGCTTGATCAAGAGCGTCGGTTCGCGCTTCTTCCAGATTCGACCTATCCACGCGTTCAGCGCCGAGATCGCCGCAGCGCTGATCGTCGCGTCGAGTTCGCTGGTGGGCAGCAACGTCAGCGCGACGCACGTGACCAATTTTTCCATCGTGGGCGCGGGCGCGGCGGAACGCATGTCGATGGTGCGCTGGGGCTTTGTGAAGAACGTCTTCGTGACGTGGATTTTGACCATTCCGATGACCGCGCTGATGGCAGGCGTGGTCTATTTTATTCTTAGTGAACTCAGAGTGAAGTAATGACTACAGCAAACGGGAAAAAGCCAACCAAGCAACACACCTCGCCGTTCGGGTGGTTCAGGGAATTGTTCCAAAAGCATCCGGATCGCTTCATTCAGCGGTTATCGCAGCAATCTACGATCACGGTGGCCGGTCTGAACATCTTGCTGGATTATATGAAGAAGCCGAATGACAAGAATGCCGACCGGATGCATCAGCTTGAAAAAGATGCCGACGAAATCCGGCGTATTTTGATCGATGAACTGAACCGGACGTTCATCACGCCGATTGACCGTCAAGACATCTTCGCGCTGTCACGCGCCATCGATGACATCGTAGATTATGCCGATTCCACCACGATCGAGATGGAAGTGCTATCCGTCAAGCCGAACAATTACCTGATTCAGATGGCGAGTTTGCTGCGGGATGGTGCAGAGGAAATTCACCTTTCCATCGAGCGCATCGAGAACCATCCGACCGTCGCCAACGAACACGCCGCCAAAGCCAAGTCCATCGAAAATCAGATGGAAGTGGTGTACCGTGAGGCCGTGGCTGACCTGTTCCGAGGCCCGAAAAACGTGGATCACGTGGTGGATATGCTCAAACTGCGCGAAATTTACCGCCATATGTCGAATGCGGCGGATCGCGGCGACGAGGCGGCGAACATCATCGGTGACATCATCGTGAAGACCGCGTGAGCATGTCTATGCCGTTGGCGTTTCGGGCAGTTAAGCGTCTTCGATTGCGCCCAAGGCACGCAAGGTTGACTTCTGTGCCTCCGTCACGCCGCGTATGCCCGTGATATTCAACCGCTCATAGGGGCGGTCACGGCGCAGCGTCTGCAATTGTTCGCCGCTGCTTGCGTCCCACACGATGATCGAGCCATCCACACCGCCACTCGCCAACCACTGCCCATCGGGGCTGCGTTTGAGCGTTTGCACCATGCCCTGATGCCCTTGCCGCATGAATAGACACTCGCCGCTGCGTACATCCCACCACCGCAGTGTGCCATCATCGCCGCCGCTGATCAGCACATCGTCATCCGCACCCCATGCCAGTGCATAAGCGACTTCGGCATGAGCCAGAATGGTGCGCAGCGCATGGCCTTGCCCGGCATCCCAGATGATGATTTCGCCGCTATCGGCACCACGCGCGCCCGATGCCAAGTATGTGCCGACCGGACTCCACGCGACGCACTTAACGGCACTCTGATGCGCCACGAGTTGATGCCGCAAGGTGCCCGTAGCCGCCTCCCAGATATAGACGTTGGTGTTTTCGCCCCCGCCTGCTATCCAGTTGCCATCGGGACTCCATGTCATACGGCGGACGAGGGTGGGCTGCGGCGGACTGCACCACAGCAGCGGACGTGCCGCCGCGCCGGACATGTCCCACACAAGGACGCCGCGATGCGAAAGGTAAGTCGCGCTGGCTAACCGCTGCCCATCGGGACTCCACGCGAGAGCGTAAAAGATGTTGTTGGGATCATCGGGTTCTTGAAAGACCTGTTCGGCCTCGTCCGCCTTCAGGCTCCACACGCGAATATCCGTATCCCACGAACTACTGACGAACCGACCATCCGGATTCCACGCCACATCAAAGACCAGCCCGCGATGGCCTGATAGGACGCGCGCGGAGCCATCGGTCAGGGAGTAGACGTTCACGAGCAAATCTGAACCGCTACTCACTAAATGCGTGCTATCGGGACTCCAATCTACGCCAAAAATGGTGACTGCATTGCCATGCATGACGCGCGTGCAGCGCCCACTCGCCATATCCCACGCGCGAAGGGTGCTATCGCCGCCACTGATCAAGGTGCGGCTATCGGGTGTGAACGCCAGACTGGTGATCGCATCCGTATGCCCCTGCAACCCGATCTGATAGCTGTTCTGAGTGACATCCCAAATCCAGATCAGTTTGTCAAAGCCGCCGCCCGCGATGCGCTGACCATCCGGACTCCAAACCATGCGGTTTAACCGATCAATGTGCTGCGACAGGGTTTTCTGTAGGCTCCCGCTGACGATGTCCCACAACTTGATCGTCCGATCCCAAGACCCGCTGGCTAACTGGCGTCCGTCGGGACTAAAGGCCAAGCCGTTGATCTGGCCTGTGTGCCCGGACAAGACCAACGTGCAGATGGCGGGTTCGTCGCCGTTAACCGCCCACAGCCGGATGGTGCCTTCAATATCACCGCTGGCGAGCAGACGTTTATCGGGATTCCACGCGATGGAACGGACAGCGACCGCATGGGGCAGACTTTGGACATACGTGTTATGCTGCACGTCCCACAATTTCACCGAATACAGACCAGCGCTGGCGATCAGCTTGCCATCGGGCGAAAAACCGACCGTAACGATCTCGCCCTGATGATTGGCCTTCCAGAGCAGCGCGCCGCTTTCGACATTCCACAACTTGAGGGTGCCATCGAACGAGCCGCTAACCAGCGTGCGGCTATCGGGGCTGAAGGCCAGCGACCACACGAGATCGCTGTGCGCCTGCCACACCCGCTTGAGCGGCTGACCGCCCGCGTTCCAGATGCGAATCTCGCCGCTGCGGCTGGAGGCTGCCCAATACGTGCCATCGCCGCTGGTGGCGATGCCCATGATGGCGTCAAAGGTTTCAGTGAAGACGGCGTTCTGGATCAGCGCGTTGGTAAGCGTGGCGGCTTGCATCTGCACATCTTGCAGATAGGCACCGCGCAGCACCAACCGCGAAAGATCGACGCCGCGCAGATGCCCGCGCAACAGGCGTAGGAGCGCGATCAGGTTGGCTGACCCGTAGCCCTGCGCGGCATTGGGCAATGTACGCAAGTGCGCCAGCAAGCCTAACAAATGATGCTCTAGCTCGGTTTGCTGCGGGTAGACTGCCCGCAACTGCGCCAAGATCGGCGTCAGGATCATGCGATCTTGCGTTTGCCGGACGTATTCGCGGGCGTTCGCCACTTCCAGCCCGAATTCCGGCAAGCGCGCCAGTTGCCCCTGTTCGATGTCGCCGCTGATTTCCGCGATCAGCCGTGCCGTCACGTAATCCATCACGACCGATTGCAGTGTGAAACTGCCCTGTTTTTGTCCGCGTTCCAGCAGTGAACAATGATGCAGGCGCTCGACCGCTTCTAGCAGTCTGGCGCGCGGTACGGGCGTGACTTGCGCCGCCAACAGTTCATCGATGGTGCAGAAATCGCGCATGATCGCCAGCCACAACAGTACACGCTGCTCGATCGCGGAGAGACGGTTGAACTGTTCCGCCAGCAGTTCGCGGATGCCGCCGAAAACGACCTCGCCCTGTGCCACGAATGGCGCGATCTCGCCTGCGAACAGATCAACGATGGTTTGCGCAACGATTTTCAGCGCTAACGGATTGCCCGCGTAAATTTCGATCAGGCGTAACTGGTCATCGTGGCTGCCCACGAGTTCCTTTTCTGCCAACAAGGTGAGGCAAGCGTCCGCATCCAAGCGGGCGAGGCGCAAGGCACGTACAGGCGCGCGGCTGCCTTCATGGGCAAGGAGATCGGTGGGTTTATCGCGGCTGGTGAGCAGCACACAACTCTCATGCTTGGTTTCGGCGCTCAGACGCAGGAAGCGCCCGAAGCCTTCGAAGCCAGCACGGACACGCCCGATATTTTCGCCTTCTTCCAGCGCCGATTCGACATTATCGAAGACAAGCAAGATACGGTTATTGCGCATATGATCCAGCAGCAAACTGAGCCGCCGTTCGGTCGAGATAACGCCTTCGCTGCGCAGGGGCGGCGAGACGACTTGCAACAGATCATCCAGCAGCACGTCACAGATGGGCACATCCCGCAGCGAACGCCAGATCACCAGATCGAAATCCGAGGCTACCTTGTACATCAGACTGACGGCTAGTGAGGATTTGCCGATGCCGCCCATGCCAAGCACACTGATCACACGGCAGTGCTCTTTGACGATCCAGTCGGTGAGCAAGGCCAATTCCCAGTCGCGCCCGTAAAGCGCCGGAACGGTGATCGCGTCGCCCCATTCCAAGCGGGTGCCTGATGCCGAGGTGATCGACACTGGCGGGGGCGGTGTTGACTCGGATAATTTTAACGCGGTGAAGGTGGGCGGGCTGCTAGGCGCGGCTCCAAGCAGCGAATCGACCACTTGATCGGGGGAGGTGTCGATGGCGGATGCCCATAGATTGGTAAATAGTTCCACACCAAGAGCGGATTGAGCAGCGGCTACCATCTGATCGAGCGGTGGGCGTCCGACGGGCGGCAGAGGCGTGCCCATCTGCGCGCGCAGTGTCGCCGCCGCCCCTAGCAACCAGACGGCGGGTTCCGCGTCTGACGATTCCAGCATGACCGCCGCAATCCCTTCCAGCGCATAGGCCGCCATCAGGCGCGGGCCGACCGTCCACGCCAGCCGCAGCGCTTGCATGTACGCATCCCGCGCGGAATCCACTTCCGCCTGAGCCAGTAGTATGCGTCCACGCGTGATCAGAGCCTCGGCAAGCGACGCCTCACTGTGGATGCCGTGGAACATCGCGATGCTCTCGTTGATGCGGGTTAAGGCTGATGTCAGTTCACCGGCTTCCAAATCAGCCAAGGCCAGATTATTGAGCGCAAAACCCGCCGCCCACTGCGTGCCAAGTTCGCGGAAGACCGCCAGTGTCTGCTCTCCATAGATGCGCACCTTCGCGAAATCCCCCTCATCACGCGCGACATCGCACAGCCCTAATTGTCCTTGCGCCATGCTTTCGCGCTCACCAAGTTGGCGGTGAAGGGTGATGCCCTCTTCAAACAGCGCCGTCGCCCGCGCCGCTGCCCCTTGTTCTCTCAACATGAGCGCCAAGGTATAGAGCGCGAGACCGATATTGCCGCTGACATAGCCGCGCTCACGCAGGGTGCGCTGACGAATAACCGCGTCCTCCAGCAAGGCCGTCGCCCGTGGATAATCGCCTATCGCGCGGGCTTGCAGCGCGGTGTTGACCAGCAAGGCGGTGTCGTCTTCTGGCTCTCCGAGCGCGCGGCGAAGTGTTTTGGTTTGTTCGAACAGCAGGGCAGCACGTTCAAAATCTTGCTGATCGATGGCGAGCCACGCCGCCCCTTCGATGGCACGCCGACGCGCAAGAAGGGTTGTTGCGTCCGCCGCATCGTCACGCAGCGCCAGCAGCTCATCAAGCCACGCGCGCCCCTCGTTTATATAGCCATTCCGCCGCCAGAAGCGCCACAGCGCGCCCGCCAACTGCAACCCAAGCGTGACATTGCCACCATCGCGTGCCCATTGGAGCGCGGCGCGGATGTTGTTGTATTCGCGGTCGATCTGGGCAATGGCGCGATCAACGGCGGCAGAGTTCCACTGCTTGGCGGCGTTCAATGCCAAAGCCACATAATAGTTGGCGTGAATAGTTTTGAGATCGGCAAGTTCTGCGCGCGCCGTCAGCTTTTCCAAGGCATATTGGCGAGTCGATTCCAGCAGCGAATAGCGGGCTTCGGGTGTGGCATTCAAGACCGTGCGGGCATCGCTGGATCGTATCTCGGCACTGGCATGTTGTACCAACGATTTATCTACCAACGATTGAAGGGTAGCCAAGGCCGCGCCAGCGATGCGCGATGCGGCTTCCAATGTGCAGCCGCCCCGAAAAACAGCTAACCGACCGAGCAGCGTACGCTCCGCCTCACTCAACAAGTGCCACGAATGGTCGAACACCGCGCGCATACTGCGATGGCGCATCGGCACATCGCGCAAGGTGGTGGAGAGCACGTCCAACGTCGAGCCGATTTGCCGCTCGATCTCCGCCAGCGGCAGCGTTCGCATACTGGCGGCGGCTAACTCGATACCAAGCGGCATCCCCGCCACGTACTGGCAGATACGAATGATCGACATCAGATTCGCTTGCGACGGTGTGAAGCTCGGCTGCACCTGCATGGAACGCTGCACAAAGAGGCGAATTGCCGCGTAGTCGTTCAGTTCCAATTGACTGGGCAGCGCCGCCTGATCCGCCATCTCGATGGGCGGGAAGCGCAGGCCGGGGACTTCAAACAGCCATTCCGCTTGAAGATGCAGCTGCTCGCGCGAGGTGATCAGGATGGTGACGCGCGGCGCAGTTTGCAGGATGCCGTTGATCAGATCCGCCCCTTCCAAGAGATGCTCGAAATTATCGAGGATCAGCAGCATATGGCGATCACGAAGATAGTTGAGCAAACTGGTGGCGGGATTGGCCTGCCCGCTGAAGGAGAGATCGAGGCAGTCCGCAATGGCGGACACGATCTGGCTAGGAAGATTGACGGAATCCAGCGCGACGAAGACCACCCCATCGCTAAACTGGTTGGCTTGCCGCGCGGCGACTTCTGCTGCCAACCGCGTTTTGCCCGCCCCGCCCGATCCATGCAGCGTCAGCAGACGGCACCCCGGCACACCGAGGATCATGTCGATTTCATCGAGTTCGTCGTCGCGACCGATGAAAGGGGTGAGTTGAAAGGGCAAGCCCGCTACCGAACCCGCTGCGCTGCGCGGGCTTCCGCGTACGCGTTGTTGATCGAACGCGGTTGGAGGCACCATCCGGTCAGGGACGGCGGGCGGCGCTGCTGATGGCGAACCGCCTAACAAACTGGTCAGCCAGCCCTCATCAAGCAGCACTTTCTGCCGAGCCAATTTCCACAGCGTGCGGATTTCTTCCGCTTCACGCCCGACGGCAAAAGCCTGCTGTTGGACGGCAAGCGCGATGAAGTGCTTCAAATGCTCCACGTTGGGATACTTCGCGCCACCCTCCCAGTCGGCTACCGCGCGGCGCGAGACTGATAGCGCATCCGCCAAGCCAGCTTGTGTCAATCCGATATTCGTGCGCAAAGTCAACATAAGCTGACCAAACGTGTAGTCGTGTGCTTGATATTCGGATCGCTTCAAAGAACGTCTCTTTCAATGGTTCGGCAAAGTATGCAAAGTATGCAGAGATGTGAACCGATGTGAACCGATGTGATAACTGATGTTGGCTGACGCTGAATTGATGACTCATTATACTGCTGATAATTCTACGTCGCCGCATAGATTGCTAATAACATCCGCAGCGATGCATTGGTGAAATGCCTAATGTCAACATCACAGGCTGTTCAGGACAACGATTGGCGTGAACGCCGCCGGATACGTGCATGGGAACTTCGCCAACAAGGCTGGTCACAAGATCAGATCGCGTCAGCGTTAGGGGTTACGCAGGGCGCGGTCAGTCAGTGGCTCAAGAAAGTCCGCGAAGGTGGACTAGAAGCACTACGCCGTCAACCCGCACCGGGGCGACGCGCCGCCTTGACGGAATCACAATTTACACAATTGCCAATGCTGCTGGCACGCGGGGCACAGTCGTATGGCTTCGCAAATGACGGCTGGACAACCAAACGTGTCGCCCGGATGCTTGAGGTGGTTTTTGGGGTTGCCTATCATCCGGGGCATGTCAGCCGCCTGCTGCGTAAATACTGCCCCCAATGGCGCGACCTAGACACTATGTAGACAGCAGACAGCCCGTCATAGGTGCCAAGTAAAGCTTTGCGCCCTTACCTAACGTTGAGCACACCCTAGTTGATATACACAGCGCCGACCTCGGACGCCGCATCAAATTACTAACACTTCATCGCACCAACAAGACATCGTACTCCACCGTCGCTTGATGCGTTCCGGGGCAGTTATTCCTTAGAGGAGACGACCGATGAATGAATTAACGAAACAAGAACGAACAGTGTTGGCGTTGGTCGCCAAAGGTTGGCGGAATGCCAAGATCGCGGACGAACTCGTCGTCAGCACGCGGACGATTGAAACACATCTCTACCGCATCTTCGACAAATTAGGCGTGTCTTCGCGCACCGAAGCCGCCTTATATGCCCTGAAAAGCGCCGCCCTGATCAGTTCGGAAATAAGTGGAACTTCTGACGACGCAGCGGACAACCACCGATATTCTATCAATGTAAGTTGACGAGCCACAGCCTACCGGAAGCGCAGGCTCAACCCCAAGCGGCTCGTGACTTTCTTCGAGGACGCCGGAACCGAGAAGAATGTGCAGCCGCAGCACGAAGTAAACAGCATTTGCGCAAAACGAGGGAGAGAAATCATGAAACGTCGATTAGTTATCACCGTTATCTTGGCACTGTGTGCCTTACTCATCGCAGGTGCGCCTGCATTTGCTCAGGGAGGAGCATCCAAAGTGGCAACCTTACCGAATATCGTCCTCGTGCATGGCGCGTGGGCAGATGGCTCTAGTTGGAGCGAGATCATTCCGCTGCTACAGGCCAAAGGCTACAACGTCACCGCGCCGCAGTTCCCGCTGACTACGATGAAGGACAATCTGGCGCGGCTGCGTCAGGTACTTTCCGACCAGACTGGCCCCACGATCCTCGTCGGGCACTCGTTTGGTGGTCAGATCATCACGTCGTTGGGCACGGACGCCCCGAACGTCGTAGGGTTGGTGTACATCGCCGCCTTCGGTCTGGATGAAGGCGAAAGCATCGGCAAGCTGCTGGAAGGCGCGCCCCCGACGCCCGCCTTGGCTCATCTGCGTTTTGATGCGCAAGGCTTCGCATGGATGCCCGAAGAAGACTTCGTGAAGCACTTCGCGTCGGACGTTGACCCCGCCAAGGCCAAGGAGATGTACGCGGTGCAGCAGCCGATCTTCGGCGCGGCGCTGGCGGAAGTGATGACCACCCCAACGTGGAAGTCGCAGCCGTCGTGGTACATGGTGGCGACGAACGACGAAGCCATCCCGCCTGATGCCGAGCGCCTGTTTGCCAAGCGCATGGGAGCGACGGTCGTGGAAGTCGAGGCGAGCCATGTGCCGATGGTTTCCAAGCCGGAGGAAGTGGTGAAGCTGATCGAAACGGCTGTGGCGGCGGTTAGCAAGTAACAGACCTTATCCAGCATCGCCGCTCGTCATGCAGTACGTGACGAATGGCGATGCTTTCCCTTCCCACCTGATCAACAGCGCCCGACGCGCCAAGGAGCACAACCATGTCCAGCCTTGCAGCCGCCCTCGCCCTAGAACCGGAAGCGCAAGCCTTCGCTGATGCCAACGCCGTACCTCCCTTCCTGTACGAACTTGGCGCGGAAAAAGGGCGATCTGTGCTTGACGAGGTGCAAGCTGGCGCGGATGTGACCAACTTCCCGGTCGAGATCGAAGACCTGATCATTGAGGGTAGCCCTCATCGGCAGGTATCCATCCGCCTGATGCGTCCCCCTCATGCGCCCGCTATGCTACCCGTGATCGTCTTTATTCACGGCGCGGGCTGGGTGTTTGGGAGCAAACTCACGCATGATCGGCTGATTCGCGAACTGGCAGTCGGGACGGGAGCCGCCATCGTGTTCCCGAATTACAGCCTGTCGCCAGAAGCCAAGTATCCGACAGCGATTGAGGAGAATTATGCGACGGTGCAGTGGATCGCCAAGCACGGACGCGAGTATGGCCTCGATGCCAAACGTCTCACCATCGCGGGGGACAGCGTGGGCGGCAATATGGCCGCCGCCGTCACATTGATGGCGAAAGAGCGCGGCGGGCCAGCGATCCAGCTTCAACTCCTGTTTTATCCGGTGACTGAGGCAGCTTTCGACACGGCTTCGTACCGCCAATTCGCGGAGGGCTATCACCTGCGCCGTGAAGGAATGCAGTGGTTCTGGGATCAGTACACCAGCAACCCCGACGAACGCGCCGAGATCACGGCCTCGCCGCTGCGTGCCAGCCTTGAACAGCTCACCGGCTTGCCACCCGCGCTGATCATCACCGCCGAAGCCGATGTGCTGCGCGACGAGGGTGAAGCCTACGCCAACAAGCTCCGCGCGGCTGGTGTGCGCGTCACGATGGCACGGTTTCAAGGCACGATCCACGACTTCGTGATGCTGAACGCGCTGGCGAACACGACCGCCGCACGCGGGGCGATCTCACTTGCCACGGCATGGCTGCGCGAAGGACTGACGCCGCCTCAATAGCATGGACGGTGCGGAGGGGCGAGCGCCTTCAGGGGATGCAGGTGGTTTCCTCAGCACCGGATTCAGGCCGTCTATTTGCACAAGTATGTTTTCTTAGACTTCACGGTTTTTGTACTCATTGAGATTTTTTGCCGATTTTTCTTCGGCTTATTGTACGGCTTGCCGCTGCTTTTCTCCTGTCCAAGAGTCCCCATCGAACCAGCAATTTAAACAGTTTTTGAACACTTACTTTGGTGCATCTTATCCGTTTTTGGGCGTAAAGGGCACCGCTATACTACTTTTTCCTGTTTTCAGCCGGAAGTCGGTGCGCACCTATGGATATTGCGATTGTTAATGTCACTCCGTTCGCCCTCGCCCTGTTGATGCCCACGATTGGAACCCGTCTGACGAAAACGCTGTTAGCGTGGATCATGGGCGTCGTGGTAGCGGGGCTGTTTGTTGCCATGCTGCCTCATCTCACCACCATTGAGCAGACCGGGGCGGTGAGCGTGGTGCTGCCGTGGGTTCCCCAGATCGGTTTGAGTCTGTCGTTGTACCTCGACGGCTTGTCGCTTCTGTTTAGCCTGATCGTGATCGGGATCGGCGCGATTGTAGTAATCTACGCGGGCTATTACTTCGATGAATTGAAGTCGCTGATCCGGTTTTACCGCCTGCTGTTCGCCTTTATGGGCGGCATGGTGGGACTCGTGCTGGCGGGCAATTTGCTGACGCTGTTCATTTGCTGGGAGATCACCAGCATCACCTCGTTCTTCTTGATCAGCTTCAACAAGGCTGATCCCGCAGCACGGCGCGGCGCATTGCAAGCCTTCATCATCACGGCGGGCGGCGGACTGGCGATGCTGGTCGGGCTGGTACTGCTCGGCACGGTAGGCGGCTCGATGGAGTTCAGCCAACTGCTGGCGAGCGGCGATGTGCTGCGTCAGCATCCCTATTACACGGCGATCACCATCCTCGTGCTGGTGGGATGCTTCAGCAAAAGTGCCCAATTCCCGCTGCACTTCTGGCTACCGGATGCGATGACCGCGCCGACACCTGCCAGCGCCTATTTGCATTCCGCCACGATGGTCAAAGCGGGTATTTACCTGCTATTCCGGTTGTATCCGATCCTCGGTGATACCGTGTTGTGGCAAACCGCGCTGATGGGAATCGGGCTGGTGACGATGTTGATGGGCGCATATCTGGCGCTCCGTCAACACGATCTGAAGGGCGCGCTGGCCTATGCCACGATCAGCCAGTTGGGAGCGTTGGTCGCGCTGATCGGCCTGCCACACGGCGAGGGTCTGCAAGCGGCCTTGATCGGCCTGCTGGCGCACGCGCTGTACAAAGCGACCTTGTTCCTCGTGGCGGGGATCATCGACCACGCGACGGGCACACGCCAACTGGAAAAGCTCGGCAGTTTGGGGCGCAAGATGCCCGCCGTCGCTGCGATCACGATTGTTGCCGCGATCACGATGGCAGGACTGCCGCCAACGCTCGGCTTCGTGGCGAAGGAAACCATGCTCGAAGCCGCTTTGCACAGCCCCTTCCCCGCTGTGATGCTGGCGGTCATCCTCTTGAGCGCGGCTTTCACCGTGACCTTCGCCATCATGTTGATTTGGGATATGTTCGTGCGTCCGCCGCGTGAGCAGAACAGCGGACATGGTCATCATCTGCATGTGCCCGCTGCTGGTATGGTCATCGGGCCTGCGGTACTGGCACTTGGCGTCCTGATCACGGCCTTGGGATTGAATACCTTCGTCGCGCCGCTGCTGACGCCAATTTTGGGCGGCGAGGTCGAGCTGCATTTGTTCGCGGGCATCAATACGCCGTTCATGCTAAGTTTGCTGGCGATTGGTGGCGGTGTGGTGATTTATCTGGCGCGGCAGCCGCTGATGGGGCTGATCAGCGTGCCAGTACCGAGCGGTCGTCAGATATATAACCGCGCCGTCGGGATGGTGGAAGCTGCCGCTAACCTCCTGCTGCGTTCGCAAAACGGCAAAATCCGCTATTACCTGATTTCAATTCTGATCAGCGTGATCCTGTTGATGGCAACCGTCGGCCTGTCGCATATCGGCAACGCGTCTATGTCGATCCAGTTGCACAGCAGCGCCGACGTACTCAAGATCGTGCTGCTGGTGCTCTCGCTCGGCGCGACTTTCGCCAGTATTCTGCTGAAGCGGCACTTGCTGGCGGCACTGGCGTTGGGCGTAGCGGGCTACAGCGTGGGCGGTATCTTCTTGCTCGAACCCGCGCCGGACGTGGCGCTGGTGCAATTCCTCGTGGAGACACTCGGCACGGTGCTGGTGATCACGATGCTCGGTCGGATCAGCGCGCCGGAACGCAAGCAGGTGATCGATAACCTGTGGGCACAGTCGAAGCAGGGCGTGGCGCGGGACGCGATCATCGCGACGGTCGTTGGCGTGGGCGTCGGGCTGTTCACGCTCGCTGCCGTGGTCAACCGCCCTTCGCGCAACACCATCACGCAGTGGCACATCGATCACGCCTATGACTTGATCGGCGCGACGGACATCGTGGCGACCATCGTGACCGACTTCCGAGGTATGGACACGATCATCGAGATCACGGTGTTCGGGATGGCGGCGCTGGGCGTGCTGACGCTGCTCTCGACGCCAGAACCGGGCAAAACGTGGCAGTTCTCAGCGGGGCGGATGCTCCAGCAACTGCGCGCACGCGGCATGATTCGCGGCGATGTGGGCTTGGCCGCCGACCGCGAGGCCAAAGACCCGGCGATCCAGCAAGAAATGGCGGCGCTGCAAGAACAGACCATCTCGCATTTCGCGACTCCGCTGCTGCGGACGGTGGCGACGATGGTGCTGCCCTTCGCGCTGCTGGTGGCGCTTTCGCACCTGTTGTATGGCGGCGGCGCACCGGGGGACGGCTTTACGGCGGGCGTGGTCAGCGGGTTGGCGATCGCGCTGTGGTATATCGTGTTCGGTTACGACGAGGCCAAACGGCGGCTGGCGTGGCTGCGTCCCGCGCCGCTGATCGGCATCGGGATCGGGCTGGCGATCTTGAACGCCGCGCTGCCGATGCTGTTCGGGCACACCTTCTTGATCACCACGGTGCTCAGAGATTTGCATTTACCGGCTGACATTCATTTGTCCTCAACGTTGCTGTACGAAACAGGCATTTTCCTCTCGGTTATGGGCGGTTCCAGTGTGATTCTCGAAACTATCGCACACCCGCAGGAGGTCGAAACACTTTGAACATATTACTGGCGATTGCTACGGGCGCGATGTTCGGGATGGGCGTGTTCCAACTGCTGCGCCGCGACTTGATCAAATCTGCGATGGGCTTCTATATCTTGTTCACCGCGATCAATCTGCTGTATATCGCGGTGGGGGCGTTCAACGGACGCGTGCCCGCCTACACAACCCTGTTGGGACTCGGACAGCCGAGCGATCCGCTGGTACAAGCGCTGCTGCTGACCGCCATCGTGATCAGTTTCGGGTCGTACGCCGTACTGCTTGGCTTGATCAGCGTGTCGTCGCGGCGCTACCAGACAGTTGACCCCGATGCAGTAGACAAGCTCAAAGGGTAGAAGAAAAGTGCTTCGTACTGAGTGCTTAGTCCTTAGTCAAGACGACGAGTCATCTGGTGACGGCGTTAGGGACGCAAGCGGCGAGAGAATGTACAACAGGGATAACACAGCGTGAACACATTCAACAATCCATTGGTACTCGGCCCGATCTTCCTGCCGCTGGCGGGCGCGGCGATCAGCGTGATCGCGGTGCGCTACCGCACGCTGCAAGAGATCGTGGCGATGCTGACTAGCTTGCTCGGTTGGATATGCAGCCTCGGCGTGCTGTGGGCGAACTGGCAGCTTGGCCCGCAGGTATACCGCATCGGCGGCTACCCTACGCCGTATGGCATCATCCTCGCGCCGGATATGCTATCGGCGCTGTTTGGCGTGATGGCGACTACCGTTTCGACCGCTGGCGTGCTGTACGCGCTCGGCTGCAAAGATAAATGCGTCCAATATCCGGCGTTTTTGCCGCTGTTTCTGTGCATGACGGCAGGACTGAGCGGCTCGATCTACACAGGCGACATCTTCACACTGTTCGTATTCGTGGAACTGATGGTGATGTCGTCGGTGGTGCTGGTGGCGATCTCGGACAACATGCTCGGCGTGGAAGCGGCGATCAAGTATCTGCTGATCAGCGCGCTCGGCTCGTTGTTCCTGCTGATGGGCATCGGCGCGATCTACGCGACCTTCGGGACGCTGAACGTCGCGGACATCGCACGGCTGCTCTCGACGGGCGACCGTCCGCTGCTGGCGCAAGCCGCCGCCGTGATGTTGATGTGCGCGTTCTTGCTCAAAAGCGCGGTCTTCCCGTTCCATTTCTGGCAACCAGACTTCCACACCACCGCGCCGACGCCTGTTCATGCGGTGCTGTCGTCGGTGGTGGTCAAGGCGGGCGTGTACTGGCTGATCCGGTTGACGACGCTGATGTTCACGGCGGAAGCGCCGTTGATCCGCGCACTGCTGGTGATTTTGGGGCTGATCGGTATCTTCTTCGGGAGCCTCGCCGCGCTCAAAACGTATGACGCCAAGCGCATGTTGGCGTACTCGACGTTCGGGCAGATCGGTTTTATCCTGCTCGGCATCGGGTGGGGGACGCCGTTGGCATTGGTCGGCGCGATTGTGTATTCGTTCAATCACGCGCTGATCAAATCGTCACTGCTGATGATCACGGGCGCAATCGCCAGCCGGATGCCGACCAAATCCGCCAAGCTGGTAGACATCGGCGGAGCGGGTCAGAATCTGGTGATGCACAACCGCCTCTATCTGATCGGCGGGTTGGCGCTGGCGGGCGTGCCGCCGCTGAACGGCTTCATCAGCAAGGTGACGCTGATTCAGGGCGGAATCAGCGCGGGGAGCTGGATCGTGCTCGGTCTGGCGGTCGCGGCGGGCTTGATCACGCTGATGTACATGCTGCGCACATGGCAGTTGATCTTCCAGCAGCCGCCCGCTGCCGATCCACATTTGAAGGCCAAAGGCGACAGCTTGCTCGCGCCGACGCTTCTGATCGCGCTGTGTGTGGCCTTGGGCGTGTTCGCGTCGCCCCTAGTAGACGCGGCGACAGCGACGGTCAAGCAGATCAGCGATTCCAATATCTACATTCATAACATCCTCGGCACGGATACGACAAACGCGACGACCGGATTCAAGATCGCCGCCCCCGCCGTCGATGCGGGAAAGGGAGGTTAACGTCCTCATGTTAAGACGACTAGCGTATGCAATCCCGATGGCGCTGGCGTGGATGCTGCTGACTTCGATGCCGACTCTGGAAGGCTTCGGCGTCGGGTTGGTATTGAGCATCGCGGTGCTGACGCTGCTGTTTTCCAATGAGCCGAGTCCGATCCCGACATGGCGCGACCTGCCAAGCCGTGTGGCTGCCGCCGTGGTGTACTTCGTCATTTTGCTGCGTGATATTTTTCTCGCGGCTATCGATGTCGCCAAGCGCGTGATCGATCCCGCGATGCCGCTGAATCCGGGCATCATCGCGACGGCGACACAGTTCGAGCCAACGACGCCCGAAGAAGAAGCGGTGGCGGACACCATCGCCGCGATCAGCGCGCACGGCATCACGATCACGCCGGGGGAGCTGGTGGTCGATTTTGACGGTAACAAGACCATGTATGTCCACTGCCTCGATGTGGTCGCCTCGTCCAATGTAGCGGAGTCCAACCAAGCCAAACGGTTGAAGCTCCTGAGGAAGATATTGTTATGAACAACGCCTTCGTAGATTTTGCTGTTCAAGCGGCGCTGGTCGTGCTGGTGCTGCTGCTGGTACTGAGTTCGTACCGCGTGTGGCGAGGCCCTAGCCCCGCTGACCGCTTGCAAGCTACCGACGCCATGACCACCCTGTTGATCGGGATCATTGTGGTGCTGGCGATGGTGCAAGGCACCTCGATGCTGGTGGACGTGGGGATCGCGCTGGCGGCATTGGGCTTCGTCGGGACGCTGGCGGTGTCGCGCTATCTGGCGGATGGGAAGGTGTTCTGATGCAAGACGTGATCAATATTCTGGGTGTGGCTCTGTTGTGGGTAGGGATCGTGTTTTCGGCATTGGGCGTGCTCGGCTTGTACCGCTTGCCCGATGTATATTGTCGGTTACACGCGTCCGGCAAAATCTCCACGATGGGGTTGTTCGGAATTCTGGTGGGGGCGGCGCTCTTGATGCCCGCGACGGCGTTGAAGGTGCTGGCGCTGGCGGTATTCGTGATCATCACGTCGCCGGTATCTACCCACGCTATCGCCATGGCGGCGTATCGCAGCGGCGTCCCGCAGCGGCGTGCTGTCCGCGATGACTTGGGCGGGCATTTCGTGCCGCTCGGCGTGGAGCAGGAGTAGGCGAGTCCGTTCGTCCATCCGTGACAATCGACGGTTTGCATTCGGAATGATCCCAAGGTTGATCCCGCTGTGAGGAACACCTTGGGATCGTTTGTTTCTGCTGAGTGCTCAGTAAATGCGAATCAATGATCAGGCTGTGCTGTCGCGGCGATAGCATTACGAGTGGCTTGTCTGCGGGCATCTTGCGTGGCAGCCAATTTCTCGAAAACGGCTGTGTTCGTTAGCATTATTCTCCCGAAGACCTTTGTTTGCATCGGATCGGGGATACTGGATGTCGATTGATTGAGTAGAAAAATGATCACGAGAAATAGGATGACATATACCCAGAGCATGGAGTATGCTAACCGACGAACGATTGGATGATTCGACATGCGACATATCTCCTAAGATGGATACCGTATCATGATTCTTCTGGTGATGGCAATCGGATGGATGGCGGGGATCGTGCTGGCCTCGGTCGCGCCGCAGGTGCAGCCGGGCTGGCCTTGGTTGGCGGGCGCGAGCTTGCTGCTGGCGATCCTGATGCGGCGCGATGTGCGGCTGCGTACCGTGAGCCTGTGTCTGCTCACCTGTGGCTTGGGGATGGGTCGCTATGCAGCGATGCAAATCGTCATCGATGAGAATCAGGTCAGCTACTACAACGATCACGGATTTACCGAGCTGACTGGCGTGGTGGATGCACCGCCCAACGTCACGGACAGCGCGATCCAACTGCGCGTTAAGGTGCAGCGCATCCGGCAGGGCGATGTGCAGCGCGCGGTGGAAGGCGATGTGCTGGTCTACGCAGATCGGCTAGGGTCGTACCAATATGGCGATTTAGTACGCGTCGGCGGCATCGCACAGACGCCGCCAGAATTCGACACCTTCTCATGGCGCGATTATCTTGTGCGGCAAGGCTTGCGGACGATCATGCTGCGCGCGAATGTGACCGTCGTCGATCACGATCAAGGTAGTCCCGTGCTGGCGACACTGTATAAACTGAACGGGCAAGCGCGTCAATTGATCGATAAGCTGCTGCCGAGTCCGGCGTCGGGCTTTCTGGCAGGTATCTTGCTTGGGGATGACAGCGGACTCTCGCCGGATGTGAAAGACGCCTTCCGACGCACTGGCACTTCGCATCTGGTCGCGATTTCTGGCTCGAATATCGCCATCGTGATCGGGTTGATCACGGCGTTGTTGAGCCGCGTCAAGAATAAGCGCATCACGCTGGTAGTGACCATGGTGACTATCGCGCTATACACCGTCTTCGTGGGCGCGTCACCATCGGTCGTGCGGGCGGCGATCATGGGATCGTTGGCCTTGATCGCGCTTCAGGTGGGGCGGCGCGCCGAGGGCATCACGTCGTTAGCGGCGACGATATGGGTGATCACGGTTTTCAACCCGAATCTGCTGTTTGACGCGGGCTTGCTGCTGAGTTCGGCGGCGACCTTGGGGCTGATCGTGTATTTGCGCCCGATCACCGCGGCAACCGAGCATTATCTGGGGCACGTCTTCAAATCGGAGACGGCTTCGGCGGTGGCCTCGGTGCTGGCGGATACGGTGCTCATCACGCTGGCGGCGCAGCTATCCACGCTGCCGCTGTCGTTCGCGCTGTTCGGTGAGTTTTCGCTGGCCTCGGTGTTCGTGAATGTGCTGGTCGTGCCCGTACAGTCGATCATCATGACGTTGGGCATTCTGGCGGTGCTGGTCGGGGCGCTCGTCTTTCCGGTGGGGCAGATCATCGCGTGGATCGCCGCGCTGCCTTTGAATTACAGCTTGGCGATCATCCGCGCCGCCGCTGAAATTCCCGGCGTGAGCGTGCCCGTGGTGCTCTCGCTGCCTGCGATGGTCGGCTTCTACGTGGCGTTGGCGGCGGTGACGCTGCTGTTGATGCTGCCCAAAGCGCAGCGCGCCGTGTGGTTGAGCCGCCTCCGCCAGCAGATCACCACGCCGCTGATCGTCATCGTTGGCGGATCGCTGGCAGCGCTGGTGTGGATCACGGTGCTGACGCGTCCGGATGGTAACTTACATGTCCATTTCCTCGCCGTGAGCGAAGGCGACGCGGTGCTGATCCAGACGCCGAATGGCGCGGCGATCCTGATCGATGGCGGCGACAACCCGACGCGCTTGGCGACGGCACTAGGGGATCGGATGCCGTTTTATCGGCGCGACATCGACGCCCTGATCATCACGCAGTGGCGACGGGCGACGATGGCAGCGGCGGCGACCTTGTTCGATAATTTCGGTGTGCATTCGGTGCTGACCACAGGCCATACGCCGGATGAGGATGTGTACAAGGCATTCGCGGCGGCGGTGGCAGGTCATGGCGTGACGCAGGCCGTTGTGACAGCGGGATATACGCTGACTACCGACGACGGCCTGACCATCGAGGTGATCGCGCCGGATGCGGTGCCGGGTGCCGAAGCCAAGCCCACCGATGTGCCAATGGTACTGCGTGTGCGCTATGGGACGGCTTCATTTTTGATCATGTCGGAAGTTTCCGAGAAGGACATGACGGCACTGGCAAAGATGGCGAAGGAGCTGCGGTCAACGGTGCTGCTGCTGCCTTCGAACGGCTCCGCCAAGGTGAACACGCCCGCATGGATCGCCGCCACCGCGCCCCAAGCCGCCGTGATCGTGGCGGAAGCGGGCAACACGGCAGCCATGCCCGACGCGGTGGTGACCGAGGATTATCTCCTCGATGTGCCGACCTTCCGCACCGACGTGAACGGCAATATCGAGATCGTGACGGATGGCGCTACGCTGTGGATCAACCGCGCGAGGCCATGAGAGCAGGAACGTATGAAGATTTTCTACACGGATCAATTCGTTTTGCCGCTGCCGATAGATCATCGCTTCCCGATGAGCAAATATGCCCTGCTGCGGGAGCGTGTCTTCGCCGCCAAGCTCGTACCCTTGGCGAATCTGATCATTCCGCACGCGGCGACGGATGAGGAAATTCTGCGGGCGCATGACGCGGAGTATCTTCACAAGGTGCAGCATGGCGAACTGACGGCGAAAGAAATCCGGCGCATCGGCTTCCCGTGGTCGCCGGGGATGGTGGAGCGCAGCCGCCGATCTTCCGGCGCGACGATTGAGGCGTGTCGGGCGGCGTTGGAGGATGGCTACGCGGTGAATCTGGCGGGCGGCACGCATCACGCCTTTCGCGATCATGGCGAAGGCTTTTGCGTCTTCAACGACAGCGCCATCGCCTCCCGCGCCATCCAAGCCGAGGGACGTGCGCAGCGCCTGATCATCATCGACTGCGATGTGCATCAGGGCAACGGGACGGCGGCGATTCTCGCGGGCGACGATTCGATCTTCACCTTCTCGATTCACGGCGCAAAGAATTACCCGTTCCACAAGGAAATCAGCGATCTCGACGTGGAATTGGACGACGGCACCACCGATGAAGCCTACCTTGCCGCGCTGGATCGCCATCTGCCGTATGCCATCGCCGTCGCCCGCGCCGATCTCGCTATTTATCTTGCGGGCGCTGATCCATTCGAAGGCGATACGCTCGGACGCCTGAAAGTGACCAAAGCCGGACTCGCCCAGCGCGACCAGATCGTGTTCGGGCACTGCCGCACGGCGGGCTTACCCATCGCCATCACGATGGCGGGCGGCTACGCCAAGCATGTCGAAGATGCCGTCGATATTCACTTCCAGACGGTGATCGCCGCCATCGATGCGCAGCGTGATCTCGCCGCTCAACGCCCGTGATCGAGGTCGTCGGGATTGCGCACCTTGGGCGAATGGCTGACCTTTTGCCCCGCGCCGAGCGAGACACTGCGCTGGTACGCTGCCCAGATCGCGCGGGAAACCACCGTGCGTAAGCCGCCTTTTTCCAGATGGTACAGCGCTTCCGCCGAGGTGCCGCCGGGACTGGTCACCTGATTGCGCAGCGTGGCCGGATGCTCACTGGTGGCGGCAGCGTATTCCACCGATCCGCGCACAGTTTGGATCACCAACTGCTCCGCGATCCTGCGCGGGAAGCCCATATGCACGCCCGCATCGATCATGGCCTCCATGAATAGGAACACGTAGGCAGGGCCGGAACCGCTCAACGCCGTCGCCATGTCGAGATAATGCTCGTCATCCACGAACACTTCTTGCCCGAAGGTGCGCAGCAGCGTGCGGGCATGTTCGCGCTGTACATCCGGCACGTTGGGCGCAGCCGTCCACACGGTGATGCCCTGACCGATGCGGGCGGGCGTGTTGGGCATCGAGCGCACGATGTTGGGGTTGCCCATGCCCTCGCTAATCTGCTGGATCGACGCGCCCGCGATGATACTCAGGACGACCTTGGGCTGCATCGTCAAGCCGTGGTGCAATTCATGCAGCACTTTATCGAGCGTTTGCGGCTTGATGCTCAATACCAGCACGTCCGCCCCTTCAGCGGCGGCGCAGTTATCGGTGCTGGCCTGAATCTTGTACTGATCGCGGAGTTCGGCGGCACGGCTAGGCAGCGCGTCGGAGGCGACGATCTGGTCGGCGGTGAGCACGTGATGGCTCAACAGCCCACCGATCATGGCCTCGCCCATCACGCCGCTGCCGATGATCCCGACTTTCATGTTCGCAAAACTAGCGGGAGTCGTCTCGTTCATGGCTGAAAATTAACCTTCTTTTGGGTGGGCATCAGCCGTTAAGCATATCAGGTTTTTTTACAGAAAACAGGCTGATCAATCCGGTCAGCGAGGTGCCGCGACTAGGGGTCGGAGCAAGCCGGCCTCTGTACGTCGCTGATTGGATAGGGAGGGAAGGGTTAGTTCGCGGATTCGGTGCGGGCGATCAGTTGGCGGAGCAAGTGGCGTTGCGCGGTGGTGAGTGTGGTGTAACGTGCTTCTACACTGATGCGAGCGAGCGGGCTGGTTTGCCCGTACTGGCGCAGACGGCGGTACATTTCGATTGCCGCTGCAAAGGTGTTATCGATTGTCGTTTGATTGTTCATACAGTTGTCCTTGTTTTTCATTTCGGTGTAAGTATCTCACACCATTATTAAGATGATGTGAACCTCTATTTAATTACTGCCCAAGTTTGTCACAATCTGATGACAATTCGTGCTCAACCCATAACAGGTGCGTTGCAGCAACATTCTCTCGATGCTAATCTACACACGCATGGATTGTGTATGGGGGTGACATGAAGAACGCATTGATTCGGCGCGGCGGTTTGATGGCGGCTTGTCTCGTGATGTTCCTGATGACAGCCTGTGGCAGTTCGTCTTCTGGCCCGGTTCCGACGGCAACACCGGGCGAACCGCCAACCGCCGTCCCCACCGAAACCCCACAGCCCACCGCCACGGCTGACCCCGACTGCCGCAAGCGCGAGGTGGAAGATTGGTTGCAAGCCAGCGGACAGCACTCACGCGGCATGATCATGACTTTAAACACGGCGGTAGTAACCCCGCGCGAGAAGATCGGGGATGTGCTCGCGCGAATCAATGCCATCCGCGCGCTGGTCGATAACACGAAAGTCCCCGGCTGCGCGACGGAAAGCAAGCAAGCCGTGACCGCCCTCTTTGACATCGTGGTCACGCGGCTGACGGCCTTCCGCGATGGTCAGGATATAGATATGCAAGCCTTGGTGAACGATGCCAGCGGGCTGTATGAGGTCGTCAAATTGCAGGACGCTGCGCTGCGTAAGCTGTATCTGCGCTTGCCGAGAGAAGAATAAGGCAGAATTACATGCATTGCTGTCACCATCTGCTATGATGGGACTGAGTCCCATTCGGGACTTCGTTCGCTAAGCCCGCACGTTTCAACGTCGGGCGGCGCTATCGATAATGCTGGATAATCTCTACAAAATTGAGGTTAAATAATTGCATCGTCAACACGAGTTTGTGGGTTCACTCTACTGCAAATGGATCGTCCCGAACGTCGTGGCGACTTCGAGGACGGCGGGCGCTTGGCTCTGCTCATAGCCGAGCGTGGCATACACACCGGGGCGCACCATCAAAAAGCGCGTCTCATCGATGTTGACACGGGACAGCGGGCGCGTCTTGACCGTGACGATCACCTGCTCCTCCGGCGGGACGATCACCCAGATGCTGCCGAACGTCGAGCGGGCGCGGATGCCGTTATCGACCAGATGGCTCGGCTGCACTCTCAGATCACCGATGCCCGTCGCGAGGTTGGCCTCGCGCACATGCACCCCGCGCAGATCGACATCCAGTTCGCCCACATGCGTACTGAGCAGCAGCGTCCACGGCACATCCCGCGCCAAGCCGATCTCCCAATCGCCCTGTGAAAAAGGCCACGTTTGACCGCGCTGCATCATCAGGCGGGCGTGGTTGTTGCGGACGGTCAACTGCGGACGTGACCGCGCCGTGTAATGCCCCGCCACCAGCCGACCTTCGCGCCGCAGCACGCGCACTTTCACGTCGATCTCGCCGCTGCTGGCCTCCACCGACGCCGTTTGAACCGTGCCGCGCGTGATGCCGAACTCCTTCGTCTGCCAGCTTACGCCGAGATCGCCGCGCAGCAGCAGTTGCAGTCCCGCGAGGACGAGCAAGACAGGCCACCAGCGCAGAATATCGACATTTTCCAGCAGCAGAAAATTGCTCAGCAGCAGCAGCACGCCGACGACGACCAGCAGCAGTGGGATGAGCAGTGGAGCGCGGGTTGAACGCATCAAGGGTTCCTTATCAATCGGGTTCCTCTGAACCTCATTGATTAGGAACGAGGTTCAGAGGGGGCTATCAATCATCGCTGTACATGAAGTCGCGCAAAATCTGGTGCGACGACGACCGACGCAGCCGATTCAACGCTTGGGCTTCGAGCTGACGCACACGTTCGCGCGTCACGCCGATGGCCTTGCCCACCTCTTCAAGGGTGTGCTGTTCGCCATCCAGTAAACCATACCGCAACTGGAGGATTTTCGCCTCTCGCTCAGGCAGCTTGTTCAGCGCCATCGAGAGATGTTCGCGCAGCATCTCGGCATCCGTCATTTCAGACGGCGCGGGGCTGGATGTATCCTCCACGAAATCCCCGATCTCGGACTCTTCATCCTCGTCGGTGGGCGTTTCGAGGCTGATCGGACGGCGCGCCACTTCGATCAAGGTGTTCACCTTGTCGGGCGTCGTCTCCATGCCTTCCGCCAGCTCGGTCAGGGTCGGATCGCGCCCCAATTCCTGCGTCAGGCGCATCGTCACACGGCGCAGACGGTTGATCTGGTCACCCATATGGACGGGCACGCGGATCGTGCGCCCCTGATCAGCCACGGCGCGGCTCACAGCCTGCCGAATCCACCACGTCGCGTACGTGCTGAACTTGTGCCCCAACCGATAGTCGAACTTGCGGGCAGCGCGAATCAAGCCGATGTTGCCTTCCTGAATCAGGTCAAGGAAATGCACACCGCGCCCGATGTACTTCTTGGCGACGCTGATCACGAGGCGCGAATTCGCCTTGATCAGGTGCTCTTGCGCCAGATCGCCATCTTCGACCACCATTTCCAGATCGAGACGGTCATCGATGGGCAGGTCGTCACCGAGGGCTTCTAGCTCTTGGGTGGCCTTCAGCCCCGATTCCATCCGCTTGGCGAGGCGCACTTCTTCTTCAGCGTTGAGCAGCGGCGTGCGTCCGGCTTCCTTCAGGTACAGGCCAACCACGTCATCCGTCTCGATAGCCTGCTGGTAACCCGAATCTTGGATCAGGTCGAGGCCGAACGGATCGTCAAAATCGGAGTCGGCTTCGATCTCCGCCAATTCATCTGGCGGGACTTCGAGCATATCTTCAGGATCGGCGTCGGCCTCTGCCTCGGCAGGGGCAGCCGGTGGTGGCTCATTGAGCACAACCACGCCAGCCTGAATCAATTCCTCCATCAGGTCCTCAACCTGTTCGAGGTTCTGTTCCGCGTTTGGCACCACCGCAAGGATATCGTCGTAGGTGAGGAACCCTTGCGAACTACCCTTCTGCACCAATTGTCGGTGTATGGCCTTATCAATCGTCAATGCTATATACCCAGTCATCCTGCTCTGCACTTCGGGATAAAAAAGCCCTACCGGGTGGCAGGGCTTTGACGCTACACACGTACCGTTCGATAATTGCGACTATGGCGTCGCCGTGGCAAGCTCCTGCGGGTCACGAACATCGACCACACTAACGAGTTGCCCGACTTGGTTGTAATCTACTAAGAAGACTTGCCCCTCTTGCGCCACTTGTACATACGACAGCGTGCGCGAAGGATTAGAGTCTCCCACGTACAAGGTATACGACTTTCCGGCGGCTTCGAATTTCACCGTGAACCATCCACCGTCTGTCAAACCGAATTTCGCTAGATCAGCTTGTGAACTATCCATGATTTGAGTATAGCGCAAACTCGCTAAAATGTGCAGCATAGGTGGAATCACCGTCAAGTTCACAGGCACCGATTTGCCGTCTTTATCCGTACCGAGCCATTCGCCGGGTGCTTTCACCAGCGTAACATGTTTGTTAAACCGCACGTTGGTGACTTCCATGCGGGTGATGGTTGTGGTCAGCACCGCCGGAAATAGGTAGGTTACGGGTTCGGGCGTCGACGTTGGTGGTCGGCTGCGCTGCCGGATCGTGTTCAGCGAGAACGCGAACAGCAGCACTCCTATAAACACCACGATCATGAGACGAGTTGCGCGATTACGCAGAAATGTCATGGGCTTTCTGGTATAATATAGATGTGCTTTAGTGGTGAAATCGTACCAGACTTTTCTGTATTGTGGTGTGTCGATTCTGTAAGGAAAACCGAACCGATGAGCAGTATCACCCGGATCACACTCGCCCTGTTTATCATGCTCGGATCATGCTTTCTGATGACCTTCGGCATCGTGCGCGGGTTGGTCGTGCGGGCGAATATGAACAATCCACAGCTACCCACAGTGGTGGCGGGTCAGCCCACGCCGGATGGGGCTATCCCCGGTCTGACGACAGGCACGACGCCTGAAGGCACATCGGTCTTCCCGCCCGTGCCCACCTCGGACGTACCACAGCCGACTCAGCCACCCATCGAAGTGACCACCGCCCCACCCGCCAACACCACGACAGCGGATCCGCTGCAAGATGTCGGGAACGCCTTCCTCAGCGCCGTGCAGCAAAACGACTATGACTCGGCCTATGCGCTGTTGGATGTGGAAACCGCCACCGCCATCGCCTCGCCAGATAATCTGCGCGTGCTGATGATCGGCATCTCGTTCAACGGGCTGACGGGTTGGCAGTTCACGCAGCAGCAGCAAGTCACCGGCGACACGACCAACCTGCTCGGCGTCGTTGCGCTGGCAAACGGGATGCGCAGTGATGTGAAGCTGGAAATGCGTTACAACGGCGCTCAATGGCGCGTCAAGTGGTTCTATAACAATCTGTAGACGAGAGATGAATCCTGACGAAATCTCAATCTCCACATACCCTTCCAATATCACACAGCACATAACTTGCTAATGGTATACAGGCCATTAGCAAGTTATATGTAAATATATGTTGGGTTACGTATTGAGAAACTTCATATTTTCCGTGTTAGTCATACTATTAGGATAACTAGGATACACACTGTAATAGCGTTTAAGCCAAAGAGACAATCCATCCAACCCCGGAAATAATGCCCGCTCAGTGATGTTAGTCTGATCCAGTTTGTTGCGAATCTCCCATTTCAATTCGTGAGGAACGATAATCCGACGGAAGGGATCAGGATGACTTTTGAGCCAATTATCCATCGGCATTTGAGCATCAGACATTATCGAGAAAAACCCAAACTGGTTGACGATGCGTGAATCAAGTGATGGTGGTTCAAAGAAAACAACAAATTTATCCAATTCCGTTGCAACAAACTTGTCGAAATCGGTCAAGTTATCAGCCACTTCGCCTATCATATCTGTTGTAAAAATAGCGGCAAAGTGTTTTTTCAATAGCTT
>JAHBVJ010000020.1 GCA_019637615.1 Anaerolineae bacterium | reverse complement strand
GCACTTGCTCATGGTCGCGTTCGCCGTCTTAATGCTGGTTGTCGGGAATTTACTGCTTTTCCGTAATCGGACACAACAAGCGCATCAATTTCACTTTAGCGCGTGGAAGCTGATCGCCAGTGGTGTGATCGTCGGACTGCTCACTGGATTTCTGGGCGTGGGCGGCGGCTTTCTGATCGTGCCCGCGCTGGTCATGCTGATCGGGCTGCCAATGCATGAGGCGGTCGGCACCTCGCTGGTGATCATCGCGCTGAACAGCGCCGCAGGCTTCGCCGGACATCTGAATGGTCAACTGTTAGAGGTAGATACTATCCTCGCCTTCCTTGGCGCCGGCATCGTCGGGACGTTTGTCGGCGTGCGCTTCGGAAAGCGGCTTGACCCCAGCTTGCTGCGACGCCTCTTCGCCGTGTTCGTGATCGGATTAGCGGTTTTTCTATTGATTGACAATATACCCAAATTGGGTTGAACGAGAGGATGTCTATGTATTTGCAACAGTTTTTCATCGACGGGTTGGGCTGCGCTTCCTATTTAGTAGGCTGCGAAGGCGCGGGCGTAGCAGCCGTCATTGATCCGGATCGCGATGTGCAGAAATATCTGGATGTAGCAGCGGCGAAGGGACTGACCATCACTCATGTCATTGAGACGCACCTGCACGCTGATCACGTATCCGGCAACACCGAGCTGGCTGCCCGCACCGAAGCGGCTATTTATGTGCATCAGGCCGCAAACGCCGACTTTGAGCATAATGTCCTCGCTGATGGAGACAAGATCACGCTTGGCAACGTTGAATTGCGCGTGCGGTTGACGCCGGGACATACGCCAGAAAGCATCACGCTCCTCGTCATCGATAAGACTCGGTCTGATGAACCGTGGATGGCGCTGACGGGGGATACGCTGTTCGTGGGCGATGCAGGACGCCCGGATTTGGTTGGACTCGATGTCGCCAAAGAACTGGCGGGACAAATGCACGAGTCGCTGCAAAATGTGTACCTGCAAATGGCGGATGGCGTGATGATTTTGCCGGGGCACGGTGCGGGTTCGCTGTGTGGCAAATCGATTGGTTCGGTGTTGAGCACTACGCTAGGTTACGAGCGTCATCACAATCCGGCGCTTCAGATCGCGGATCGCAGCGAGTACGTGACCTTCGCGACGACGGGACTGCCCGAACAACCCGGTAACAACAAGCGCATCAAGCAGATCAACCGCCAAGGCCCGCGCGTTTTGGGCGAGATTGCCCTACGTGGATTGAGCGTACTGGATGTGGTTACGGAAATACGACGCGGCGCGATCCTCCTTGACGTGCGATCCAAAGCTGACTACAAGGTGAAGCACATCCCCGGTTCCGTGCATATGGAAGCCGATGCGCAATTGAGCAACCGCGTTGGTTTTGTATTGCCGCCTGACGTCCCGATCATCTTGCTGCTCGCTAACGCCGAGGATTACCGCCGTGTGGTGTACAGCCTTGCCCGCGTCGGTTACGATGCAGTAATCGGGTATCTCGCGGACAGCCTTCAGACATGGGAAGCGATGCGCTTGCCTACTGCCAGCGGCGATATACGCGACATTAACGCCATGCAGTTGCAGGAATTGTTAGATCATGACCAGAAGCCGCTGGTCATCGATGTGCGCGAGACATGGGAATACAAACAAGGCCATGTCCCCGGCGCACGGCTGATCTCGCTGGGCGAATTCGCGCGGCGTGCTGATGAACTTGATCCTTTGCAGCCTGTCGTAGTGATCTGTGCGTCTGGTTCGCGCAGTCAGTCGGCGGCAGCACTGCTAGGCAAGAAGGGCTTCGAAACAGTTTACAACGTGGTCGGTGGTACCCTCGGCTGGATGCAGCAGGGTCTCCCTTTGGAACGAGCTTAGGAGCGTATCCCCTTGCCAATCTACGAATATGAATGTCCGGCGTGTGGGGCTGCGTTTGAAAAACGGGTCTCCATCGCGGATGCTGACAAGACGACCTGTCCTACATGCGGCAGTACCCATCCGAAGCGGAAACTATCCAAGGTCGCCTTGAACGGCGTGCAAACGCATAGCAATGCGATGCTGCCAACGCTACCTGCGTCCGGTGGAACCTGAGGATTGAATCGCAAATGCTGACCGTGTGTCAGCGTAAAAATGACTGAACAACATCGCTTGATGTGATCTAGATCATCAGATTCCCCGTCTTAAATAACTGGCAAGATTTATGCGCGGGGATGACAATTGCGCTATTGATAACGTTTCGTGACATGGTCACGAAGAATCGACAACTATATGGATACGATAACCCTCGCACGTTTACAATTTGGTATCACCACTATTTACCACTTCTTCTTCGTCCCTCTGAGCATCGGCCTTTCCATTATCGTCGCCCTGATGCAAACAGCTTACGTCCGCACGGGCAGCGACAAATACAAGCAGATGACCAAATTCTGGGGGAAACTCCTGCTCATCAATTTTGCGATGGGCGTCGTCACGGGTATCGTCCAAGAATTCCAGTTCGGAATGAACTGGTCGGAATATTCGCGATTTGTCGGGGATATTTTCGGTGCGCCGCTGGCAATTGAAGCGTTAGCCGCCTTTTTCCTCGAATCGACCTTCTTGGGCATCTGGATTTTCGGTTGGGACAAAATCAGCAAACCGCTACATTTAGCCGCGATCTGGCTGGTGGCGCTGTCATCCAACCTTTCTGCTTTCTGGATTCTGGTGGCGAACTCGTTCATGCAGAATCCTGTAGGCTACAAGATCGCCGCCAATGGTCGCGCCGAGATGACCGATTTTATCGCCGTCATCACGAACCCGAACGTGCTGCTGCAATGGCCTCATGTCGTGTTGGGTGGCCTGACGACTGCCGCCTTTTTCATCCTCGGCATCAGCGCCTACCATTTGCTGCGAAACCGCTCAACCAATATGGCGGTGTTCACAGCGTCAGCGCGCATCTCGCTGATCATCGGCACGGTGGCGGTGCTTGGCACGATGGTGTTCGGGCACTTGCAAGGCCAACACATGGAAAATTATCAGCCGATGAAGCTCGCGGCGGCAGAAGGATTATGGAATTCCGAGTCGCCTGCCTCACTGTCCTTCTTCCAGATCGGCAACGAAGCGGATCGCACGTCGATCATTAACATCCGCATCCCCTCGTTGTTGAGCTTTTTGACCTACAACACAACCGACGGACTCGTACACGGGATCAATGAACTTCAGGCGGAATATGAGCAGAAGTATGGGCCGGGAGATTACGTCCCGCCCGCGATTTGGCTCACTTATTGGAGCTTCCGCGCGATGGTGGGAGCGGGTGTGCTGATGTTCGCGCTCGGTTTACTCGGCCTGCTGTTCAGTTACACAAACCGACTGCCCAAGGTGCGCTGGTTCTTGTTAGTGCTCATGCCCGCGATTATTTTGCCGTATCTCGCGAACTCGACAGGCTGGATTTTGACCGAAGTTGGTCGTCAACCGTGGATCGTGTTCGGCCTGATGCGGATCGATCAGGCCATTTCGCCCAATGTGACTCCGGCGATGCTGCTGATTTCGCTGATCGGATTCACGCTGGTGTATGGTGCGTTGATGGTGGCAGACATCTATTTGCTGCAAAAGTTCGCCCGCGCAGGGGTCGGTGAAGAAGAACCCGTCCCAAGCAAGGACGCTCCAACTCCGAAACAATCGCGTCTAAAGGGTGCATATTGAGGCCATCATGAACTGGGAAACACTCCAAACCTTATGGTTCATCTTGATCGGCGTACTGTTCGCCGGATTTTTATTCCTCGAAGGGTTCGACTACGGAGTCGGGATACTGCTGCCGTTCCTTGGCAAAAATGATAATGAGCGGCGCACCATCATCAACAGCATCGGCCCGGTATGGGATGGCAACGAAGTGTGGCTGCTGACGGCTGGCGGCGCGATGTTTGCCGCTTTCCCGAACTGGTATGCCACGCTGTTCAGCGGCTTCTACCTCGCTTTGTTCCTGATCCTCATCGCGCTGATTTTGCGCGGGGTCGCCTTTGAGTTCCGCAGCAAAGACGACAACCCGACATGGCGGAAGCTGTGGGATTGGTCGATCTTCATCGGCAGTTTTCTGCCTGCGCTGTTATGGGGCGTGGCCTTCGGGAACATCCTTCACGGGGTCGCCATCGACGCCAAGATGAACTATGTCGGATCGTTCTTCGATCTGCTGAATCCATATGCGCTGCTTGGCGGCGTCGTGACGCTGACACTGTTCATCCTGCATGGAGCCTTGTTCCTCGAACTCAAGGTAGATGGCGTCATCCGTGAGCGCGCTGCTCAGGTAGCGCGTTGGCTGTGGCTGCCCGTCACGGCGGTGATTGTGCTGTTCGTGGCGTTTAGCGCGTCGCAAACGGATCTGTTCGCGGAACAGAATCTCGTGTTGAAGATGTGCGCATTGCTATTCGCCGTCCTTGCTCTGCTGTGGGCGGGCTTCAACGTCTACCGGAAGCGCTACGGCCTCGCGTTTGGTGGCATCAGCCTAACGATCCTCGCGGTGACGGTCTTGATCTTCGGGATTTTGTTCCCGCGCGTGATGCCGTCCACGCTCGATCCGGCTTATAGTCTGACCATCTACAACGCCTCGTCCAGCGAATACACGCTGTCGGTGATGACGGTGATCGCGCTGACGCTGGTGCCAATTGTGCTGCTGTATCAAGGTTGGACGTACTACATCTTCCGCAAACGACTGACGCTGGCAAGTCACCTCGAATACTAGCGCATGGATAAATGGCTCTGGCAGCAAGCCAAGCAAAACCGATTTCTGCTGTATGGGACGATCACGCTGGCTACCGCCGCTGGCGTGATCGTCGTCGTTCAAGCAGCGCTACTGGCGCGGATCATCAATCTGGCTTTTCTACAAAGAACACCTCTTGACGGATTATGGCTCTGGTTCGCGGTGCTGGCAGGTGAAATCCTGCTGCGGGCGCTGCTGACAGGAGCCAGCACCTACGCAGCCGGAACGCTGGCGATCCGCATCAAACAGCAGTTACGGAAGCGCGTGGTGGCGCACCTTACGACCCTCGGCCCCGCCTACACCGCCAATGAACGCAGCGGTGAACTAAGCAACGCCGTTACCGAAGGCATCGAAGCTCTTGATGCCTATTATCGCCGATATATCCCCAGCGCCGTCGCCGCGATTCTTGTCCCGTTGGTGTTTCTGGCGGTGGTACTGCCCATCGACGGCCTGACGTTCATCATCATGCTCGTCACTGCGCCGTTAATTCCATTCTTCATGGCGCTGATCGGCATGGCGGCGGGAGCCTTGGCGCGGGGACAATACGAGGAAATGTCGTTCTTGAGCGCCCATTTTCTGGACGTGATGCAGGGCTTGCCCACGCTGAAGTTATTCAATCGCAGCGACCACCAGACCGAGACTATCGCGCGAGTCAGCGATCGATTCCGTGAAGCAACAATGAAGGTGCTGCGGGTGGCGTTCCTGTCCGCGTTCACGCTGGAACTGCTGGCGACTCTGAGTGTGGCAATTGTCGCCGTCGAGATCGGTCTGCGCCTGCTGCACGGGCAAATCGCCTTTGAGCAAGCGTTATTTTTGCTGATCCTCGCACCGGATTATTATCAACCGCTGCGCACACTCGGCACGCATTTCCACAGCGGCGCGGAAGGCAAAGGCGCGGCTACGCGTCTCTCAGTGATACTCGAGTCGCCGCTGCCTGAGTCAACCGGACCGCTCCCTGTCCCCGACGATTTGAAGCTGCGGTTAGACAATGTGCAATTTGCTTATGGAGATCGTGTCGTGCTCGCTGGAATCACGCTGGAAATTCCGCGTGGCAAGCATGTCGCCATCGTGGGCAAGAGCGGCAGCGGGAAAAGCACATTGGCATCACTGTTGCTGCGGTTCGTCCAGCCAACGGAAGGCCGAATCACAGTCGGCGGGGTCGATCTGCAAGCGATGGACGCGGCGGCATGGCGGCAGCAGATTGGATGGGTCGGGCAGAAGCCGCACTTGTTCACGACATCGATTGCGGAAAATATCCGCATGGGTAAGCGGGATGCCCCGCTGGAGACGGTGATTCCCGCCGCGCAGGTAGCCAGCGCCGACGCGTTTATCCGGCAGTTGCCGCAAGGCTACGATACGCTATGCGAAGAACACGGCGCAAATCTGAGTGGTGGTCAAGCGCAGCGTATCGCCTTAGCACGCGCCTTCTGTCGCGACGCGCCGATCTTGCTGTTGGACGAAGCCACCGCACAGCTCGATGTCGCCGCCGAGGGCGAGATCGTACAGGCGCTCGATCAAATGCGTGATAAAACGCTGATTTTGATTGCCCATCGCCTCAAAACGGTCACACATGCAGATTTGATCGTGGTCTTGGATAACGGGCGGATCGTTGAGCAGGGCACGCACGAGACGTTAATGGCGCTGAACGGCCTCTATCGCCGGATGGTTGAGCAAGATGACGAAACCGATTAGGTCATTGACGACCCTGCTGATGTCGGTGCTGCGTCCGTTCTGGCGCGGTGTACTGCTTTCCATGCTGCTTGGGGTGCTGACCGTTGCCAGCAGTATCGGTCTGATGATGACCTCGGCATGGCTGATCTCGAAATGCGCGCTGCAACCATCTATCGCTGATCTAGGCGTATCGATTGTGGCAGTACGCTTTTTCGGCATTTCGCGCGCGGGCTTTCGCTATCTGGAGCGGTTGGTATCGCACAATACGACCTTTCGTGTGCTGGCGAAGCTGCGGGTAGATTTCTACCGCGCCATCGAGCCGTTAGCGCCCGCGCGGCTATCAAAGTTCCAGACAGGCGACTTGCTAGGGCGCGTGGTCGCGGATGTAGGTTCGCTGCAAGAGATTTATCTGCGGGCAATTGCGCCGCCAGTGGTCGCGCTGGTGACGGCGGTGGCGGTGATTGTGCTGTTCGCGGCGTTCAACTGGCTGACGGCGTTCACTATGCTGGTGTTCCTGCTGATCACGGGAATAGCGCTGCCACTGTACGCGGAACGACAGAGTCAATCTGTGGGACGCGCCCTGATCGACAACCGTGCCAAGTTGAACACTGCCCTGATCGACAACATCCAAGGCATAGCCGACATCCTCGCTTATGGCCTTGAGGATGAGCGCACCACCAGTCTCGAAACGCTGTCCGATACCACCGCCGTTTTACAACAACGGCTTACTCTGGTGGAGAGCGTCAGCACTGGCGCACTCGCCGTACTGGTGAATGGCGCGGCGCTGGCGGTGCTCGTCTCGGCACTGCCCTATGTGGACGGAATCTTTCTCGCTATGTTGACACTCGGCACCTTTGCCGCGTTCGAGGCCGTCATGCCGCTGACGGATGCCGCGCGTCACGGGATTGTCTCGGTGAATGCTGCGCAACGCCTGATCGATGTTACTCATGCCACACCAGTCGTCGTTGACCCTGCCCATCCCGCCGATCCGCCGACCACATTCGACCTCGTGATTTCGGGGCTGACATTCCAGTATGCATCACCAAGCGTCCCCGTCTTCGATCAGCTTGATTTCACGGTTCCGCAAGGTGAACATATCGCGATTCTGGGCAGCAGCGGTTCAGGTAAATCCACATTGGTCAACTTACTGGCGCGATTCTGGGAATATTCGGCGGGCAGCATCCGGATTGGCGGCGTCGAACTGAATATGCTGCCTCAGACGACGGCGCGGGGACTGATCGCCGTGCTTTCGCAGCAAACGTATTTGTTCAACACCAGCATCTTGGACAACATTCGCATCGCACAACCGACCGCAAGTGACGCGGCGGTGATCGCGGCGGCGGAGAAAGCGCAGCTCGCTGAATTTGTCGCGCAACAGCCAGATGGCTACGATACACTCGTCGGAGAAAATGGCGCGACTCTGAGTGGGGGAGAGCGCCGCCGGATTGCGCTGGCACGCGTATTGCTTACCAATGCGCCTATCGTCGTGCTGGACGAACCAACCGCCTATCTAGACACCACCACCGAACGCGCCATCCTGACGACCATGTTTGATGTACTGGCAGAGCGCACGTTAATCCTGCTGACACACCGACGAACGCTGCTGGAACGCGTCGAACACGTCTATCGAGTCGAGCAGCATCGGCTGACTAAGATTCGATGACTCACAAAATGGCGCACCTTGGACGACACTAGTCTCCACAAGGCAGCGTAAATTCGAATGTGACGCGGTTATCACGACTTTCCACCGTCATCGTGCCGCCATGCAAGCGAATAATCTCATAGCTGATCGCCAGCCCTAAGCCGCTGCCACTTTTGTCTTTTTCACTGGCTGCCCTCGCGCGGAAAAATGGTTGGAAGACCCGTGCCGCGTCGGTCGTGCTCAACCAGCTACCCGTATTGGCAACGCTGAAGCGCAGACAATCTGCTACAGGCGCGATCTCAACCTTGATCTCGCCACCCGCAGGCGTATGGCGCATGGCGTTGGTGAGTAAATTGGATAGGACTTGCCGCAGTCGGGTGATGTCGCCAACGACAGTCGGCAACTTGGCGGGAATAGCACGATTAAGCTGAATATTTCCATCCAACGCCAATGGCTCGAACGCCTCTAGCACCTGTTCCACAAGCGCAACGGGATCAAGCTGGGCGCGTTCCAAAGGCAGTTGTCTGGCTTCTGCCAGCGTGAGCACCCGCAAATCTTCAACTAACCGCGCGAGATGAATGGTTTGATCGTGGGCAACGGCGACATGCGCACTGTCGAGCGGGTAGAGGCCATCCAGCATCGCCTCCAGATGTCCGCGCAGCACGCTGACGGGCGTGCGCAGTTCGTGGGCGACATCGGCTGCCATCCGTTGACGCAAAGCCTCGGCTTCCGCAAGGGCTTTTGACATCGTGTTGAATTCCGCCGCCAGCGCATCGACTTCGAGCGTCCCGCGAATATCCACCTGCCGCCCTAACTGCCCGATAGTAAGGTCACGAGCGGCATGAGTCAACTCGCGCAATGGACGCGATAACGTCCACGCGAAGACACTACCCACCAGTAAGGCCAGCGCCGTCGCGCCGAGGCCAGCGAGCGTAAGCCAGCGGTTGGACTCATCGAGGAAGGCAACTTCCGCCGCCCCAAGCGCCTGAATGCCGGGCGACTGCCGCACGAGCCAACCTACTTGCTGCTCATTCACGGTCAGCGGGATCGCGGTGGAGAGTGCATCGGAGGTGAGAGGTGTCCCTATCTGCGCTGTGTCCGTGGAGACGACAATCACACCCTCTAGATCGGCAACACTGATGGTTGCGCCGCGCCCTGCCCCGCTAACGCCCGTACCACGTCCGGTCAAGACTGTATTCGCACCTGTCCAAGTGCCGTTCGCCGCATAGTAATTTTCCAGCCGTGTGATCTGTTCTGGATTGGCTTCGCTGTCGCGGGTGGTAATGTAATGACGAAAGCCCGCGTCAAGCGTGCGCTGCACCACCAGCACCATTGCCCCGATCCCGATCCAAGCCGAGAGCAGGAAGGCCAACGACAAACGTACTGAGAGTCGTTTCACGCTTCCCCCCGCATCCGATAGCCGATACCGAATACAGTCTCGACATACTGCGGCTCACGCGGATCGATTTCGATCTTGGCGCGCAAATTCTTGATATGTACATCAATGGCACGTTCAAAAGCGGCGAAGCTTTGCCCCTGCAAGCGATCCAACAATTCTACGCGGGTGAATACACGCCCCGGTCGTGCGATCAAGGTCGCGAGCAGTTCGAACTCGGTTGGTGTCAGTTCGATGCGAATGCCGTCACGGGTAACGACATGGGTTTCGCTGTTAACGCTCAGATCGCCAACCTGCCACACTGGCGCGACCGCGCCAAGATCCGCATATGTTCGCCGCAGCAATGCGCGCACATGCGCCACCAAGACACGCGGGCTAAACGGTTTGGTGAGGTACTCGTCGGCACCGATCTCCAAGCCCGTTACATGGTCGATGTCATCCACCCGCGCCGTCAGGAATAAGAGCGGCACCGCGCTTTCTTTACGAATGAGCCGCGCCGCCTCCCAACCATCCATATCGGGCATCATCACGTCAAGGATGACCAGTGCCGGATTTTCGTGGCGGAAGGCAAACACTGCCTCCCGCCCGTTTTTGGCAGTAACGACCTGAAGTCCCGCCTCGATCAGATATGTGCGCACGGTATCCAAAATTGGCTGTTCATCGTCGGCAACTAAGATTTTGTGTGCCATGCTGACATCCTTTCTGCGATGTGCTCCACCTCATTATAAGCGGCTACGGTTGCGCTGGTGCAACGATAGGAGCCGTCGCTTCCAAGCTGCGCAGGTAAGCCGTGATCGCGGCGATGTCGGCATCGGTCAGGTAACCGCCCCACGCCGGCATGTTGGTGCCCGTTACACCCCCCGAAATGATTTGCTGGATAGCAGCGTTTGGAGTCTGGCTCAAGAAAGTCTGATTATTGAGCGCGGGCGCGATCTGCGTACCGTAGCCATCCACGCCGTGACATTGCGTACATAGTAGACTGAATAAACGCTGTCCATTGGCGACGGCCTGGGGACTGGTATCGAGCGCGGCGGATTCGATCACAGGCAGTTTGACACCCGCTGCGTTCAATTCGCCCCAATTGCTAACCAAGGTAACAACGGCTTGCTGCTGCTCGGAGGTAAGCGCCCGCGACCAAGACGACATCAGCGTCCCCGGCACACCTTCTTGCACGATGCGCGCGATGGCGTCATCGTTCAGGCGAACGCGCAATTCATCGGTGTTTAAGGCGGGTGCCAGCGATGAACCTTCGCCGTTAGCACCGTGGCACGCCGCGCAGTTTTCAGCATACACGGTTAGCCCTGTCGCCAGTACCGATCCATTCGGCAGCGCGGCTACCTGCGCCATTGTTTCGGCAGGAATTTCAGCGACGACGATCTGCGGCGGGGTTAGCCCTAACGCGGCAACCCGCGTGGCGACTGCATCCCATGTTCCAGCTTGGATCATCGTCACCAAGCTCTGAATCTGTGCTCCGGTGAGGACGCCCCCTTCTTCGACGCCAAAGGCTGCCATCGCCGTGTTATAGCGTCCACGCTCAATCGTATTGTAGAGTATTTGTGCATCCAGCGCGCCAGCCGTTGTCAGCGGAGGATACGCCGCGATCCCTTCACCGCTGGCACCATGACAGGCGACACAATTTTGCGCATAAATATCCGCGCCTTCGCTCACCATCGCCACATGCAGACTTTCTGAAGCGGCAGTCTGACGGGCTGGTTCGTTGAGGATGGCAAGCCCGACGCCGATGGCAATCATCAGCGTGCCGATGAAGCCGAGCCAACGTATTTGCGTAGTCATAATGCCCCCTCCGCGTAGACTAATTCATCTGCACTCGTACGATCGCGCTGGATCGGGGTGCTGGTGTCAACTTTTATGCTGCCATCCACGATACTGACCGCAAATCGATCCAGCGGACGGGGCGCGGGCGGATTGATGACTGTCCCATCAGTTTCGAAGGCGGAAGCGTGACAGGGACATACGAAGCGCCCTTCCGCCGGATTCCACGGCACCGCGCAGCCCAGATGGGTGCATTTCCGGTAGAGGGCAAGAAAGCCCCCATCCGGCATCCGGACGAGATAAAACCGCCCCTGCGTGAATGGCGTGACGCTGCCAACCGGAAAGGAATCGACTTTGCCAGCCTCAACGACACCACCGAACTCACCTTCCGTAATGCGTGGTGAGAAGAAACTCAGGACGACCCCGCCAGTTTCGACCAGCGCCAAGGTACCGGCAACACCAATAGCGAGGTTAAGGAAATCGCGGCGTGAAACGGGTTTTTCAGTCATGACAGCACCTCCCACGGGAACATCAAGGCCATGCCTTCGCCACGAAAGGCAATCCCAATCACAGTTAGCACAACAAAGGCGACAACCAACAGGACGAAGACACTTTGCCGTGTCTCGCAGGCGGTGGCCTTGAACAGCCGCTTCATGCCATCGTAGTATCCGATCAGCAGTAGCAGCAGTGCCGCGAAGGGCAGCCAACCGTTGCTAATGATCGTGGGCAGACTCGGCAGCATCCCCGGTAGATCGAGGACATATTCGTCCAAGATGACGAACAACGGCACCGCAATCAACGCGGTTAGCGCACCGACAATTGCCATCTGCCGCCCTTTCCGCGAACGGAACCATACCCCTTCGGCGCTCAGATCGAAGCGCTGATACGGCAGCAGCGCCAGCGCAGCAATTCCTAACGTCGGGATGATGATGGCACCAAACACAGGATGAAAATGCAGCAGTAGTTCTTGCAAGCCCATGAAGTACCATGCGGCTTTGGCAGGGTTCGGGCTGTGGTCGGGATTCGCGGCGGCTTCTAGCGGTGCATTCATCCAGACCGCCCAGAGGAGGATCGCGCCTGTCATCAACAGCGCAAACACCACCTCGCGCGAGACCAGATGCGGCAGCGTCGTGACTTTTTCGACCTGTGTCCCGCCGTCCGAGCCATCAATGCTGCCATCCAGTTTGCGCGGGATGCTCAGAGTATCTTTGCGTACACGCCAGATGTGAAAGGACACGATGCCCATGAGCGTTAGCGGGATGATGGCGACATGCATGCCATAAAAATTGGTGAGTGTTGCTGCGCCGACTTCGGGACCACCTAGCAGGAAGTTGCGCAGCCCTTCTCCGATCACAGGGAGATAGCTCAACAGACTGGAACCGACTGTTACCGCCCAATAGGCCAGTTGATCCCACGGGAGTAGATAGCCCGTAAAATTGGCCGCGATGACGAGCAGCAGCAGCGCCACACCCAAAATCCAGTTGAATTCACGCGGCGTACGGAAGCCACCCGTAAAAAATATACGCAGCAGGTGGAGGAAGGCGACAATCACCAACAGATTGCCGCTCCAATGATGAAGATTGCGGATGAGCTGCCCGAACCAGACTTCCGTTTGCAGATTGAGCATATCCTGATAGGCTGTCTGGGGTGATGGGGTGTAGACGAACATCAACATGACACCAGTGATGGACAGCAGCATCACGAGCAGCAAGGCGAGTCCACCAAGCCCCCATGTATACGTGAATTTCAGGGTTGGTTTGGCGACTTTGCTCGGATGCAGGTGCAGCACCAGATTGTTCATCACCATGCGCATCCGCCCGCGATCGTCACGGGGCGGGAGTTCATCCCGCTGGATGGACTCCCAAACACGCTGTTTTAAGTCTTCAGGACGGGGATCGAGTTCATTAGTCATCAGATTTCGCTCCTACTTTCTGGCTTGCTTCTCGATGGACTAGGGATTCGCAGTGGATGTAGGTTGCGGGGTAGCCGAGCGACCCTGATTGTTCTTGCCTTTACCCTGCCCGCCAGTTCCGTTGCCATTGCCGTTATTGTTACCGTTGCCACCATTTTGACTGCGCCCCGGCCCCGCCCACAGCGGACGCCCATTCGGATCGCGCAGCATGATTCGCTCGCCCGTGGCAATCTTGGTGACTTGACCGGGATTGAACTGGGTTCCCTGCCAGAAGCCGAGCATCGAAACCGCGTCCCCTGCCGCGAACGTGATGGACTGGGTTTGCCAGAAGTCGGCGCGTCCAAAGGACACCGTCAACGATTGCCCATCCGTCGTTTGTACGACGACGCCATTATTGGTCAGCGCGGTGATCGTGCCGCTGACGGTTATCCATTGATCCGCCGGAACTTGGGCTTCTCCCTGTCCGCCATTGGTGCCGTTGCCGTTACTATTGGCACTGCCGCCAGCCCATAACGGTTGTCCGGCCTCGTTGCGTAAGGAGAGGACTTCGCCCTTAGAAGTCGTCACTGTGCGGGCGTGATAGTCAGTACCGTTGAAGAATCCGTCCACCGACACGACGGCTCCCGCATTCAACGTCACCCCTTGTGCCTGCCAATATTCTGGCGACCCCAATTCCACGTACACTTCACTGCCATCTTGCAGCGCTAAAGTCATACCGACATCGGTCAAGGCGAGGATAGTGCCACTGCCGCTCCATACTTCCCCGACGCTGCTCGTCGAGCCTTGAGCCGGTTGTGTGCTACTCGCTGTTCCGACGAGGGACGGTACGCTAGGTGTTGACGATAAGGTTTCCGAGGCGACAACGTTGGGGCGGTCTAGCACCGCGAGTACACTTCCGCCGATGACGGTTAATACGAGTACGCCGACAACGATTTTCTTTAGCATGAGCTTCACTCCATCTATAGTTCGTTCATTGAGGCAGAGGATGCTCAAAAATTGTGTAGAAATGATAAAGAAGCAGTTTCGGGGATATGTAGGATCGGCGGCAGGTAACGAAAACTGGAATCTCCCAATAATCGCATGTCACCTTTTTCACTCCTCTGCATCTAAGAGAAATGAATGGCAATAACACAATGACTGATGAGAGGAATAGCCGATCATGTCTCTGCTTCAAGAAAAAGATCAGAAATATCTCAAGGATGAATTCGCCAAGACATTGACGCGCCCAGTGAAGATGGTCGTCTTTACGCAGCAGTTCGAATGCGATTACTGTCGCGAAACTCGCATGATTGCTGAAGAGATCGCAGCGCTGTCGCCTAAGATCACGCTCGAAGTGTACGATTTCGTGGAAAAACAAGACCTCGCGACACAATACGGGGTTACGCAAATCCCCGCCACCGTGGTTTTGTTGGGTGGCGACAAGCCCAAGGATTACGGCATTCATTATTATGGCGTGCCAGCGGGCTACGAGTTTACGTCCCTGATCCAAGACATTCTGATGGTCGGTTCCGGAGAGACGGGACTCTCTGATGCTGCCAAGCAATGGGCAGCCAGTTTGACCAAACCCGTACATTTGCAGGTCTTCGTCACGCCGACTTGTCCGTACTGCCCGCCAGCCGTGATGCTCGCGCACAAATTGGCGATGGAAAGCGATCTGATCCATGCAGATATGGTGGAAGCACAAGAATTCCCGCATCTGGCAAACAAATACAACGTGATGGGCGTGCCTCGCACTGTGATCAACGAGAATTTCCATCTTGAAGGCGCAGTCCCCGAAGCCAAACTGTTGGACAAAATCCGGCAAGCAATCGCGAATTAACACACGGAGCATGGGTGGATGATGATGCCTTTCAACCTTTCGCAGCCCGATCCCTATGACGTCGTGATCATCGGGGGCGGCCCTGCTGGCGCATCAGCGGCGATCTATGCCGCACGCGCCGATCTACGCACGCTGGTGATCGACAAAGGGCTGACCGCCGGAGCGCTCGGCATCACCGGACAGATCAGCAACTATCCGGGCGTGCCGGGGCCAGTCGGCGGCGCGGAGCTTGTTGCTATCATGCGCACACAGGCGGAGTCGTTCGGGGCGCAGTTTGTGGCGGATAAGGTCGTCGGCCTTGATCTGAGTGGCGAAGTCAAGACGATTCAGGCAGGGATGGGCACGTACTATGCGAAAGCCGTTATCCTCGCCACTGGCTCGATGGGACGCACTGCCAGCGTCGCAGGCGAACAAGCCCTGTTGGGGCGCGGCGTCAGCTACTGCGCTACGTGCGATGGGGCATTCTTTCGTGGCAAAGAGGTCGCTGTTGTCGGGAACAATGACGAGGCCGTAGAAGAAGCGCTGTTTCTGGCAAAATTTGCCTCGAAAATCACGCTTGTCGTCCCCACGCCGGAACTCAAAGCCAGTTCTCACTTACTGGCTGAACTCTCAGCGCAGCCGACCATTGAGAGTCGGCTGGCGACCCGTCTTCTCCGCGTGGAAGGCGCAGACCATGTCGAACGTGTCGTCTTGCGTTCGCGCATGGGATCAGAAGAATCTCTGCCCGTGGCTGGCGTCTTCATCTACTTGCAGGGCGGCAAACCGATCATCGACTACCTGATGGGGCAGCTTGAAACAACGCCGGAAGGTTGCCTGCGCGTGGATCGCGAGATGCAAACATCGGCTGCTGGTGTCTTCGCGGTGGGCGATCTGTTATGCAGCCACGTCAAACAAGCCGTCATCGCGTCCGCTGATGGCGTCGTTGCAGCAATTGCCGCCGAAAAATTCCTGCACGGGCACAAAGTGCTGCAACCAGATTGGCATTAAGGCTGGACGGGAGTCACAGAAAGTAGCATCATGGTAGGCTATCGTGAACCGAAATTGAGATCAATGCCAATGATCGATTCATCGCAAGAACAAGATCTCCTTCGTCGCATCCGTGCTGGCGACAAAGCGGCCTGTGCAGAATGTATCGATCTCCACGCGCCGAGCATCTACCGTCTGGCGCTGAGGTTAGTGCATGACGAGAAAGACGCCGAAGATGTGGTGCAGGAAACATTCTTGCAGGCGTTCAAGACCATTCAAACCTTTGAAGGGCGCTCTGAACTGCGCACATGGCTGTATCGGATTGCCTATAACACTGCCCTGATGCGCCTGCGCGTTCAGCATCCCATCGTTTCGGTTGAGGATGCCTTGCAAGAAGACGAAGGGTTGACCGTCCCGGAGCAGTTGAAAGATTGGTGCTGTCTGCCGGAGTCTGATTTCCAGACCGAAGAAGTACGCACCCAACTGGAACAAGCCATCCAAGAGTTGCCCGAAACCTTGCGCTCCGTTTTCCTGCTGCGTGAACTGGAAGGGCTATCCACCCAAGACTGCGCCGATACGCTCGGCATATCGGTGGATGTCGTCAAACAGCGGTTGCATCGGGCGCGGTTATGGCTGCGCGAACGTCTATCCGGCTATTTTGCGGAGCGTGTATAACTATGGCACATCAATCCGGTTGTAAAGACCTTTTAGCTAATCTATCGCTCTACATCGATCACGATGCATCGGCCTCCCTGTGTGAGGAAATTGAACGGCATCTAGCCGATTGCACCGACTGTCGTGTGGTGGTCGATACGCTGCGCCGCACTATCTCGCTCTATCATACGCTGCCGCAGCCGCCCATGCCGGAACACCTTCGAGAGCGACTGTATCATACGCTGCAATTGGACGAATTTTTGACCGATCACCCGACCGCTGCCTCTACCGGGGAGCGTTAACGCAGAGGAAACATGGATCAAACACATACTGAATTAGGTACCACCGTCCGCGTGGAATCCGATTTCGAAACTACCCTGAGCCGCACCATCGAGGCACTCAAAACACAAGGGTTTGGCGTTCTCACCGAGATTGATGTTAAAGAGACGCTGAAGAAGAAGCTAGACGTAGATTTTCGACCCTACAAGATACTCGGTGCTTGCAACCCACCCTTTGCGCACCGCGCCTTGACGATTGCGCCGGAAGTCGGATTGCTGCTGCCCTGCAACGTCACTGTCGCCTACGTTGAAGCCGCACTCACGGAGGTATCGTTCATCAATCCTGCGTCGCTCATGGGGTTTGTCAATCATCCCGAATTGATCCCTATCGCAGAAGAAGTGCATGATCGCCTCAAGCGCGCTGCTGCCGCGTTGGAAGAACCGCGCGAAATGAAGGCCGCTCACCCTACGCAGTAGGCGCGCTGATCAACGATCTCATACTGCCCCCGCCTAGAACCGCCCAAACCGACGTATTCAACCATCGGTTCGGGCGGTTTGCGTGGTGGCAGCGCCCTAGGCTGGCTGTGCGTGTTCAGTTGCCAACATCTGTTCAGGGGTCTTGTTCAGCGCCATTGCCAATAAGATTACCATCGGTAAGAGCAACATCCATGTACTGAGGTATGCCATCGTTAGCCCTGCCACGAGCGCACCGCCAAAGAACGCCGCCCAGATTCCCATCAGCAGCAAAGCGCGGCGCAAGTGTGCAACCTATGCTGCCTTGTGGCGGACAGAGCAATTCTAGAAAAACTGAGCGCTTACCTCATCCACGCGAATTACGTACTTCTACGTATATCCTCTGATGCGTTTCAAGAGTATGAATTGACTACCGATGTCACCGCTGCTTTTCAGGAGCAACGAGCAATTCGTAACAGCCTTAGCACATCAAGCAATTCGTCTTAGCGTAAGGAAAAACTCATGTTGGAGAACTTGGAAAAAACGCAACGCATCATCAAAGTAGCCGCGAACTCTCGCACTCATGCCGTTGCGGGCGCTATCGCGGGCACCATCCGTGAGCATCGTTGTGCCGATGTACAAGCGATTGGTGCTGGTGCGGTGAATCAGGCCGTCAAAGCGATTGCGATTGCCCGAAACTATTTGATTGGTGATGGCTTGGATATTGTGTGCGGCCCTGAACTTTCGGAGATTGATGCTGATGGTCAGCGTTTGACGGCGATTCGATTCCGCCTCGAAACGCGAATCTAACGCTGGTCGCGTAAGTAATCCACTTTGTGCAATAGCCGTGATCATGATGCGATTATTGTGGTGAAAACGTGAGTATGTCGTCACCACAAGTTACATAAGCAGTATGTTGCGCTGACGAGTGACCATAACAGCTCGTCAGCGCCATGATCATCACCCTATTACATCTCTCTCGCTGAACCTGCTTGCGCATCGCGAGTCTCAGCACTTGCGGGAAGGTCGCAGCAATCCAACAAACTGGTCAGCAATCAAATACGAACCAGCAATACTCATTGCGCAGCCTTTGGTCATCAAGCACGAGTTCTCGGATTGCGTCGGGAAGTTGCGCGCGCTGCCACTGACATTCTAGACGACCCGCCTCCAGACGTTCAGTTTCGGAAGCCGCCGCCCGTGCAGCCCTGATCGCGTAGGCTGCTGCCCCCAGTTCGTGAGCAGCTACATGAGCCACCGCCGCAGCTTGTCCGGCAGCGTAAGCGGCTTCTCTCGCTGCACCGCTCAACGCTCTGGCAGCCCCCATAGCATGTCCGGCGGCGGTACGGGATGCCATCATCGTAACTTCACCGCGCACCCAAGCACGCACCTGTTCAAGCGCTCGACGTGGACGGTCGTCACCGGGTTGCACTTGCTCGAAGAAATGCAGTACATGCTGCGCGCAATCTGCCGCCCACGTGGCGAGCAGGTGATGATCGGCGTCTTGTAGGGTACCGCCGCGACGTACAGTAATAAATCTAGGGTCTCGGATCTTGCTGAAAATCACTTATCCATCTCCTCGTGCGTCGTCTGCCACCTATTTTTACGTCTCAATTCTATGATAGCCGTCTTTTTCTCAGTCGTGAAACGGTGCTGTGCTGTACCCGCATTCTGAAAGCCGATCTACGTGAGGCGGGATTCTGAAGACGCTAGTGCCGATTGGCGCACCCTGCGTGAATACAATCTCTACGTGACTGCTTGTCTAGATGTTCAACGCTCGAATTTCGGCGGTTTGTTGCCTCAGTTATTCTAGTGGTACTAGCGGGAGCGGGATTTTTCGCTCGTCAAAGTGGATTCCAACGCGCGGATTTCGTTCCAGTACGACGCTGCCACGTTCAGCAGCACAGCCCAATTGCTGATGATTTCTGGCACAGGGAAGCCAAAACCACGTTCCAACGCGGGATGTGCAGATTCATTCAAGAACTGCATCAACTCGGTGGGGATCGCGACGTTCATCAATGCCATCGCGAGATAGGCAAAGCGGACTTGCTGCACGCTGCCACGCCAACCAGCCTCCGTTAATCCTTGCATATAACTGGCAAAAATGGCTTGCTCGGAGCCGAGGATCATGTGCGGATTGATCTCGCGGAAAATTGCGCTCACCCAAATCAGAGGCGCGAGATCAGCACCAAACGGGGCTAGACCAGCGAATGCCCAATCGAGCACGACGGTCTCATCGGCACCATTTTTAGTCGTTCGTGCGATCAAATTGCGACGAAACGTATCAAGGTGACAGAACGTCTGCGGGAAGCTATCGAGCAAATCGAGCCAGCGCGGATGTGCGTCCCATAAGCGCAGCATAAACGACCACGCACTTGGCGAATACAGCCGTTTGATCAATGGATGTTCGGCGGCTTGGTGAAGTTCAGCAACAAGCGGAACACGCCGGCGCATCCGTCCGCGAAACCAAGCGTGACTGAAACAGGCAGGTCGTTCGACGTAGTGGCTGTACAACAGAGTATTGAACCAAGCGAGATGTCGCGCTGTAAGCACATAACGACTGATTGCCCATGACGAACGATCACTAGGAATAGCTTCCAGCCACAAACCGCGCCCATAGCCTGATCGCTCTAGCCTGCCAAAATAGCGTGGAACCCGAATTCCAATTGCCTGTGTATTGATACGATCTAGCCAACCAGACGCATAAAGATCGTCTTCACGCGTCGTTTCCTGCTAATCAGGCGCGTTCACCGAGATGGGCAGCACTTTTAGCACCAGCACCCACTCACTAGGGCTGCCATCAGCACGCTGCCCATGACCAGTGAACCGCGCGACGCCAGCCCGTTCGGCGCTGCGATCCCCGACGCCGCCGTAATTGCCACCGCTCAATTTCTCGTACTGCCAATCGGTCAGCGTGGTGAACCGATAACCGCTCCGTAAAGCAGGCAACAGATCGTCAGGGGTGAGGCTGCTGATGAGATCGTCAAAGGTTGGCATACAGGGTTCATCGATGAGACGGTAGAGGCGGGCTACAACTACCCGCCACTCAAACGCGAGGGGGTCAGGCTTAATCCATCAACATTTTCGCGACATTGCGCATCTTCTGCGTGATTTGATGGTTCGGATACTTGGCGACAAACACGCCGTCGCTGGCGAGTATCATCAGTTCGTCGGAATGTGGCAGCACGGCGGCGACAGTGCAATTGTAGGTTTTCTCGACGCGATCTTTGACGTCATCGAAATTCAAGACCGTCGGCGTCTTGTTAACCACCAGCAGCATCCGGGGCACATCCAACTTGCGCGCCACCTCAACCGTGACCGCCGTCCCTTGGAAGTCTTGCGTATCAGGGCGCATCACGATCAGCAGCGCATCCGAGATCGCGATAGACAGCAGCGTCTCTTCGTTCAGACCGGGGTGTGTATCGATCACCAAGGCATCCAAGCGCAAATCATCGATCAGGCTGTGGAACCCTTCATTGAGCATCCCTACGTCATAGCCTTCCTTCAGCACGCGCGCAATTTCGCCTGTTTTCATGCTGGATGGGCAGAGGAACAACTTGCCTTTCATCCCCGGCGAGACCAAGTCACTGACATCGTAGGCAGCCTGAGAGATTTCGCATTTTCCGTACAGATAATCGTTGAGGGTATTGGTAATGTTTTCGTCTTTCAGGCCGAGCAAGACATGGATGCCCGGTGAGTTGATGTCCGTATCAACCACGCACACGCGTTTACCATCCATCGCCAATAGTGTACTCAAATTTGCGCTCGTGTTGGATTTGCCAGTACCACCACGAAATGAGTGAATGGAAATGATCTTGGACACAGCGATACTCCAATCTCGTTTGGTTGCCCCAGAAAAGCGGTCAATTATGCGCGATCATGTCGCGAATTATGCTGCATGATTAGCCATTTTGCCACATTGAGGAGGGGCTTGATCTCGCAATGTCATCACTGCTAATGGCCTCACAATCGACCTTAATGGCGCGGCGAATTGCGCGTCTACATCGTCACCGTGGGCTAGTTATATCTGCGCTAATGATAGCGTGAATGTTGCAGCGTATATCTTGTCCTGCAACGCGATATAGATAGAATTGAAGCAAGAGAGTATTTCAAGACGCGGAACAACAGGCACAACATCATCATGGCTGAACATCAGGGCGCAGGCATTCCCCACCGCCTCACGATAAGCGTTTGTTTCAAGAGTGAAGTATGACTTTGGCGGCCTTGCAAGAGAAATATGGGCACATCGCGCGTGCGTTAGCGGCGTTGTATGGCTTCCCGACATGGCGGCAGCACAAACTGCCCGTCGATGAGTTAGTAGACTGCATCTTGAGCCAGAGCACCAGCGACACGAACCGTGATCGCGCTTTTGCTTTGCTCAAAGCCAATTTCCCGACATGGGAAGCCGTGCGCGATGCCGATACCGAGGCTGTGATCGAGGCGATCCGTCCGGCGGGCTTGGCGAACCAGAAAGCCCCGCGCATTCAGGCGGTGCTGCGTACCATCAGCGAGCAAAAGGGCAGCATCACGCTCGATTTTCTGGACACACTGCCTGTCGCGGACGCCAAAGCATGGCTGACCAGCCTCAACGGCGTCGGCCCTAAAACAGCGGCGATTGTGTTGTGTTTTGCGTTTGGGAAGCCAGCCTTTCCCGTCGATACGCATGTTCACCGAGTCAGCCAGCGGCTCGGTTTGATCGGCCCCAAGGTCACGCCCGATCAGGCACACGCCATCATGGAAGCCATCGTCCCGCCGGAAACGTATTATCAGGCGCATCTCAACATTATCGAGCATGGGCGCAAGGTGTGTCAGGCACGGCGTCCGCTGTGTGAACGCTGCCCATTGACGGCATGGTGCGATTTTTACCAGCAAACTCAGCCAATGACCACAGCAGCACAGCCAGCGCCGACTAAAATAGCGACGAAACAGGCGACCAAACTGCGCCAACGCAAGGGATAAGCATCGCAAAGGAACGATCAACATGACAGAATCGGTTCGCAACTCCCGTGAATTAGCCATGGCGCTCACCAACGCCAAACAGACCCTGTCTCTGCTGCGCAGTCAGGCACGCACGGGCAAAGTCGATGCTTCCTTTGTGGAACAACGCTTGGCCTCGGTGGAACAAGTCCTCGATGAATTGACCGAAGAACGCAAGCAGACTGGCAAGCAAGAGCGCTATGCCCGCCTGTACGAAGTCAGCCGTGTGATCGGTGCGTCGCTCGACCTGCAAACCGTGCTCGATCAGGTGATGGACGCCATCATCCAACTGACGGGAGCCGAGCGCGGCTTCTTGATGCTGCTGAATGATGACGGCAATCTCGATGTGAAGGTCGCACGCAACCTTGACCAAGAAACCTTGGAAAGCAGCGCCTTCGGCTTCAGTAAAACAGTGACGAAACGGGTGCTGGAAACAGGTCAGCCCATCGTGACCACCAATGCGCAGGACGATCCGCGCTTCGCGGGGCATCTGAGCATCGTCACGCAGTCGCTGCGCAGCGTGATGGCGAGTCCACTGCGCGTGCGTGAGCAGGTGATCGGTGTCGTGTATGTCGATAACCGTGTGCGCACGGGCGTGTTTTCCGATGATGACCTTAACGTGCTGGATACCTTCGCGGGGCAAGCGGGTATCGCCATCGACAATGCGCGGTTGTTCGGTGCGACGGACAAAGCGTTGGCCGCCCGCGTCGAAGAATTGATGATCCTCCAGCGCATGGATCGGCAATTGAACGAGACCTTGAACACGCGCAAGATCATGCAGATCACGCTGGAATGGTTGAGCCGTAGCGTTCAGGCTGACCACGCAACAATGGCGCTGCTCGACGCGGATGGCTTGGCACAATTGGCGATCTCTTATGATGGCAGTCAGGGCATCTTCAGCGATTCCGCCACTATCCCGCTCAAGCATCCGTTGGTGCAGCAGGCCGTGCAAAGTCACGAAGCCGCATGGCAAGAATCGACCTCCGATAGCGGCGCGATCTATGTGCTGCCCATCGCGCGGGAAAATCAGGTGATCGGTGTGATTTCGCTGCTGTGTGGCGAAGATTCGGTCTTTAACGACAATTCGCGCACGATGGCAACGCGCATGGCTGACCGTGCCGCCACCTCGATTGAAAATGCGCGTTTATATGATGCAGTGCGGGCGGCAAATCAAGCCAAATCGGAATTCGTCAGCGTGGTCGCGCACGAGCTGAAAGTTCCGATGACTAGCATCAGCGGGTACGCCGATCTGATGGCGGTGGCCGGCGCGATCAATGAGCGGCAAGAGCAGTTCGTCAAGACGATCAAGAACGCTGTCCATAAAATGAAAGTGCTGGTCAACGATCTGAGCGACATCAGCCGCATCGAAACGGGCAATATGCGCGTCAACGTGGAAGATGTCAACGTAGTCGAAGCCGTCAATTCGGCACTAGAAAGCACATTGGGCGAGATCGAGCAGCGCCAGCATCAGCTCGTGGTCGATTTGACGCCGGAACTGCCGCCCGTGCAAGCGGATCGGGATCGGCTGGTGCAAGTGCTCGTCAACCTGACCAGCAATGCTTACAAATACACACCGAACGGCGGGCACATCTATATCCGCGCGTTGGTCGCGCCAGAACGCCGCATCGCTATCAGCGTTCAAGATTCGGGCGTGGGCATGTCGGCGGAGCAACTCGCCAACCTCGGCAGAAAGTTCTGGCGGGCGGATAACGGCTTGGAGCAGTCGGGGACGGGGTTAGGGTTCGCCATCACGCGCAACTTGATCGAACTGATGAAGGGTACGTTGGATATTCAGAGCCAACCGGGGCAGGGCAGCGTGTTCACCTTTACTCTGCCAATCGCGCAGTAAGGCACTTGGCGTTCGTAACTTATTATCACCTGAACAGTGAGAATGCTGATGAAATGGAATCCCTCCTCGCGATGAGGAGGGATTTTAGGCTGAGATCGCCTGAATCTCAGTTCTTTTCGAGTTCTTTTTCCGGTTCGGGTGTGGCTTTACGCTCGGCCTTTGCCGCATCAGGACGACGCGCCGGTGTTGGCGGTGCATCAGCGGGTTTGCCCTTTTCCTGACGCATATTCGCGGTTTTAGTGGGCGATCCCTTCAGGCGGGCTTCCCAACGACGATAAGACTTCAGGAATTTGTCGCGCCAGAAGGCGAAGACGTACAGCACCTCGCGGCGGCTTTGTGACAGCTTGTACGACATACCTTGCGGCTTGGGCGGCGCGACCTTGTGCCACTGCACTACTGCAGTCGCCCACGTCAGCCCACCACCAAACCCGATCAGGACGACGTTATCCCCCGGCAAGATGCGGCCTTCGCGTTCGGCCTCGCACATCGCGATCGGGATCGAGGCGGCAGAGGTATTGCCATAGCGATGCAAATTACTGTAAAACAACGCTTCCGGCACGTTCAAACTGCGGGCGGCGGCGCTGATGATACGCTGATTGGCCTGATGCGGCACGATCAACGCGACATCTGCCATTTTCAGATCGGCTTTTTCCAGCGCTTCTTCGATGCTCTCATGGATGATATGCGTGGCGAAGCGGAATACCTCGCGCCCGTTCATGTGCAGTTTGTGCAGCAATTTACCTTCCGGCAGCGCGGAATAGCCTACCGTCGGGATGCCGAGCAAGTCCGCGCCGGAGCCGTCTGCGCCGAGCACGCACGACAACAGCCCGCCGGGGTCTTCACTGCTGGTCAGCACGACTGCGCCCGCGCCATCCCCGAACAGGATGCACGTGGTACGGTCATTCCAATCCATCACACGCGAATTGACCTCAGTACCGATCACTAGCGCATGTTCGATACTGCCGGAACGGATCGCTTGCGAGGCCATGTTGAGCGCGTAAACAAAGCCGGAACACGCCGCGCTCAGGTCGAACGCGCCCGCTTTGGTCGCGCCGAGCAAATTCTGGATTTTGCACGCCGTGCTCGGATAGATATCCTCCGGCGTGGAAGTCGCCACGATGATTAGGTCGATCTCGGTGGGCAGGATGTCCGCCCGATCCAAGGCATTACGCGCCGCCTCGAAGCCGAGCGAAACGACCGAGTCGCGTTCCGCCGCGATACGCCGTTCTTGGATGCCGGTGCGCGACCGAATCCATTCATCGCTCGTCTCCACGACAGCTTCCAAGTCGGCGTTGGTGACTACCTTATCGGGTACCTTCATGCCCCAACCAACGATGTGTGCATAGCGCGTTGGCTGCGTACGCGACGGGCGACTCGGCAGACTGCCCGCTAAGAAGCCCGTTTTGTGCCCATTGCCGTTATTGCCATTATGTTCGCTGCTGTGTCCGTTGCCGTTCCCATTAGCAGTGTTGCCGTTTTGATTCGGTGGATGTGCCTTTCCATTACCGTTCATGGTTGTCATACCTCCGGCCTCTCCTCCCCGTGGTGGGCTAATTGCCATTGGCGTGATATTTTCCCATGACAAGAACTGCGTTGTGCCCGCCAAACCCAAACGAGTTGCTCATTACTCGTTCAACGGGGCGTTGGATACTTTGGTTAGGAACATAAAATAGATCGCATTCTGGATCAGGCGTATTCAGATGGGCAGTTGGCGGAATCGTGCCAGTCTGGATCGCCATGATACTGAAGACCGCTTCGACACTGCCCGCCGCGCCAAGGATATGCCCGGTGACGCCTTTGGTCGAGCTAATTGGCACATCATAGGCACGCTCACCAAACATGGCCTTGATAGCGCGGGTTTCGCTGGCATCGTTGAGCTGCGTGCTGGTGCCGTGTGCGTTGATGTAGTCGATGTCTTCCGTGGTTAGCGAGGCGTTCTTGAGCGCTTTCTTCATCGCAGTGAAGGCACCCTCGCCGCTTTCCATCGGGGCGGTGACGTGATACGCGTCGTCGGTGGTGGCATAGCCGAGCATTTCGGCGTAAATCTTCGCACCGCGTTTCCGGGCGTGCTCAAGTTCCTCCAAGATGAGGATGCCTGATCCCTCCGCGATCACGAATCCGGCGCGGTTCTTATCAAACGGACGCGACGCCGTTTGCGGCGTATCGAAATGCTTGCACAACGCGCCCATGTTGGTGAACGCAGCGACTGACAAAGGCACGATGCCCGCCTCGGTACTGCCTGCGATCATGACTTCGGCTGCGCCACGCCGGATCATTTCGGTCGCTTCACCGAGCGTGTTGTTACCCGTCGCGCAAGCCGTCGCAATCGCCATATTTGGCCCGCGCAGATTGTACTCAATGGCAACTCGTCCAGTAGGGCTGTCTACCAGCATCATCGGCACCAACAGCGGACTCATCGTGCGGATGCCTTTTTCCCAGCCTTGCCGGGCCTGATCCAGCAAAACTTCGATGCCGCCCACCCCGGAGCCGATTACGCAACCGACTTCATAGGGATCTTCGTTCGCCAGATTCAGGCCAGAATCCTCGATAGCTTGCGCCGCCGCCGCCATCGCTAGTTGCGTGGTGCGATCCATGCGGCGTGCTTCACGGTGCCCGAATAACTGCTTGGGGTCAAAGCCTTTGACCTCACCTGCGATCTGCACTTCCATTTCGTGCGGATCCCAACGCGTAATCTTATCGATGCCGGACTTCCCGGCAACGGTGTTTTCCCATGCTTCAGTGATATTGTTCCCGACAGGACACAGGATGCCCATGCCCGTGACGACGACTCGCCGTCGTTCCATAATATCTCTCCCTCAGTGTAAGGTAAGTGATCCAATCCTTAACACAGACGCGGTTTCCGCTCATTTTCTCCTATCGCTAAACAAAACACCACGAACCCACTAAGGTTTCAAGACTTAGGCAATAGTCTCTCTCGATTTAGTTTGGTAGTTTGACCAACGCAAGTGGACTATGCCTAGCTTCAAAATGACAATAGCCTATTTTTACGGGTCAGTGTAAACTCCTAGTGCTCAGACTGATAAATTCTTCGGCAACTTGCCCGTAAATATTCGATCTTCCACACTGCACAAGAATCATGCTGTGAATTTTGTTCAACTTGTATTGCGGTGCGAAGGTCACTATGTAAAATTGTACAAAGTACACTTAGGCCGATCAGAGGATAGGGCGGTTTGACGAAACTACCTGAACAAGCACAGCGGGTGATCGAGCTAGTCAACGAACAGCACATCACCCATTTAGACTTACAATTCACCGATGTCACCGGCATGGTGAAGGCTGTCCAGATTCCGAGCCGCCAATTGGAACACGCCTTCACGGAAGGTAGTTGGTTCGATGGCTCGGCGCTGGAAGGCTTCGCGCGGGTCGCGGAATCCGATATGTATCTGCGTCCCGACCCGAATACCTTCGCTGTGCTGCCGTGGGAACTGGGCGATAAGAAAGTAGGCCGCCTGATCTGCGATGTGTACACGCCCGCTGGTGAACCCTTCGCTGGTGATCCGCGCGATGTACTGCGGCGCGCCTTGGCCTTGGCGCAGCAAATGAACTTTCGCTATGTAGTTTCCCCCGAATTGGAATTCTTCTTATTCAAAGAGCCGATCACTTCCGAGAAACTGGCGACTGTGGATCATTTTGGGTATTTTGACGTGAGCGATACCGAGTCGCGCAAGGTGCGTCGTGAAATTACCGACGCGCTGGAAAGCATGGGTGTCATGGTGGATTCCGCACACCATGAAGTCGGTGGCGGTCAGCATGAATTGGACTTCGCGCCAATGGATGTCTTGCAAGCTGCCGATGCAGTAATGACGGCACGCTTCGCGGCGAAGTCGATTGCGGCGGCGAACGGGATGTATGCGACGTTTATGCCCAAGCCGTTGGCGCGTGTGCCGGGATCAGGGATGCACATCCATCAAACGCTGATCGATACGTTCACCAATCAGAACGCTTTTGGGGACAGCAATACGCACTATCACTTATCGAACGTCGGACGTTCTTTCATCGCGGGGCAGCTTGTCCATGCGCGGGGGATGTGCGCTGTGCTCGCGCCGTTGGTCAACAGTTACAAGCGGCTGGTGGCAGGGCTAGAAGCGCCTGTCTACATCATCTGGGCGCAGTTGAACCGTGCCGCCCTGCTGCGTGTTCCCCGCACCAACGCTGATCAGATCGATCAAGTTCGTGTAGAGTTGCGCTGCGTTGATCCGAGCTGCAATCCGTATCTGGCCTTTGCAGTGATGCTGCGTTCTGGCCTCGATGGGATCAGTCAGGCGATGGAACTGCCTAACCCGGCGGAAGAAGATCTGTTTAGTTTTGATACCCGCCGCCATAAACTGCCCACACTCCCTAATTCGCTTGGGGAAGCGCTGAATGACCTTGAGCAATCTGATTTAGTGAATGACGCACTTGGTCTCCATGCCTATGAACGCTTTGTGAGCGCCAAGCGGATCGAGTGGAATGAGTATGTGCTGTCCGTCAGCCCGTGGGAATTAGATCGCTACCTGAAGATTTATTAGGCGACTGGCGAGAAGTGTCATGGCTGCACAACGAACGATGACTGTGCGTGATGTATTGCGGAATGCGCTGCCCGTAGGGACGCGCATCGTCGCAGGTCACAAATATCTTGAACGGCTGGTGACGTGGACTACCGTGTTACATACGCGCGCGCCGGGATTTGAACGCATTGAAGGGCGCGAATTAGCGCTGCTCACGACCGATGCTCTGCATCTTTTGAACGATAAATTGACGCTAGCTGATCTGATCATGCAGCTCGCCGCGCAGCAAGTCTCGGCGGTCGGTGTGGTCGGGACGATTGATAATCGCGCCAAACTCGCCGCTGATGAATGCGGAATGCCACTGCTCAATTTGCCGATGGGCACTGTGCTGCGTCAGATCGAGCGCGAAGTCGTCAAAGTCTTGCTCGGCCCCGTCATCCCGATTGAACAGCGCGGACAAGAGATTCATGAGCAACTGCTACAACTCAGCACCGAAAACAGGGGCATGGCAGCGGTTGTCAGCGCCATCGCGGATATGACCGGACACACGGTCGTCGTGCAAGATAAACGGTTCGATACGGTGGTATTGGTTGGTGCGCTCAAAGACCGCGAAGATTGGGATCACATCGAGTCGCTGCTCTCCAACGAAGATACCATCCCCGCCTTGTTCAGGAACCGCGTCGAAGTTGCCCAGATCACGCCCGAACCCGCCTTGATCGAGATGCCAGAAGTAGGCTTGCGCCGCTTGGTCGTCCCAATTGTGGCGAACCGCATGGGGCGTGGCTACTTCACCCTGCTCTCGGATCGCGGCCCCTTCGATGGCTTGGATATGCAGTTCACGCGTCATGGCGCGGCGGTGTGTGCGCTGGAAATGGCGAAGGAAAAAGCCATCCGTGAAGCGCAGAAAAAAGTGCAGGGCGGCATTCTGGAGCGCTTGCTGCTCGGCACCATCCCCATCGATCAAGCGCTGCGGCAGCTCACCCGCTTGGGGCACAACCCTGCCCATCATCCCTACGCGGCGTTGGTAGCTTGTTGGGCACAAGATGACGCACCGTCCGATCGGCGGCTGGAAACCATCTTCAACGAGCAGGTGAGCGCCCACAATGGCGACGCGATGGTACAGTTGCTCGAAGGCAGCGTGGTCGTGTTCTGTGCCGTCGATGGCATCTCCGGCAAAGCCGTCCCCCGCGTGATCCGTCAACTTGCCGAATCGGTCATGGCGCGGATCAAGACACAATTCCCGTCTGCCAAACTGACGGTCGGCATCGGACGACCGGTGATGACGCTCGGAGAGTGGCGCACCTCGTACCATGAGGCCATTGCCACGCAGCGCATCGCGTTGCAGTGGAAAGTCTACCAACCGCTGTATTTTGCCGATCTGGGCGTCTATCGGCTGCTGTCACTGCTGCTGGAAACGCCCGAACTGCGCAGTTTCTACCGTGAAACGTTGGGCGAACTTGCCGACGAGAAATACTCCAACGATGAATTCGTCGCCACGTTGGAAACCTTCTTCGAAGAACACGGCAACCTGAGCCAGACCGCCAGCAAACTTCACGTCCACCGCAACACGCTGTTGTATCGCATGGAGCGCATCGAACAAATCGGCGGCTTCGATCTGGATAACCCGGAAACGCGCCTAGCCGTTTACCTCGCGCTGAAAATTCGACGGTTACTGCAAAACGAGAGTTAACAGGGGTACAATCGCGGTGTTGTACCTTCGATACTGAAAAGTGGACGTGATTGATCGCGTCCTTACTGTTTATATAGAGGAAATTTGATCATGGAATATCGGTTATTGGGCAAATCGGGCCTTAAAGTACCCGTTTTGAGCTTCGGCACGGGCACCTTCGGCGGTGGTGGCGATTTCTGGCGTGCGTGGGGCACCAGCGATGTCACCGAGGCCACACGCCTAGTTGATCTATGCATGGATGCTGGTGTCACGTTGTTCGATACCGCCGATGTCTACTCGCGCGGGCTGTCCGAAGAAATCCTCGGCAAAGCCATTGAAGGTCGCCGCAATAAGCTGCTGATCTCGACCAAAACTACTTTCCGCATGAGCGACGACCCGACGGATGTAGGTTCCTCACGTTTCCGTGTCTTGCGCTCGTGTGAAGCCAGTCTGCGTCGCTTGAACACCGACCACATCGACATTTACACCATGCACGGTTTCGACGCGCAAACACCCGTCGAGGAAACGCTGCGGGCGTTGGACGATCTCGTAAGCGCGGGCAAGGTGCGCTATCTTGCTTGTTCAAACTTCTCTGGCTGGCATCTGATGAAATCGTTGGCGGCGTCGGATAAACATGGTTGGGCGCGTTACGTCGGGCAGCAAGTTTATTACAACCTGATGGGGCGCGAACTGGAATGGGAACTGATCCCACTCGGCCTCGATCAAGGCGTCGGCACACTCGTATGGGGGCCGCTCGGCAACGGCAAACTGACCGGCAAAATCCGTCGCGGGCAACCCGTCCCCGAAGGCACGCGCATCGCCCAGACGGGCGGTGAAGGCACGCAAATCCCCGAAGATGTGATGTACAACATCATTGACGCGGTAGAGGCCGTCGCGCAGGAAACGGGCAAGTCCATGTCGCAGGTCGCCATCAACTGGTTGTTGCAGCGTCCCACCATCTCGACGGTGATCATCGGCGCACGCAACGAGCAGCAACTTAAGGAAAATCTCGGCGCGGTTGGCTGGACTCTAACGCCAGAACAAATTGCCAAGCTGGATAAGGCCAGCCAACTGCCGCTGAACTATCCGTACTGGCATCAGGCAGGTTTCGAGTGCAACCCACTGCCTGTAAAGCGCTACTGATAGGCACGAACGCGCTACTGCAACGATAGGCTGTTCGGAGCGACGACAGGTACGTTGTTCGGCTGTGGTGAAATGGGGTTGTAATCATCATCATGCCACCGCCGATCCACCCACTTGTCACCGCTGCGTAACACCTGTCGTTGCTTAGGTTGACAGACTCTCTTAGTGCTCATATACTCACAGCCATTGAGCTTATGATAAGGACTTATCCCAGCTTGCCAGCATCTTCTTAGGAGGCACCGCTATGCAAGGGACCGGCAGCTTCCGGCTGATCGTGCGCCGTGGCCCGCAGCCCAATCAGATTTATGAATTAAATAAAGATATTATCACGTTGGGGCGTGATATTACGAACGACATCGTGATCAATGACCCGGAGGTCAGCCGCCACCACTCCCGTATGACGCGTAGTGCGGGCGGATACATGTTAGAAGACCTTGGCTCGACCAACGGTACGTTCGTAAATGGGCAGCGACTAACTGGCGCACGGCAACTGAACAGCGGCGATCTGATCAGCCTTGGTGAAACCGTCACCTTGGCCTATGAATCGACGCTGCCTGTCAACCTGCCAGAGCCTAGCGGTCAGCCGACCATGATGAATCAATCTAATCAAGCGGGGCAATCGTATCCGCCAGCAGGTGGACAAGCCGCCGCGCAGCCCGGTTATGTGCAGCCGCAGCAGCCGAACTATGCACAACAGCCACAGTACGGTGCCAGCGCCAGCCAACCGCAGTATGGTGGACAGTCTTCCTACACACCGCCGCCGCCACCACCGCCACAATACTACATGACGGATCAACCCGCCGCGACACCCACCAGCCCCGGTTTAGGACGCTGGTTTTTCTTGGGCTGTGGCTGCCTGATCTTGCTGTGCATTGTCGGGACGGTTGTCGCGTTGGCCTACATCGATTCGCAAAATGCGTGGTGTACAACGCCCCTCATCCGTGATGTCGTTAGAATAATCTTTACGTGTCCAGCAGGGTAAGTTGCTGCATATTCTCCGAGGCGGGGGCAGTGGACAATGGCACAATCAGATAAGCTTCAATCTGGCATCGCTGCGCTAAAGGCAGGCGACCGTGAGCAAGCCGTTAGTTTGCTCGCGGAAGCCGCCAAAGAAAATCGCGACAATGAGATGGTATGGCTGTACCTTGGTGCTGCCTTGGATGATCCACAGCGTAAGCGTCAAGCGTTCGAACGGGTACTGAAGTTAAATCCCGACAACGAAAAAGCCAAAATTGAGCTGGCTAAGTTGAAGGCGCTCACGCCTCAACCGAAGCCGGAACCGCCTAAAGCCGCGTCGCCCGCCGCACCAAAGCCGAGCGATCTCCCTCCCGGCACGCTGACCGAATCGAGCGAGACGTTCACCATCGCAGGGTCAGCCCTGCCGATCACCGAACCGCCCAAGCCTGAACCACCGCCGCAACCCACAGAGCCGAAGGAAAATCTTGCCGTGCGGATCGCGAAGGGGGCTGTCGCGCTGACCACTCGACCGTTCAGGGTGCCCTTCAAGATCGATGGTGCGCCCCCCTTCATTACCTTGCGTGGGTTAGCGTCAAAATTCCTGCGCATGGGCGGCACCTCGATCCGGCAGTTATTCACCAACACCTTGGTACCCGAACAAGAAGGCATTCAATCGGTATCCTTATGGGATGCATTGTTGCCTGTCCTCTCCGCCGCGTTTGTCTTCGGATCCTCTGAATTCGTCGGTCGCTTCATCCGCGGCATCTTGGAAATCGGTTTTATCGGCCTCGGTGGGGTGATCGTGACCCCGATCTTCGCCTCGATACTTGGCATGGCGGCGGTTTTGTCGGGAGTGCTCGTCGGCGCGTACAGTGGGCAAGTCCTATTGGAACGTCAAAACTCACGCATCACCGTGAACGCCCATCTGGGCAGCTACGGCAGCGCTATCCTTGCCGCCATCAGCATCGAAGCCATCTTCCGGCTCGTTTTACACGTTCTCATCGGGATCACGCACAATGGGGGATTAGGCATTTTCGCGCTGCTGATCTCGCTCGGTTTGGCGGCGTTCGTCGGCTACCTACTCAACAAAGAGTGGCTGCATCGCTATGAGCTGGATGATAAAACGATCAATCTGGCTGCTTTGATTACCGTAGGCGGAGGGTGGCTAGGGACGCGCATTATCCTTGCCTTGTTCGGTGCGATTTTCCGCATCCCGTTCTTCTAATCAGTCGATTGTAGGTAATAGATTACAGCGATTATAACCGTCTTCCTACCAAATTTATAGGAATCTTTGACCTCGTCATCTTAAAACATGGTATATAATTATGTGTTTATTGGTCGAGTCGCTGTTACCAAGTCGATCATGGTGAATGGCAATAGCTGAAAAGCGGCAGTTGCAGCGGCAAGAGAGATTTTAGTCATGGAAACGAAACACGAGAGCCTCATGGCACTTCAAACAAGCGAAGCCGCTATTCTGAACAGCAGTCTTGATCCCATCGTTGTGATTGACAAACAACGAGCCATTGTGCTATTTAACCCCGCTGCGGAGCAGGCTTTCGCAATCACGGCAGAAGATGTGCTCGGTCGCTCGGTGGAGGAAATCTTCGTCTCGCCTGCGCTCAGTCAGGCGTTGAATGGCACAGAGACCGCTTCCTTGGTGGAATGGACGACCGAAGCAGGGATGACCTTCGCTTCTCGGCTCTCGCCCGTCTTGGATGTGGGCGGGTTGCCTAACGGCCATTTGTTGATTTTCCATGACATCAGCGCACACAAGGAGCAGAGCCAGAATCTGCGCACCTTTGTGGGCACCTTGGCGCACGATCTGCGTTCACCATTAACTTATATGCAGGGCTTTGCCAGCATGATCTCGATGGTCGGCACGCTGAATGAGAAGCAAAAGGGCTATCAGGACAAGATCATCGGTGGCGTCGGGCAAATGGCCGATCTGGTCGAAAAAGTGCTGGACATCCGCAAGCTTGATCCCGATGGCAACTACCGCTTGCACCGCGAACCGTGCGATGTCGTGCATATGGTCAGCGAAGTCGTCAGCAATCATGTCTCTGCGGCGGAAAAGAAGGGACAAAAGTTGATTTCCGACGTGGATCAGCACCTGCCCATCTTGGCGCTGGACGAGACCATGCTGCGCCGTGCGCTGCAAAATTTGGTCGATAACGCCATCAAGTACACACCCGAAAACGGCACCATCACCGTCGCCGCCAAAACCAACAAAGACAACAATACGCTCGTTTTGAGCGTCAAAGACACTGGCTACGGCATCAGCCCCGAAAATCAGAAGAAGCTGTTCGCCCAATTCCAACGCATCCGCCGCCGTGAGCATTTTCAGGTCAAAGGCAGCGGTCTCGGCCTCTACATCGTCAAAGCCGTCGCATCTCGCCATGGCGGCAGCGCGTGGGTCGAAAGCGAAGAGGGCAAAGGCAGCACCTTTTTCATCAGCTTGCCGCTGGAAGGCGCTAATCTCGTCGGTGCCGAAGCGCAGAAATAACTATCCTCCGCTACCTCTTGCGATCATAGTGTCGAGGCAATCCTCGACACCGACTTCAAGTCCCGTCTTCTCAGTAGCCTCTTGCTTTTGATGCGCTAAGGCTCGACTTTTCGCGGGATGAATCACGCCTGAAGATAATGGTGAACAGGTGTCTACCCGCAAGACGCTTGGCAATTACATCATTTATTCCGGCGCGACGCCCCCTATTTTTTGAAGTAACGAGGCGATGGTGTGTTTCGCGGATGATACAGTCAATATGTTGAAGGCCAAATTGTAGAGGCGATACGTGGTGATGGAGAATGTTTTCGTCAGGAGCTGCGGCTCGCCTATATACGATTCTAGTCGTTGCATCACCCGCTTGTTTGCCAACGCAAATTGATCGCGGTCAAGCCAGTAACGCACTTCGAAGTCAGCGCTAGTGCTGTCACGTTCAAGTTGCTCGGCAACCTGCGCATAATGCACAATATGCCGATGAATGACTTCATAGTAAGAAAACATTATTCCTCCTCTTCAAGCTCGGATCGCGGCGGGTATCCAGAAACTCGTGATGGCAGGGATCGGTTTTGGATGCCCGTGAACCGCCAATTTCGGGGCGCTCCTCATCCAGAGAATCTACAGTACAAGATCACGAAGTAACATGTCGCATAGCGGCGATAGACTATAGACAGAGTTGGTAACATTTCCTAATTCTCTTGTCTATCAGATTATGTCATAATAGGGCAAATATTTTCTAAGCAAAAGTGATACTTTATGTGTTGTGTAGATTGTCTCCCTTTCAAAAATCGGTACAGTCGTTAGCATAAACACTAGTCCAAAGTATTGTGAAGCCCAGCAGCGCAATCCACTTGACGCTCGTCAAGGAGACAGAATTTACATGCCACAATCAGAAATCTCTAAACAGCGTAAGCAAACGTTGATCGATCTCGTGAACCGCATCAAGATACGCTCTGATGTAAGCTACAACTACATTCTGGACGTTATGAGCATCAGACTCGATGATATCTATACAGAAGGCAAGTTTAGTAAGTTCCGCGCCAGACCAGATATTGAAAGCGACTACGAGCTTAAAGAAATGCTTGCCCTCGTTCATGCATTCGTAGACAACATCTCTATCGATAACCGCTGCACTGCAAGAGACGCGATCCAACTTTTCGATCTCACAGGAATGCAGTTAAAAGATTTTGCATTGCTGAAAGATATATTTCCCGAAGCTGAATTTGACAAGGCATGGGAAATGTATCAACAAGAGCAAAAATTGGCACCAAATAAGGATAATTCAGGCGATTTTTTTGTCCCTTTGTATCCTCAGCTATTTATTGGGCGCGAGGATAATGTAAAAGCGGTTTACGATAAACTCGGACTAAATGCCCACCAGAAGCGTGTCCCCTTCACTATAGTTCGTGGGTATCCCGGTGTGGGCAAAACCACCTTTATCAATCGGATCGTTCACGATCCCAAAATTAAGGCTGCGTTTCCGGATGGAATTCTGTGGACAAGTCTCGGCTTTCAAGGCAGCGTGCTAACTGCCATGAAGAAATGGGCGAGGCAGTTGAATGCATTCCATATCGAACAGGTAAATGAACTGAACGAGGTCGTTACGCTGCTGCGCAACGTTCTAAGCGCCCGAAAAGTGTTGCTGGTCGTTGATGATATTTGGAATGAGACGGATGGGTTACATTTTAAGGCATTGGCGACAGCGCATACTACGTTCTTGATGACCACACGCTTGACTGAGGTTGCCAATAAGCTGGCAGGTGTCCCGGAGGAAATTTATGTATTGCCTACCCTCAGTCAGGAAAAATCGTTGGAATTGTTAGGCTATATCGCGCCGCAGACCTCAAGGCAGTACAAGACTGAATTTGCAGCGCTCGCTGATACTTTAGAAGGGCTTCCCCTCGCGCTACGCGTGGCGGGTAGTTTGATAGAGCAGGAACATGGCCTCGGCTTCGATGTTCATCAGCTTATCGATGAACTTCAAGATAAACACAGCAAACGGTTGATGAGCGGGCAAGCGGGAAGTATCGATGAGGCGACGGGCACAAACCCGACGATAGCCTTGCTTTTTGAGCGCAGTGTCAGCACCTTATCCCCTGAAGCGCAAGCTGCTTTTGCCTACCTTGGTGCGTTTGCGTCAAAACCCGCTACCTTTGATATTCCCGCCATGAAAGCAGTTTGGGACGTTGAGGATCCAGTTCCTATCGTGAGAATGCTGGTTGGGAGGGGGTTACTTGAACCGATGGGCAGCCAACGATTTCAAATGCACTATACGTTAACCATGTACGCGCAATCGATGTTGGATGAAGATAGCGAGGGGACTCGATAACAAGCCTAGTAGCGCGATCTCCCCGATCCAGCGCGCGCCATCCCCCGTGCTGCCCTTGCTTTCAGCCCGTTCGCTTCATCGGCGGGCTGCACTCCCTTGCCACTGTCGGCATGTAGAACCCTGCGGGAGAGGTCAGGGGAAGTCAACTCATGTGCCGATCTCCCGGAATTTGTATTACGGGTAAAAAACGAGCGGACGGCGCTACAATAGCTTCCATAGGTTGCTTCGCGACTTTTCTTTATCACCATTTCAAAAAAGGGGTTTATATGCAATACCGACGGCTTGGGGATGCTGGCATGAAGGTCAGCGTGATTTCGCTCGGCGGCTGGATCAACTATGGCGAGGGCAAAGTCGCGGCAGATGAAGCGCGGCGCGTGGTGATCCGTGCCTACGAAAACGGCATCAACTTTTTCGACATCGCGGATGTCTACGGACGCGGCGAGGCGGAAAAGCAAATGGGCGCGGTGCTGCGCTCGTTCCCGCGCCATACGCTAGTGATCTCCACCAAAGTGTTCGGGCAAATGAGCGATGATGTGAATGATCGCGGCCTATCGCGCAAGCACATCACCGAGAGTATCGATAAGAGCCTCGCACGCATCGGCACAGATTACGTTGACATCTATTTCTGCCACCGTCCCGACTCCGAAACGCCGCTGATCGAGACGATCCGCACGATGGATGACCTGATCAAGCGCGGCAAGATTTTGTACTGGGGCACTTCGGAATGGCGCGGCGGGCAGATCAAACAGGCGCTTGACCTGTGTGAGAAGTACAACCTGAACCCGCCTAAGACCGAACAGCCGCAGTATTCGATGCTCTACCGCGATCCCGTCGAGAAGGACGTGCTGCCCATCACCGTACCCGGTGGGATCGGCTTGGCGGTGTTTTCGCCGCTGGCACAAGGCATGTTGACGGGCAAATATGATGACGGCGTGCCGAGCGACTCGCGGTTCGCGCGCGAAGGCTGGGCGAAAGAGCGGTTCATCAATGAAACCAACGTCACCAAAGTCAAGGCGTTGAAAGCGATTGCCGATGAATTGGACATCACGCGTTCGCAATTGGCGCTGGCGTGGGTACTGCGGCAGCCCGGAGTCAGCAGCGCAATCATCGGCGCGACGCGGGTTCCGCAGATCGATGACAACGCCAAGGCTGCTGATGTTACGCTGTCAGCGGAGATACAGGCTCGCATCGACAGTATTCTAGCGGGTGACATCCCGACGCCGAAACTTGCTCCGAAACGCGCGCCGAAGGCCACGTCCAAGCCCGCTGCCAAACCAGCCGCGAAGAAAGCGACCAAGAAGTAGTACGGCTTCCAGCAAAGACCACCTAATTCCGCACCACGCGATTCCCCCTCCGCGCCGTAATTCATGCTCCGACGCTTTTGAAAGAGCGTGAAGAAGATGAGGAGGGGGGAGTAGGGTCGGTAGGCAGCCGACCCAAATTCTCACACGCCGGATGTAAATCAGTAAGTCAGCTTACGCAGTGACAAGCAGGCAGTTTGATTCCGATCATTAAACTGATCATAACTGCCCATAAGCATGATCGGGTTGATCATTTTTCTGCTCAGGGAATGATCGGAAAACCAGTCCCAAAACTGCATATGATCGGTTTTATGATCGGAAATTGAGCAGCCAAACCGATCACATATGATCAGTTACCAATTCCGCAGTTGGATTAGGCGGGATCACTTGAACATCATGTAGTTAATCAGACAACCTGTTCAGCCCAGTTCGGCAAGATTCAGTTATCGTAAGTGTGTTTTCCAACTTCGATTATTCTAAACGAACATTTGAGTTACGTCAAGGGTGTCCGATGATGTCCCCTCGATTCTGCCAATGCGGGTCATCCCTTTCGCGCGCTGGCCTCGTTCATGCGGCAGAGCTGGTGAAATTCGCAGTGCGCCGAGCACTTGTGTCCATCCATCTTGGAAGGCACATTCACGAAATCGCCCGCCCGCCCCGCCACCACGCGCTGATGCAGGTTCGCCACCGCCTGATCGATCACGCTTGTATGCTCGCTGACGTTGGTCAGGCCGCTCAATTCACGCTTGCGCAGATGCCAGAACGCCCCGCCGAGCACGTGCGCATCGGGGAACAACTGCTGCGCCGCCCGTAGATACACGAGCATTTGTACATTGCGGCCTGACGTCATCTCGTCATGCGGAATCTTCTTCGAGCCAGTTTTGTAGTCCACCACCAGCAGTTGATCGCCCACCTGATCGACACGGTCGATCACGCCGTAGATGCGGATGGGGCCTGCTTCGCCGTCGATCACGACTTCGGTGGAGGTGCCATCTTCGCGTTCGCCGCCGAAGCTGACCTCGTGATGGCGCGTGTAGCGCGTGCCTTTCACCAATTTCGTTAGCGGACTCTTGTCGCTGAAATCGACGTTGAGCAGTTCCGTCAGGCGGCGGCGAATCTCCAACTGCTCATGCGCCCACAGCCGTGTCGCGCGGAAGCCATAACGACCGGGTGCGCGTCCTAGCAAATCGTCCATCACGGCGTTCAGGATGTCTACGGCGCGGTCACGGTTCGCTGGCGTGATGCTGAGAGATTCCTCCCCGATCTGGCGGTAGGTGAATTCGAGGATTTCATGGATCATCGAGCCGTATTGCAGCGCGTCCATGCCTTCGTCTGGCTCTTTGAGCGCTTCCAGCCTGAGCAACCGTTTGGCGAAGAAGCGATAGGGGCAAATCCCGTATTCGTTGAGCTGGCTGGCGCTCCAGCGGCGATTACCGCCTAGTTCGCGCGCTACTTGCTCGATCAAACGCGGATCATGCAGCCGCCCCGTGTAGTGATCGTGGGGAATATCCGCCGCCAGCCGCCGATGCTCGATCCCACGCCCGATCCGCGCGTTATTCCATGCCGCCCGCAGCGATGGTTTGCCCATCAGCCAGCCATGCGCGGCGAGGATGCCCTCATGCTTGCCGTCAGGATCGTTCAACATGTCTGCTACTGCTGTCATCACTTCGGCGGGATAGGCGGCTTCGTCCAGCGATGGGCGCTGCGCAATCGGCAGTCGCTGCGTGCTCGTCAGGACGGTTTCGCGCACTGCCCGCCAGTACGGGGAGGCAGGCCATTCCGCGCCGTTATCATCGATGTACGGGCGCGTAAGCATCAGCCGCTGCCGTGCGAGGCTGACCAGTTCGTAGAAGAGGCTGCTCTCGTCGGCGGCTTCGGCGCGCGTGGCGAGATCGATGCCCTGCGCGTTCAACTGCTGGCGTTCGGTATCGAGATACAAGGCATCTTCGGGTGTGGCGGCGGGAAATTCGCCTTCTGAGAGGCCGAGCACAAAGAGATGATCATGCGCCAAGCCGCGCACCGCGTAAATCGTAGTCAGCAGCACGCGCCCGAAGCGATTGGTGCTGCGCGGCGGATCGATAGTGGCCTGATCGATGGCGATCAGCAGATCGCGCCGGAACTCATCCCACTTGAAGACCATGCCGGGGTTGACCAATTCCGCCGCCATCATCAGCTCCACGAACACCGATTTCAGACACTTGATCGCCGCCAGATCGCGCCCGACCAGCGGCGGTTCCGTACCTGCGCGAATCTGGTTGATGATGCTAAAACTGCTGTCCGTGGGCGATGGTTCTTCCTCGGCTTGCGCATCCACGCCGATCAGACCTTCCAGCCACGCGATGAGCTGGCGCGCGGTGCCGCGTCGTGGCGGCGTAACACGCGCGAAAAAGGCTTCCAGACTCGCGCTCAGAGTTGCCATCTGCGCTTGATTCGCCGCGATCTGCTCCTCGGTCAGCGGTTCGTCGTCATCATTGGTCGGCGCACTGCCCGCCATCGCGATGGCTTCTAGCCACGATCGCTCCCAACGTACCACTGCATAACGGCGCGTCAGCCGTTCCAGCGCGTCGATCTGCGCCAGTGTGAAGTCGGGCGGGAGCAGATAGGGGCTGTGCAAGGCGTCCATGACCTCGCGGCGGCGGAACTGGTTATGCGCGAGATCGATCAGCGCGAGGAAAGCGGCGACGGCAGGATTTTCGCGCAGTGGCAGCCCGCGACTGAAGAACAGCGGGACGCCATAGGTGGTGGCGTTTTCCAGAAAATAGGGCGTATATTCGGTCAGATCGCGGGCGACGATGGCGATCTGGTCGGCGGGCGTGCCTGTCAGCAGTAAGCCTTTGATCTCACGCAGCACGGTTTGGACTTCGCGGCGGCGATTTGGCGCTTCGATCAGGCGGACGGCGTGGCTGGCATCGGCGGGCTGCGTCTTGGCCTGAAAAATGTTGGCGGAAAGATGCTCCAAGGCCGGATCGCGCTGCTGTTCGGGCACGGACTGCGCCTCGACACGCTGCCAGCGGCGTTGATCCTGCTCCGTTTTCAGAAGGCGGGCGAGCGTTTGCGCAAAACGGCGGTGGGCGGTTTCGGCGCGATGTGGTTCGTAGGTCATCGTCAAGATGGTGTCTGGCACGCGATCCGCCAGATGGTTGAGCAGGCGCGTTTGCACCGTGCTGAACTGGTCGTAGCCATCGACCACCAACATGCGGATCGGCAGTTTGGTGATGGTGTCGGCTTCCAACAACGCCAAGGCCAGCCAGCCTTCGCCCTCCCGATCCACGATATTTTGCTGGCGCAGAAAATCTTGGTAAGCAAAGTAGATGATCGAGAGATCGCTGTCCTTTTCGGTGCGCACCATGTCCACGAACTGTTCCGGCTGGATCAGGGCTTGCTTGAGTTCTAGCGTGAAGTTCGCCACTAACTGCACAAACCCCGGCGTATCCGCGATGTCGGTGAAGTGCTGCAAATGCTCACGCTGTTCCTCGATCACGCTGCGGAGGATGCGGAAACGCGTGGCGTCCTGCGCGCGGCGCTGCGGCTTGCCGAGGACTTCCAGCAGACGCGCGTTCAGCGAATAGAAGTCGAAAAATTCCAACCCGAACAGCGTATCTTCGTTGGCTTCCGCCATCAGGCGCGTGCGGAAGGCGTTGATCTGCAAGTCGGTTGGGAGCAGCACCCACACGGGATCGAAGGGATTGCGCCGCTTCAGGCTCTTGATGCGTCGGATAACTTCGCGGGTTTTGCCGTAGCCAGCGGCGCTGGTGATGAGGGTAGCGGGCATGAAGACGCCTTCCGTGTGAGAGCATGGTATCTAGCCACGACTATACACCGCTTTTACAGGTTTTTCTGAGGTTTTACGAGTTTTTCAATCCTTTTTTAGTGAAATCTGGGAACCCGTCCCTGAGAATTGTGTCTATTGAGTCATAAGAATGCGACACGATGCGCGCAAGCACCCTTCATCTGTTATTTCTGCATCGGCGCAAAGGAGTATCGGCATGTCTACAGTCTCTAGAAAATCTCTCGTAAGTGGCACCCTGTTCGCGGCGATCACGCTGCTGATGGGCGTGGCAATGTTCGCCTTCCCGCCCGCCATGCAGACCGCTAAGATGCAAGAGTTCACGCCCACGCCATCGACGGATGTCAGCAGTTTCGCGGGGATGAATATCGGCACGCAGTTCTACAACCTGACGTTCAGTACCGATCCCAACGGCGCAGCGGTCTCGTATTTTCCGCCGGGAACGCAGCAAGTGTACGCACGGTGGGCGTTCGAAAACGTCCCGCAGGATACCCGTTTGGTGCGTGAGTGGTATCTCAACGGTCAGTTGTTCCTCAAGCGCGATGAGGCGTGGAATTACACGTGGGGTATTTCCAACATCAACTTCAACGTGATCTCGATCTACGACTTCCAGAACGGCCTGACGCCCGGTTATTACCACATGGTCGCCTACCTTGAGCCGCGCCAAGCCTACCCCGCCGCGCAGGTCATCGGTGACTTCGTGATCGCAGCCTATCCGTCCACGATCGTGCCGCCTAGCCCGCAATCCGGCTTCAGCGATCTGACCATGAGCACGAGCGCGGCGGGTGCGCCTGTGGTCAACTTCCCCGCTGGCACGCAGATGGTCAGCGCGCGCTGGAATTACGCCAACATCCCCGTTGGCTCCGTGATGCGCCGCGAGTGGTACCTGAACGGCGTGCTGTTCAACGTCCGCGAGGAAGCGTGGAGCAGCTATTGGGGCAACAGCGGACGCCTGACGCATATTTCGCTGTACGATTACCAGTTCGGTCTCAGTCAGGGTCAATATCGGCTGGTGATCTACCTGCGCGATAATCCAGCGGTGCGCATCGAGACGGGCTTCACCATCGGCAACGGCGGCATCGTGCCCCCGAACCCCGGCACTGGTGAAATGCGCTTCAACAACCTGACCTTCAGCACCATGCCGGATGGTCTGCCGACTTTCACGTTCCCACGTGGGACGCTGCAAGTCTTCGCCCGCTGGGACTACACCAACATCGGCACGGAAACGACGGTGATCCGCCGCTGGTATCGTAATGGTGTGTTGTGGTTGGAGCGTCAGGAATGGTTCCCGTCCGGCACGGGGCGCATCAACAACATCTCAATCTACGATTACACGTATGGCTTGCCGAGCGGCGTGTACTACGTGCAGATCGAATTGGCTGGCTTCCCGCAGACTGCCATCAGCGGCACCTTCGAAATCCAGTAGTTAGCATGGTAGCCAGTCAGTGGTTTTGATGACCGCTGACTGGCTGATCTTTACCCGTTATGCGCGGCTGCGCATCGTCAATTGTTCGCTCAACAGGTGCAGTTGGCGGCGTGCCACTGGATCGTAAGCCTGCTCGTTGGCGCGGGCTTCCTGCTGATGGTCGAAGAACTTGCCAGTAATGCCATCCAGCGCAGGCGAGGTGATCAGGTACAGCAGCGAGGCCACGCCATCGGCAACCGTGCTCATCGTCCGTCCGAAGCCTTCGACTACCATCTTGGTGTTCATCAGCGAGGCCGGATGCACGCAGTTGACCGTGATGTCGTCGTCTTTCAGCATGTCCGCGAGATCAAACGTGAACATCACCAGCGCCAACTTGGTCTGACGATAGGCATTTAGCGGCGTGTAGTGACGCTCTAGCATGATGTCGTCAAAATCGAGCGGATACTGCCCGATTGACCCCACATTGATGATCCGGCTCGGCGGGGTGTGGCGCAGGCACGGCAGCAGTAAGTAGGTGAGCAGATACGACGCGAGATAGTTGACGGCAAAACGCAACTCGTAGCCATCCTGACTCAGTTCCCGCGTGGAGTCTGGCGCACCGGGGCCAAGGGCGGCATTGTTGATCAGCGTGTCGATCTGTGGATGGCGTGCCTGAATCGTCTCGGCTAAAGCGTGGACGGCATCTAGCGAGGAGAAATCGGCTAGATAGGGTTCGAGGCGAGTGCTGCCCGTCGCTGCTTGAAGCTCCTGTCGCGTGTTGTCCAGCCGCTGCGGATCGCGCCCATGCAGCAAAATCGTAGCGCCCTGTTTTGCCAATTCCAGCGCGGTTTGTTTCCCCAAGCCATCCGTCGCGCCCGTGATCAGGATCGTTTGCTCGGCAATTGGTTTCATGGTGTCCCGTTGTGTGCTTACCTGTGATCGTTGAGTCTATCACGCGTCCGCACAATCACATCCGTGGGCTTGCCCAACCAGCGACTCCCCTACGCATTGTTTTCCACAGAGACGGGTTTGGAATATGGCGATTTGCCCAAAAATCCAAGGTTGTGCATATAATAAGCGCAGGATCGTCTGCACATAGGAACGCTAACGATGCGCAAAATTATTCATCTTGGGGTGTTGATCGCTGTATTGTTGCTCGGCGTGGTCGCCCAGCCTGTGGAAGCACAGGGCAACGGCACCTACGTCGTCCAACCGGGCGACACGCTGTTCAGTATTGCAGCGCGGTTTAATGTCAGTGTCAGCGAACTCGCCACCATCAATGGCATCTATGACGTTAACCGTGTCTTCGTCGGTCAAGTGCTCGTGCTGCCCGCGCCGCTGCCGGGGGGGCAACCGCCGTATCAGCCGCCACCCGCAAACCCGTATCCCAACACGCCCACTAATCCGGGCTATACACCAATCATCACCACCTACCCACCGGGCACGACCATCACCACGACCGTGACCTTGGTACAGTACGTGGTCAAGAAGGGCGATACGCTAGGCAGTATCGCGCAGCGCTTCCGCACCACGCCGCAAGCCATCATGAACGCCAACGGGATCACCAACCCGAACCTGATTTACGTAGGGCAGTTGCTCAATATCCCGCGTGCGCAAACGGTGATCACCAAGCCGAAGCCGACCAAACGCACGACCCCCGGCAAGACAGGGCGCGTCTACATCGTCCAGCCCGGTGACAACATGTTCCTGATCGCTGCCAAGTTCAACCGCGATGTGTACGACATTGCGGAGGCCAATGGCATCCTCAACCTGAACATGATCTACGCTGGTCAGGCGCTGTACATTCCTTAGTTTTACCTCATCAGCTCCCTTTGCATCACGCGGAGGGAGCTTTCCCATTTTCCGCTTCTAGAGCGCCCCACCAGTAGCCTACGACCCAGAAAAACACGATCTGGAATGGGTGGATCGCCCACCAGTAGTTATCGAACAGCATGGTTACGCATACGGCGAGGAAAGCGCAGCCCCAGATCAACGCCGGATTCCGCCTGATCAGCCACAGGATCGATGCGCACGCCAGCCCGAACAGCGCCAGCCCGATGATGCCCGCTTCCGCCCACACGTACAAATACACGTTATGCACGGGCAACACATCGATGAGATCGGAGCCATGCGTATCGATGGTGATCATCAGCGCTCCCGCGCCCGTGCCAAGGATCGGATTGCGCTGGATTTCGCGCCAAGAGTCGTTGAAGAAGAATTCCCGCGCCGTGAAAAACCGCGTTACCACATCGCCGCGCGTCGCAATCAGCACCAGCGCCATCGCGATCACCGTCAGCGCAGCCAACCCGCCGAGGATCAAGCGTCGGCGTTTGGCATCCAGCGCACGTAGCAACACGATCACAAGCGGCAGCAGCCCTACGCCCGTCCCGATGAGCGCGCTGCGTGATAGCGTGGCGATCAGACCGACCGCACACACCGTCGCCAGCCCCATGCCAAGCCATCTCCAGCGCGGACGCGTCCAGTTTTGCCACGTGATCAGCAAGCAGGCGAACAGGCTGACCATCAGATAACCGCCCAGATAATTCGGATGCTGCGACAGCCCCGCCGCGCGGAAAAAGCGATCCGTGTCGTAGCTGAAACGCGGTAGTTCGCCCAACGCGCCCAAGCCCAACGGATCGCCGTTCAGGGATTGCGCCACGCCGATCACGGCTTGGATAGCAGCGGAGATAATCACTCCCCACAACAACCCGTGAGCGCCCTCATGCCGCATCAAATCTGCCAGCACGAGCGCCATCAGCAACCCGCCGAGCGCGTGAACGGTGACGAAGCGCGTCATGATCGCGGCTGGCGACCACGCAGAACTGATGCCCATCCATACCAGCAGCGCGATCCAGAAGAATAGGCCGTGCCGGAGCAGCCTCCGCGCCGTTTTTAAGAGGCGCTCGGCGTAATTCGATTCGATGACCAGCCGCAGCGCTGTCGCCAGCAGCAGCAGGATCAGCACGAAATCGGGCAGCGCCACCGTCACCGCGCGGAATTCCAGCGGCACATTGGCTAACGGCTGCACTTCCAGCAGCATCACGCGCGGCGACGAGATCACGGCGATGAACACAATCAGCATCAGCAAGCCGCGTTGCACGAGACTTAACGGCGTTGGGCGGGTAGTAGACCGAGCAGTAGACAAAGTAGACATGCGGCTCCTAGCAGGAAACATCGACTCCACGATCATACGACACTCGCCCATGTTAAGCGACTTCTCACCCGCGTTGAACTGCCCATTTCAGCGGATGATGTAAGATCGAGCAGATTGGACGAGGAGGGATGATGCGCCGATTACTGCTGCTGACCGGGATAACACTGCTATTCTTTCATCTCACGCTCGGTGGAATCACCATTGCGGGGAGGGTCAGTGACGCGGAGGCATGTTTTCAATATTATGCCGCCGATCTTCCCGCGCCGATCTTCGGCGTGATTGATGCCTACACAGGCATGTCGCTTGATGATCGCGGGCACATCGATTGGCAGTATTTGTACAGTAATGAGCGGTTCAGCATCATCGCACGGCAGGGCGAAATAGGCTATAACAAGGCGTTAGCGTCAGCATACATGACTTATGATCTCGCGACGATTAGCACCGATTCAAGATTGCCCACCCGTTATTCCTACACAATGCTGCAAAAAGGCATGGTACTGCCACTTACAACAACGCGATATTCCGCCGCGATGCTCTATCAGATCATCGCAAATGATCTGATCGTCACGCCCGGTCAAATCGCATTCCGCTGGATGGATTCGGAGCAACACCCTTTTCTCACTTTGGTCAACGAAGATGGGAGCAATCGCCGCATCATCCCGCTTGATCCGTCTGTTGGCCTGAATGACCCTCTCGCGTGGTCAGCCGATGGGCGCTACATCCTGATGCGTACCCAACGTGCCGAGCGCTTCAAGCCATACGCCGTGCTCAATGTGCAGACGTTGAAATCTGTCTCGCTGCCCGCCGAACTGCTCTCTGATGGCCTCGTGAACTGGCAGACCGCCGCATGGTCGCCCACGCACGCCCAGATCGCCGCCATCCGTTCCGCGACGGGGACGCTCTCCAAGCAAGCGCCATTGGTTACGCCGCTGCAATTGGTGCTGTACACGCCTGCTGACGGCACCACGCGCCTAGTCGATCTGCCACCGCAATTCTACGTGCAGGAAATTGTTTGGTCACCGACGGGTGAACTCGGCGCGCTGATCGGCACCTACATCTTCAACAGCAATGGGCAGGTTAGCCAGCGTGATTACCGTGGCTACGTGCTGTTTTCCGCCGATGGTACTCTGAAAACGGACGTTTTACAGGGCCTCTACCAATCGCAAGTCAACGATACCAACATCACACGGCTCGGCATCTGGTCGATTGACGGGAAAAAGTGGCTGTATCTGACCGAAAGTGGCACCGCCATGATCCGATCTAGCACGGTGCTCAGTCTGGTCAGCGTCGCGGGCGATTCGGCGGCAGTCACGCTGCTCGAAGATCAGCTATCGCCAGCGTGGTGGGCAGAAGTATTCAATGACATTCCCCGATACGAGGAACAATTCGGTTCGCCACCGCCAGCCTCGCGCCGTGATCTCATCTTGGTCACAGTCGCGGATGATGGTCGCTTCAACGTCGATCTGATGGACACGGAAACGCTCAAGCGGACTCGCGTCCTGACGCGTGTGGATCGGTTGACCACACCGAACGGGGAGATCATCACCGAGACTTCCGGACTCCGGTTCGCCATCTATAGACCGAATTCGTCTCCATTGTTATTTTTTAACGCGATAGTCAAGCGCGGCAGCCAAACTAGCTACGTCTGGTCAGCCGTGGACGGCTCCAACTATCATGAACTGCCCATTAACGCTGATCTGTTCGAGCTTTCCAGTGGTGGGGCGTTCCAGCAGCCGACGCTGTTGTTCCGCTTGAAGCGCGATAACCAGTCCAGCATCGGCAAGATCGACCTCGACTCCGGCAAGCAGATCGTTTTGCTGAAAGCGCTGACGTTTGCCGACCGCTTCAACACACTCGTTGGCGAGGACACGGATCGCGCTGCCTTTGCGGTGACCAACGTGTTAACTGGCCCATCTGATCTGTACCTGAGCGCGCTTGATGGCTCGTTTAGCAAGTTGTTAGCCACGCAAATTCTTTCCGATCCGGTATGGTCACCGGATGGCAGCCAGTTAGCCTACATGCATCTCGATAACGGGCGCTTCAAGATCGTCATCGTCAACCGCGACGGCGAACAAGTCCGCGAGCTGACCACCAGTATCAGGCTCACACAGCAGTTTCAAGGATTATACTTGTACCGCTGGACGAACTGTTCGGAATAAACGCGATAGGGGTGAGGGGCAGGGATGCGGTGGATAATCCGGATGGCAGGGCTAAGTGTCACAATCATCAGTCTGCTGATGGCGGCCTTCGTCTTGCCACACCCGTCAACAGATGAATTTGCCTGTTTGTACTTGGCGACCTTTCCACAAATGGGTTCGCCGCTTCAAATGTACATGGTCGATGGCGGCACTGGCTTCATGGCGCTGATGCGGCACGAATTCATGTGGACGACGGTCAGCACCACGCCGCGCGTCCGCATGTTGAGTCGGCTTCAGCCGTATACGCAAGCCGAACATGCCGCCTTGCTGCCTCCGCAATATCAAATTGGCCTCGGCGCAATGGCAGCGAATGGGAGCGTCGATACCCGCGACATCGTCCCCATCACGGCGGGCATATCGACGCAGTGGGTCACTTACGTCAGCAGCCCCGACATACAACCGCTCAATCCGTTATGGTCGCCCGATTGGACACAAGTCAGCCTGTTCTGGGAAGATGCCATCGGCAACGATACGATCAGGCTGATCAACGAAGATGGCAGCAACCCGCGCACACTGCATCCCAACACCATGAAAGGCAAACTGGAGCAGCCCCTCGCATGGTCAGCCGATAACCGCTATCTGGTGACGCAAACCAACGCGGGCAATACGCGCTACACCATCTGGGATACACAAACGCTGCGTGAAATCAAACTGCCCATCACCGCGCCGATGGAAGCGGCGGTGTGGTCACCCGTCGCGCCGCTGCTCGGCCTGCTCGTTAAGCATGATGACGCACCGTCGCAAGTGCTGCTGTATGCTGCCACGGATGGAGCGCAGCATCTTGTCACGCTGGCCGCCAACATGGACGCGCAAACGTTGGTCTGGTCGCCCACCGGCGCGCATCTCGCCGTTGTTGGCTATCGGCGCACGGTGGCGCATAGTGCGGCTGGTCTCGGCCCGAAAATGTACCAGTTCGTGACGGCGGAAGGGACGCTGCTGTCCGACGCACCGACGGGTATGCGGGGGCAATGGATCAGTGAGAATTCCGGTTATACGGTGCGGGCGGGGTTGTGGTCAGCCAATGGAGATCGCTGGTACTTTCTGGAGGATGTGCCGGACAGCATCCCGACCGAGGTACGGTTGCGTGCTTACGAGGCGGCGACGGGCAAAACGGACAGCATCGCCACGCGTATTCCGCTGGAATGGGCACCGGAAGTCTTCAACGAAGCCATGCAGATCGATGATCTGCGGCGGCGGGGAACCACCCCCTCCGCGCCCGCAGAACAGCGCCCGAATGCCCGCCGCGATCTGATCCTCACCACCCGCCAGCAGGACGCTAGTTTGAACGTGGATATTCTCGATACACAAACAGGCCAGCAAACGCGCTTGATCACGGGGGCGGACGCGCTCAGTCAACGCGGCGGCTTTGTGCCGTTCCGCCTGCGCGACAGCTACACCGACGAGGCGTGGATCGTGATCGACTGGCTGAAGGGCGACGTACAGCATCTGGCGTGGTTAGCCGCAAACAGTGATCAGCCCCATGATGTCACGGATGTGCCTACGTTTCTGTCCATGACCCGCAACCGCAATTATCTGTTTTATCGGCGCTACGAGGGGGATCAGTTGTGGTCAGTCATGCTGCTCGATCTGCGCACAGGGCAGCAACGCGCCTTGCTGACCAACCTGCCGCCGTTCGCCACCATTCAGGCTTCCGTCGCGCAGACGGGTGATCGCGTCGGGATCGTGGTCGATTCGGGGCTGTATCTTGCGGCGCTGGATGGCAGTTGGTCGCGCTATCTAGGGGCATCGTCGCAACAAATGGCTTCTTGGCTGCCTGTTGCGCAAGACAAACTAGCCTACCTCAAATTGGATGGAACGCAGCTCCGCTTGGTGGTTAGTGACGCGGACGGCAACCCGATCTTCGAGCACAATTTGCCGCTCGACACCAACACCTCACCCATGAACACGGGTCTGTATGGTTGGACGCGCTGTTCGAACTAGCCGTGCAGCGTACCTTAAGCTGGCGGTACAGGCGTCGCGGAACGGCGTGGCAGCGGTGTGTTGGTGGCTTGCTCACGGCGCGTCGGGACGGGCGTAGGGCCGTTCAAGAAGGCTTGGAAATCTGCCCGACTCATGACCTCTAGCATGGCTTGTTCCCACGTCAACCCGTCGCGCTTCTCGAACTGCCAGTACAGCAAGCTGGAGAAGTTGGAACGCCACTGTTTTTCTGAGGGCACACGCTCCCATCCGCAGTCATCCGCCAGATCGGTGAAATCGACGTAATAGCCGGAGGGCACGGCAGGCTTGAGCAGACCGCCTTGCTCGAAGGCTTCCGCGTCGCCGGAAGAACGGGCGGTGAAGTCCCACGGACGCTGCTTGAGTGGTTCGCCAAGCTGCCCCTGTTGCGCGTTCGGCGCGACGCGGATGTAGATGCGCCAATAGGTGCCTGTGTCCAAATCCTCGCGCATGATCTCGATGGGCGAGGGCACGTTATAAATCAAGTTGCGGTCGAACGAGAAGGCGCGCCCCGTATATTGCCAGTTGTTGCGGCTTTGCCCGGGTTCGGGGATGCGGCTGGGATCCCAGTACATGTCAGAAAGCTGACCGAGGAAGTCGTAGCCAGTGCGCTGCTGGACGAGCTGGCGCAGCGAATTGAATGACTCATCGACGCGGTCAGACAGGAGGGTGGCTCCATTGGGGATGACTACACCGCTAATCTGCCGTAGCGAATAGATCGGCGGTTCCGGTTGCGCAGGATCAGAAGTGTCCACACACAACGGCGGTGTTTGTGGCGCAGCGAGTCCTCCGCTGGCGATGAGCGCGGGCGGCAATTCTTGCCGTGTCCAGCTTGGATGGTGGGTTTTGCCTGTCGGGTTGGCAGCGATGGCGGCGATTCCGGTATTGCGCACGGGCACGCTGACCAGCAGCGGCACGCCGACATCTGGCACATATTGCACAAAGATCACCGTGCTGCTGTCCGGCGACCACGTTGGCTCAATGCCGCGCCCGATCAGGCGTGGTTCAGCGTTCACATCATCTACGACTTTGACGAAGACATTATCCTGCCCCGCCACACGCCCGCTGTAGGCGATCATCGTGCCATCAGGACTCCACACCGGATGATCCTCATCGATGGTCGGCGTGTTGGTGACGCGCTGCGCACCGACTTCCGAGGCGCTGTTCAAGTCGATCACGTAAATCTCGTCATTGCCGTCGCGCAAGCTCACGTAGGCAATCTTGCGCCCCAAGCCCGCCGGGAACCACGCGGGCGAAAAATCCGGCGCGGGGTTGAAGGTTAACTGCTGCGGTTGCGAAGAGCCGTCAGTAGGCGCGATCCAGATGTTGAGGTTGTCGCCCTCGTAAGATTCGTAGGCAAGGAACTTGCCATCAGGACTCCATGTCGGCGCGCCCTTGTAAAACAGCGAGGTCGTCAGGCGGCGGCTCTGTCCGGTGGTGAGGTCGAGCACGTAGAGTTCCCAGTTGCCGTCACGGTTACTCTGGAAGGCGATCTTGGTGCTATCGGGACTCCAAACGGGGTTGCGGTTATCTCCCACGTTGGTCAAGCGGACGGGCGCACCCTTGCCAATCGTGAATGCCCACAGTTGATCTTGCCCGTTTTCGCGCTGCGAATAGACCACGCTGCCAGCTAGATAGGCTTGCGTCGAGAGCGTCGCCGTCGGGTTGATAGTCGGCGTGAGGGTGGGCGCGGGCGTGGTCGCCAGCACTATTGGCACGCCACCTTTAGGGGTGTTTTCCTGCCGTGGCGCGTTGCTGGTAAACCACACGATCAGGCCGATCAATGTCAGCATCAACACCATCGTGAAGATGCTGAGGGCGCGGTTTTGCGTCTTGAGCGGGTCTTCGCGGACAACCGTGCGCGTGGCAACTTCGGCGACGCGGCGCGCCATGATCTGGCGGCGGCGTTCGAGGTTGGTTTCCAGTGCGATCCGTCCGGCGCGGAGCTGCGTCCCTGCGAACCACACCAGCCCCAGCAGATCGGCAAACGCGGTGCGCAGTCGATACAACTGAAGCAGCAGCACCTCACCGAGCCAGATCGCGATCCGCAGCAGTGCATTCCCGAACTTATCCGTTAGCCGAATTGCCCGCACCAGCATCCAACGTTACTCCGTCTATCCGTGTTACATCTATCGAGGGGCAACTATACTGAAAACTCGTCATCCACGCAATGCGACGGTTAAGGGAGTCGGCTGTCAACGGTCAAACGTCGAGTTGACGCCGACCGTCGCGAGAAAATTCGAGTTATTGGAGCAGACCGATGCTGTACGATCCGCTGGTGCCTTCGACGGCGGTTAGGACGGTGTAGTAGACGCCGCGTTTCGAGGTGATGGTGATCGAGACCGCGCCATCGATGCTGCGGGCAGAGGCGATGGTCTTGCGGTCGGCGTCCAGCACGACAAGATTGTATTCCAGATTGCCATCGGTGCGCTTGACATCGACCTGATAGGTTTCTACGGCGTTATTGACCGTATAGCGCCATGCCGTGACGTTCTGCTGACCCTCGACGCTGGTGTGGCTGCTGAAACTGCTCTGCCGCCACGCGAGGGAGATGACGGGCATCCCCTGCCAGATGGCGACGTTGTATTCCCACGGCCCCGTGGAGGAAATCGGGATGATATTCAGGTTGAAATGACCGCTGTCGGTATGCGCGACCAGAATGCCGCGCCCATCCGCGCTGCTCTCGGTGGCTGAGATCAGCTTGTTCTCGCTGTCGCGCAGTTCCATGCGATAGTGTGCGTCACCGCTCCGCCGCACAATGTCCAACACGAAATCGTACGCCTGATCGAGATCAAACGGCCACACTTGGATGTTGCAGAATCCGGTCGCTTTTTGCACCTTGGAGAAAATCAGGGTCGCCATGATGTCGCCGCCGACGGGTGAGCACTGACCGAGCAGCGTCGGGGTCGCTGTGGGGACTGGCTCTGTCGCCGTCACCATGCTGGTTGGTGTCGGCGTGATCGTCGCCGTCGCCGTAAAAGTCGGCGTCATGCTTGGCGTCATCGTCGGTGGTAAGGGTGTCGGGGTGATCGTCGGCGTCACACTAGGATCGGGCGTGTTGGTAGCAATGGGCGTCAGGGTGGCAGTCGGGAGGACAAGTACAGGTTGCCCCGGTTCCGGCAGATTGGTGAGCGCGTTGCCAGAGGCATGAGGCGAACTATACATAGTAAGCGTCATTGCTAACGTCAGCGGCTGGACAGCAATCGAGCTGCTGTCGTCAGGACTGATGCTGAAATCGCTGATCACCACGCCGAGGGCGGAAAGTTCGCGCGCGTCCACCACAAAGCTCATCAACTGACGCATTGGCCCCGTCACCTGCAATTTGAATACCCGCGTTTCAAAGGCGGTCGAGGTACTGAGGTTGGCGCTCCCTGCATTGGCAGCGATGAGAGCGGGATCGCCTTGCAGTTGCAGGTCAGCAATCGCGACATTGTTTTTGTTGGCGTAATCGTAGATATGGCTGAGGACGGTATCTAGCTGTTGTTTGGTCAAGAGCAGCGCGGCGGAGTCGTACATTTGCGTTGCCATGTTGTCCACGCGCAGCCGCGTAATATCGAGTTCTTCCTGCCCATCTTGCGACGAGAGTTTGTCCTCTACGGCGGTTCTCGCCATCGACACTTCGTTTTGCAGCGCGTCGTAATCTTTCCACGCGGGGAGGATGGTTTTAGCAACCACCATCAGATTGCCGCCGATGATCAACATCAACAATAAGATCGGCAGCAACGCCATCAGGCGTTTGCGGAGGTCAGTTGGCGACGCGACCATAGGTAGACAATCTCACTTCAACCGCGATAGAGAAGACAGCCAGCGTTGTACGCGGTTCATCGGTAATGTTGATCTGTGTCGGGCTTGGCTTGGCTGTCCCCGACGTAGCAGATGGTTTCAAAATGGCATTCAATTCCGACGTGCCGAGCGGTGTTACATTGGGCAGCAGCGTATTGGTCGCAATTGGCACTTCGGTCACGACGACTGTTGTCGCGGTCGGCGTGGGCGTATCCAGCGTGCGGAGGGCGATGCTCTGCACGGACACATTCTCGAATAAACCAGCATCGCGTAGATGCTGCGCATAATTCATGACGATGGCTTCGTTGTTGGCTTCCCCGCTGAGGATAACCTGCCCATTTTGTTCGCGCAACGCCGTGACCTTCATCTGCGTGAGGTCATAATTGGCGATTACCGACATCAGCGCGGGCCAATCACGATGGCTGGCGATCAGCGTCGGACGCAGCGCATCGAGCGCCGTGATCTGATCTTGGATGGCGAACAATGTGGCTTGCGCGTCCTGTTGATCAGCGGATTTGGGAACCACGCTGGTCAGCGTAACCACGAGATCACTTAACTCGGTTTCCAGCGGCGGGCTGACCTGCGTGATGGTGCTGCCAACCAGACTCAGCGGGATCATCAGCAATCCTAACCCGATGATGAGCAGCCACAGGAAGATGGTGCGGACGCGGAACGGTAGCGCGGCTGGCTTGGGTTCGCTTTCAACATCTTCTTCCAGCGCTTCAATTGGTTCTGGCATGGTTCAGCCTCTTCCCGCCAGCATCGGCAGCCAGTTGAGCAGCAGCGCCACCAACGCGCCAACGCACAGGAAAGGAGCGTAAGGCAGTGTCAGGCTGTTTTTGCGCTGGACGAGCAGCGTGATCGCGACGACAGCGGCAAGGCCACCACCGACCAAGAGCGCGCCGAGCACATTCGGGAAGCCGAAGGTCACGCCGAGCAGCGCCGCGAGTTTGACATCGCCACCGCCGAGCGTACCGGGCTTGATCCGCGCGACGAGATAAAAAATCCCGAAGGCGAAGAAGCCGCCGAGCGCGAATGGCAAAATGGGTTGCCCCAAGCCGAGGTGCAGCACGAGCGCGCCGACCAGCGCCGGATAGACCACCAAGTTGAGCACGAGCCGATATTTCAGGTCGATCAGGGTGATCAGGAGCAGCAGACAAAATACCACACTCACGATGCCAAAGGTGAGGCCGGCTCCGAGCGTCCACCACAGCAGCCCCGCGACCAGCGCACAGCCAACCTGCACGCCTAGCTCGATATACCGGGCATAGCGTTCAAAGAGGCGATCCGTCGCCATACTGCGCCGCTCTAGCGAATAGCCCACCATGACGGGCAGCGCGTCCGAGGCGCGCAAAATCAAGCGCCCCAGCAGCAGACCGCAGATCATTACAGCGATAATCGCAACATTGAACATAGGATAGGTTTACTCCACTTGTATAACTTTACTCTGGTTTCGCCGTTTTCTGCGTAATAAGACCATCGCGAATTTTGGCGGCTAGAGAGAGGAGATCGTTGACGCCGACTTTATCGACACCCTGCAACAGGGTTTTGCGATGTTCGGCCTTGTCATCCGTGAAGACGCTGGCGAGGATGTCGTTGATGCCGCTGACCTTTTCGACCGCGCCACCTTTGGCAGGGGCGCTTCCGGCTGGCGTCAGGGCGGCTTGCACGATGGCGGGCGGGACGAGTGCCGCTGGAGCTGCCGTCTGGGTGGTGGCTGTGGCGGTTTGTCCACCGGCAGACGCGGCGGTTACAGCGGCTGCCGCGTTGGCGGTGACGACCTGTTCGGCGGCGTCAGGCACTGCGGATTCTTCTTCATGCTGGCGGGCAAGCTTAGTCTTGCTGCGCTTCTTGGCTGGATGCTGCCGCCGCCACTGTACAACCGAGGCACCGACAAGAACGGCGAACGCGCTCACGATCAGGAACGCCACCACCATCAGACTGATCACGAAGGCTTGCTGTTGGAACAGCGTGTCGAGTAATGACATGATGCCTGCCTCTGTCCTGTTAAGACGTCAAGATGCCAGCCACCATTCCCGGCACGACCAAGAAGCAGATGCCGGAGATGAAGCATGTGAAGGCAAGAAACAAGAAGAATTTCGGTTTGTAGCCGCCGTCGCAGATGATCACGGACGCGGCGGTGACGATGGAAATCACGATGATCATCAGCACCGTGATGATCGTCAGAAATTGCAGGTCACTGGCGGAAAACTGCCCCATCCCGATCTGGATGTTTTGCGCGGCGAGTTCGGCGCTGTTGCTCGGCATCACGCTTTTCACCATTTCGGTGAAGTTGACGATGATCGAGAGCACGAACAGCATCAAGCCCGACACGACGGCTTGCATGACGAGCGTCAAGCCCGTGAAGGTGCCGGACGCTAACCGCCGCTTGGCGCGCAATTGCGACGTTTTGGCGGTGAACAGCGAACACAGATAGCCGACGCGCTCAGGGTCGCCGCCGATCTTGACGCCGCCGTAGAAAATGTCTACGACTTGACTGATCAGCTTGCTGCCCGTCTCCAGCCCGAATTTGTGCCAGCAGATGGTGGGATCGACGAGGGCTTGCAATCGTGTAGACAACCGTGTGATGTCGGGTTCCATCGCGGGGAACGAGCTGAGGTCGATGCGTGTGAGCGCTTGTTTGACCGTCGTGCCGCTGGACGAGGCCATACCGCCCAATGAGCGCAGAAAGGTGCTGAATTCCACGTCCTTCTTGACGACCTTTTTGTCGCTGCTCTGGCTGATGTAGCCAATTGGTGCGACGATGCCGCCCACGATGATCAGCACAATCCCCATCGGCATCCCCAGTAGCGCCATCGCCGCACCGACCAGCAGCGACAAGGGCAGCAGCAGCCGCAGCAAGCGTAGGGCGTGGCGCTGTTCGGATGAGCCTTCGGAACCCTTGACGGTCATGACTTCCTTCGGGGCGGAACGGTAAATGATCCACGCGCCGAAACAGGCCATCAGCGCGGCGGTTGCCACCAAGCCGCTCATCATGCCCGTTTGCATCGAGTAGATCATGGAAGAAATCATCTGGATGATCACGATCAGCACGGTCGAAATCAGGATCGAGGAAAACGCGTTCGTCCACTGCTTCATGCCTTCCAAATCGCGCTCGTATTGATTCTGGTATTCCGTGCCCTGCACTTCGGCCTCGCGCGCCAGATATTCCGCCAGCGGTTCACCGGAACGCAGCGCGTCGGAAAGGCGCAGCAAGAAGCTTTTCATGTTTTCCGACTTGGCCTTGATGCCGATCTTGCGGCAGGCTTCGGGATACTCATAGCGCATCTCATCGACCAGCGTGTTGATCGCCACAAAATACGTCGCCGCCAGTGCATCCGACTCGCCAGCCAAGGAGAAAATCTTCGCGCGCGAGATGCCCGACGCCGCCATCGCTGACATGTACGTGAGCTGATAGTACAGGTCAAACGCCGAGATCGGCTTAAAAACGACCTTATCGATCTTAGAGGAGCTTTTGACGGCGGGCTTCGGCAAGGATACTGAAGAGTTCATGGAAATCCGTTACTCCCTTTTCTTTGTGCAGCTTCTCAAGGATCTTGGCGCGGCGCTTGACCTCGTCGTAGACTTCCTTGCGGCGGTGCGGCGGAATGCCGCGTTTTTGCGCGATGATTTGCTCTAGTAAATAGCTGTTCATGTAACCGGGGAACTCAAACTTGTCCGTCGTAGGATTCCAGCGAAACGCTTCCAGATAGGAGAAGGATTCGGTCACCGGGTCATAGCCAATGATTTCGTTCACGCTCATCACGCGGCGTGCCGATTTGCCGTCCGCCAGTCGCACGGCGGATTGAATGATGGCGAGATTGAGGTTGTCGATATAGGTTTTCGGGATGTTGATAGGATCGCCCGTCAGACGCTGAATCAGCTTTTCTACCGAGGCGGCGTGGAAGGTGGACATCACACCGTGTCCCGTTTGCATGGCCTGAAACGCGACGACGGCTTCCACGCTACGGATCTCACCGACGATGATCATTTCGGGACGCTGACGGAGGGCAGCTCTGAGCAGTTCGAACATGCCGACATCGCTGCCCTTGTTGTTGCCGCCGCCGCTGCTGCGCGTCGATTCTTGCAGCCAGTTGGCGTGCGGAACTTGCACTTCCGGCGTGTCCTCGATGGTAATGATCTTGGCATCAGGGCGGATGAAGGTGGTGATCGCGTTCAGCAGCGTGGTCTTGCCGGAAGCCGTCGCGCCGACCACGAAACAGTTCATGCCTGCCTCAAGCATCAGCGACAGATACGCGGCGATGGTGTAATCGAGGCTGCCAAATTCGACCAGTTCTAGAACGCTGGTCGGCGTGCCGGAAAACTTACGAATGGTGAAGTTGCTACCACGCTTGGAAATCTCACGCCCGTAAACGATGTTGATACGCGATCCATCGGGCAGCACAGCGTCTACCAGTGGGTTGCGCACAGTGACGGGACTCTTGATCCATTCACCGAGCCACACGACGAAGTTATCGACATCATCGTGGTCGGCAAAAGTCACGGTCGATTCTAGACTCTTGAAGACTTTGTGCTCGATGAAGATGTGCCCGACGCCGCTGCAACTGATGTCTTCAATGTAGGGATCGAGCAACAGTGGTTGCAGCACGCCCAAGCCGACTTTATCCCGCAGCACACGGTAGCGCACCGCTTCCAGTTCGGGGCGGGTGACGACGATCTTGTTGATCTTGGCTTTGCCGTTGGATTTTCCATTGCCATTCGCGCTCATCTTGAGCATCTCGGCTTTGGTCACGCAGACTTCATTCACCAGCTTGAGGAGGAGTTGAGTTTTTTCCTCTTTATTTTCTAACTGCCCGATTTCTTCGGCATACTGGATCAAGCTTTCTTCCACCTGCGGCATCAGGTGGTCGATGTCAAACACGCTGGTCGGTTCAATCGGGATGTAATGTTCGCGCGCGCCCGATTTTTCCGGGTAGATATGCACGAACAGGCCGTCTCTGATCGGGTAAATCAGATTTTTATACTCTGCATTGGCAAGGCTGCGCGGCGGTTTCTGATAAAAATCCGGAACGCCTAGCGTGTCGATGGGCAAGCGCTCCACATAAGCCGCCAAAAATGGGGTGTTCTCACACGCCTTTTGTAGCACTTCTGGCAGCGAGGCCAAGAACTCCGCGCCGCGTGGCTCGCAAGGGGTAAAAGGCAGGATGGTCTGTGCCATGCGTTAACCTCTTGCCTTGCTGATCGGGATGACGCGGACGCCCCAGCCCGGTTCAACCTCGAAACCGACGATAGCGCCCGTCACGCTGGCAGCCCCGCGCACCTTCGCGACTTCCAACGTCTTGACGAGCCGCTGTCCGTCTTGTGCGGAATTCAAGCGCAAGTGGGCATCACACATGGCGCGCAGGGGGTTGATAAGCTCGTTGTTGAGCGCGCTCGAATGCAGCGTAAGCATGATCGTCATGCCCGTTGAACACAGCCGCTTGCATTCCTCGAAGAAATGTACGACTTGACTATTGCTGCCCTGTGTGACGAGCGAGGTAATCGAATCTAGGACAAGAATTGACTGCTGATCTTTGGTGATCGGCAGCGAAGTGATCGCCCTTAGCAGCTCATTGGCCGCGCTGTGCTTAAGCTGAGAAAGCTCGATCGGGTATACCTTGCACTTGCCAAGCAGCAGAAAGTCCAGAATATCGAGGTCGATGCTCTGCATCTGTTTGACAAGACTTTTCGGCGTGTTCTCGGTCGTGAACAACGTCACGCGGAAGCCAGTTTGCAATGATCCTTTGATGAGCTGCTGTGTTAGCACCGATTTGCCCGTGCCAGAATTGCCCTCAATCATGACCAGCGAACCCACCGGAATGCCGCCACCTAACTTGCTGTCGAGTTCGACGTTGCCGGATGAAATGGCAGTGCGCTGAGTGGGAGTGTCTGTGCTACTCATCTTGATAATTCCTACTGCTCAAGGCTCGGTAACACGCACGATAAAGGTATAGGGACCAGCGCTAGTTTTGCCATCCGTGATACTGAAGGTAAAACTATCACTGCCCGTGCCTGTGTGCGTATAGGTGAGAGCACCATTGTTGATGTCAGCCTGAGTGAAGGTGGTGCCCAGATTTAGCGTCCCACGTTGCGGCGGCACGTTAATACTGTATGCAATCTGGCTTGGATCTTGGTCAGCATCAATCGTTTCTAATTGGGCGGCGGCGAAGGCCGTCACGCTCCCGGCAACAACATCCAAGCCGTTGTTGGTGACCAGTGACGGCGCTGCATTGACCGCGATTACAAACGTGAACGGGCCAAGCGTATCTTCGCCATCGGTGACGGTGAATGTAAATGAATCGCCACTGCTGCCCGTGTGTGTATAAAGTACGTTGCCTTGGTCAATATCCTGCTGCGTGAAGGTTGATCCTGCCGTCAGCGCATTGTCGCCCGCAAAACCCCGGATCAGCGCGCCTTGCGTGGGAGCGGATACGAGCGTATAGGTCAATTGAGCGCTGGTATTGTCAGAATCAGAGGTGAGTAATTGATCTTGAGCGATGTGGCGGCTGGTGCCAATCGTCAGTTCAAGGCCAGCATTCACGATCAACTGAGGAGGGGTATTGCGGTGCCCGACTAAGGCGACGTGTTCGCCCTCGCTGATGGCTAGGGCGGCGTGAACAATCTCGCCCACCCCCACTGGCGCGGAGAGGTGTGCTTGCAGCACGAGTTCTTCGTCAGGATTCCAAATCTTTGGTTCGACGCTTTCTGCCTGTTCTTGTGCCGCGTTCTGGTAGATGCCCTTGACCGTCCATTTCTGCGTGGGCGGTGTGGTCGTTGTGTACGCTAACCATTCCACATGATAAGGCTGCAACGCTGTTGCGTCGCGATAATCGACAATAACGTCCCACGTGGCGAAGTCGGCTATGGTGTAGGTGCCGACATTGCGGTAAGTGAGATATAGCGTCGAACCACTATCCCGCACCTGCAAGTTCAATGGCTTGATCGCCGTCCGAAGCTGTGCTACGGAGCGTACATTTAATTGTTGGAAGCCCTCAACCATCGTGGTTTGCGCCGACAGCACGGCTCCCGAAAACGTGAACACCGCGAAAATCAGCACGAACAGTAAGATGAAGCCGCTTAGTACGGAATCCATGGTAACCTAGCCAGTTATAGACTCAGTAAGGTGGTGTCGGCAACACCATTCGGCAGCGTGACGTTCACGTAATACCGCCCCGACGCCACAGGCGCTGGATAATGGACGGTGATGCGCAGTGTCGCGGTCGGCGTCCAACTGGTCGCGTTTTCGATCTGCGATGTCCAGTACGGGAAGCCTGACCCATCGACCTGATTACGAATACGGGCGAAGTTGCCTTCTGGGCCGAAGAAAAGGTCAACGTCCGCAATCGCGTCAACCGTCAGCGAGCCGATATTCTTCACCCAAATAAACACGTCAAACAGACCATTGCCGTTGGTATCCGTCCAGTGACCGGTGCTGTCCAGTTCGCTGGTGGCGTGGATGACGCGGATTTCGCTGCGTAACCGATCAGAGGAGCGGTTTGCCATGTTGGCGATGGCGTTGCCACCCTGTGTGATGGCAGGATAAGCAACATTGAATAGAGAGATTGCCATCACCATACTGATCACGATGAGCAGCGCAGTGGTAATTGCTTTATCCATGATATGCCTTTTGGTTGGGTTTGCGGCTAGAACCAAATGTCGAGATACCTGCGATCAGCCGCAAAATCGTGTTTCGGTTGTCTTCGGGCAATTCCGCTTCATCGTCTGGCACACCATCACCAGTGACAAACCCATCCTCATTGGCAGCGAATTCAGGCTCGATCCTTGGGCTGTCGTTCTCATACGACAAAGGGTCAATCACGAATGGTGGCTGCTCAACGTTCATGAATGGATAGCGCTGGTAGCTCAACGACTGCGTAGACGATGGCACTGACGCCACAATATCAGCGATTGGGGTGGCAGCAGCTTGCGGTTGGCTCTGGTTTTGAACCGCCGCATTCTCGCGGGCGATATGCAGATTAACCACATCGAGCAGCGTCGAACGTACCGTCGCGCTGAAGCGGCCTTTTTCAGCGTAAAGCTCGATCAGATCGCGCGTGTGGGAAGTCCCCAACGAAGCGATCTTTTGCATCACCCACTGTTCAAGCTTCTCCCAATCCGGTTCGCGGTCATCCGTCAGCCCATCGGGACGGCGGACAAGCGTCTCTTCTGGGGCGAGCCGCTGCGTGGCAGGCGTAGCAGTAGGTTGCGCCGGAGGCTGAACCGTCGCCATGGCTTGTACGGGCACGGGTGGTGGCTCCGTCGCCGGGACGGGAGTGGGATTGACGGAGGGAGCGGCTGGAGCAGGAGGCGCGGTTTCTGGCTGCGGCTTGATGCTGATGCGCTGGACACCAGCGATTTCTTGTCCCGCAACGGTCGCCATCGCTGCGCGTGGAGCCGAGTCATGTACCGGTTCGTGGCGAACATTCGGCTGTCCCTGCTCGTCATGGTTGGGCCCGGCAGAATGATTAGCTCTCAGTGACGGAAACGCGTTAGAGAGAAGGAATTCCTGAAGTTCGAGTAGAGTAGTTTGGATCTGCGCCTTCAGAATTTTGACTTCTTCTTCTAAGGCGGCTATCCGCTGTTCATTGTCGGTCATACTGCCTGCCTTTCGCGAGCAAAAGATTGCTCTACCGGCACGGCCAAGTGGGTAGAGCAATCCGCCCGGCTCAAAGACTGAGCAATCAGACCTTGGATAAATTCAGGGCTATTATCTTGGTTAGGCTGGCCGTGCCTATTCGTTCCGTTGTCAAGGTTTGTGATTAGGAGTACCTTGGAAGGTAGTCCTAATCACTTAGCTGGGCGTGTTGATAACGCTTGCGACTTTCTAAGTTAGTTGAGTTCCATCACGGCGGCGATGGCAGGTGGTGTAGTGCGGGTCACGATGAGCACTGCACCTGTGGGTGGCTTCACTTCGAGCGTGAAGTTCTGATTTTCCACCAACTTGCCAGTGGGTATGGTGACGGTAATTTCAGCCAGTTCACCATTTTCCAGCAGCGCGTCGCCATTGTTCTTACCGATGAATGTAACTGTCCAATCCAGATTGTTCTCTATGACAGCACCGTCACGGTAGCCGATGATTACTTTGCGGTCAGCAGCGGCTGCCTTCAGGTCGATGGGCGAACCACCGGAGACGAGAGCCAGCGTGAAGACAACAGTATCAACGGCATCCTTAGTAGCATTGGCCTTAGCGATCACCGCACCCTTAACGCTCATCGACGACTGCACACTCTGCATACCGGCGGCGATGGCTTCCTTGCCTTTTTCGGTCGAGGAGCTACCAGCCGACAGGATAGTGAAGGCGAAGATAGACGATACGACGATGAAGGCGATTAGGATGATGGCGGTTTCCAGTGCTGCTTGACCGTTTTCGTTCCGATTCACAGTCTTGTGGGTGAACATAGAGAGACTCCTTGGATACTTGTTCACGATACATTGACGATAGCTAGTTACAGGCTATGTTCAGCCGGTTACGCTTAGTTGAGTTCCATCACGGCGGCGATGGCGGGCGGCGTGGTGCGGTTGATGATGAGCACCGAACCGGTGGGCGGCTTCACTTCGAGCGTGAAGTTCTGGTTTTCCTTCAACTTGCCAGCGGGGACGGTGACGGTAATTTCAGCCAGTTCACCATTTTCCAACAGCGCGTCACCATTGTTCTTGCCGATGAACGTCGCAGTCCACGTCAGGTTGTTGTCCAGATCAGCACCGTCACGGTAGCCGATGATCACTTTGCGGTCAGCAACAGCAGACTTCAGGTCGATGGGGGCACCACCGGAGACGAGGGCGAGTGTGAAGACCACTGAGTCAACGGCATCCTTGGCAACATTGGCTTTGGCGATCACCGCACCCTTGACGCTCATCGAAGATTGCACGCTCTGCATACCGGCGGCGATGGCTTCCTTGCCTTTTTCGGTCGAGGAGCTACCAGCCGACAGGATGGTGAAGGCGAAGATAGAGGCTACGACGATGAAGGCGATCAAGATGATGGCGGTTTCTAGTGCTGCTTGGCCGTTTTCGTTCTGATTGGCAGTCTTGCGGGCGAACATGATTTTAGGGACTCCTTAGAAGTTTGATTGTTTCAACTTCGGCGCTGGACGCTGATTTCTTAGTTTTTGATGAGAGACTGGCGTCGATACGTCTTCGTTGTTGTACAATCAACAGTTTATTGAGTTTATACTATTCTTCAATGAACAATTAATCCAACCTCAAGCTAGGAGTTGCTCACTAAGCTGTCTAGGCCATTCAGCCTAGATTGTGATGGAGCGCATACATAGCAGCTTCGGTTCTGTTAGTAACCTGTAATTTTGTGAAGATATTGTTCAAATGATTTTTGATCGTCGCGGGACTAACACCGAGAATAGAAGCGATCTCACTGTTCGCGTTGCCTTTTACGATGTACTTGAGGATTTCGCGCTCACGGTGCGTCAACAACGCCACAGTTTCAGGCTTGGTGGCGGACTTGATCACAGCTTGGGTCACTTCGGGCGACAAGGTGGGCTTGCCTAGATAAGCTGCCTGAATCGCTGCTGCGAAATCAAGTGGTGCAGCCGTGGTGAGCAAATAGCTGGTTACGCCGATCTGCAAGGCTTGGCGGACTTGCCCCGCCGACACGGTCTGGCACAAGACAACGATGCGTGCGCTGGGGAACGCATCACGGATTTCCTGAAATTGTTCCGTGCCAACGCTCTCGCTACCAGAATAGTGGACAAGCACGATGTCCGGCAACGTTAGCTCATTCCATGTCGAAACATCCGCAAAGGTAAGCTCGCCAATAACGCGGCAGTTGCTCTGCGTTTCGAGTAGGCTCTTGAGCGCAGCCCGCATCGTCACTTGACTGTCGATGATCACCGTTTGAATAGAGCTGCGTGGTTTGGACGACATCTTCATTGAACGTAATCCTAAAATTCAGAGGTTGCACAGAACTTTGAGTTAACCGAGGCAGTGCAACGTCAGATTTATCCTTTAAATTTATCAGGGGAACAACAGATGTGGATTCTCAATGACGTTACAATATCTTATGAATCTCATCATAAAATAGGCGTGAGAGCGATAACTTGACACACGAATATCCCCTAACGCAACTGGTATTTATCGAATTACGTCGCTGAATGTGTGCTTTATTGCTGGCACGTGCAATTGAAAGTCGAACCTGTCGATGTGAATATGCCCGTATAACATTTTCATTCGCAACGGCAGCGCTATGACGCCTGCCAATCCCGTTTTTACTCTACTCGCTATGTGGGTCGGAAATGAGCCTGCGATGTCGTCGTCTGTATCTATCTGTTATGTTCATGCCGTTCACGCTGTCGAGCGCACGCGGAACTTCAGTACGCACAGATATGATCGATGATGCCGAGATTCAGGTTATGCCGACTGAGGAATAGCAGGCCGTTAGGAGAGTATGCCCTGTCGCAGAAGGCGAACAGGAACCACCTACACTTGAGGTTGAAAAAGAGGCACAGTGTGCCGTTGACATTGATTGACAATCGGCCTTGACCTCGTGGTAGCTATCACGGCTTGGTCATTCCGATCTCTACTTGCTAGGATTATTCAAATACACGCCAAAATCTGACGGCTGCATCGGTCATCGCTGCGTAGGATGCAGCCCCGTCGTTAGCGTGTCGAACGAGCACGGCGGCGACGTTCCTCGCTCACTTCGTCCACTTCTTCCAATTCGCCGTCATCGGTCAGCCGCATTTCACGCTTAGGCTTCTCCTGACCATACAGTCGTTCCCGCTCACGCTCGATTTCGATCTTCATTTCGCGGTCGGCCATTTTGTCGATCACGTTGCTTTCAAGGTACACCACGTAAGCATGGATCAACAGCCCGATCAGCCACCCGAACGTGACCATCGGCGCGACCGGAAAATCGCGCATCGTGCGGACTACCGAATCGAAGTCTGAGCCGAGTGAGAAGGTGAACCAATCTGCACGTAGGAGCAGCCAAACCGCCCAGATCAGCACATTGACGATGATGTACACGCCCACATGAATGAGCACTTCTTTGCGCTGGTTAACGCGCTTGGTGACTCTGGCGCGAATCTGCTCGTAGTTAATTTGGTCGCTCACGGTGAGATTCCCCTGATCATTGAACTCATGTCCATAACGTATTGTACGCTCAAATTCGACCCCGGTTGCGGACTTTGTGAATACGCTACAATCGGCATAATTGATCAGCCTGATCACCAGCAATGACGCGATATACGTGCGCTTATTTAGCAAAGAGAGATGAGATGAACGAATTCACCTTGATCATCAAGCCGGACGAAGAGGAGGAAGATGGCGCGGAAGTATTTGTGGATGGAACCATCGATGGCAGACCATACAGTTTTTTGCTCGATACGGGCGCGGCGCGTTCTAGCGTGAAGTATGATGCTTATACGGCTGGCTTCAGCGGCACCGACAAACACAACTCCTCCGGCGTCTTTGCACAGAGCAGCGAGGACATCATCACCGTGCCGAGCCTCAACGTGGGGCCGATCTCCAAAACAAACGTGATCTTAGTGCGTGCCGAAGAGGGGCATCCGAGGAATATCAGTCTGATCGGCATGGACTTACTCAAAGACCTGCGCTGTCACTTCCAGTTCGATTCAAACCGCGTGCTGGTCGAAGATGCATCCGAATTCGACGCCGAATATCCTGTCCAAGACCTGTTTCTCGACAAAGGCGCGCACCCTTATGTAGATGTGGAATTCGGGGCGGTCACTGCCCAAGCGGTCTGGGATACGGGCGCGAGCATCACCATCGTTGACGAGACTTTTCTCAAGGAGCACCCCGACCTGTTCCAACTGGCGGGCTATTCGACCGGCATCGACGCCACTGGCACCAGCGTACAAACGCCGATGTACAGGCTGGCGGAAAGCCGGATCGGCGGGCGCGTATTTCCGCCCGTGCGTGTAGCAGCGGTCGATCTGTCCTACGTGAATGCCACCATCGAAAGGCCGATGAACTTGATCCTTGGCTACAGCACGTACAGCCAAGCCAACTGGATTTTCGATTTCCCGCGCAAAAAGTGGGCAATTTCTAAATGGCTAGGCGCTTAGGAAGCCGCAACGTCGCGCTATTCAACGCTCTTGCAGCGCCTTCAGCAGCATCGATTGCAACTTGATGAATTCCACGCTGCTATCATCGCGTGGCTGTGGCAAATCGATCCGCACTTCGAGTTTGATTTTGCCCGGTCGCGGCGTCAACACCAGCACTTTGTCACTCAGCAAGACGGCCTCGCGCACATCATGTGTGATGAACAGGATCGTCGGCTTGAAACGCTCCCACACGCCGAGCAGCCACTGCTGCAAATCGTAGCGCGTCAGCGCATCCAACGCCCCGAAGGGTTCATCCAGCAGCATGGTACCCTTGCCGAGCAGGAAGGTGCGCAGCAGCGCGGCACGCTGGCGCATCCCGCCCGACAGCGCCGATGGATAAGCTTTCTCGAAGCCTTCCAGTCCGAACAGCGGGAACAATTCCTCCGCCCGCTGGTACGCCTTACTGCGCGCTTGCCCGCTGATCTCCGCGCCGATGATGACGTTATCGCGGATCGTGCGCCACGGCAGCAGCAGATCGCGCTGCGGCATATAGCTGACCAGCCCCGTTCGCCCGTTGATCCGCTGCCCATCCAGTATGATATTGCCCTGATCCGGCATAGTCAGCCCCGTGATCAGATTGAAGGCAGTGCTTTTGCCGCTGCCACTCGGCCCGATCAAGGTGACGAATTCGCCCGCATCAGCGGAAAATGTCAGATCATCGAGGGCGATGGTGGTTTGCCCATTCTCGACGAAAGTCTTGCGAACACTCTGTACTTCTAGCTTCATGGGGGTTCCTAATCAGCGGAGCAAGGGATCAATTTCGTTAAAATTCAGCGCAAATTCATTCATCTCTTTTGCTTGGCTATGTAGTTGTGGTAATCTCTACAAATAGTTTGATAATACTCACCCTTCTGCGCTCCAACGCGCAATTTTCTAACACCAAGCACGAAGGATGGCCGCGATGGCTAGTCTCACGAAAGAGCAATTGCTGGAATTTTACCATGAGATGGTATTGATCCGGCGCTTTGAAGAACGCTCCTTGGAGCTGTATCGTCAAAAACGGATTGGTGGTGTGTATCTCCACGTCTACAACGGGCAGGAAGCCACTGGCGTAGGCACGGTCAACGCCCTCAAGGAACAAGATCATGTAATCACCGCTTACCGCGACCACGGTATCGCGATCTCGTGTGGCGTCGAGCCAGAGCGCGTGATGGCGGAGATGTTCGGCAAGCGCACCGGCACCAGCGGCGGCAAAGGCGGCTCGATGCACATCGCTGACCGCACCAAGAATTTCTGGGGTGGTTACGCCATCGTCGGCGGTCATTTGCCGTTGGCGACGGGCATCGCGCTCAAAGCTCAGTACAACAATCAAGATGAAGTGGTGCTGTCCTATATTGGTGACGGCGCGACCAACAACGGCTATTTCCATGAATCGCTGAACTTAGCTGGCGTCTGGAAACTGCCCGTCATCTGGGTCATTGAGAACAACCAGTACGGCATGGGCACCGCCATTGAACTCGCCAGCGGTCAGCCCGAACTCCACAAACGCGCCGATTCCTACGGGATCAAGGACTTCGGACGGGTCGATGGTCAGGATGTCGAAGCCGTTTACGCGCTGACGCTGGAAGCCCGCGAATACGCCCACAAGCATGGTTCTTGCCTGATCGAATCGATGACCTACCGCTACGAAGGGCATGGCGTCTCCGACAAGCTGTATGCCACCCGCGAAGAAGAAATGGCGGCGTGGAAGGACAAAGACCCCATCGAAATTCTGAAGGCGCGTCTGATCAAGAAGTACAAGAATATCGAGCCGACGCTCAAGGAACTGGAACAACAAGCCGAGGCCAAGGTCGAGGAATCGGTCAAGTTTGCCGACGAAAGCCCGATCCCCACTTACGAGGATCTGGTCAGCAACATCTACGTTTAAGGGGAAAGCATGTCAGAGAGAAACTTGGCGATGCGCGAAGCCCTTCGCGCAGCCTTACATGAAGAAATGGTTCGCGACGAGAGCGTATTCGTCATGGGCGAAGAAGTCGGACGCTGGGACGGTACCCACAAGGTGACGCGCGGCTTCTTTGCTGAATTTGGCGAACGCCGTGTGCGCGACACCCCGATCAGCGAGATGGTGATTGCTGGCGCGGCGGTCGGTGCGGCGATGGCGGGCTTGCGTCCCGTCGCGGAGATCATGACCATCAATTTCGCCTTCCTGTCGGTGGATGCCATCATCAACCACGCCGCGAAGGTGCATTACATGTTCAACGGGCAGTTCAAAGCGCCGCTGGTCATCCGCTGCGCGACGGGTTGGGGCAATCAGGCCACCGCCACGCACTCGCACAGCCCTGAGCACATCTTCGCGCATTTCCCCGGCCTCTATGTCGGCATTCCATCCAATGCCCGCGATGCCAAAGGGATGCTCAAATCCGCCATCCGCGACGACAATCCGGTATTGTTTTGCGAGAGCATTGCGCTGTATCCCAAGCCAAGCCTCGTCCCCGACGATCCGAATTTTCTGATCCCCATCGGCAAGAGCGATTACAAGCGGCGTGGTCGCGATGTGACCATCATCAGCTACGGGCGCGGCGTCGAATGGTCGTTGGAAGCCGCCGAAACGCTCGCCAAAGAAGGCGTCGAATGCGAGATCGTCGATCTGCGCTGGCTGCGTCCACTGGATACCGATCTGGTATTCGAGAGCTTCAAGAAGACCAACCGTGCCGTAGTGGTCGAAGAAGCCATGCCCTTCTACAGCGTTGGCAGCGAAATTGCCGCGCAAATTCAGGATCACATGTTTGATTACATGGATGCCCCCGTCAAGCGTGTCAGCGCGATGGATGTGCCGCTGCCTTTCGCCCATGACATCGAACTGATGGCGCTGCCAGACGCTCAAAAAGTCATCAAAGCAGTTAAAGAGGTAATCTAATCATGGCGGAAGTCGTCTCGCTGCCCGCATTAGGGGCAGGCATCACCGAGGGCACATTCCTCAACTGGGTTAAGAACATCGGCGACACCGTGAAGGCTGGCGAGGTTATCGCTGAGATTGAAAGCGATAAAGCCACGATCGAAGTCGAATCGACCAACAGCGGCACGATCACGAAGCAGTTGGTGAAACCGGGCGATATGGTGCCGGTTGGCGCGCCGATTGCCGAAGTTGGTGCTGGTGGCGAAGCCACCGCGCCCGCGCCCGCCGAGTCGGCTCCTGCGCCTGTAGCCAGTGCGCCCGCTGCACCAAGCGTCGCCGCCAATGGCAGCAGCAAGCCCGCTGCGCCCGCGCCAGTGGCACCGTCCACCAGCGTCGGCACGGAATTCCCCGATGGCGTCAAGGCTACGCCCGTCGCCCGCAACATTGCCGAGGAAAAGGGCATCAACCTTAAGGAAGTACAGGGAACCGGCCCCGGTGGGCGCATCACCAAAGCCGATGTGGAAAATTACCAGCCGAGCGCCGCACCAGCCCCTGCGCCGAGTGCTGCCGCCGCGCCCGTGCCTGCCGTGACAACCGCCTTCCAAGCGCGGGTTGCGCCCACTGGCCCCGATATCGAGCAAGAACCACTCTCGCGGATGCGGGAACGCATCGCGACGCGCATGGTCGAAAGCAAATCCACCATCCCGCATTTCTACCTGACCACCGAGATCGACATGGCGGCGGTGCTCAATCTGCGCAAGCAAATCAACGCGACCCTGCCGGAAGAAGCCAAAGTCACGGTCAACGACATCGTAGTCAAGGCCGTCGCGCTGACCTTGCGTCAGTTCCCCAACCTCAACAGCCACTTCTACGGCGATAAGATCGTGCGCTACAAGCGCATCAACATCGGGATCGCGGTGGCGTTGGAAGGCGGCGGGCTGATCAACGTGGTCGCTAGGGATGCCGATTCGGTCTCGATCTCAGCACTCGCCAAGCGCAACAAAGAGATGATCGCGGCTGTGCGTAACAATAAGGTCAAGCCGGAGTACATCGAAGGCAGCACCTTCACGGTCAGCAATCTCGGCTCGTTCGAGGTCGATCACTTCATGGCGATCATCAACCCGCCCGAAGCGGGCATCCTCGCGGTTGGTTCCGCCAAGGAAATCCCCGTCGTGATCAACGGCGAGATCAAGATCGCCAACCGCATGAAGGTGACTCTGAGCGTCGATCACCGTGTCAGTGATGGCGCGGAGGGCGCGCAGTTCTTGCAAGCCTTCAAGAAACTGCTCGAATCTCCGATGCGTCTGCTGCTCTAACAGAGTTCACGCCAAACAATCACCAGCCCGTAATTCATTGCGAATCACGGGCTGTTTTTATATCTAAACTTCTCTCTGTCGGCTTGCAGGCTGTCTGCCAGTTTCGCCGCGTCTAATCACGCATCACATTCATGCCAGACTACCGTCCATTCCCTTATCGCGTTCGTGATACATCCCATGCTCCCCAAAAGTTCGGACGAACTGACCTGAACACCATAGGCTAGAACGATCTCCAATCGCAATTAGCTACAGAAATACGCCTGAGCTAAGAATATGTATTGTCAGATTGGTATGGACGGTAGTAGACTTCAATAAGATGAATGAGGAGTGGTCAACATGTTTATTGAGATCACAGGCCGTGTCGATGAAAACGGGAACGTGCAGATTGATTGGCCTACCAATTTGCCTGTTGGTCAAATTCGCGTCGTGATTGAAGCTATCGATGCTGAGGCTGAAGTGGCGGAAGAAGCAAAGTGGGAAGCGTCACTCGCAAAATCGGAGGACGTCCTAGCGAGGATGGCGGATAAAGCGCATGAAGATTATTTAGCGGGACGCACGGAAGAATTCGATCCAGATATTGAGGAGCCATGAGATCAAGACGCACTGAGGAATTCAAAGCTCAGTTGCGCGAACTCCCCGTTGATGTTCGGCGTGCTGCTTACGCGGCTTATCGCCAATTTAAGCGTGATCCATATCATCCCGGTCTACAATTCAAACGTGTGTCGCGGACACGACCGATTTACTCGGTGCTAATTGGCCTATATTATCGCGCCTTTGGTATGCGTGAAGCAGATGATTTGGTAGTTTGGTTTTGGATCGGCCCGCACAGCGAATACGATAAAATAATCGGACGATTGTAGCATGAGGACAACAAATTCCCCTCAGTTTATAGCTCAAACTGAGGGGAATTACTTCTACTGTGACCACACCGTCGGCAAGCGATCCCAGCGATGTTCACGCAGTTTCGCCGTCAACTCGGCGGAAAGCCCCTTACCGTCGCTCGTCGCGATATTCATCTCGACGTTACTCAGTTTGCGCATCCCCGGAATGATCGTGCTTACGTCTTGATTCATCAGGATGAACCTTAGCGCCATCTCCGCCATCGTCATGCCCGCTGGCACCAGCGGACGCAGCGGCTCGACATGTTCCAGCGTCGAATTCAGATTTTCCGGCACGAAATACGTATTGCGCCAGTCGCCCTCAGGCCAGCGGCTATCCTTGGTCAGGTTGCCGATCAAGCTGCCTTCATCGAACGGCACACGGGCGATTACCGCCACATTCAAGTCACGGCAGACGGGAAATAATTCATCTTCGGGATTCTGGTCGAAGATGTTGTAGATCACCTGCACCGCATCGACCAAGCCCGTGCGCAGCGCGGCGATCACGTTTTCCGGCTGCCAGCGGTTGACGCTGATGCCAAACGCACGGATTTTGCCACGACGTTTGAGGTCTTGCGCCGCCTGCTGCCAGCCTTCATCAGGCGTCCAGCTATCATCCCATACGTGCAGTTGGATCAGATCGACATGATCGGTGCCGAGGTTTTTGATCGTCTTCTCGGTGTAATCTACAACATGCTGATACGGGAACACATCATTCACGTCATATTCTGGCTTACCGGGCCATTTGAAGTTAGCGGGCGGGACTTTGCTGGCGGTGTACAGCGTCTTATCGGGATAACGCTTTAGCAGTTCCCCCAATAATTGTTCGCTGTGTCCGTTGCCGTATGCCCACGCGGTATCGAAGAAGTTGCAGCCTAATTCGACGGATCGATCCAGTGAGGCGGCAGATTCTTGGTCGTCGGATTCCTTCCAGCCGCCCATGCCCCACATGCCGTAGCCCATCTCGCTGACTTGCCAACCTGTCCGCCCAAAAGGTCGATATTGCATTCCAAACGCTCCAATCAAAATAGCGTATATCGGATGATCATAATCGTAGTAGAGAGAAGATGAACCCATTTGCGTAGCAATAGAACTCAGCGTGTTGATAAACTAGGTCTACAGTCTAAACATCTGGCCAATACGATTCCAGTTTCTGCGTCCAAAATCCACGAACCTTCAGTTGTTGAACTATTTCAGGGAAATACTTAATCCAACGACCACTGATTGTAGAAGCAGGTGGACTACCGAGCATTTCAAGAAATTCCACAACTTCTTCTACATTAGTAAAGCCACTGCGTTTAAGTGCATCAAGGCATTCTGCTCTGGCCCCAAAGTCCTCTATTTTCACAATGCCGTTCCCTTTTTCAACAAGCTCAACTATTTTACGACATAAATGAGTGGGCTAATCATCAGCGTAAATATCCCCAAGTTGCATAAATAAATAGTCGTTAAAGGAAATAGAAATCACACTGCCGATCAGCATCGCGCCAAATACTATTTCGATTACTGCCCAAAGCCTAATTTGATTGGGAGTAGTTGGTACAGCTTTGGGGCTAAGAATAGGGTCTAACTCGTTGGATCATTAGATCGACCAATACGAACACCATTATATATCAAGACAAATCCAATGATTGGACCCAATACCACCCAAACTAAGCCGATGAAGTTTTCTATCAAACATATACTCCATTTGCTATAATTATTCGCCCCACACCGCTTGCACGATCTGCTTGACTCGCGCCAATCCTGCTGGCTTGCTGCCTACGAACTCGGTGATCGTGAAGCCAACCACATCAAATTGCTGGCGCACCTTGGTCAGGAATTCGATCAGCGTTTTCAGGCGCACACCGCCCGGAGTCGGGACTTTGGTATCAGGGAAATCGTTCGGATCGAGCGCGTCGGTATCCAAATGTACGAACACGCGCCGCACGCCTCGCCCGCGCAAATAGTGGATGATCATCTCATCTTTCATCTGATCGACGGTAAAAACCGTCAAGCGCCCTTGAATATAGGCGGCTTCCGGCGGATCGAGATCGCGCGTTCCGGCTAACACAACTTGCTCCGGTTTCAGCGTCGAGAAACACGCCGTGACGATCTCAGGATCGCCTTCACCGAGCAGTATGCGCAGCGGCATTCCGTGAAAATGCCGACTCGGTGAGCTTTGCGGCGTATTCAAGTCGCCATGTGCGTCGATCCACAACACCGCGAACTCATCCGCAGGATAACGGCTGTTCAGATAGCTGATCGGCGCGATCTCGATCCCGCAGTCGCCGCCCACCGTCAAGATGCGATCCGGCGTGGCTTGACGGATGATGTCATTAGCGGCACGCTGCTGCCGTAAAATGGCACTGCGCCCGATGATGTCTTGCTCGGTGTTGAGTGTTTCTTCTTCCAGCACAGGCACAGTTTGGAACGTGAACGAGTCCGCCAGATGATCGCGGATCGCCAGTGCTGCCGGATACAGATCATTCGAGTGTCCCGATCCCTGCCACTGCGGAAAACATAGAGCTAACATGATGACCACTTCATTATTCGCATGGTTGCGTTGATGATACCACTACCCATTATCATTCGTGAGCGTTGCACGCCGTACAATCATGTGCGCGCCGTCGCGTTTGTAGGATAATCTTCCAATCGTGAAACAGTCAATGTCATGTTGAAGGCCAGCTATTTCGACATCAATAGCCAAGATTGAGTAACGCTTATGTCAGCTACTATCACGTTGTATCGTCCGATTGGTGCCAAAGAACTAGCGTTAATTCGTGATAGTGATTTCCGCGCATTCCCGCCGCGTTTGCCGCATCAGCCTATCTTCTATCCTGTACTCACCGAGTCCTACGCTCATCAAATTGCGCGCGATTGGAATACGAGCGACGCGGCATCTGGCTTTGCTGGTTATGTCACGCGGTTTCAGGTTGACACAATGTATTTGCAGCAGTTTGATGTGCAAACGGTAGGCGGAGCAGTACATCAAGAATACTGGATTCCCGCTGAACAACTTGATGAATTCAATCAACACATTATCGGGTCAATCGAGGTTATCGCGGCGTATGAACGACCGTGAGAATCGCGCAAATACTGCCGATTGAGCATGTGCGCGCCGTCGTGTTTGTAGGATAATCACCGCATCTGACTCGATGGCTTCGACAGAGTAGTTATGCTGGCAATCCTTGAAAATCTACGCAACGCCTTTTCCAGTCTGCTATCCAACAAACTGCGCGCCGCCCTGACCATGCTCGGCATCAGCATCGGCGTAGCAGCGGTGATCGTGCTGGTTTCGCTCGGACAGGCGGTGCAAGATTACATCGCGGATCAATTCCTCGGCATTGGCGCGAATCTGGCCTTCATCTTTTCCAGCACCAACGCGCCCCAAACACAGAGCGGTGTTCCCGCCGCCAACCGCACCTCGATCACGTTTTCGACGCTCACCAACAAAGATGTCGAGGCGCTGCAAGACCCGTTCAACGTGCCGGATGCCAAATATGTCGTGCCGCAGTTGACCATGCGCCGCCAGACTACCTACGCCAACGCACAGGCGCGTGCCCGCATCATCGCCGCCACCGAACTCTACGTGACCGTGCGCAATCGCACCCTCGCGGCGGGGCGGGCGTTCGATGCGGACGACGTGAGCACGCAGGCACGTGTCGCCGTGATCGGCATGACCACGCTGAATCAGTTGTTCCCCGACGGCACCAATCCCGTAGGCGAAACCATCAGCGTGACGGGCATTCCATTCAAGGTCATCGGCGTGCTCGCCAAATACGGCGGTGCCAGTTTTCAGGACGAAGATGACATCATTCTCGTGCCGATCACGACGGCGCAAACGCGGTTGCAAAATGTGCGCAATCTGAGTGGGGCGCGGGCGGTCTCGGTGATCTTGATGCAGGCGCAAGATGAGCAAGCGATGGACGCGATGGTAGCAGAAACCACCGAAACGTTGCGCCGCATCCGCAACATCAACTTCCGCGACGAAGATGATTTTCAGATCATCACGCAGAAGGATTTGCTGGAAAGCTTCGGGCAGATCACCAATCTGCTGACCATTTTCCTCGCCATCATCGCCGCGATCAGCCTGCTAGTCGGCGGGATCGGGATCATGAATATCATGCTGGTCACGGTCACGGAGCGCACGCGCGAGATCGGGCTGCGCAAAGCGGTCGGTGCGCGTGGCGGCGATGTGTTGATACAATTCTTGATAGAATCGATGCTGCTGGCATTGCTCGGCGGCTTGGCGGGGCTGTCGGTGGCCTTACTCGCCACGACGATCTTGCGGGCGGTGCTGCCGCAGTTGGACGCCACCATCCGCGTGGGGAGCGTGCTCCTCGCGACGGGCATTTCAGCGGGGATCGGGGTGTTCTTCGGGTTGTATCCGGCAAGCCGCGCTTCACGGATGAATCCGATTGAGGCGCTGCACTATGAGTGAGTAGGTTCGCTGTAAGGATGACATCAGGGGCTAACGGAAACAAATATGAGCTTAGAAACCATCGCTGCCGAAATACACACCTTGTCCATCGAAGATCGAAAGAAGCTGATCATGCTGATCGTGGACTCCCTCATTGAGACTCCACCGATCAAGAAGCACAGCATCTTGGAGTTGGAAGGGTTGGGCGCAGAGATTTGGGCAGGAATTGATGCACAAAAATACATTGATGACACCCGCAACGAGTGGGAGACCTAATGTCTAACAACGATGACTACGACGACGATTTTAATAACCTTGAGCGCGGGATGCTCGATGACCAAGAGAGCGACGATTTCGCCAATTTCGATCCCGAACGCTATTTGAAGCGCCGATCCAGCGGTGCGCTCGTCGGTGATGACCGCGACGAGGTCGAATTGGGCGTGGGACGGTCGCGCCGCCGTCGATCCAGCGTGGACGATGACGACGATGTGATCGCGCCGCGCTCGTCGTACCGTTCGCGCACCGCCTCAGGATCACGCAGCCGCAGAGAGGATCGCACGGCAACGACATCCACCTATCGCGGGCGCGGCATTTTCAGCGGCGTGACCGATCTCCTCACTGGCGTCTTGTTCAGCGGCCCGATTGCGCCCTATGCGCGTCCGTTGATCATCGGCTTTGGTTGCCTCGTCCTGACGGCCTGCCTCGCGCTGTGCGGCATCGCGGTCTGGTTCCTGACGACGCCGAGATAGCACCACCGTCACCGCCTGATCACGGCATCCAGCGCGGGCTGATCGAGTCGTTGGCGACCTGCGTTACTTTGCCAGTCGTCAGGTCGAGCACCCATAATTCTGGACGTGCGCCCGGTTTGCCTAGCGCGAACCGCTGGAATGCCACCATCTTGCCATCGGGGCTGACGGTCATGTTGCCGTTGCTGTAGTCCGCATCAGACAGCAGCGGCGTAGCTTCTCCGGTCTCGATATTCAGCTTGAAAAGCTGCGGCCCAGCTGGTGCGCCGCCTGAATTGGCCTGATACGGTGGACGGCGCGCGACGATCATGGTCTGGTTATCCAGCCACGCGGCTTCCACATCGTTGCTCACTTCGGTCACTGGCACTGTATCGCGCTGCGTCAGGAAATCCGAGGTGAGGTCAGCAAGGATGAAATGCGCCGCGTAGACCTTATCTTGTACCTGCACCATCTCAGGGAAGAACATCCAGTGCCCATCCGGCGAGAACTCACCGATCTGCCCGTAGGAGGTCTGGATCGTCTTGTCGGTGTCGGTAGTGAAATCATGCATGATGATCCCCGGCGCGTTCTGGCTGTATACCGCGAGTTTCGTACCATCCGGCGACCAACGCGGGTCGAAGCCGATCATCTGGCTGTCCTTGAACAGCGGGCGGACGGTGTTGCTGTTCAGGTCAAGCACCCACACGCGGGCGATCCCGATGCCCGTATTGACATTGGCCTCACTGCGCTCAAACGCGATGGCACCGCCATCGGGACGCCACACCGGATTGCCGCACACAGCATCAGGACAATCGTAGAGCAGTGACGTTTTGCCAGTCGCCGCGTCCCAGATGAACAACGAATTGCTGCCCGTTTGTTGATATTCTGAGTAAGCGACGCGCATTCCATCGGGCGAGACATCGAATTCGACCACGCTGGTTTGCGATTGCACGATTTCCTGCTCGGACTCCGGCACATTCGGATCGGCAAGGAACAAATTGTAATTGATCGGGTTGTTGGGATCGGCTTTCATGTAGGCGAGGCGCGGCGTGCGCACCTTGAATTGCCAGCGCAGATCAGATTTCAGGGTGCGGTCAGTCTGGGCAGATTGGACGCCCGCCCGCACCAGCACCGTATACGTCTCCCCGATGACCAGCGCTTCAGTCGGGCGGAAAATCGCGCTGCGATCCTTGACCGTCAGCACGCCTTTGACGGGCGGCGTGATGCTGAAATTTGGTTCGAGTGCCTCTTGAGACAGCGGCTCATCGAACGTCAATTGAATGCTGGCACGCATCGAACCAGCCTCGCGCGGTGTGTACGAAGTGAGCTGTAATCCGATCTGGTCGCCACGAACGATAGTCAGGCCGAGGGCAGCGAGGAGGATCACCACAAAAATGACGACCGCCAGATCGAACCGATCGGAAAGGCCGCCGAGGGAACGCTTATGCTTATTCATAGATGCTTACCGACATTGCGTTAATAGGCTACGGCAGCGCTACCGAATTGGTCGCCAGCAAAAGAGCGATACTGAGCACCGTCACCGTGAGAAACAAGATGATCGACAGCATCATCCGTTCCCCCGCCGCTAGCCCGAAGATCTTTCCGGTGTCTATCTCATCACGATTCTTGCCCGACCAATCATCAAGGGGCTTGTCATCGGGCGTGAGTTCATCGCGCAAATCTTGATAATCGCTCATGGTGGCGTCCCGACGCTATCCGCAGCGTTCCAAACTTGGCTCGTTACGGCAGCATAATCGTGTTGGTCGCCAGCAAGACCGCCGCTGCCAGCACCGTCACCGTCAGGAACAGGATGACGGAAAGCAACATGCGCTCACCAGCCGCCAAGCCGAAGATTTTCCCGGTGTCAACATCGCCAGCTTGCTTTTCGCGCACGCCGAAATCTTTCTCGAAATCGCTAAAGATCAGGCTCTCGCGCAGTTCATCTTGATCGGTCATGGCATGTCCCTTTCTCGTTCAGCAATGGTCTTGATTCTAGTCTTGCCTTGCGAATTCGCAAGCGTCTTTCGCAATCTTAACAAACTTTGGCGTGGGGAGATTCGTTTTTCACGCTATACTTACCTCCCAATTTAGCTCCTGTCCTTGTGACTGACTAACCAATCAAGCATAGTACACATCATCATGCCCTTTCACTTGTTTTTGCTGCGGCGTCTCGTGTTGACCATCCCCTTAATCTTGGGGATGACGTTGATGTCGTTCGTCGTCTCACATTTCGTGCCCGCCGATCCGCTGGTGGCGAATCTCAGTCAGCGAGCCATGTCCGACCCCACCATCGTCGCGGCCTTCAAAGAAGAATGGGGCTTGGATCAACCGCTGCCTGTCCAATATCTCACCTATGTGAAGAATCTGTTGACGGGTAATCTCGGCAAGAGCATCCGCAGCCGTCGCCCTGTTGTGGATGATCTCAAGCAGTTCTTGCCCGCCACCGTCGAACTGGCGACCTTTGCCACCCTGATCGGCTTGATCGCGGGACTAGGCTTGGGCACGCTGGCAGCTATCAAGCGCAACTCGATCCTCGACTACCTTGCCCGGTTCATCTCCCTGATCGGGATCAGCGCACCGATTTTCTGGTTAGCGCTGCTAGGCTTATTGATATTTTACGTGGGCTTACGGATCGTACCGGGCTTAGGGCGGTTGGATAGCGCCATCGCCGCGCCGCCTGTCGTCACTGGCTTCTTGACCATCGACAGCTTATTGGCAGGACGTTGGGATGCGTTCACCAACGCCTTCGGTCATTTGATCTTACCGGGGATCGTCCTCAGCACCTACAGCTTAGGGCTGATCACGCGCATCACCCGCTCCTCGATGCTGGAGTCGTTGTCGCAAGATTATGTACGCACGGCGCGCAGCAAGGGCTTGCGGACGCCCGCCATCAATTTCCGCCACGCGCTGCGCAATGCCTTGATCCCCGTGATTACGGTGATCGGGTTGTCCTATGGCGGCCTGCTTTCCGGCGCAGTGCTGACCGAAACGATCTTCGCGTGGCCCGGCATCGGGCGTTATGCCTATCGCGCTTCTACGACGTTAGATTTTCCCGCTATCATGGGCGTCGCCATGTTGATCGCGGTGATCTTTGCCATTGTAAATCTGGTGGTTGATGTCCTCTACTATCTCGTTGACCCCCGCATCCGCACGCATTAGGCGGTCGGTAAGTGTCATCCTACGTTGGTTCCTACGGCATCCTGTCATCTTAGGCGGGACGCTGATCGTGGCGGCATGGGTGGTGGCGACCGTGTTCATTCCGCTCTTCCAGCACTATGAACCGCTCCAGCAGAATATCAATTTCAGTTTGCAGCCGCCAAGTGCCGACTATTGGTGGGGTGCGGATAAACTAGGGCGGGACATCCTGACCCGTGTTGTCTACGGCGCTCGCTTGACGCTGCCCGCTGGCCTGATCGCGGTCTTCGCCTCCTTCGTGATCGGCGTCAGCATCGGCTCGGTGGCAGGCTACCTTGGCGGGGTCTGGGATGAGCTGCTGATGCGCGTGACGGACGTGTTCTTGGCCTTCCCTTCGATTATCTTGGCGATGGCGATTGCCGCCGCCTTGGGACCGAGCATGATCAACGCCATCATCACCATCGCCCTCATCTCGTGGCCTACCTATGCACGGTTGGCACGCAGCACCGTGTTGAGCGTGAAGGCCAACGATTACGTAGAGGCGGCGCGGGCGATTGGCGTCCCTCATTGGCGAATTCTACTCGTCTCCATTTTGCCCAACTGCCTCGGCCCCCTGATCGTGCTGACGACCATCGATTTCGGCAGCGCCATCCTCGTCTTTGCTGGCCTGAGCTTCCTCGGCCTCGGCCCCCCGCCAGAGACGCCCGAATGGGGGCGCATGGTGGCGGATGGCATCGACTACGCGGATCAATGGTGGGTGAGCTTTTTCCCCGGTTTTGCCATCTTCAGCGTGGTCATGGCGCTCAACTTCATCGGGGACGGCCTGCGCGACATCTTTGATCCACGCACGCGCCAACGTTGATTATGGGCGGAATGTAGTCAATTTGATATTGTTTACGATGGAACGATTCCACCTCTTGACAGTTGGGAGCAGTTATTCTAAGCTGTGATTTGTTAGAGTAATTGCTCTAATCGAAATGGCGATGAAAACCAAAGACCGTATCCTCGATGCGGCGCTTCACTTGTTTAACATGCAAGGCACGGGCGCTGTTTCGACCAATCATATTGCCGAGGCAGCGGGCATCAGCCCCGGCAACCTATACTATCACTACCGCAACAAGGAAGAAATCATCCGCGCCATCTTCGAGCGTCAATTTGCTGCGCTAGATGTCGCGTTTGAGCTGCCTACGGATCGACTCCCCACGCTTGAGGATATTCAATCCTTTGTGCGCGTCAATTTCGAGATCATGAGCGCCTACACGTTCATCTATCGGGAGATGATCGCGCTGCTGCGCCAAGATGCTGTCTTGCGATCACGGTACATCGCCATTCGTGCGCGCGGCTACGAAGGCTTCCAAGCCATCATCGCGGCCTACGCGCAATCTGGCTTGCTCACCATACCCATCGATGATCACACCATCACGCAGTTAGCCGATATATGCTGGCTGATCAGCGAATTCTGGCTGTCCAGCCTCGACATCAGCGAACAGCCCATCAATGACAACCAATTTCAGCGCGGCGTCGATCTCATGATGCTCGTCTTGAAACCCTATTTCAAACCCTGACGTTGCACAGTTCGCGTCAATGCGGACTGCAACTTGGCGGCTTGCCGAAGCGTAGTATGGTTATAGAAACGCGGATGGTTGATCAGAATCAAGGTGTGCGATGCAGCTCATATGCCCCCACTGCGGGAAGCCGGTTTCAGCCGAGAATATCAATATCCAACGGATGGTGGCGGTCTGTCCGGCGTGCAATACCGTTTTTCAATTCGACCCTCCGGATGCCAAGATCAAACGTCGGAAAGTGAAGCAGCCGCCGCAGATCACCGCCGACGAGGCCGATAACCATTTGACCATCGCTTTTCGCACCAACTTTCGCCTCGATAAAAGCGAATCATTCATTACGAGCGCCCTGTTAAGCACCCTATTCACCTTTATCACCGTGATTCTCGTCGGGACGAGCTTCGCAAAACCAACTTCCCTCCCAATCGCGCTTGGCTTCGCGCTATTCACCCTAGCTTCCTATTATTGGTTAGGGCTGGCGACCTTCAACAAGACCCAGATCGAGATCAGCGACGAGAAAATAGAAGTGTCACGCAAGCCGCTCCCCAATTTTCTCACCCAACCCACGACGATAGGGCTTTCCGGCGTCGAGCGCATTCGCTATGAAGAGACGGCGGCCTCCAAAAAAGAAGGCTACGATACGCCGCGTTACAATGTATGGGCGGAAATGGTGGATGGCAACCGTAAATTCATCGCGACGGACGTGATCGAAGAATACGCCGTCTTCATCTCGCAGCGCATGAACGAATTTCTTGATCTGGAATCCGCGCCAGATGGTTCACGCTTGCTCGAAGATGAACGGGAAGTAGAAGCAGACTCCATGCCAGATCAGGTTATCGCCCGTTCAAAATCATCTTTATCTTGAGACGCTTGCTACGGAATCGATAGGGTAGTCATTCCACCCGCCCTCGTTTCCCCTGCTGTAATTTTTACTACTTTTTTATCATTCCTTGACAAAACACAGACAATCGGCCTCTTGACTCTCTTTCGATTTGTGTTAGAATACAAAAGCTACTCGTTCTAAGTCTCGGCGTGAGCTTGGCAGTTCCGTCCAGACCAATGGAAATACGAGGACAGCCTACATCAGTGGTTGCCACCGCTCCTCATGCCAATTATCCATACGCCCATAGACGGATGGGTAATGGAGGGTCTGCAATCTCATATCATACGAGCCAATGTCAGGTCAAAACACGCTCGTGCGGAATTCCCGCAATACGCCTCAACAGAACACAGAAACAAACATGTAATTCAGATCGCCAATGATCCCTTGTTCTCCTCGACTTTGGATCATTTTAGGGATCATTGGCCTCTATCTAGTCTGTTTCCCGCCGCGTCCCGCCGAAGGTTGCCGTATCGCCAGCGGCGAACATGGCTACTGGCGAAGGGTAAGCTTCGTCTAGAGCAGAGACAACCCGATGGCTACCACCAACGGCAGCAGCGCCAGCAGGGCAATCAGGGGATTATGCTTGACCTTGTTCTGACTGTCCCAGTTGAAGAGATACAGGGCGGAACCAAACGCCAGCGCGCCAACCGCGAACAACACAAGCACCGAGCCATACGCGTTGAACGTCAAAATCCCGCCGCTAACCCAACCGTTAACGATATTCAGGGCATGGTTGCTCGGCATCAACAGCGCCAGCTTGCCGAGCGTCGGGGGCAGCATATGGGCGGGGAACATCAGACCGCCGATCATCATCGAAGGCAGGAAGACGGCTTGACCGAGCAGAATCGTGGCGCGGGTGTTGGGCGCGACCACGCCGATCAGCAAGCCAAGCCCCGCGCAGGCGAAGGCCATCATGAGGTAGCCCAGCGCAAAGCTCAGGCCGTTGGCGGGCAGGACGGCGTTGAACAGCAGCGGCGCGGTGATCACGATGAAAATGGCGACGATGGTGGTATGCAGAATGGTGGTGATCACCGGAATCAGCAGAATCGACAGCTTGGGCACGCCGTGAATCTTGTAGCTGCGATAGATGCCGGAGTCACGGGCAGTAACGATAGGCTCCGGCAGGCCGAGCAGGGTACTGGTCAGCACCGTGAAGAACACCATCGACGCGATCAGCGTTTCTCGGAAGCTTGGATTCATGCCCGTCAGCAGCGCACTCGCCAAGAAGTAGAAGCCCAGCGGGAACAGGTAGTTCAGCAGCAGCAGCGACTTGTTGCGAACGCCAGTCCGAAATTCAAACCCAAGATGGGTCATAAAGGCCGTCATCATGCCATCTCCTTCTGAGTCGTGATTTCCAAGAAGCGCTCTTCCAGTGATGGACGCTCTACCCGCAGATCGATCAACGGGTCTTGGTGTGCTTTGATGTAGTCGAGGAGAGCCGAAACCGTCACGGCGGGGTCAGTGCTGAAGAAAACGTCGTATTCGTCCTTCAACATCCGCTGGCTTACGGCGGGCACATTCACATCCTCATTGAGGCTGGAATGCTCGGTATGGATCGAAATCTTGGTCAGTCCCGCGCCCGTCGCCGTCAATTCGTTGGGCGTGCCGATGGCGACGATCTCGCCGTGTAGGAGAATGGCGACGCGGCTGGTCAGTTTCTCGACCTCCGCCATATCGTGCGACGACAGGATGATGGTCGTGCCTTCGTCCTGCAACTCGCGGATCACCGCGTGCAGCTCGGATCGCGAGATCACGTCCAGCGCGGCGGTCGGCTCATCGAGGAAGATCAGGGCTGGCTTATGGGCAATCGCCAGCGCCAACGCTAACCGCCGCTTTTGTCCGGTCGAGAGCATGTAGTGCTGTGTGTTCAGTTTTTCCTGAAGTTCAAGCCGCTCCAACAAGTCCATGCGCGGCGCGATCCGATGGTAGGCGCAGAAGAAGTCCATCGCCTCGCGTACGGTGATGCTGTCCGGCATTCCGGATGCCTGCAACTGGATGCCAATCAGATTTTGTAAGCGGTGTGCCTCGCGGGAAGGGTCAAGCGAGAGCACCCGAATGAAACCAGCATCCGGCTGGCGCAGTCCTTCGAGGATTTCGAGCGTGGTCGTCTTGCCTGCGCCGTTCGGCCCCAGCAGCCCGAATATCTCGCCGCGATGGACGTCGAAATTAACGTCCTCGATGGCTACATAATTGGCGTAGGCTTTCCTGAGATGTTGCACTTGAACAATCTTGTCGTCCATATCACCTCGTTTATTAGTGAGCGTTTAAAATCCACATCCTGTCGAGTTTAGGCCAAAGAGGTGCTCATTGATTAGTGAGGTTAGGCAGCAATAAACCGTTACAAAAGGCCATAGTCAAAAGGGAGAGATAGTGTCTTCATCACTTCTAAACAAGTTTCCGGTAAAACAGTAAGTATGGTGCGTGAGACAACAGGCGCACACCGAAATCGTAATGGTTAGAGGATTTAGAAGATGAATGTAAAACGTACTCTCGTTTATGGCGCAATCGCGGCTTCCCTTGCTCTGGCGACAGTATTCTCTCAAACGTTATCGGTGAGCGCACAAGGCGGCCCCAACGGCCCACAGATCAGGATGTTTGGTCTGAGCAACCCGTGCAGCACGACCGATTACACGGCGGTGGCGGCGACTGCCCTCGGCATTACCGCGCCGGAACTGCGCTTGGCACTCGTCAGCGGGAAGACGCTGCAAGACCTTGCCGCCGACAAGAATGTCACGCTGGATGACGTGAATAAGGCGCTGGATGCCGCGCGTCAAGCTGACCTCGAACAGGCACAGAAGGACGGCACCGTCCCGACGCTACCATCACTGCCTACCCTCCCCGGTCAGGGCGGCAGCACACCGAGCGACAAGATGCGTCCCGGTAGCGGCATCGCGATCAGGGCGTTCGGGCGCGGTGTGAACATTTCGCAGTACAACGAAATCAACCCGCTGACGGTGGCGGCGCAGGCCATCGGCGTGAGCTGCCCTGATCTCGTCAAGGCGGCATCTGGCGGCAAGTCGATTGTACAGGTCGCCACGGAGAAGAACGTTCAGGTACAAACCGTGATCGATGCCATCGTCAAAGCGCGCAAAGATGCCTTGGCGCAGGATGTGAAGGAAGGACTGATTACGCAGGCACAGGCCGATGGACGCAGCGTGCGTCTGGTCGAGCAGGTCACGCAGATGATCAGTATGCCCGGAGCGTTCGCGATGTGGTTCGATGGCTTTAATGGCTTCGGCAACTTCCAATTCGAATTCCGTGATAACGGCAACAATGGCTGGCAGTCGGATTCGGGTCGTCCAAACCGTCCGGGGCGCAATGATAAATCCCCGAACGCGCCAGATACGACACCCGCTGCGCCGGATGCGACTCCAGAAGCCACGCCGAACGCCTGACGCGTTCCAGCGGTAACCGTAACGATGTGGTAGTTCAGTCCCTTGCCCATGTCCGGCAAGGTGGAATTAGGGAGATGCGATCCGCCCTCCCTAGTTCCAACAACTGACGAAAGGTGCTAGGCGGGTCTGCGAACCCGCCTTCATGCTATAGTTGATCTATCTGCTGGCGAGGAGGAGTCCCTTGCTGGCTTCGTCGGCAATAATGAATGATGTAACCGTTATGACACAACCAACCCGCGTACTCATCATCGAAGATCAGATCAAGATCGTCCACTGGCTGGAGAAATTCCTGCGTGAGGCCAACTATGAAGTACTCTCCGCGCTGGATGGCACGACTGGCCTGCACATCGCTTATCACGATCATCCGCAGGTGATCTTGCTCGACCTGATGCTGCCGGATATGGATGGCTTCGATGTATGCCGCAAACTGCGCGAACGCACCGACGCCTTCATCATCATGTTGACGGCGCGCGTGCAGGAGACGGATCGGCTGATCGGGTTGGAGATCGGCGCGGACGATTACGTAACCAAACCATTTAGCCCGCAAGAAGTCGTCGCCCGCATCCGTGCCCTGCTGCGGCGTGCGCGTGGTCAATTGACGCCGCAGCCGCAATGCTACAACTATCGCGGCTTGATGCTTGATCCGGTGCGACACATTTGCACGGTGGACGATGAGGTCGTTTCGTTGACGCCGACTGAGTTCACGCTGCTGGAAACGCTGATGAAACAACCCGGTGTGCCCTTCACGCGCGAACGCCTAATCGCGGATTCTGTCGGCTACGACTACGCGGGCTTGGAACGCACTATTGATGTCCATATCCGCAATTTGCGCCGCAAAATTGAAGTTGATCCGCAGCAGCCGCGCTATGTCGAGACGGTGTTCGGGATCGGCTATCGGTTTGCCAGCGACGAGTGACAAAGGTTCGACGGCAGTGAACGTCGTGAGGGCTAGTAGATGAAAGCATTGAAGGCATTCAAACGCCTCCGTTGGCAATTGATGGGCAGTTATTTGCCGTTGATCGCTGTGCCCGTCCTGATCGTGAGCATGTTCACGCGCAGTGTTGCCGAGCAGCGTGTGGATCGGATTCTGGTCGAAGGCGAACGCGCGCAGGGCAAGATGTTCACGGAGTGTCTCGCGGGCTTCTATGAGGCGCGTGGATCGTGGGACGGGGTGAATGCATTGTTCGCCCAAACGCCGTTTGAAGTGACCTACGGCGCGAAAGCGTTTGCCATTCAGGTGACGCCGCCGCCGAGTGATTCGCTGATCAATTTCAACGCCAACTGCTGGCAATTCATGGGCTGGCGCAGGGTGACGTTGGCTAGCCAAGCGAAGAAAACCGACCTCGGTCAACCTGTATTGACTTCTCCGATCAATACGCCGCCCGACCAATTCACAGGCGATGCGGGCACCATCGCGAAAAGCAGCGAACCCGCGCCACGCCCGCCACGTGGGCCTATCGATAATTTGCCAGCAGGCGGTATCCTGATCGTCAGCACTGATGGTTCGGTGATCGCCAGCAGCAACGTGGATGTCTTGCACGTTGGCACGACGGTTGACTCCACGCTGGTCGCGGATGGCTTGCCAATCATGGTCGATGATCAGCGTGTTGGCACGGTGGTGTTTGACGCGGAAATGGATGCACAGCGCCAACAACTGCTCGGCGCTGTGAACGGCTCTCTGGCGCTGTCCGGTGCGTTGTCGGTGGTGCTTGCGGTTGGCCTCGGTTGGGAACTGTCGCGGCGGATCACCGCGCCCGTCAACGAGATGATGCAAGGCGTGCGGCGGCTGGCAACCGGTGCGTGGTCTACCCCGCTGAGAATCCACGCGCCCAACGAATTTGGCGAACTGACCCATGCCTTCAACACAATGGCAAGCGAGATCACGCGGCAGACGCGCATGAACAAGCAGATGGTGGCGGACATCGCGCATGATTTGCGCACGCCTCTGAGCGCGATGTCGCTTGAAATCGAGGCGATTGAGGCGGGCTACCAGACGCCGCTGGAAGCTACCGAGAGTCTGCGCGAGGAGATCACCTTCCTGAAGCGCCTTGTCGATGACCTGCGCTTGCTGTCGCTGATCGATGCTGACCAGATCAAAGTGCAGGTTGCGCCGGTGCAACTGCGCGATTTCCTGTGTGCGTTGGTCGATTTCTGGGAGACCATTGCCAACGAGGAACAACGCACGCTGTCGATTGACGCGCCTGTTGACCTGCCAGAAGTCGCCATCGACGCGGCACGGATGCGGCAAGTGCTCGGCAACCTGATCGACAACGCCATCCGGCACACCAAAGAAGGCGGGCAAATCGTCCTCGGCGCGCGCGCGGAGAGCAGCAGCGTGGCGATCTGGGTCAAGGATGATGGTGAAGGCATCGCGCCGGATGACTTGCCGTTTGTGTTCGACCGTTTCTATCGTGCCGACCATGCCCGGACGCAACGGCAGGGCGGTGGGAGCGGCTTGGGCCTGAGCATCGTCCAGCGGTTGGTCACGATGCACGGCGGCACCATCGACGTTGCCAGCCAACCGGGGCATGGTGCGACGTTCACGATCCGGTTGAAGCGCCCACACGCTTGATTGTGCAGCAAGGTATAATTGAGGTTGGTCGTATTCGTTAGTTGGGTACTTCATCATGGCTATCGAACGTGCAGTAAAAATCGAGGACGAATTCATCGAGTTTTTGTTGAGTTCCCCGTCTCTTGCGCAGATTGTCGAGTTTCGTGTTTCTGAAACGGCTCAAGCGCGTTTGCGCTATTTGCTGGATGCAAATCGGAATGCGCTGCTTACCCCTGATGAACGCGCAGAACTCGACGAAATCAGCCGTGTTGAGCATTTCGTGACCTTGGTTAAGGCACGCGCGATGAAAAAGTTGAAACAACATGACGCGCATTCCTGATACATTGCGTAACTTGGTCATTGAGCGTGCCCATTCGTGTTGCGAGTATTGCCTTATCCCACAAGCGAGCAAGAGTTATTCCTTTGAAGTTGACCACATCGTGGCCGAAAAGCATCGTGGTATAACGGCAGAACATAATTTGGCACTTGCCTGTCTAGATTGTAATCGCCACAAGGGTAGTGATTTTGCCTCCTTTGATCCGGTGACGGATCAGGTGGCCCTGCTATATAACCCACGTAAGGATAATTGGAGCGACCATTTTGCGTTGGATGGAGCATACATCAAGGCACTTACCCCACAAGGTAGAGTTACTCAGTTCCTGCTCGAGCTGAACTCTGAAGCGCGCATTGTTGACCGCGAAGTGCTTATCGAGGCTGGCGAGTATCCTCCAGCGCATTTTGTACCACCTATCGAAAACGCTTAACAAATTAGCTGAGTCGGCGCGACATTGATTTGACGTAAACTGAGCATAATCTCGCGCCGATACGTCATGGCTTAATTCCGGCGCAGGAGTGAGCCGAACCAGATGTAGTACAGTGGGCCGACGACGATGGCTTGCAGCGGGCCGGGGATGAGGAACAGGTAGCGGGCAAACGCTGGCCCCGTCCCATCCGCCCACAGCACCGTCCCCAAGAAGATCAGGCCGAGCAGCGCCGAGGAAATCTGCGCGACGGCTCCCAAGCGCTTCGGCAAGCTCTCCGCCTGATAGATTAACTGGCTGATGATGAGGATCGACAGCCCCGTTAGACCGAACGTACCCAACCCGCGCGGATCGATGGATGAGGGCAAACTGCCGACAACCGTGCTCACGCTGGCGGTGGCTGGATCGGCGTAGAGTTGCGCAAGGATGGGATTGCGCACGAAGTCATACCAGCCGTGCAGCCCGCCCAAGACCGCGCCGATCACGCCTAACCACAGCGCCGCCCGCGCCCAGCCTTCGTTCACCAAGCGCAGCCGCTCAAAGATGGCGACGGAGGCCACGATCCCGAAGATGCCGCTGGCCGCCAACAGCAGATTGGTACACTGCGTGCCGAAGGAGGTGAGCGCTTCGGTGGGCGGCTTGGCACCGGGCAGTACGATCAGCGCGACATAGAGAAGCCCGTACAAAAGCGAGCACACGCCGACGATGATCACCGCGAGGCCGCCCCACTGCTTGAAAGTTTGGTCGTTCATCTTGAACCCTCCGACTCTGATTGCCTTGATGACCTGATCAAAGCATGGGCAGTTGCTCACAATCTAGACCAGCTTCTAGCCACTTTTTGCTCACTCCGCTACGCCAAACATGACCAATGGCGTCCAAGCATCCAACATTTGTCACAGACAATCCCTCGCCGCTAGAGTTATAATGACGAAAATCTGAAAAATTCGGAACTGACTGGCACATAGTAGACAACCTAGACACTGTAGAGAAGTGAGGCATTTTCATGGCAAATCACCCGTTATATGATCAGGTGATGAAGGCGCTCGGCACGGTGATCGAGCCGGAACTCCATAAGGACCTTGTGACGCTCAACATGGTGCGCGACCTGAGCATCGAGGGCGATGTCGCGAAGTTCACGATCGTGCTGACGACGCCCGCGTGCCCGCTCAAGGATGTGATCGCTGGCGCGGCGAGGGTAGCGGTGACCAAAGTCCCCGGCATTCGTGCCATCGATGTGAAGTGGGACGCCAACGTGCCGACGGATCGGCGCGTACACGGGCGGATGAACCTGCCACTGCGCAATATCCTCGCGGTGGGCAGCGGCAAGGGTGGCGTAGGCAAGACCACTGTTTCCGTCAACTTGGCGGTGGCGCTGGCGCTGGAAGGCGCGAAGGTGGGCTTGATGGATGCGGACATCCTGACGCCGAACGTGCCGATGATGATTGGATTGCAGCACGGACGCCCGAAGGTCAGCGATGGCAAGATGGTGCCGTTCGAAGTGTACGGCGTGAAGGCGATCAGCATGGGCTTCTTGACCGACCCCGATAAGCCGTTGATCCTGCGCGGGCCGATGCTGCACAGCGCGATCCGGCAGTTCTTCCAAGATGTGGAATGGGGCGACCTCGATTACATGATCGTTGACCTGCCGCCGGGGACGGGCGACGCGCCGCTCAGTCTGGCGCAGTCGGTGCCGCTGACGGGCGCGGTGGTGGTGTCGCAGCCGCAAGACGTGGCGGTCGGTGACGCGCTGCGCAGTATCGCCATGTACGAAGAACTCAACGTCCCGATCCTGGGCGTGGTGGAGAATATGGCGGGCGATCTGTTTGGATCGGGCGGCGGCGAGAAGCTGGCGAAGAACAAGAACGTGCCATTCCTCGGTCGGATTCCGCTGGAGGCCGAGGTGCGCAAGGGTGGCGATTACGGGCGTCCGGTGGTGCTGTCGATGCCCGACTCCGCCGCCGCTAAAGCATTCCGGCAACTGGCGCGCGATGTGGCTGCCCGCGTGAGCGTGGTGCAGTTCCAGAACGCCGATGTGATCCCCCTGAATGTGATCGGTTAGATGCTCCGGTAACGGGGCGATGCTCCCTGAAATGATCCCGTTGGCTGCGGCGGACGGGATCAGCGTAGTGCTACGTGCTACGTGCTGAGTGCTAAGTAAAGAGGCAGACGACCTCATCCCCTGACCTCCTCGTTGCAAAGCTGAGAAACCTCCCCGATGTTGAAACGACTGGCTCGCCGTACGACGTCCCTGCGGGGCTGGATGCGATGGGGCAGTGGCGGGAAGCCTCACCCCCGCCCCCTCTCCATTGCCATGGAGAGGGGAGATATGGTCAGGAAGGACGGTGGCGGATGGTTTATCGTCGTCATCGTCAGGGTCGGTGGGGATGATGAGCGGTACGGAAGCGGGAAGCAACCTCACCCCCTGACCCCCTCTCCGCTTCGCAACGAGGGGGAACCGTGGGGCCACCGGATGGGGTAAGGCGGAGGTTCTTGTCTCTGGCGCGATTCCACTGTTGTGGAGTGGGGAATTGGCGGGAAGCAGCCTCACCCCCGACTCCGCTCTATTGTCATGGAGAGGGGAGGTCAGGGCTGGCGCGGGGGCTGCAGATGGTTCGTCGTCCCACGCGTCGGGATCGGTGAGGACAATGGGCACGTGTGTGTACGTCATGGTAAACGCAGGGTTGGCGGCGGTCAGGGGTTCATCGTCCCACGCGTCGGGATCGGTGAGGATGATTCTCACCGCTAATCCTTCGGAAGAATGTGCTTCAGGAGCGGTGGCAAGCCTCACCCCCAACCCCTCTCCATTGCCATGGAGAGGGGAGTCCGTGATAGGCGCGGGGGACGCGGGTGTGAGGGGTGGCGCAATGATGGAGGAGTCCGTGACGGCGGTCAATGGCGCGGCGTCCACATCGGTAGGCGCGGCAGGTGTGCGTAACCAAGCAGCAGGTGGGCCATACTGCGTGACGCGGGGCAAGGGCTGCGGGATGAGGTCTTCGAATTCACCGATGGTGATGTTGTCGGGCGACCAAGGCATGGGAAACTCCTGAAAATAGTCCTTAGTGCTGAGTGCTTATAGATAACCGAAATTGATTAGACCTGATCATCAAGCTCAAATGGACGCCACATGTGGCGTCCGTACGATAGGAATAGTCGTTGTCGGTACTCTATTAGTCCTTAGTACAGAAGCAAGAGAGTGCTAGGTGCTAAGTAACGAAGCACGAGAGCGTGCTGAGTGAAAAGGCGAGAAAGTGCTGGTTCCATGCGCATTTCGCGGGATGAAAGGGCAGCACCTAACGCACTGGCAGCTACGAATAGATGTGCGAACTATCCGACGATTGAGATGAAAAAAGACGACCAAGGCAAGATGGCTGAGGTCGTTTTTTGTTGTGCGGATAGGATATAACGGATTTTCGGACTTGAACATCCTTACATTTGTAAGCGTACATCTGTCAGCTTACATTTGTACGCTTACAAATGTAAGGGGGGTGACGCGTGGAAGCTCACTATCACACGGTTTCATACGCGGACAGTTCAAGGGATCATCAGCCGATGAAGCGCAGGGTTGACAAAGAGCGCGCTTGGGGAATGCCAACCCATATGGCGGATTTTGACGAAATTCATGCGTGGCGCAAGGTCGCCGCGAAGAAGATCACCCTAGAAAACGCGGGAAAGTGTGATATACTAAGACTATCGAAAATTTGTTTCCAGAGATACGATAGACGATCTGGAAACCGCGTACCTGATATGGAGGTACACGATGACTGAGTTTTCCACGAATGCAGTGACCTTCCCCAATTCGACGGATCACAAGCTGCCACTTCCACTGCTGATCGCACAAGACCTGCAATTTAGCTTACGCACAGTGGAGCGCAATGGACAGCTTTATTATCGGCTGCAAGACTGGTTAGTAGGGGTCGTTGATGAGCCTTTCGCTATCCAGAAAATCCGTACACTGCGACGTTCGTATTACTTCGCGGCTCATGCGGACGCGGTATACCTTGTGCATGAGCAAGACGCCAAGAAGCGCACACAGGCGATTGAGCATGTCACTGATAAGCTGCTGTACGCCATCACACAAGACCTGCGCGTGACGGGCAAGCGGCGGGATACGACGGCGGTGCTGACGATCAAGGATTATCTGGCGCGGGCGGGCGCGTTCACCGACCGTTTGCGGCGTGAACCTGACAAGGTGTTCGACCTGATCGGTGTCGATCCTGATGACGCACTGAATGCAGTGATCGAGGCGTACCGCAAGCGCGGCAAAGATGATCGGTGGATCGCGGCGCGGTTGATGGGCAAGATCAAACGGCAGCGATTCCTCGGCGCATTGAAGGCAGCGGTCGCCAGTTATCTGTCAGGGCGTCAGTATGCCGCCGCGACGGATCAGATCTATCAGGGATTGTGGCGGCGTACATCGGCTGAATTGAAAAAGGAAATGGAACTATCCGCGCGGGCGAATCTACGCGATAACCAACCGTTCCTCGCGCTGACGTATCAGGGCTTGGCGGAAGAAGTGGCGGCGCAGAAATTGGCGGATCGCGACCGGTTGTCGTGGTACGAAGCCCTGCTGATCATCCGGCAGGTGGCAAACTTGATCGGCGTGCAGGCCGCCGCGACGAGTCAGTTCCTCAAGGTGGACATCGCGACGGGTAAGCCGCTGCTGACGGAGGGAGTCAAAGCGGGGGTGGCGTAGGACGGCATCAAGAGTACCGACGTTGAACCATACCCGGTGATGATGGTGTTTTAGAAATTAATCAGGCATACGATCCCCGACAATGAATTGTCGGGCTTACCTTACGAAGTCCCTGCGGGACTCAAGAGTAAGCATTGGCATGATCGGCGTATTCCCGCGTTATTTTCTGAAACACCATCATCACCGGGCTGAAGGTAGTAATGCGGCGCAGTGTCTGGTGATAACAGTGGCAGCGCCGCCCGATGTGGAGTCGTCAGGCTTAGGGAACGAAGTCCCATATGGGACGCAGATCCTAGCATTAGGGCGTGAGATGCCCTGCCGTCATGGGATAGGCGGGGCAGAATCTTCGTGTGAATTCCCCATTGAGATGAAAAAAGAAGCGGTATAGTGATGGGTGAAGTTTGGCGTCAGACTTTTGTATGTCTTGACAGTTATATAACTCATATGGTATATTTAGAGCATGATGACGATTTATGAAGCATTGGCTGAACCGATGCGCCGACGCATTCTTGACCTGCTCCGTGAGCGCCCGCGCTTGGTCGGGGAGCTGGTAGACCTGTTGGGGGTCAGCCAGCCGCTCGTGTCCAAGCATCTGCGCGTGCTGCGCGAGGTGGAACTAGTGCGCGTGCGACAGGATGCCCAGCGGCATTGGTACGAACTGCGGCTCGAACCGTTGATGGAGATCGATGACTGGCTGGCTTCTTACCGTCGTCTGTGGGAGTCCAATTTCGAGCGCTTGGACGACCTGTTGAACAAACTGCAAGATGAGGAAAATCAACATGACGAAAGCCACAGTGATCGCTGAACCGGGGACGTACGAGATCATCATGTCGCGGGTGTTCAATGCCCCGCGCGAACTGGTCTACAAGACCATCACCGATCCGAAGCTCGTCCCGCAATGGTGGGGACAGCGCCACAACACGACTATCGTTGACAAAATGGAGGCAAAAGCGGGCGGCGTGTGGCGCTACATTCAGCGCGATCCGCACGGGAACGAGTTCGCGTTCCACGGCGTGTATCACTCGCTCACCGCGCCGGAGCGGGTGATCGATACATTCGAGTTCGAGGGGATGCCCGGTCACGTGATCCTTGAGACGCTGACGTTGGAAGAGGAAGTAGGTGGCAAAACGCGCCTCACAGTGTCGTCGGTGTTTCAGTCGGTGGCTGATCGCGATGGGATGATCCAGTCCGGCATGGAAGAAGGCTCGAACGAGTCGTATGATCGGCTGGAAGAACTACTGGCGACGTTAAAAGCATAGCCTCACCCCTGCCCCCTCTCCATGACAATGGAGAGGGGGCGATCCGCACGTTAGCCGCAGCAAGCATTTACTTTCCCTACCCAAACTATCAACATACTGGAGCATTGGCATGAGCACAGTAACCTCGAAAGATGGCACGACTATCGCGTTTGAGCGGGCGGGCGCGGGGCCAGCGCTGATCCTCGTGGGCGGCGCATTGGAACAGCGCGCGATGGACTCCGAGACGGCGCGGCTGGCGGCATTTCCGCTGATGACGCAGCATTTCACCGTGTATCACTATGATCGGCGGGGACGCGGCGACAGCACAGATACGCAGCCGTTCGCCGTCGAGCGCGAGATCGAGGACATCGAAGCGCTGCTCGAGGTGGCGGGCGGATCGGCGTATCTGTTCGGGCTATCGTCGGGCGCGGCACTGGCGTTGGAGGCGGCAATCAAGCTCACAGGGAAAATTAAGAAGCTGGCGATGTACGAAGCACCGTACAATGACGATCCGATGGCGCGGCAAGCATGGCGCGATTACCGCAAGCAACTGGACACACTGGTGGCTGAGAAGCGCAATGCCGACGCGTTGATCGCGTTCATGATGCTGGTGGGGATGCCCGCTGAACACGCGCCGATGGTGAAGCAGATGCCGATGTGGTCGATGTGGGAGGCCGCCGCGCCGACACTGACGTATGATGCCGCCGCGATGGGCGACGAAGCGGCGATCCCGACGGTGCGCGCTGCCAGCGTGCGTGTCCCCGCGCTGATCATGGACGGTGGGGCGAGTTTCCCGTTCATGCATACCAGCGCTGTCGCACTTGCCAAGGCGATGCCGAACGGTCAACATCGCACGCTGGAAGGGCAGACACACGAAGTCGCGGCGGAAGTGCTCGCGCCCGTGCTGGTGGAATTCTTCGCCTAGCCGTTGGCAGCGGGCGGCGATCTACGCCTGTTGGAGCAGTGCCGCTAATTCGACAGGCGTGTTGGTCGTGAATTGATCGACGCCCGCATCGAGCAGGAGACGCGCATTGGTCACGGCGAGCGCGTTGGTGGTGTCGAGCGTCCACGCGTCCAGCTTGATGCCGAAGCCGTGCAGCGCTTCCGCCCAGTTGAAGTCGTCATCCTTGAGCGAGTGCATCAGCAATTTGTGGTCGATGTAGAAGGTGGAAAGGCCACGCACACTGTTGGCGAACAGATCGCAGCGTTCCAACAGATATTCGCGGGCAGAGGTGAAGCGAAAGCCCGCCACCGGATGATCATCGAAATAGCCGTACGCGCCGAACTTCCACGGCGGAACGCGCGGATCGGCAAGCTCGTCGAGCGCACGCCAATCAAGGTTGTTGCCGATGTCGAAGCCGAGATCGAGGGAGGAATCGAGACGACGGAGCCGCCGCAACTGCCAATCCGCGCCGGAACTCACGATCACGCGGTCACCAAGCGGAGCCAACAGATTGATCAGACGCGCGTAAGGTTCTTCGGCAGGGAAGGGGTAGATATTTTTGAAATCACATTGCAGGCGTGTGCGTCCGGGATAGTGCAGGAAGAGATCGACCACCTGACTGAGCAGCGGAACGGGGTGATCCGTGGGCTGATCGCGATGTTTGATGTGCAGCGTGCGCGCTTGATCCGGCGTGGTGGCGGCGACCAAGCCATGCCCGTCGGTTTCGGACTCCAAGACGGGATCATGGACGAGGAGATAGTCCTCGCTGGCAAGCGCCGTGATGTCAATCTCGATGAAGGCGACATTGGCGATCAGACAGGCGCGGATAGCCTCTAGCGAATTGGGCGGGAAACGCGCATCCCACGCCGCCATATGGCAGACGACGATGGGCGGGCGCAACGGCAACGTAGTCGGCATGATCAAGCCCCTTGTGTACACGAAGAATATCACCAGACCTTATATTTTCGCCTGATAACTTGAACATGATGTTATCAAATGGCGGCGCATCGATTATGGTGTGTGCAAGAAATGATGATGCAGCGTTAACTAGAATCGCGTGAAACTCCGCCTAACCCTTAACATCGCCCCCATACACTTATCCTTCGGTACTTCGAAGACCAAGCGTGACAGGTATGTGGATAGGGCAAGCTCCCAAAGCTGAAGCTATCCAAAACATTCAGTCTTTTTGTCTGAACAACAGGAGTCACTATGTTCTTCAAGCGTAGCCTAGTGCGAGGTGTGCTGGCGACCGCTGCTGCCGCATTGATTGCCGTCAGTGCCCTTGGCAGCACCGTCCATGCACAGGAACCGTCCGTTATCAATCTTTACAGCTCAGGCGATACCAACATCACCGACTGGCTCCAGAACGACATCATTCCTGCTTTCGAAAAAGCCTATCCACAATATAAAGTTGTTTTCACCAATTCTCGCGCTTCTGGCGATGACCCGATCGTGGCACGCGCCATCGCGGCGCTGCAAACGGGCAGCGATCCACAGGTTGAAGTGATGGATGTTGACCCGCGCGGCTTCCCCGACGCGCTCAAGGCCGACCTGTGGTACAAGCCGACTGAAGCGGATATACCCAACGTGAAGAACATCATCAAGGCTGCTCAGGTCACGGACATGGCGGCGGCGTATCGTGGATCGCAGGTGCTGATCGCCTACAACAGCGACAAGATCAAGGACGAAGACGTCCCCAAGACCTTCGCAGACCTCGTTACGTGGATCAAGGCTAACCCCGGCAAGTTCGTGTACTGCCGCCCCGACAAAGGTGGCAGCGGTGGCAACTTCGTAGTGCGCGCCCTGTACGAAGTGGCTGACCGCAACCCCGATTTGTTCAAGGGCGACATGGTCGATCAGAAGATCGTTGATGAATATTATCCCAAGGCGCTGGCGCTGTTGAAGGAAATTCATCCGTTCATCTATGAGCAAGGCTCGTATCCGGCTGGCAACAAGCCCGTGCTGCAACTGTTCGCGGAAGGCGAAGTTGACATGATCTCGGCGTGGTCGGATCAGGCTATCGAAGGCATCACTAAGGAACAACTGCCCAAGAGCACGAAGTTGGTGCAATTCACCGACCTGCCGCTCCCCGGCAGCTACACGCATCTGGCGATCCCCAAGAACGCGAAGAATCTGAAGGGCGCGCAAGATTTCGTGAACTGGATGCTGTCGCCGGAAGGCCAAACGTCGGTGGTCAGCAGCATCGGCGGCTTCCCTGCCATCGGCTGGGATCAACTGCCGAAGGATGTCCAAGTACAATTCAACAGCGTGATCACCGATAATGTCCCGCTGTGGCCGGGTGGCGATTGGAGCGCACCGCTGGTCAAGGGCTGGTATGAACAGGTCGCGACGAACATCGATCCCAACAGCTAGTCCTTAACTTATCGTTGGATGCCCTTGGCGACCCGTCACCGAGGGCATCTTTTTGACCATTAGCATCGCTTGCGCGCATCGTTGAGGCCGATATGACCATTCCATCAGCACCGCGTTCAATGCCAGATTACACGCGCCGTTCCGTGTGGACGACCATTTTCCCGTATTTGTTGATCTCGCCGCCTGTGATTCTGGTATTCTTTGGCATTTTTTACCCCGCTACACAATCCTTCATCCGCACGCTGGTCGGGCAAGGCGAAGAGACAACCGGTGCGCTGTCGCTGATCCGGTACAGCAGCTTTTTTTCCAGCCCTAGCAGCCTGCAAAATTTGTGGTTCACGATCCAAATCACGCTGATCTCGGTGCTCGGTCTGTTCGTGATCTGCCTGCCGCTGGCGCTGTACTTGCGGTTTTCCAAGAGTCGGCTGTCTAACATCGTGCAAGGCGTGGCGCTGCTACCGTTGTTCGTGCCGGGAATCATTCTGGCGTACGCACTGGCGCAGTTTTTGGGGGCGCGGGGCACGATCAATGAACTAGTGAAGTTCAGCGGGATCAAGCCGCTGCTCGACGCAGCCTATCATTTTTTCGGCGCGACGGGCTACCGCTTCCCATATTTGCGCCCAGAAGGAATCGTGATCGGGCTGGTGTGGGAGAGCATCCCGTTCACCGTGCTGGTGTTGAGCGCGGGACTAGGACAGATCGATGATGCGCTGATCGAAAGCGCACGGGATGCAGGAGCGAACGCGCTGCAAATCTTTGTGCGGATCATCTTGCCGCTGATCCAACGGTCAGCGACCATCGCGCTGTGCCTCAACTTCATCGGGATGTTCGGGAGTTATACGCTGCCGTATTTGCTCGGCCCCGCCGCGCCGCAGATGATGGGGGTGTTCATGCAGCGCACATATTCGGACTTCCGCGCCCCGCGTGAGGCGGAGACGCAAGCCGTGATCACCTTCGCGGTGTGCCTGATCGTCGGGTTGTTTTACATCCGCACCATCAGCCGACAGCCCAACCATGCGCGATGAGCTAATGCCCGACGTTGATGGTGAATAAGAAATTAAGTAGGCAAACGAGGATTCGTCGCCAACGCACGCCGAGGGTTAAAACCCCCGGCTACATTACCGAGAAGTCCACTAAAGGGACTCAAGAAAATGTGTTGACGTTCGCATCGTATTCCTGCCTTATTTTTTGAAAAACCATAAACGTCGGGCTTACCTTACGAAGTCCTTGCGGGACTCAAAATCAAAAACGGTGGTTGGCGTATATCGATCAAAAACATGATGGCGTTAGTGTTACGAATTGAGCCTTATTGAAAGAGCACTATGTATGGCTAGTCTTGCATCGTCCCAAGCGGCAGCGCCCGCCACGATCCGGTACGAACGTCGCAAAATCGAGTGGTTCGGCTGGTTGATGCTGCTGTTCCTCGCGTTCTGGATTTTGTGGCCTATCGTCACGGTGATCTTATGGGCATTTGCCACCCAATGGCGCGGCGGGTTGATCCCGCAGGAATTCGGGCTGCGCTACTGGGCGGAAACGTTCGCGCGGGCTGATGTACGGCGGGCGCTGCCACAAACCATCTACATCAGCTTGACGGTGACGGCGCTGTCGATTGCGATCTGTTTGCCCGCTTCGTATGCCTTCGCACGCATGGATTTTTTCGGTAAGCGCGTCTTTTTGCTGTCGTTCCTGATCACTAACGCCTTCCCGCGCTTTTCGCTGTACGTGGCGATGGCGATCATTTTCTTGCAGCTTAACCTCGTGGGGACGGCGGCGGGCGTGATTTTGATCCAGTTGGTCAACACGCTGCTGCTGATGATCTGGATTCCGACGGCGGCATTCCAAGGCGTTGACCGCAGTCTGGAAGAAGCGGCGCTGGATGCGGGCGCGTCGCGCTTCCGCGTGTTTTTGCGGATCACGATCCCGCTGGTGTTCCCCGCGATTGCGTCGGCGGTGATGCTGACGTTCGTCGGCACCTTTTACGAGTCGGTGGCGGTCATTTTGATCGGCGCGCCGAATGTGGTCACGCTGCCCGTGATCATGTATCCGCTAATCAACAACACGCTGGTCAATCAATATGGCGCTATTCTTTCGGTCGTGATGTGGGTGCCGTCGCTGGTGCTGCTAGTATTCGCGCGTCGCTTCGTGCGCGGTGGGCATCTCACCGCCGGATTTGGAGTGTAATGATGTCCACCTTGACGTTGGCAAAGCTGACCAAGAAATTCGGGGACGTGACCGCCGTTCACGATGTGAATATCGAGGTCGGTGATGGCGAATTTCTGTGCATTCTGGGGCCGTCCGGCTGCGGAAAATCGACCGCGCTGCGCATGATCGGCGGGTTTGAAGTGCCCACCGCTGGCGATGTGCTGATCGATGGCGTGTCGGTGGCGCTGCAACCGCCGAATAAGCGCCCGACCGCGATGGTGTTCCAGAAATATACGCTGTGGCCTCATATGCGCGTGTACGACAATATCGCCTTCGGGCTGCGGCTACGCAACCTGTCGCGACGGGAAGTGGACACGAAGGTCATGGACGCCCTGACGCTGGTCGGCTTGCCCACGTATGCCAAGCGGTTCCCGTCTCAACTTTCGGGCGGTGAACAACAGCGGGTGGCGCTGGCGCGTGCGCTGGTGCTGGAACCGAAGATTTTGCTACTGGACGAGCCGTTCAGCAGCCTCGATGCGCTGCTCCGCGTGCGACTGCGTGAAGAACTGCGGCGCATCCAGCGGCATGTCAGAATCACCGCGATATTCGTGACGCACGATCAGGAAGAAGCACTCAGTCTAGCGGATCGGATCGCGGTGATGAACAAGGGACAGGTCGATCACCTTGACCAGCCGAGCGCGATCTATGCCAAACCACAAACGCTGTTCGTGGCGGATTTCATCGGCGTGATGAATTTGCTGCAAGGCACCCAAGAGGACGGGCAGATTCGCGTTGGATCGTATGTATTGCAAGGGGCGGGTGATTCTGGCAGTGTCACCGTCGCGATCCGACCGGAAGACCTTGTCTTGGTGGACGCGGGGCATCCGCAAGCATGGCACGGCGCTATCGAGCAATTGATGGACTTGGGGCATTACCGCAAAGCGCTAATCCATGTGCCGGGGATTGGAGCGCTCAAGGTGTATCTGTCAAAATCGACCGTGGTGGAGGAAGGCGCGTCGATCGCACTGCGTCCGCAGCGCTACCTGATTTATCAAGAAGGCCGTGACCCAATCGAGATGCATCAGACGGTGCAAGTAATGCAAAAGTCGATCTTAGAATCGATGTTGTAGTCGTCCACTTTGTCGTCCTGATGAGGAGGTATCATGCAGCTTGGGGTGTCGATCTCAAAAACGGTATTTGAACTGGCGCAGGCGGGCGAGTTGGACGCCGATTACATCGTGTATTACGGACAGCTCGGCGGGAAATACCTGAATGACCTGCTGCCGATTCGACCGTTGATGCTGCACGATTTGCCGGAACCGTTCTGGCTGAATTACGAGAATCCGTTCACAGATGAGGTGGTGCGCGTGGGGCGGATGATGCTGGACGCGATCCGACCGCCGTGGTTTTCGACCGGCGTTGGCGCAAGCGCCGAACCGCAAGCGCATCGCGATGGGCCGTACCGCGAAGGCAACCCCGAAGATTTGCAGCCGCGCGAGGTGGTCATCGCCAATATCACTAAGCACGGTAAACGCTTGGTGGAATGGGCGGGCATCCCCGTCTTGCTGGAGAATTTCAATTATCACGCGACCAACGCTTACGAGTACATCTGCGAGCCCGATGTGTTTACGCAATTGTTGGAAGCAACAGGCACGGGGATGCTGCTTGACCTCGCTCATGCGCGGATCAGCGCTTACAATATGGATTGGGCAAGTGAAAAAGACTATTTACAAGCGCTGCCGCTACAGCAGTGCCGTGAGATTCACATCACACGACCGGGTTGGCAGAACGGTCAGCGCGTCGATCTGCACAGCCCAATCGGGCAGGAAGAACTCGACCTGCTCGGATGGGTGCTGGAACGATCTGCTACCGAAGCCGTCACGCTGGAAGTCGAAGAATTGCCCATTGATGTGCTACGTGCGCAATTGAAGATGCTGCGAGAGTTCCTGTCATGAGCAATGTTCGCGAGGATTTCACGCCGATGGAGCGCGCCGTGCGAGGGCACGTGCTGCGGATCGCGCATCGCGGTGCATCGGCCTACGCACCAGAAAATTCGTTGCAAGCGTTTGAAAAAGCAGCAGAGATGGGCGCGGATGCGGTCGAGATCGATATTCAGATCACCGCTGATGATCGTCCCGTCGTGGCCCATGACGAGAATTTGCAGCGCGTTTTCGGCCTAAACGTCACGATTGGCGATGTCACGCTCGATCAGCTTGGCGAGATGCTGCCGACGGATCGCGCACCGATCCCGACGTTCGAGCAGGTGGCGGCGGTGTGCGCCGATCTCAAATTGGGGTTGTATCTGGACATCAAGCGGCTGAACATGGCGGCGGCAGGTCACATTTTTGACTCACTGGCGGCAACCGGATTGATGGCCTACACGATTTTCGGGTCGTTTCGCCCTGATTTTTTGGCGGAATTGAAAGCCTATTCGCCCGCAATCCGCACCTCGATCCTGTTCGGATCGACGCATGTGCAGCCAGTGTGGCTGGCGCGTGCCGTGAACGCCGATTATGTACACCCTTGCTGGGAACACGCCGCGCCGGAACCTCATCGACTGCTCACCGAGGCGTGGCTGACAGCGGTGCGCGCCGCCAACCTCGGCGTGGTGTGCTGGCACGAGGAACGCCCCACCGAGATCGCTGCCCTGAGCGCGTTGGGCGTGGACGCGATCTGCTCCGACACGCCGGATGTGCTGGCGCGGTACAGCTAGAATTTATCCGCAGATTGAAGTGTATCACCACTCAAGCTCGCCCCCTGACCCCCTCGTTTCGAAGCGGAGCGGGGGAACCGAGGTGCCACCTGAGAAGTCGGTATTAATGTCGGTTTTGATTGACGGATAGATAGTAAACACGTTAAGGTTGGCTGATCCATTCGCCCAAGGCCAAGCGATAGCCGACGCCGGGTTCGGTGAGCAGCAGCGTGGGGCGCGCCGGATCGGCTTCGATCTTCTGGCGAATCTGGGCGACGTAGACGCGCAAATAATGCGTCTCATCGACGTATTCTTTGCCCCACACCTCGCGGAGAATCTGGCGGTGGGTGAGGGCTTGCCCCGCGTGCTGGATCATCAGGCGCAAGAAGGCATATTCGGTAGGCGTGAATTTGACAGGTTCGCCATTGACGCTGACGGCACGATGGGCGAGATCGACGGTCAGATTTTCGACGCGGTAGATGGCGGCGACGGGGATGGGCTGCGTATGGCGCTGGGCTACCCGCAAGCGTGCCATCAGTTCGCCCACGCTGAACGGTTTGGTCAGGTAGTCATCCGCGCCAGCATCCAAGGCCGCGATCTTTTCGGCGTCGGCGTGACGGGCGGAGAGGATGATGATCGGCACCGCTGACCACTCCCGCAGCTTTTTCAAGACGAGCTGCCCATCCATGTCCGGCAGACCGAGATCGAGGATGATCACGTCGGGGCGTTTGGTGGCGGCGAGCGTCAAGCCTTCCTGCGCGGTGACGGCTTCGAAGACCTGATAGCCGCTGGCCTCCAAGCTGATGCGCAGGAAGCGCCGGATTTGCAGTTCGTCATCCACGATCAGTATCGCTAGACCATCACTCATACGGCAGCACTCTCTCTGGGAAGCTCAGGTTGGCTGGCGATGGGCAGCCGGACGATGAAACGCGTGCCGCCGTTGGCGCGGTTTTCGGCGCGGATGGTACCACCGTGCGCTTCCACCAAGCCTTTGCAGATCGACAGTCCAAGCCCCGTGCCGCCGGTGGCCGCTCCCGGCGCGCGGTAGAACTTGTCGAAAACGCGCTCAAGGCTATCGGGCGGGAGGCCGGGGCCGCGATCCGCCACCGTGATGACCATCTCGCTGCCTTCGGTATGCGCCCCGATCCGTACGCGCGTTTTGGGCGGCGCGTAGGTGGCGGCGTTGTGCAGCAGATTCACGAGAACTTGCTCCATTAAGACGAAATCGAGGCGGATGAGCGGTAAGTGATCCGCGACTTCCACAATCACCTGATGGTTGATTAGGCGCTTTTCGACCTGCTGCAAACTGACGTTGATCAGATCGGTGACATCGCACCAGTCGAGGCGCAGTTTAAGCTGCCCCGATTCCAAGCGGGTCATATCGAGCAAATTGTCCACGAGGCGCGTCAGGCGATCAAGCGCGTCCTGCATATCCTGTTCCAAGGTCTGGCGCGAGGTGTCATCGATCCGGATGGTCGGATCGAGCAGGCCGCTGGCAGCACCGCGAATCGCCGCGAGGGGTGTGCGCAGTTCATGCGAGATCGAATCGAGCAGCGTGGCGTAGAGGCGCTCGGATTCTTCTAGCACGGCGGTGTGCTGCAATTTGTCTTCGAAGGCTTCACGCTCTATCGCCAAGCTCACCTGATTGACGAAGGTCGCCAGCAAGACCTCTTTGTTGGTCAGCAGGCGTTCATCGCTGCGAAAGCGAATCCCGATCACGCCCATGATGCCACTGGGCGCGACAAGAGGCCAATATTGCCCTTGCGCGGAAGGCAGTGTATCCGTAAAACGCCCCGCTGTTTTGCCGTTTTCGTATGCCCAGAGCGCGACACTCCATTCTTTTTCGTTGACGAGGAAGGTGCTGGCCTTGTGCGCCGCGTGGGACAGGCCATCACCAGTCTCTTGCAACAGCATGACCACATCGGCGTCAAAGATTTGCCCGATATGCTGCACGGCGGTGTTGAGCACATCATCCAGCGTGAGTGTGTTGGCGATCTCGCGGCTCATGGTGTAGAGGGCGTTGGTCTGTTTTTCGCGGCTGATGGCGGCGCGTTCCTGTTCGCGGAAGCGCGTGGTCAGATTGCCCGTCACGAGCGCGATCACGAAGTACATGATGAAGACCAAGACATCTTCGGCTCTGGAAATGGTAATTGTGTAGCGCGGCGGGATGAACAGCAAATCCCATAAGATGGCGCTGAGGGTGGAGGCTAAGAAGATCGGCCCGCGCCCGACGAACGCCGAGAGGATCAGCACCGTCAAGAGCAGATTCAGCCCGACAAATTCGTAATACCCGCTGCCTGAAAACAGCACGAGATTGAGGATCACCACAGAGACGATGATCACGCTGGCGATCACATACTGATTGACGTTGGAACTGATGCGCACGATGGGCAAGGCCAGCTTTTGCCGACTTTCCATCGGATCGCCAGTGACCACGTAGACATCGATGCTGCCGCTGTGATGCACCAAGCGATTGACCAGCGATCCGCCGCTCATTTTTTCTTGCAGCCAGTCGCGCTGTGGTTTGCCGATCACGATCTGGGTGACGTTGCGCTGGCGGGCGACACGCAGCAGACTTTTGACGATGTCCGTACCCGCTGTGACGACGACTTCGCCGCCCAATTCGCGCGCGAGTGCCATATTTTTGGCGAGCTGCTGCTGCTGGTCATCGCTCAGGGGGATGGGCGATTCTACCGAGACGGCAAGCCATTCGGCTTCGAGGTTATAGGCCATGCGACGCGTCCAGCGCACCAGCCGTTCCGAGAGGGGACTGGGACTGAGGGCGACCATCAGGCGTTCGCCGGACTTCCACGGCCCCGCGATCTGCTTGACCTGCATGTAATCTTGCAGTTGGTGATCGACGCGTTCCGCCGTCAGCCGCAGGGACATTTCGCGCAGCGCCGTCAGGTTGCCTTTGCGGAAGAATTTTTGCGCCGCCAATTCCGCGCGATCCGGCGTGTAGACTTTGCCTTCCGAGAGGCGCTTGAGCAATTCATCCGGTGGGAGGTCGATCAACTCGATCTCGTTAGCCGTGTCGAGGATCGAGTCGGGCACGGTTTCGTGGACAGTGACGCCCGTGATCTGGCGAACGGCGTCGGCGCGGCTCTCGATGTGCTGGACGTTGAGCGTCGTGTAGACATTGATGCCCGCGTCGAGCAGTTCGAGCACGTCCTGATAGCGCTTGGGATGGCGTGACCCCACCGCATTGGTGTGCGCGAGTTCATCGACCAAGACGAGCTGCGGAGCGCGTTCGAGGATGGCGTCGATGTCCATCTCCTCTAGCTGCGTTCCGCGATAATCCAAGCGTTTGCGCGGGATGAAGGGCAGGCCAGCGAGCATCTCCTCGGTTTCGGCGCGTCCGTGCGTTTCCACATAGCCGACGACGACATCGATGCCTTCCGCGAGACGCTGCCGCGCGGCCTCCAGCATGGCGTAGGTTTTGCCGACACCCGCCACCATGCCGAAGAAGATTTTGAGGTTGCCGCGCTGTGACTTGGCTTCCTCTTTCTGGATGGCCTTCAACAGCGCATCAGGATCGGGACGGTCTGCGTCACTCATGGGCACATCCTAGCGATTACCCCGCCTCATTATTCTAGTCCATCTAGCGCGATGTTGAGTAACAACACGTTCACACGCGGTTGCCCCAAGAAACCAAGCTGCGGCGATTCGGTGAAGTCATCCACCAGACTGGTAAGTTTGGCGGTCTGATCAGGCGTGAAGCCGCGTGCCGCTGCGATGCGGTTGATCTGCAAGCGTGCCGCGTCGGGGCTGATGTGGGGATCGAGGCCGCTGGCGGAGGCGAACAGCAGATCGGTGGGGATCACGGCGTCGTCCGGCAGCTTGTTGGCAGCGCGGATGGCGGCGGCACGTTCGTCCATCTGCTGCTTGAGCGCGGCGCTGGTGGGGCCGAGGTTGGTGGCACCGGACGGCAGCGGATTGTACGAGACGGCAGATGGACGAGGCCAGAAATAGCGATCACTGGCGAAGCTCTGCCCGATGAGCGCCGAGCCGATGACCTGATCATTTTGCTTCTCTAGGCTGCCGTTGGCTTGATAGGGAAAGATCACGCCCGCCGCGAGTGTGATGGCGACGGGATAGAGGATGCCTGTGAGGACGGTTAAGACCAGCAGCATTCGCAGCGCCGGGAGGAGTTGTTTGGTGAATTCGTTGAACATTTCGATTCTCTTTCATTGTTAACCTCACCCCCTGACCCCCTCTCCGCTTCGCAACGAGGGGGAACCAGTGGGCGATGGATGTTGCGTCATGCAGCCTCACCCCCTCGCCATTGTCATGGAGAGGGGCGCGGATACGATGGGCGGGCTAGACGAGATGCAAGGCGGTGATGATCACGTCGATGATTTTGATGCCGATGAAGGGCACAATCAGGCCACCGACGCCGTAGATCAGCAGGTTGCGCTGCAAGACGGCACTAGCACCCATCGGACGGTAAGCGACCCCGCGCAAGGCCAGCGGTACCAACGCGATGATGATCAGGGCGTTGAAGATCACGGCGCTCAGAATGGCGCTTTGCGGAGAGGCCAGCCCCATGATGTTGAGCACCGAGAGCGGGCCTTGCTGCCCACTCAGCGCATAGAGCGAACCGAACAGCGCGGGCAGGATGGCAAAATATTTCGCCACGTCGTTGGCGATGCTGAACGTCGTCAAGGCACCGCGCGTCATCAGGAGCTGCTTGCCGATCTCTACAACTTCGATCAACTTGGTCGGGTTGCTGTCCAGATCGACCATGTTGCCAGCTTCGCGGGCGGCTTGCGTGCCTGTGTTCATGGCGACACCGACATCAGCCTGCGCGAGGGCGGGCGCGTCGTTGGTGCCGTCGCCCGTCATGGCGACCAGATGGCCTGAGGTTTGCTCGTCACGGATGCGCTTGAGCTTGGTTTCCGGCGTGGCTTGCGCCATGAAGTCATCGACGCCCGCTTCCGCCGCAATCGCCGCCGCCGTCAGCGGGTTGTCACCCGTGATCATGACGGTGCGGATGCCCATCTTGCGCAATTGGGCAAAACGCTCTTTGATGCCACCTTTGACCACGTCCTTGAGCTGCACCACGCCGAGCACATCCTGCCCTTCGGCTACAACCAGCGGCGTGCCACCTTCTTTGGCGATGTTGTTGACGCTCTGCTCGACGGCCTGCGGGAACGTCCCGCCGCAGAGATCGACATACTTGCGAATGCTATCACTCGCGCCCTTGCGAATCTGGCGTGCAGGCTGCCCATCGAGGGCGGGGAAGTCCACGCCGCTCATGCGGGTTTGCGCGGTGAAAGGCACGAACTGCGCGCCGATCTCCGCGACTTCGCGACCACGCAGGTTGTACTGTTCCTTCGCCAGCACCACAATCGAGCGACCTTCGGGCGTTTCGTCCGCTAGCGAGGCCAACTGCGCCGCGTCTGCCAGCCGTTCGGGCTTGACCCCCGGCGCGGGCAGAAAACTGGTCGCCATGCGGTTGCCGAGCGTGATGGTGCCAGTTTTGTCTAGCAGCAGCACGTCGATGTCGCCCGCTGCCTCGACCGCGCGCCCACTGGTCGCCAGCACGTTGCGACGGATCAGCCGATCCATGCCGCTGATGCCGATGGCGCTCAACAGCCCGCCGATGGTAGTCGGGATCAGGCAGACCAGCAGCGAGATCAGGACGGGCACAGTGGCGGCGGTCGGCGCGGTGCTGCCCGCTGCCTTCTCGCTGTAATCGGCGTAGGCACGCAGCGTGACTACCGCCAGCAGAAAGACAATGGTCAAGCCGGAGAGCAGAATCGTGAGCGCGATCTCGTTGGGCGTCTTCTGGCGCTTTGCCCCTTCGACCATCGCGATCATGCGGTCAAGGAAGGTGCTGCCCTGCTCGGAGGTGATCTTGATCACGATGCGGTCACTGATGACCTTGGTACCGCCCGTGACGGCGCTGCGGTCACCGCCGCTCTCGCGGATGACTGGCGCGGATTCGCCCGTGATGGCGGATTCGTCCACGCTGGCGATGCCTTCGACCACTTCGCCATCGCCGGGGATCAGATCGCCCGCTTCGCAGACGACCAGATCGCCGCGCTTGAGTTCGGTGGCGGTGACTTTTTCTTCGCGATTGTTGACCAGCCGACGCGCCATCGTTTGCGTACGCATCTTACGCAGACTATCGGCCTGTGCTTTGCCGCGCCCTTCCGCCATCGCTTCGGCAAAATTGGCGAACAGCACCGTGAACCATAGCCAGACGGTGATCTGGATGTTGAAGCCGGAGACCGTCCCGCTGAAAATCTCGCGAATGACGGTGAGGGTAGTCAGCACCGCGCCGACCAGCACCACGAACATAACAGGATTCTTCAACTGCTGACGCGGATCCAATTTGCGCACCGCATCGATCACCGCGCGTCGTACAATACTCGCCTCGAACAGCGGCGTTGGTTTTGCTTGCGTTTCCATGATAGTGTCTGATAACCCCTCTAGAAGGCGCGTCCGGCTTGCATCAACAACTGCTCGATGATGGGGCCGAGCGAGAGCGCCGGAAAGAACGTCAACGCGCCGATAATGACGATGATCGAGACCAGCAATCCGACGAACAGCACGCCATCGGTCGGGAACGTGCCGGATGACGGCGGCGAAACTTTCTTGCCGACCATGCTGCCCGCGATGACCAGCGACGGGATGATCACCCCGAAGCGTCCAAGCAGCATGGTGATGCCCATCAGAATGTTGTAGAAATCGGTGTTGGCGTTGAGGCCAGCAAAAGCGCTGCCGTTATTGCCTGCCGCCGACGCAAAGGCATACAACATCTCGGTCAGGCCGTGCGGCCCGACGTTGGCGCGGCTCGACAAGCCCGCGTCCGTCACGGAGGCCAGCGCAGAGAACACAAGGATCAGCGTATTCGGGATCAGGACAGCCACCATCGCCATTTTGATCTCGCGCGCTTCGATCTTTTTGCCGAGATATTCCGGCGTGCGCCCGACCATCAGGCCAGCTACAAACACGGTCAGGATCACGAAGATCAAGATGCCGTACAAGCCCGCACCGACGCCGCCGAAGATCACCTCGCCAAGCATAATGTTCAGGATGGCGACCAGCCCTGAGAGCGGCGCGAGACTGCTGTGCATGGCGTTGACCGAGCCGTTGGAGGCCGAGGTCGTCGCCGTCATCCATAAGACGCTATTGGCGATCCCGAAGCGCGTCTCTTTGCCTTCCATCACGCCCGCGACGCCGAGCGTGGGATTGACGCTATATTCATTCAGCAGCGCTACTCCCAAGCCGACGCAAAACAGGATCAGCATTGCCGCGAAGATCGCCCAACCCTGCCGCTTGGAGCCGACCATCAGGCCATAGGTGTAGGTCAGGGCGGCGGGCAGCATCAGGATCGCGAACATCTCCAAGAAGTTCGACAGCGGCGTCGGATTTTCAAACGGATGCGCGCTGTTGGTGTTGAAAAAACCGCCACCGTTGGTGCCGAGCTGCTTGATCGCGATCTGCGAGGCAGCGGGGCCAAGCGGGATCGTCTGCGCCGCGCCTTCGAGCGTTTTGGCTTCGACATAGGGAGAGAAAGTTTGCAGCACGCCCTGACTGACCAGCACCAGCGCGAAGATCACGCACATGGGCAAGAAGACGTACAGCGTGCAACGCACCAAATCTGCCCAGAAATTGCCGAGCGTTGAGGCACTGCGCCGCGCCAAGCCGCGAATCAACGCCAACACGACCGCGACACCCGTCGCCGCGCTGACGAAGTTCTGCACGTTGAGGCCGATCATCTGCGTCAGGTAGCTCATGGTGGTTTCGCCCGCATACGATTGCCAGTTGGTGTTGGTCACAAAGCTGACGGCGGTGTTAAAAGCCAGCGCGGGCGGCACAGCGGAAAGTCCCTGCGGATTCAGTGGTAGGGCGTTCTGCGCAAGTTGCAGCACGAGCAGCACCACAAATCCGAGCAGGTTAAAGACCAACATCGCCCATAGATAGGTTGTCCAGCGCATCTCGGCGGCGGCATCCACGCCCGCGAGTTTGTAGATCGCCGTTTCAATAGGGCGCAAGATGGGCGTCAGCAGCGTGCGCTCGCCCGCAAAGACCCGCGCCATGTAACTGCCGAGGATGGGCGTCAGGATCACGAGCAAAAAGAGATAAAGGCCAATTTGTGCGCCTTCTAGAATCGTCATTGTGTCCCCCTCAGAACCGTTCCGGGTACAGCATCGAATACGCAAGATAGCCGAGCAACAGCAGGGCGATCAGTCCGGCGATGATCAGTTCCAAATCCATGATGGATGTCCCCTTTCCTAATCACGCGGCTATTGTTGATCGGGGGGAGGTCAAGAAGAGGTCAAGAAACTCGGCAAGCGCATAAAATAAGAGAAAACACTTACGATGTGCCGACGTTGACAGTATTGATAATTGATCAGGGGATTGACGATATAGTGTGAAGATAGGTTGACAACGCCGCCCGACGCTGAAGCGTCAGACTTAGAGAACGAAGTCCCTCGTATAATGAGGGCATGAGCAAGAGAGACTGTCGAAGTCCCAGTGGCAAACGACCACGTCCCGCAGATCAGTCCCTTGCTCGAGTAGACACCAGACACTGAACCGTATCCAGTAGCCGAGACTACGCATAGGCGAGGGAAGTGCAAGCGGTGTCGATAGCCAGAGGACGGATCAGAATGACGACAAGCAGCTATCCAAGTGTGGTGGGCATAGACATTGCGGCGCACAGCGCGGCGGTGGCGGATACCAGCAACGGCAGCGAGTTCGGCAGTGTGTTTGAAGTCGAGCAGAACGCAGCGGGTTGGCAACAGTTGGTGAAGACGCTCCAGCAACGCGACCACCAACCGGGCAGCACATTGGTGGTGATGGAAGCGACGGGCACGTACTGGATGCAGCTGGCGGCGTTTCTGCACGGTGCAGGCTATGCCGTGAGTGTGGTCAACCCGGCCGATGTCAAGCGCTTTGGGCAGATGCGCCATCAGTTCGCCAAAACCGACGCGCTGGATGCCCGCTTGCTGGCAGCCTATGGCTATCTCATTCAGCCCGACTGTTGGGCACCGCCACCTGCCGTGTACGAAGAACTGATGCAGCGCTTGACGGAACGCGAGGCGGTGGTCCATATGCTGACCCAAGAACGTAACCGCTTGCACGCACTGGCGCGGCGTCCAGCTCAAGTCAGCGATGTCCACCAGCGTGCCCAAGCACGTATCGCCATGCTGCAAGCCCAGCTCAAGGAGATTGACGCTTACTTGCGCCGCACCCTCATCAGCGACCATGCGTGGACGGAAGCGGCGAAACGCCTGCTGACTATCACCGGCGTCGGCATCGTCACAGCGGCTTGGCTGTTGGTCGGCACCTTGGCCTTTACTGCCTGTGCCTCTCCTCAACAAGCCGCCGCTTATGCTGGCGTGGTGCCCATGCCCCGTCAGTCCGGCTCCAGTTTGCACGCCACCGCCCATATTCATCCCGCTAGCCATGCTCGCTTGCGTACCGCCTTGTTTAGCGCTTCCTTGTCCGCCGTGCGCTTTAATCCCAGCTTGCGCCCCTTTTACCAGAAACTGCGCGCCGCTGGCAAACCCGTCAAGGTCGCCCGCATCGCCGTCGCTCGTAAGCTTATCCACATTGCCTGGGCTGTCGTTACTAAACATACCAATTTTGACCCCCATCGAGGGACTTTGATTGCTTGACTTTCAATACCGTATCTGCGGGACTCAAGACCCTATCAACATAGAAGAGAGCGCTTGATTAGCGCTCTCAGTTGCGAAAACTTACAAAGTGGCGGAGGGCAAACCCGCCAAAATGGGGCGATGTAGTGTAAGTAAAATAGTACAGGCTATTCTTGCTTGACTTCCACCACTTGCCCATGCTTGCCAGATTCTAGCGCCGCCGTCAGGATGCGGTGATGGATGCCCGTTTCGTCCGGCGTGGCGCAGTAAAACGGCTGCTTCATGCCCTGCCGCCCGTTGGTTAGTTCGTCGCAGAAGGCCGCCCACATTTGCAGCAGCCCATCGGAGAAGCCGAACTCGAAGATGCCGCCTGTGATCGTGGGGTAGGGCGTCTCGTAGCCGAGATCGATATGCTGCCATGCTTGCTCTTTACCGGGTGTGTACTCCATGATCTTCAGCGTCTTCGGATATTTGGTGGAGTACTCGACGCTGAAGCGCGTCCCCGTTACACGGATGTACCACGTATTCGTCTCTCCGGGTGCGATGCGGTAGGTCTGGATCGTCATCGGGAAATCTTGCTCGACGGTGTTGACTTCGCATACCAGTGTGGCATTATCCCACGTCTCGCAGGGCACCAGTTTGCCACTGGCGTCGGGGCGCTCTTTGACGATATTGCTCAACATAGCGCGGACGTTACTCGGCGTCCAGCCCAGCCGAATCGGGATGTGCAGCGGATGCATTCCCAGATCGCCCATGCAGCCGTACTCGCCGTTGACCGCGACCATGCGCTTCCAGTTGATCTTCTTGTTGGGATCGAGGTCACTGCTGTGTAGCAAGCCTGATGCGACCTCGATGATCTGCCCGAAGCGCCCTTCGTTGACATACTTGACCACACGCTGTGGGCCGGGGAAGAAGGGGAATTCCGATGAACAGCGCACGACAGTGTTCGGATGCTGGTGGAGCATGGCTAGAATCTGATCGTTGGCTTCCAGATCGATCCCGAACGGCTTCTCTCCGAGCAGATGCTTGCCCGCCTTGATGATGTCCGTGTAGACCTGTGCGTGCAGGTTGTGCGGGACGGCGCAGTAGATGGCGTCTACCTCGTCGCTGTCGAGCAAGTCCTGATAGTTGGTGGTGCACAGCTTGATGGTGTCGAAATTCGAGTCGAACCACTCCCACAATTTTTCGTTCGTATCGCAAATCGCAGTGATCTGTGGCACGAAATCGAGGTTCAGCAGATGACACCAGCGGGCGGCGGCACTGCCGAACTCGCGCCCCATCAGGCCGAGGCCGATCACGCCGAAACGGATGACTTTTTGAGCGCGTGGCATCGTTTAGCCCTCCAGATGTTTGGCGGCTTGGTCAGGCGTCGCGCCGTCATGGACGATGGACATCAACGCTTTGGTCATGCCAGCGGGTTTCTTGTGCTGGATCACGTTGCGCCCGTAGACGATGCCCTTGACGCCTTGCTGCATGAGATCGTAGGTGCGCTGCAAGATTTCGGCGTCCGGCACGCGCCCACCACCGCGCACGAGGATCGGCTTGCCGCCCGCAACTTCCACGACCTTGTGGTACTGGCTCACATCGTCGCACGGATCGGCTTTGATCACGTCCGCGCCGAGTTCGACGGCCTGCCGGACGAGGGGCAGAATCTTATCAAGGTCACCATCGACCATGTAGCCGCCGCCCGCGTTGTCCTTCATCACCAGCGGTTCGATCATCAGCGGCATTCCCCACTGTGCCGAGGCTAGTTTCAATTGACAGATATTCTGAATGCACTGGTCATGCACTTCGGGCTGGTTGGGCAGCATGAACAGGTTGACGCACAGGCACGCCGCATCCAGCTTCAAGGCTTGCTCGACGGGATTGGCGATAATGCGGCTGAAGAGGTGGGTCGGCAGCGTCTTGCCGTAGACATTGGCGATGTCGGTGCGCAGCACGAGGGCGGGCTTGAGCTTGCCGGGGATGCTTTGCAGGTGCATGGCCTGCCCTACGCTCAATTGGATCGCGTCGGGGTTGGCGTCTACCAGCGTGGCGATCACGGCTGGCATATCCTCGATGTCGGTGATGAAGGAGCGCTCTCCGAAGAAGCCATGATCGACGGCGACATCGAAGCACTTGCCATCTGCGCCAAACATCCGGTTAAGACGGGGTTGGACGGACATAATCTCTTGAAACTCTCCTAAAAATAGTGCTAAGTGCTAAGTCCTTAGTGCTGAGTCCATACGATTTTTGGGCCAGGTGATCACAGAAAAGCTTTGACAGAGCCTAAGAGCTAGGCTCAATGGTCAGGGGCGTAGTCATCAAGCTCTTCTTCCCATTCTTTACCTATTTGCCGCAGATACTCATCAAGTTCTTCTTGTGACACCTCGATCATGGCAGAAGTCGCGAATTGATTGGGCAGCGGATCAGTATCTATCGACTCACCGCTTGTCCGCATCGCATCCCATTCGGCGAGCGCTCGTTCACGCGTAAGACGAGGGCGTTCCGCTGCTAGCTCTACTTGCAGCTTGGGCACCAATACCGCCTTTTGCTCAGGTGTCAGCTTTTGGGCTTCACGTACAATCTCGTCGAAGGTCAAGTCTGCCATCGGACTCTCCACTCACTCGTGTTTTTCGTAGTCATCTAGCCGGAAGTGCTCGGCGGGTGCGCCTTTTTCGTTCAAAGTGGCGAGTTCTGCCAGCGTCGATTCCATCGCGGACTCGCCTTCGATGATGGTGAGGACGCAGGTGAATGTCTCTTCCGCCCCCGGTTCAAGATACTGAAGGCGCTTGGTGCGGCGGGCGGTGTTCTGGCCTTCGGGGATGCAGTTGCCCGGTTCGACGCCGCAGACGTACAAGCCTTGACGGGTATTCTTCCACTGCGACAAATAGGGCTGGTTGGCGGTGTTCCACGCGAACAGCAAGCCGAAGTTCTGGTGCCGCAACAACGCTTTTGACCACTGGCTTTGAATCTGTTTGTGCGCGTGCGGGAAGGTCTTCGGATGGTGGTAGAAGACTTGCTCAGGGTAGCCCGGTGTCGCGGCGTGATAATTCGCCCAATCATCGACGCCGGGTTTGGCGCGATCATCACGCGGATAGACGCCCGCGTTCGCCGTCACCAACTCCGTGCCTTCCGAAATCAGCGGATAGCCGAGGTTGAAGTGGTGCAGCAGCATCAGCGGCTGCGGCTGGTCGCTCAGATTCTTGACGGTGGTCGCGATCTTGATCTCTGGTTTGCCGAGTTCAAGCGTGTAGATGCGCTGCACGCGGTACTGTTCACCAAACAGGATGGCTTCGGTCAAGGCACTTTCTACGTTCAGTTCATAATAGTCGCCCGTACCGCGATCATCCCACCAATCGCCGCTGGTATTGATGCGTTCCGCCCGCAAGCGCGTAAAGTTGCCGTGAATGTCGCGCTTTTCTCCGCTGGTGTCGTCGGTTTCCGGCGGGCCGACATGCGTCAGGCCGCAGGTGGTGAGCAAACCACCGTTGAACAGCCGCAGCCAGCCTTCGCCCCAATCCGGCGCGTGCGGCGATCCCTGACTGAGCCATGTCAGTGGAATGCCTTTGTAATGCGCTGACCAAATATCCATGCCCCGATCCGGCAGCAGCGTGAAGGTCAGGCCGCTGCTGTTGTGGGCATCGATCAGGCGGCTGCCGTTAGGCAGCGTCGAGAGGCGGAAGTCGATGAACTGCCGCATATCTACGCTGTGTTGGTCGAGTGCTTCCCGTGCCAAATATCGCTGAAAGGTCATGAGGGGGTCTTTCTTTTGAATAAAATGTGCTTTCAACACAAAAATCTAGTCATATTATAGCTAGGCAGCGCCCGCTGACACTTTGATCCTATACAAAATACCTGAGCTGTGCGATAATGTTAAGCGATAGAGTGTTAAGCTCGTTTTGGTTTGAATTGCAATTGTGTCTCTGCTGTTGGGTATTGAGCCTTCCTGCATTTTCGCCATTTCTGCGTCCCGGCTCTATCAAATCTCAGTCCTCTAGACTACATACAGGAGTATGTCATGGCGAAAAAGCTTTATGTGGGTAATCTTGCCTACAGCACCACCGAAGAGCAAGTGCGTGATCTGTTCTCGCAAGCTGGCGAAGTTGACAGCGTCGCCCTCATCACTGACCGTGAGACGGGCCGCGCCAAGGGCTTCGGCTTCGTGGAAATGAATACCGAAGAAGGCAGTCAGGAAGCGATCAAGCGCTTCAATGGCTACACCCTCGACAACCGTACATTGACGGTCAATGAAGCGCGTCCCCGCGAAGAGCGTTCGGGCGGCTTCGGTGGCGGCAACCGTCGTGAGGGCGGTCGCAGCAACGGCGGTTTCGGTGGCGGCAATCGTCGCTTCTAAACCGAACCCAGCACCTCGTTAATGGAACAGCACAAGAGGGTTATCTCTTGTGCTGTTTTTTTAAGCCATCTATATCATAGCTCTGATGGCCTCCATCAGAAGAAAGCGGTGAAGCGTGGCAGCCAAAACCAAAGTGAAACCTGTTGAGCCTGAATATTATTGCCTTGCCGTCAAACGTGAGTACGAATCGGTATGGCGCGTCATCGGTAAATTCGATACGGAAGAACAAGCGGAAACCGTCCTCGAAGAGAAACGCGCCTATGAAGGCAGTTTCAATTACCACAATGCCGAGCTAAAAGTACTTTCGCGGACGCAAGCTAAACAGCAGTTTGGCGCTACTTGGGAATATCATCCCATCGGCACCAAACCCGGTACGCCCGTTGCCAAGCCCAAGCGCGTCACCAAATCGAACGCGGATGACGACCTTTAACTTGATCTTTGTTGATTAATAAAGGCCAATACTAGATCGCTGGTTTGCGCGCCCGCCATCGGCCCTTGTGCCGTAACCGCTAAGGCTCCACAGGCGTTAGCGAAGCGGGCGGCAGTTTCCGGCGGATCGCCCGCCAACCAGCGCGTCAAGAAGCCCGCATCAAAGCAATCTCCTGCTCCTGTCGGATCGACCTCATTCACACTAAAACTAGGAACGTGCGTCGGTGCCACACCCATGCGATAGACCGTGCAGCCCGCCTTGCCCTGCGTCAGGATGATGATGCGCTCGGCATAGTCATCGAGCAGCGATTGAATCGCCTCCTCCGTAGAGGTTTTGCCCGTGAGGAGTTGGGCTTCTTCCGCCGTCGGCATCAACACATCCGCCGCGTCGATGATCGGTTTGAAAGCAACCCGCGCCCGCTCCACAGGCGACAACTGCGGGCGCAGATTCGGGTCAAAGCTGATCTTGGCTCCGGCCTCCCGCGCCAATTCCACTGCGCGCCAACCCATCGCCAAGGCTTCCGCATGGATCGACAGCGTTGACCCCATGAGGTGCAGACACTTCAGGCCGTCGAACAAGTCCGGCTTCAGCATCGACACGGAGAGCTGTCCAGCGGCGGCATGACGCGCATGAAAGACGAAATCGCGCGAGCCATCTGGATTGTAAGCGACGAAGGCCACGCCCGTAGTGTGCGTTTTGAGCGTGGTCACGCCGCGCGTATCGACGCCATCTACATGCAATTGATCGAGCAGGCATTTGCCAAAGGCATCATCACCGACCGCGCCGATTGCGCCCACCTTCGCGCCGAGCCGTGCCGCTTGCACTGCGAAGATGAAGGGCGCGCCGCTAGGATATGGCCCCGTAAAGAGGGCAGGCCGATCCAGCGCTTGACCGACCTCCGTGCGCATGACTTCTACGAGCGCTTCGCCAAACGTCAGGATATCAAGCGGCATGAGGGGTACCCTCCGCTGCGGTTGGCGGCAACACAGCGTTGAATAGGCACATTGGACTTCGCGAATCGCGCGTGTGACTGCCTGTTGGATGCGGTGATGGGTGTGATGAAACTGCGTACATTCGTTACCTCGCGTCGTGAGCATTGGTTAAGGCTGGTTTCAACAAGCATCACAGGAATGCGGACGCTGCTCATTCGTGTATGCTTTATGTCCGTTGGTCTGCATTGCCGCTAGGTTCATCGGCATTACCATTTGTAACAAGAAGCCCCGACCAGAGACTACTCTCCTGAATCGGCTTCATGTTAGCGATAGAGAGTAGCAGCAAATGGTTTCCTTTCAAGTCAATGCGGACATTTCTCTAGAAGAAGTACGCGCAGTCTTAACTACCTTGGCGCTGGCGAGTGGCGAAGGGTTCATCGCCATCGATGATAAGAATTTGATCGTGTTGGCGAGTCCTGCACTGGAAGCGCTGTGGGGCTATGACACCGGTACGCTGATCGGGAAGCCAGTCCAAACCCTGATGCCGCTGCGCCACCGTAAGGATCATACCGCTGGTGTGCGGCGATTCGTCCTTGAAGATAGACAGACGACCTCAGGCCACTGGTCGGAGGTAAACGCGCTCCACAGGGACGGCCGCGAATTTCCTATCCACCTCCGGTTCATGCGCGTGCAGCACGAAGGACGTTTCTTGCTCGCCGCCGCCGTGCGGAACGCCGCGCCGTATCAACAGGCACATATGGCGCTGGAAGAAGCCTTGACCCTTGCTCAACAGCAGATGGTTTCGCCGGAATTGAAGGATCGCCTTCAGCACGCCGTAGACGCCGTCGAGCAGCTCAACGTCGCAAACGACTAGCGCGTTAGGCTTCCGCTGGCGCTGAAAAGGTCTGACACAGGCCGTCAATGACGATCAACATGCTCACGAAGATGAGCTGGACATGCGCGCGGCGAGGAGAACTTGGCGAGGGCAGGACAGAAAGCAGGCATTAAAGGGATGCCTGCTTTCGCTGATGGTAGACTTACTTGCGTCCGCGAATGAGGCGGACGAGCCAGATCAGCACGATGCCGCCGACAGTCGCGACTACCAAGCTGATGATGACCGCGCCGATACCACCTTCAGGCCGACCGATGCCGAGCACGTTGAAGATGAACCCACCGACCACGGCACCGATTAAGCCAAGGATCACGTCTTCCACGAAGGGACGGTTGGCGTCGCGCATGATCTGACGCGCTGCCGCACCAGCAATTGCACCGACGATGATCCAGCCGAGGCAAATGAAGGGAGAAGCAACGAGCGCACTAATTGCAGCACCAATATCCATCTTGTACCCCCTGATTGATAATTGTCGCAACTAGAATATAAAGAAATTCGGTTCATCTGCAAAGTTTGTTGCTATTCTTGAGCAAATCGTAGCGAATTTAGAAGGTGGTATCCATGTCGCACGGCCTACTCGCCATTGATTTCGGCGGCACCCGCACCCGCGCTGCATGGTTCTCCGACGATCTGGCCTTGCTGCACCGTGCGGAGTCGCCCTCACTGGTCAACCGCCCGCCGCAAGACGTGATCAATACCATCCTCGCGACGGCGCACAGCGTCGTGCCGCCAGACGCGACGATCACGGCGATAGGCATTGCCGCGCCGGGGCCGCTTGACCCGCAGCAAGGTGTGATCCACCACGCGCTGACCTTACCGGGCTGGAAAGATACGCCACTCGCGCGGCTCGTGAGCGACAGTTTCAGCGGCGTCCCGACCTACCTTCAGAATGACGGCAATCTGGCGGCGCTGGCGGAATATCATCGCGGGGCGGCGCAAGGCTGCGATCCGGTCATCTACCTGACGATCAGTACGGGGATCGGTGGCGGCGCGGTGATCGGGGGGAAGTTGTTCACGGGCTGGCGCGGCCTCGCCATCGAGCCGGGGCATATGCGGATAAAATCGGCAGGTGGCACCTCCAAACGTCTGGAGGATGTGGCGAGCGGGACGGCAATCGGCAAACTGGCGCGGATACGCCTGTCACAAAGTCGGCAAGCATCGACGCTGCGAGATGTCCCGCATGTGAATGGTAAAGCAGTTGGGGAAGCGGCTGTGGCAGGAGATAGACTCGCCCTCAGCATCATCCAAGAGGCGAGTCAGTATCTCGGCCTCGGCATCGTCAACCTATTGCATCTGTTTAACCCGCAAGCCATCGTGATCGGTGGCAGTGTGGCGACGCTCGGCTCACTGCTATTTGACAGAGTAACTGCGACTATCCGCAGTTACGTGCTGCATCCCGATTTCTGGGACGCGCAATTGATCCGCCCCGCACAACTTGGCGACAATGTGTGCTTGGTCGGAGCGGCGTTTTACGCGGCTACACACGCCGGATGAGCGCTGCCGCCTGTTCGATCTCGGTCGGGCGGATGCCATGTTCCGCGCCCGCTGCGATGTCGAGCGTGACCTGCCCGCCGAGCCGCGTGAAGACCTCGGCTGTTTCGCGCAGTTGCGACTCGCGCACCCACGGATCTTGCGTGACGCCGCCAATGAAGACGGGCGTGCCAGCGAACGATCCCGCATACTCACGCGGGGATTCGGGCGGCCCCATCAAGGCACTGCTGAACAACAGGATCGCGCCGTAACGCTGTGCATGACGCACGGTGAATTCCGAGGTCAGCGAGGCTCCCTGTGAGAAGCCGCCGATCACGATCTTGTCGGTGGGGATGCCCGCCGCGTTGATGTGCGCCAGCAGTTCGCTAATGATCGCCATGGCTGACGAAAAGTATGGTTCGTTGACCTCGAACGGCTTGAAGCCCGAATGCGGATACCATGTGTTGCCCGCCGCTTGCGGGATCAGATAGGCGATGCCCTCGGTGGGCAACGCCGAGGCCAGATCGTGCATACTGTGCGCCGTCGCGCCGCGCCCGTGAATCAAGATCACGGCGGCGTGGGCGTCGGCAAGTGGTGCGCCATAGGTTAAGACAGGCTGGCCTTGATGAATCGATTGAGTGAGCATGATGGCGTGCTTTCTAGCCTCGCTCCGGCTCACCATCACGATGAGTCGGAGCGAACAGTAATGGTTAACGGGGTAATCCGGTTACTTGACGGCGGGCATCACGATGGGCTTGAGGCCAGCTTCGATCTCGGCGCGGCGCGGCTCCAAGAAAGGCGGCAGCGCCAATTTCTCGCCCAGAGTCGCCACGTCTTCATCCGCCGCAAAGCCGGGGCCGTCGGTGGCGATCTCGAACAGGATGCCGTTCGAGATGCGGAAGTAGATCGAGTGGAAGTAGAAGCGGTTGATGTAGCCGGAAATCGGCAAGCCGACGCCGTTGATGCGCTTGTGCCAGTACTTCTGCTCGTCCTGATCCTTGACGCGGAACGCGACGTGATGCGTCCCGCCCGCGCCAGAGCGTGCCAGCGGCGCATCCGGCTCCTCTATCACCCACAGTTCGCGACCGGGGCCGCCGTTATTGGTGCTGTAGATGATGACCTGACGCCCATCGGGATATGCGGCGCGCTTGGTTTCCGCAAAGCTCAAGACCTGAGTCAGGATCACGTCGGTGATGCGCAACTGCGGCACCGAGATCATGCTGGCGTAGAAGCCGCGAATGGCATGTTCAACGGGGACTTCGCTGCCATCCCATAGCTGCCCTTCGTAGTCTGCCCCTTCGTCATCGACCAGCATCAAGCGCTGGCCTTCGGGGTCTTCGAAGCGCAAGACGGCATGCCCCGCAAATGTCTCGATTGCTTCGTGCTTGACGCCCTGCGCGGTCAGCCGCTGTATCCAGTAATCGAGGGCGGCGCGCCCGTTGACGCGGAAAGCCGTCAACACGATGCTATCGGTGCCGCGCTGCTCCTGCGGGATATTAGGCCAATCGAAAAAGGTCATATCCGTGCCGGGCGTGCCGATTTTGTCGGCATAAAACAGGTGATAGGCGCTGACATCATCCTGATTGACCGACTTCTTGACCAAGCGCATCCCTAACACGCGTGTGAAGAAATCCGCATTGCGCCCGATCTGGGCGGAAATTGCCGTTACGTGGTGAATTCCATTCAAATCCATGATTGCCTCCTCTACCGAACCCCATATTCAAACAACCAGACTAGCACGTCTCTCCACAATTGCCTCGCAATGCGCTGATTGTTTGACATCAAATAGTTTTGTTTCAAACTGTTTGATGTTTAACAGTTTAATCGTGTATAATTGGTTTGTCAAGTGAAGTAACGTAAGAAACACGTCAAAACCGCATATGAAGGGCGCTAACGATGCCTACGAAATATCAAGGCACACGCGAAGAACAACGCGCGCTGAATGCCTACATCAAACTGCAACGGGCAGCGGAAACGAGTCTGAACCGGACGACGGCGCATCTGGCGCAGCATGGACTATCCACCAGTCAGTTCGCAATTCTGGAGGCGTTGTACCATCTTGGCACGCTGTCGCAGAGCGAACTCGCACAGAAAATGTTGAAAAGCACGGGCAATATTTCGTCGATCCTCAAGCATATGGAAAAAGATGGCTTGGTGTCCAGAGTGCGCGATCCTGACGATAACCGTTATATGCAAGTGTGCATCACGAATCAGGGACGCGCCGTGATCGACAAGGTGCTGGCAAGTCACATCGCGGGCATCGTGGCGGAGATGAGCGTCCTCAGCGCCGACGAGCAGGACGAACTCGCCCGTTTGTGCCGAAAACTCGGCTTGCGGGTACCTGAACCGACACCATCCGCCATCTGAGGGGAGGCCGCACTCATGCCGGAACATTTGCCAAACGCGGCGCGACGCCTGCTCGAAATCGCACAATCGCTAGGATGGCTGCCCGCTGCCGAATATGTCTTTCAACGGGTGCGTACCAAGCTGATCCACGATCCGACGCCGTACCGGTTGTACAGCCGCTTGCTCGATCACGCGCTCGAATGCCGTCCGTACACGAGTGACGTGGATGTGTTCCGCGAACTGCTCATCAATCAGCAATATGCGCTCGTCAACGACCTCAGCGAGGCGGATTTGATCATCGACTGCGGGGCGAATGTCGGCTTTTCCACGGCGTACTTCCTGAGTCGGTATCCGAGCGCACAGGTCATCGCCATCGAGCCTGATCCCGGCAATTTCAAACAGTTGCAAGCCAATGTCGCTGCATATGGGAGCCGCTGCCGCGCGATCCAAGCGGGTGTGTGGTCGGACTCAGTGGGGCTGGTGATGTCCGACGAGCCGTATGGCGACGGGCGCGAATGGGCACGGCAAGTACGTGTGGCACGCCCCGATGAGACGCCGACCATCAAGGCCGTGGACATCGAGACGCTTATGCGGGAGAGCGGGCGTCCTGAGATTTCGATCCTAAAAGTCGATATTGAACGCGCTGAGGCGGCGGTCTTCGGCGCGAACTATCAAGGCTGGATCGACAACGTGCGCAATATCATCATCGAGCTGCACGACGATGAATGCCGCCGCGTGTTTATGCAGGCTATCGCAGGCCAACCGTTTGTCATCAGCGAACACGCAGAATTAACTTTGTGTAGATCGCAAGCTGCACCGTTTTCTCGCTCGGAAGGATAGGTAGACTCAGATGAAGAAAATCCAGACGCAAGGTGTCCACCACATCACTATGATCGGGGCTGACCGCCAGACCAGCATCGATTTCTGGGAAGGCGTGATGGGGATGCCGTTTTTGTTCGAGCAACCGAACCTCGATGTGGCGACGGAAAGCCACTTGTACTTTGATCCCGGTGACGGACGCCTGATCACGGTGTTCACCAACGAGGAGCGCCGTCCTGATCCTACGCGTAACCCCGAAGGCGTCGGGAATCTGCATCACATCGCGTTCACGGTATCGCGCGCCACGTTTACGCAGATCGCCAAGCGGCTCGGTGAACGCGGGATCAGCAATACGGGCGAGGTGGATCGCGGCTTCATGGACTCGATCTATTTCCGCGATCCGCTAGGTCAGTTGTTGGAGTGCGCCTGCTACAAATTCGAGCCGCCTGCTGGATCGACGCACGCGCAAGTGCTGTTCGAGGCGCATAAACTGCGCGTTGAACGCGGCGACCGCAACATCACGGATGAGCATCTCGCGGACGCCATCGAACTGCTGACGCATCGGCATCAGGGGTCGCTCTCGACCGACCTCGCGCCGAAAGACCCGTACACGGAAAAGCCGCCCGTGTGGGGCTGAGACGGCGATACGCGTGGATGAGTACAACGCACCAATATCAGCATTGACGACTATTCACCGCCAATGCTATACTGACCACAATTGAACACCAATCGACTCCGACGGAGAGGAGTACGCAGGGTAAGGCTGTGTAGAGAGGTTGACCCATCGGCTGCAAGGTCACCCGGCATCACTGCGGAAGGTCGCTCCTGAGTTGTTATGCTGAACATAGCCATAGGCGTAACCGGGTAAGCCCGTTATAGCACAAAGAGCCTCGATCCGCATGGGTTGAGGAAACAGGGTGGTACCGCGAATGCAGCGCTTTTCGTCCCCGTGACGGAAAGCGCTTTTTTGTTGCGTAAGACGTGCTGAGGCAAGCTGATGTTCGGTTGGCACGCCAGACTCGACGTTGAGGACTCGATCTTGAACGATACCGCTTCTTACTACGATTCGATTGCCAATCAATATCACCTGTTTTACCGCGATTGGGAAGCGGCCATGCAGCGGGAAGGCTCGCTGCTGCGCCGCACCTTCCGCGATCAGAAGATCGTCAAGGTGCTGGATGCATCATGCGGGACGGGGACGCAGAGCATCGCGCTGGCACGGCTAGATTACGAAGTGACCGCCGCCGACCCGAATCACAGTATGCTGCTCCATGCGCAAGAAAACGCGCGTAAATTCAAAGTGGCGGACGACATCACCTTCGTGAACGCCCATTTTTTGAACCTGCCCCGCGTGGTGGTGGGGCCATTTGACGCCGTGATCACCAAAGGGAATTCGCTGCCACACCTGCTCACGGATGCCGATTTGATGCTGGCGCTGCGCAATTTTTATCATTTGCTGCGTCCGGGCGGGATGGTCGTGATCGGGATACGCGATTATGACTTCATGCTGGAAGACCGTCCGCGCTTCGTCCCGCGCCAATTTCATGAGGACGAAGAACAGGACGTGATCCTATTCGATGTGTGGGATTGGGACGATGGCCCCCCCGCTACCGTCACGTTTAATACGTTCATCGTGTCCGGCAAAGGCGAAGCGTACAGCGTGACCAAGCGGGCTGTAGTGTACCGTGCGCTGCGGCGACAAGAGCTGGAAGCGATGATGAAAACGGTGGGCTTCCTTGACATCACCTTTGAAACTCAACAATGGGAGGTGGTCGCCGTGGGGCATAAGGATACAGCATGAATGTGATGAACTTGGAGTACTGGTTTAGTCACTGGCTGCATGAATTGGGTTATGACCGCCGCTGGGTGGAGTATGGGTTTGTGGATATGGAACACATCCGGCAGCAGTACAACACATGGCGGGCGCAGAAGCAGACCTTCGCGGAGCAACTGCGGCTTGTGTCGTTCCGGCGCGTGTTGGCGCAAGTCTCCGAGGTGACAGACGAATTCATCACACAATATCAGACGCTGTGTGCCATTGACCCCGATCCGTTCATGGCGCGTTCGGCGGCGCTGCTGCTGCTCAAACAGCCGATGAAGCCAGCGCAGTTTGAGACGTGCGTGCGCTTCTTGCGGGAGCATCCCGATTTTGAGCCGTACCGCGAACGCCCTCCGCTCAACAAGCTGATCGATATGATCATGCGCTCGCCGCTGCCCAAGCAAGTGATCATGGATTTGTTCGGCTACACGTCCAAGTGGTTGGAGTACGAATTCATCGACGGGATATTTTTGCAGGAGCAGGTGGATTATTACCTGACCGGACAAGACCCTAACCCTGAGCATTATCGCTACGAAGCGTTCAAGCGGCAGTTGAGTTTATATCAGGAGGTGACGGACGCGTTCATCGTCCGCTATCTGGAACTATGCAACGACGACCCCAACCAGACCATGACCAAATCGGCGGTCTTCGATCTGCTGTCGCATGTGTGGCTGACGCCGTCGCAATTCGAGCGCATCGCCAATATGCTGCGCGACTATCCAAGTTCGCAATCTGACCGCAACCGTGCCGCGCTGGAAAAGCACATCCGGCGGCTGGAATTCAAGCGCGAACTGCATCGCGCGCCATATCTTGACCGTGCTATGGTCGAGCGGATCATCGAGTCCAAGGACGCCGAGCTGCAATATTCGCTGTTTTCGCGTAAGGACATCACCTTTACCCACATCCGCTTGTTGATGGAAGGTGGTGCGACGCTGCGGGTACGCCGCCATGCGAAGGAAATGCTGCGCAGCAAGGGGCGTTTATGAGATACGCAGTTGGCGGAGTTCGCTAAAGGGGGTGATGCCTGTTGGATGGCGATGAAGTAGCACAACCGATTATTGAAATGATGACGATACAGATGAACAAACCGCCTGTCAGACAGGCAACCCAGAATCGAGCAGGAGAAAGACACAACCCATGACACAACCAATCCAAGACATGCCCAAGAATTTCAACTTCGCGGAGGCCGAGCGGCGGCTGTATACGTGGTGGGAATCTCAGGGGTACTTTAAGCCAGAAGTCGCACCGCCGGATGCTAAACCATACGTGATCGCGATCCCGCCGCCGAATGTGACGGGCGAACTCCATCTCGGTCACGTGATGTTCGTCAGCCTCGAAGACTTGATGATCCGGTACGAGCGGATGCGCGGGAAAGCCGCCTTATGGATTCCGGGCACGGATCACGCTGGCATCGCGACGCAGTTGCAGGTGGAAAAAATGCTGCGTGATGAGGGGACGAGCCGTGAAGAAGTCGGGCGTGAGGAATTTTTATACCGCACGTGGCAGTGGAAAGAAAAATACGGCGGCGCAATCGTCAACCAACTGCGGCGGCTCGGCGCGAGCTGCGATTGGGATCGGTTGGCCTTCACGCTGGACGACGGTCTCTCGAAGGCCGTGCGCGAGGCTTTCATCACGCTGTGGGAGCAGGGCTTGTTGTATCGCGGCACACGCCTGATCAACTGGTCGCCGGGGCTGAAAACCGCCGTCAGCGATCTGGAAGTGGAATACCGTGATGAAACTGTGCAGTTGTACTACTTCAAGTACATGATCGACGGCACCGACGGCGAATACATTCCCGTGGCGACGATCCGCCCCGAAACGATCCTCGGTGATACGGCAGTGGCGGTGCATCCGGAAGATGAACGCTACCAGAAGTTCATCGGCAAGATGGCGGTGGTGCCGATCACGGGGCGCAAAATCCCCGTGATCGCTGATGAGTACGTGGATCGGGAGTTCGGTACGGGTGGGTTGAAGGTGACGCCTGCGCATGACTTCAACGACTACAAACTGGCACAGAAGCATAATCTGCCGCTCATCAACATCATGAACAAAGACGCCAGCCTGAACGATAATGCTGGTCAGTACGCAGGGTTGGATCGCTACGTGGCGCGCAAACGCCTGTGGGAAGATATGACCATCGCCGGACTGGTGATCAAGACGGAACCGTATGCCACGAGCCTGCCGCATACGCAGCGCGGTGGCGAGATCGTGGAGCCGATGATCAGCGAGCAGTGGTTCGTGAAGATGCAGCCTATCGCGGACAAAGCGATCAAGGCCGTGCGCGATGGTCAGATCAAGATCGTGCCGGAACGCTTCGAGAAAGTGTATTTCCACTGGCTGGAAAACATTCAGGATTGGTGCATCAGCCGCCAGTTGTGGTGGGGACACCGCATTCCGGCATGGTACGACAAAGAAGGCAACATCTTCGTGGATCGCAACGGCCCGCCGAGTGGTCGCTACGACCTTGAGCAAGACCCCGACGTGCTGGATACGTGGTTCAGCAGCGGATTGTGGCCTTTCAGCACGCTCGGTTGGCCTTCGCAAACCGCCGATCTCGCCCGCTATTACCCCGGTGATGTGCTGGAAACGGGCTACGACATCCTGTTCTTCTGGGTCGCCCGCATGATCATGATGGGCTTGTGGTTCACGGATAAGGCACCATTCCATACCGTGTATCTGCACGGCTTGGTGCGCGACGAACGTGGCGAGAAAATGAGCAAGACCAAAGGCAACGTGATCGATCCGCTGATCACGATGGATAAATACGGGACGGACTCGCTGCGGTATACGCTGATCACGGGCGGCACACCGGGCAACGACCAGAACATCTCCGAGTCGCGGATCGAATACGGACGCAACTTCGGCAACAAGCTCTGGCAACTGACCAAGTTCGTGATCAGCAATCTGGGTGATGGCTACGAGACTCGGTCGTATCCGCTGCCCGATCCAAGTAAGCTGGATGTGCCGACTCAATGGATACTTAGCCGGCTACATGAATTGATCGGCAGCGTGCAGCGCCTATTCGATACCTATCAGTATGGCGAAGCGGGACGCCAGATCAAGGACTTCCTGTGGGAAGAATTCGCGGACTGGTACGTGGAGATCAGCAAAGATGCCCTATACGGCAGCGACGAGGAGGCCAAAACCCTCACGCGCAACGTGCTGGTGCATGTGATCGACGTGTCGCTCCGACTATTACATCCGATAATGCCATTTATCACCGAGGAATTGTGGCGCTACGTCCCGGATAGCGTGACTGGCGGCAAACCGCTGATCCTCGCCGCGTGGCCTGAACCTGATGGGCGCTATCTGAACACGGATGCCGACGCGCAGATGAACACGATCCGCGATCTGGTGGTCAAGGTGCGCAACGTGCGGCTCGACTACAACGTCGATCCGGGCAAGCGCATCACGGCGCTGGTGGGTGGTGCCGAAATGGCGAACACGGTGGCGGCACATCCGCAGATCTTCGCGCGGTTGTGCAATGTCGAGAAGCTGACGGCGCTAGAAAACGGCAGCGCACCCGATCAGGCAGCGGTGATAGCATCTGGTGACGTGACGCTGTACCTGCCGCTGGCGGGGATGATCGATTTTGCCGCCGAGCGCGAACGGCTCGTCAAGGAACTGGATAACGTCAAGGCGCAGATCGAGAAATCGGAGAAGTTGCTGGCGAACGAGGGCTTCGTCAGCCGCGCCAAGCCTGACGTGATCCAGAAGGAACGCGCCAAGCTGGCTGATCTGACGGCAACCCGCAGCAGTGTCGAGGAGCGGTTACGAAGCTTGGTGGGATAACGCCTGTGTTGCGTGAACGAATACGATAACTGCAAACTTGAGGGGCGAGTAACCACTCGCCCTTTAGCGTTTCGCGAGTAGTTTATCGTATTCCGCATGTGTCCCGATCCAGAACCAGACGATAAGGTCATCTTCCTCACGGCGACCCAACACCCGATAACTAATGCCGACACGAGCTGAATAGACGGTGGAGCTAACCTTCTTGAAGTGCAGACTTGGATGATAAGGGTCTTGCCGAAAGAGCTGGTATGCTGCGTATGCCTGTCTTTGCCCGTCTGCTGGCAGATTTCTGAGCAACTGGCTAAATCGAGGTGTCCGCTTAGACCTCATCGCTGTCGTCGCAATCTTCAGTGCGACCTGCTAGGTAATCCTCATGTGCTTCAAGTGATAGCTGTTCAAGCATGTCTTGGGACTTTGCAAATTGTTCATCCCAGAGCGCTTCGTCGGCTTCGATATCTACGGATTCAATGGTGATGCGCACCTCGCCCGGCGGCAGATGGATGAATTGTTCAACTTCAAGCCGCCCCTCTTCATTGACGCGTCCTAGAATTTCAACAGATGCCATTGTCCACCTATTTGCGATTCTTCAGGTTTTCTATTCTACTACGATTGCCGACAATGGGTCACGGTGTAGTCGCAGATCGAGAAGTCGGAGAAATTGCTGGCGAACGAAGGCTTTGTCAGCCGCGCCAAGCTGGCTGATCTGACGGCGACCTGCAGCAGCGTCGAGGATCGGCTCAAGGCGCTGACGGACTAACAGATCATCACTAATTATTGGGTATGCGGTAGCACGAAGCTAATGCATACTCAATCGTGAATTGGTGATCCAGTAGGTGCATATTCTACGATAACTGATGCAACTGCAATCCTCGATATGCTCGGACGTGGAACTGTCTTTCTCCTATTATTCAGTGCAGGTTTATTGATTACCTTCAGTGCTTCACGCGAGTGGAGCATGTTATTTAGTCTCAAAACAAGAGGAAAACCGAGCCGCGCTACTGTTTATGATGTATGGCCTGAATATAGCGGCAGAGGGATAAAGTATTTCGTTACAGTAACTTACGAGGTTGGCGATAAACATCACCTGAAGAAATTCACGCAACAAATACACAAAAAGCATTATGCAAGCTTGCAGCGAGGTCAGCCCGTATCAGTTCGTTATTTGCCACAATCTCCAGAAATTGTGCGATTGGCAGATGAGGACAAAGATAACCTCCGATTATTCTGGTACACGCTATTAGCCGTAATCGCAATCACGCTGTACTATCCGCTGCTTATTTGGGCAATTTTCGTCTTTGCGTTTTATCAACATAAGTTCAGAGCATATAGCGAGGAGTAACCACCCTATATGCTCTGTGGCATCATATCGAGACTGCCCCCGTCTACTCCGAGCCGAGATATTCGCTGCTGATGCTCGGCAAGTGATATTCTTTGTAGGCTTCGCGCAGCACCTTCTTATCGAATTTGCCCACGCTGGTCTTGGCGATGGACTCCACGAACACGACATCATCAGGTAGCTGCCACTTGGCGAAATGCTTGGTGAGCAGTTCGTAAATGTCAGTCTTGTTCGGCGGATCGTCCTTGGCGCGCGGCACTACGAGCGCCAGCGGGCGTTCCTGCCACTTGGGATGCGGCACGGCGATGACTGCCGCTTCCAGCACCTTCGGATGCGCCATGATCGCGCTCTCCAACTCGATGGTCGAAATCCACTCACCGCCGCTTTTCACGAGGTCTTTGGTGCGATCCACGATCTGAATGTAGCCGTCGCCGTCGATGGTGATCACATCGCCCGTGCGGAACCAGCCATCCATGAAGGACGCTGCCGAACGCGGATCGTTGTAGTAGGCGCTGGCGATCCACGGACCGCGAATTTGCAGTTCGCCCATCGTCTTGCCATCATTGGGCACTTCATTCCCATTCTCATCCACGGCGCGGATTTCCACGCCCGGCGCGGGAATGCCTTGCTTGGCGCGGATCACGTACTGCTCCTCTTCGGGCAGATCGCGCATCTCGGCTTTGAGGCGCGCGACTGATCCCAACGGACTGGTTTCGGTCATGCCCCACGCATGGACGATCTGGAGGCCGAGTTTTTTCTGATAATTCTCGATCATCGAGCGCGGCGCTGCTGCTCCACCGACGATCATCGTGTGCAAAGCGGCGAGATCGTAGCGTTCGTGCTCCAGCAGCCCGAACAGACCGAGCCACAGCGTCGGCACACCCGCCGTGATCGTCACATGCTCATCTTGGATCAATTCCGCCAGATCGCGCGGTTGCAAATGAGGGCCGGGGAAGACCTGCTTGCAACCGAGCAGCGTCGCGGCGAACGGCAGTCCCCACGCGAGGACGTGAAACATCGGCACGACTGGCATCATGGTATCGTTGGTGGAGAGTCCGAGGCTGTCCGTCTGGCAGATGCCCATCGTGTGCAAGTAGATCGAGCGGTGCGAATACAACACGCCTTTGGGATTTCCGGTCGTGCCGGACGTGTAGCACATGGCGGCGGCGTCACGCTCATCGAGGTCAGGCCATACATAGTGATCGTCTTCGGCGGCTAACAATTCTTCGTAACTGACGGCTTCCATCAGCGAGGTTTGCAGCGGCGTATCTGCCATCACCACGATGGTTTTGACGGTTTTGAGGTGTGACGCGATCTTTTCCACCAGCGGCAGCAAACTCTGATCGACAAACAGCACTTTATCTTCGGCGTGGTTGATGATGTAAATGATCTGTTCCGGCGGCAAACGCAGATTGAGCGTATGCAGCACCGCGCCGGAGCATGGCACGGCAAAATACAACTCAAGGTGGCGATAATTGTTCCACGCCAGCGTCCCGACGCGGTCGCCGTGCTTCACGCCGAGCTTGCCGAGCACATTTGCCAGCTTGCAGACGCGAGGATACATATCGGCGTACGTATAGCGGTGCAGCGTGGTGCCCACCTTCGTCACCAGTTCGCGCTTGGGGAATATTCTGACGGCGCGTTCGAGCAGCGGACGGAGGGTAAGCTGATAATCCATCATGAGGCCTTGCATAAAATCTCTCCTAAAAACATTCTTTAAGGTTCAAAAATGGGCGCTCGTGACGCTTTTAAAATGCTAAAATGAGCTGAGCTGCCCACTCCCGATCTTTTCCATTCTACCACTCGTGCGCAGCCATCGCGCATACCGGCAAATAAAACCCGCCGCTTGATAGTCAGCCTATCAAGCGGCGGGCATCGTTGTGCATAGTTAGCGGGTCGCGACTACCGGCTGTAGAACTCCAGACCGGAGAAGTTAGCTTGACCGCCGAACGAGTCCATCGAGAACCAGCCGCCCGTGATGTTCACCGTGTAGGGGCCAAGCCGCTGCCATGAACCCGCCGCGCCGCTGTTGTAGTTGGGCACGTAGGCCTGACCACCCTGAATAGAGATCGAGTAGGTGGCGGCGGTGTTGTCTTCCCACACGTAGATATACACGTCGTACATGCCGTTAGGAATGTTGACGACGGTGATGTCCGGCGCGGTGCCCGTCAGCGAGCAGCGGATCATCGTCGCACGGTTGGCATCGGTGGCTGGCACCAACGTCACCGTCTGCGCGCAGAGCGTGCTCGTACCGCTGGTCGCCAGATCGGACGAGGTGCCCGCGATCCACGCGTTACCATCGATGGTGATCGCCGCGCCGCCAAGGTTGTAGGCACGGTAGAAGGTCGCGCTGCCTGACGGCGTGTTCGATGGCGTCGGCGTGCGTGTCGGCGTCCGCGACGGTGTGAGCGTCCGTGATGGCGTGGCTGTTGCGCCAGCGCTGGTCGGGCTTGCCGTCGATGTGCGCGACGGAGTCGCCGTCACGGTGGCGCTGGCAGCGACGCTAGTGGCGGTCGGCGTGTTCGACTGCACGCTCGTGGCAGTTGCCGCCGATGTCTGCGTCATCGTCGCACTCGGAGTCGCCGTGCTCGCCACACCCGTCTGCGTAGCGGTGCTCGTCAACGTGCGGGTAGCGGTCGCCGCATTCGTTGAAGTCGCCGTCGATGTGCGTGTCGCGGTCAGGCTCGGCTGCGGTGTCGCACTCGCGCCACCACCTGATGTCAGTTGATAGACTTCCAGACCGGAGATGTCCGCCAAGCCTGAGCCGCTGGTGGTCAGGTTGAGCGTACCATCGGTCATGTTGACCGTCCACGGGCCAAGACGCTGCCAGACCCCGCCAACCGTGCCGGGGTTGAAGTTACTGACGACGGTGCTGCCTTCCAACGCGATGTTGTAGGCTTGCTGACCCGTGTTGTTCCACTCCTGCCAGACGTAGGCATAGACCACGTATGTCCCGTTCGGAATGCCGCTCATCGCCATGCTGAACGCCCAGTGTTCGCGGTAGCAGCTAATCATCTGCGCACGCGCCGAGTCAGTGGGCGGATTCAGCGTCACCCACGGATCACACATGGCGGTGCCATTCGTGGTGAAGTTTGGCGTGGTGCCCGAATTGGCCTCCCAGTTGTTGCCATCCACCACCAAGGCAGGGCCACCAACGTTGATCGCGCGGTAGAAGGTCAAGGACGGCGCGGCGGTTTGCGTCGGCGTCGAGGTGCTGCCCGTCGTCGGCGTCAGCGTGCGGGTCGGCGTACTGGTGTTGGTTGACGTGCTCGTCGCCGTACCCGTGGATGTGGGCGCGGACGTGGACGTATGCGTCGCGGTCGCCGTTGCCGTCGTTGTCGCGGTGGCAGCCGTGGTATTGGTTGCGGTCGCGGTTTCGGTCGGCGGGACAGGCGTCGCTGTGTTGGTCGCCGTGACCGTCTCCGTCAGCGTGGCGGTTTCGGTCGCCGTGCTCGTTGCCGTCGCCGTATTTTGTGGCGTGTTGCTTGGCAGCGGTGTCGCAGTCACCAATGGCGGCGTGGTTTCGGTTGCAGTCGCGGTCGTTGTCTCGGTCGGCAGCGGAGTCGCGGTGACAATTGCAAGCACCGTTTCTGTTGGTGTCGCGGTTTCGGTGGGCGGCACGTCCGTGTTCGTTGCTGTAGAAGTTGCCGTCTCGGTGGGCGGCACGTCCGTGTTCGTTGCTGTAGAAGTTGCTGTCTCGGTTGCGGGCACAGTCGTGTTGGTTGCCGTAGAAGTTGCCGTCTCAGTCGGCGGCACATCGGTACTGGTCGCGGTACTCGTCGCCGTCGCGGTCGCAGGTGCGGCCGTGTTCGTCGCTGTAGCAGTCGCAGTTTCGGTGGGCGGTACGTCCGTATTGGTCACGGTACTGGTTGCCGTCGCGGTCGCGGGTACAGCCGTGTTGGTCGCCGTTTCAGTCGGCGGTACGTCGGTGTTGGTCGCGGTACTCGTCGCCGTCGCGGTGAGTGTCGCCGTTTGTGTGGTCGTTGAGGTTGCGCTTGCGCTTGAAGTGGCGGTCGCTGTATTGGTAGGCAGCGCCGTATTCGTGGCCGTCGCGGTTGACGTATGTGTCAAGGTCGCTGTGACCGTGGCCGTCGCGGTCGGAATTGTGGTGGCTGTATTCGCCGTGGTGGAGGTGGCGGTTGCCGTTGTAGACGCCACTACGCGATACACTTCGATGCCCGAAATATTGGCGAGGCCGCCACTGGTCTGCACGGTCAGCGTTCCCGCCGTGACATTGGCAGTCCACGGGCCAAGCCGATCCCACTTGCCGGAGGGGCCAGATTGATACGTCTGCGTTTGTTGACCCTGTACATAGAACGTGTAAGACGGTGGATTCGGGTCAGCCCAATCCAGCCACGTGTAGACATAGACTTCATATGTCCCGTTGGGCACGCTGCTTATCACAGCGTTATGTGCCCAATGTTGACGGGAACACTGGATCATACTGGTACGGTTGGCGTCGGTGGTCGGGATCAAGGTGCGCCACGGACTGCACAGGACGCTGCCCACGGTAGTAAAGTTCGGCGTCGTCCCCGTGTTATCTTCCCAGTTGTTGCCGTCGATCACCAAGGCAGCGCCGCCAACGTTGATCGCGCGGTAGAAGATGCTCGTCGTCGGGCCGGGTACGTTGGTCGCGGTCAGGGTTGATGTTGGCGTCGATGTTTTGGAGGCTGTGTTGGTCGCGCTCGGTTGAGATGTTGCGCTGGGTGGCACCGTCACCGAAGGCGTGAAGGTGCGGCTGGCAGTCGGAGTCGCGCCGGGTGTGAACGTTCGCGTGCTGGTTGCGCTGGGGCCGGGGGTAGCCGTAGAGATGGGCGACGCATCCGAAATCATGCGGTTCAACACATTGATGGTCATCCGCTGAATGCGCGTATCCAGAGGCCAAATATAATTGCCTTCTAAGAAATATTGCCAGTAATTTACAGACACATTGAGCACCCACGCCCCGCTCGGCGCTTGCCAGATCACGGCTTGATGCAAATAATTGTCGCCGTCATAGACAATCGGCGTTTCGCCAAAAATGGTCATATTGGCAGGTGAATAGCCGTTATTGTAGACACGATCCCACTCATACCCCATCAGTTTATCGATGGTCGCGCCTTCGGTAAGCCCCGTTCCTGCGTATATCCAGTGGTTAGCGTTTTTCACCTTCCATGCGCGGTAATCGCCATAGCCCACCAGATTTTCAAACATCACGCCGAGAATCTGATTTTCCGGCTTATTGACGGGCGGATCGCGGAACAGCACCGTAGTGCGTATCTTCTTTTCCGGCTGCGGATCGTTCGCCCATGGATCGAGCGTGACGACGGGATTATCCGACTGCTTTTTGTAGCACACGATGATGCGGTTATTGATGGCGTGGCTGTTCGGCTCGTAACGAATCTGCCAGTAAATGTTGTTCGATGTGAAATAGGCCAGACTCTTGCCGGAATCGCGAATCGCCTTGACGTTATCGAACATTTCCATCGAGTAATACTCGTCATGGAAAACCGATACCAAGGCTTTGCGGTTATTCATGATGTTGGGGTTGTTATGCAGGTCTTCGCTGGTCACATAGGTGACGTTGTAGCCATTCTTTTCCAGCCACTGCACCATGTTATAGTCGCCGCTGTAATAATGCCCCGATCCGTCATTTTGCGCATACGGGCGGTCATAAGACACTTTGTAGGCGCGGGCGTTATTCGAGTTGTAATCGTACAGGCTCTTGCCGCCCCACTCGTTATAGGCTTGCCATGTGGTCGTCGCGACCAGATACATCAAATCGGCGCTCTGGCTGTCGTTGCGCACGACAAACGGGATGTAGGCGACGTAATTGCTGCCCACATTTTGCAGCCACACCATATAGATGCCGCTGACCCAGTTGGCGGGGACGTTGAGCGTATAGGACACAGGCCAATCGGCTTGGATCAGCCCCGTGGAAGGATCAGGCGATGGGATTCCGCGATTAGAACCGGCTAGGGTCACGGTGGAAACGACTTCGGCACCACCGTTCCCGCCGTACCAGCCCATGCGATAGATGGTGAGCCGATACTGGGACGCCGTGGAACTGACGTGAAAAGTAATCTGTTCCCCGACATTGATGCTGGTGCGGTTGGCATAGCCTTTGACGTTCTGGGTATCCGTCCACGCCGACGCGGGCGCGGCCTTGCTACCGCCCATATCCGCCGCGCTGATCTGCGCCGCTGCCGCGTGTTCCAACTTCTCGGCTTCGAGTAGATTCTGGGTATATTGATCGAAATTTGGCGACTTCCACGCTTGCGTGCCAGACTTTTGATTTTCGAGGACAATCGGGTTGATCGGAGCCGCTGAGGTGGCAAACGGAGTCGCGGCGGCAGGTGGCGTAGCCCGCGAAACGAGCCATATCCCACTCACCACGAGCAGTGTCCCTACAAAGAATTTATTCGATAAAAGCTTGCGTAAAGGTAGCATATCTGTCTTAACTCCCGTCGTCTCCAACATCATCCACCGAAGCCAATTTGACAAAGGCGGGACGTAGGCAGAGTTACCCATGTAGTCATTCTTTAAATGACGGCCTTTCAGGGAGCTAACATTTACGTTGTAAGGTTTTGCGCGGCAATGTAAGGTTTGTTTATCGGCACAGGGGGCTTGCCGGACACATTACAAGCTATAGCCGAGGATTTTATAAACCGTCGCGACGGGTGGAGGTGCCCGACTGAATGGGAAGCGCGCCAGAATTCTAACCAAAATTTTACTTCAGCGGTGGCCTCTCGTAGGGGAGCGTTAGGGAGCCGCCACCGCCTCCATATCCGCCAACACCTCTTGCACGGTGGCGTTCAGATCGAGCGCCATACCGCGTTCGTAAGCCATCTCATAAACTTCGGGCGACAGCACTTGTTGCAGGTCGGTCAGCAAACTGCCGATGACCAGTTCGCGCATATCGGGGCTGCTGCCCGGATGATGCAGCGCGAAGCTGGCGAGGCTGACGGCGCGATCCAGCACACCCGCTTGGAACAACACATGTGCCCAACTGCCGAGTGAACCGAGCACCAGCGGCGTCGAACCGATCTGATAGCTCATCTGCAACGCGTCATGCAGATAATTCAACGTAGCGTTGTAGTCGCCCACAGCAAAACTGAGCTGCCCCAGATTCAACAGCACATTCGACTCGCTGTAACGGTTGCCGATCTGCCTGCTGATGGTCAGGGCTTCTTCCAGATGCGGCTTGGCAAGCTCCATGCGCCCTTGCATCCGTTCCAGCTCACCAAGATTGCTCAACGCCTGAGCGATGCGCGACCGATCCCCGATTTCCCGCGCGGCGGTGATGCACTCGCTAAAATAAGCGACCGCTTCTGGATGACGCCCATTCAGCGAATTGATGATGCCGAGCAGATTCAGGCCGTTACAAATCTGGATCAGGTGTCCGGTTTTGCGGGCTAGAGTCAGGTTCGCGCGTAGATAGCGTTCCGCCAAGGCGAAATCTTGCACGCGCCACGCCACATCGCCCAAGCCCGCCAGCGCATGGGAGATCACCACCTCGTCCCGAATATTTTGCGCCACCAGCAGCGACCGTTGATAGTAGCGGCGGGCATCAATGAAATAGCCCTGTTGCAGCAGCGCATCCCCGATCCCGAACAGACTGCGCCCCACCAGCGGTTTATCATCTTTTTCTTGCGCCAGCGTCAGGCTCAATTCGAAATGCCCGCGCGCCTGCTTGAATTCGCCCATCCAGAAGTACACACTGCCGAGCGACTCGACAATCTGCGCGCGTTCGAGCTGTGCTTGTTCAGGTTGCTGTACGGTTTCACACAGATCAAGCGCCCGCTGAAAATGTGCGAGGGCTTCGGCAAAATTGCTGACAAGGCGAGATTGCAGTCCGGCGGCTCTGGCGAAGCGATATTCTTTGGCGAGGTTGCCCGCCATGCCCCAATGATAGGCCAGCGAGGCCGCTTGTTGCAGCGAATCGGGATGCAAACGTTCGAGCGCTTGCGCCGCGTTCCGGTGCAGTTCCCGCCGCAGCGTGTCGTGGAGCACATCTAGCACGCCTTCGCGCAGCTTGTCATGGGCAAAGCGCCACTGACCATTTTGCACTTCCAGCACGGCGGCGTTGGCGCATTCCGTGACCCACTGTTGCAGATTATAAGGCTGCTCCAATTGCGCCAGCAGATCGAGATCGATGGCGCGTCCGATCACGGCGGATTGGCGCAGCAGAGGCCACGCTTCGGCGGGCACTTGCGCCAACCGCCGCTTGATGATGCGCTGCATCCCGCCCGCGAAGACATGCGCGGGCAAGGTGGATTTCCCGATCTTGGAAAGCTGACCCGCTTCCTCCGCCAGCGCCCGTGTGACTTCCACGAGGAAAAAGGCGTTGCCTTCCGTTTCGCGCTCCAGCAGATCGATGACTTCGGGCTGGCGTCCGACTTCACCGAGCATAGCTTCGCTCATCTGGCGGATTTCCACATCGCTCAGGCGGCTCAACAGCAGGAAGCGCATGTCGGGCAACGCGTCCCGCAGTTGTGGGCTTTCGTCGGCGCGGTACGAACCGATGATCATCATGGGCAGATCGGGCGTCAGCGAGACGATTTCGCGCAGCAACGTCAGGCTTTCCGCGCCGATCCACTGCATATCCTCGAAGATGATCACGATGGGCTGCGATTGCCGCCGCAGCATATGCATCAGCGTCAGGAACAGCTTGCCAGCTTGCTCACCGGGTTCGGCAAACGGCGTTTCCGGCACGCTGCGATCCAGCAGCGCGTCGATCTCCGGCACGACATTTTTGAGGATGCCCGCCTCGTCATCACCGAGCGTGGTGCTGACGGCGAGATGACGCAGGCTGTCCAGCCAAATCTCATAAGGCCGCGCGCCCTCTTGGACGCCCTGCCCACGCAGCACTAACGCGCCCTGAATCAGGGCCAGCGTCGCGATCTCGTTGAGCAAGCGCGACTTCCCGACGCCGCTCTCCCCGCCGATCAGCCACGCGCCGCCGCTGCCCTGCAACGCTTCGTTCAGCGCGCTGGTAAGCAGATTCATCTCGACTTCGCGCCCGACGAAATGTGCCGCTTGCAAAAAGCTCTCACGGATAGCACGGTTTTCCGGCGGGACGGGCTGCCCGATCACGTCGCTGAAGGCGTGAATGGTCGAGACGGCGTCTGGATAGCGATCTTCGGGCGCTTTCGAGAGCAATTTGCCGATCACCTCGTTGAGATAGTGATTGGTGCCCAAGTTGTCGAGGTTCGGCGTGCTGTCGAGGATATTTTCCAGCATCCGGTCGATCCACTGATCTTCGAATGGCAGGCGTCCGGCGAACATCTCATAGGCGATCACGCCGACCGCGTACAAATCCGAAGCGGGGCTGACTTCTTCGCCGCGCAAAACTTCGGGCGACATGTACGGCAGGGTGCCGCTGGTCACGCCGAGCTGCCCCGCTGCCGCCGACAAGCCGAAATCCAGCACCTTGACCTGCCCATCTTGCACCAGCACATTTTCCGGCTTCAGATCGCGGTGTACCATGTCGCGCCGGTGCAGATAGGCCAACGCGTACAAGAGCTGAATCAGATAGTCGATCTTGGTTTGCAACGGCTGATCTTTGGCGGCGCGCAAGATGGTTTGCGGGTTGATCAGCAGATCCATCGTGAAAAACGGCTGGCGCTTGTCATCAAACCCGTAATCGAGCACATTGATGATGTTCGGGTGCCGCAGTGAAGCCAGAATCTTGAATTCTTGCGCTAAGGCCAAACGAAATTCGGTTTCGTCGGTCTCCGTCAGCGACTCATCATCGTTGAAAGTCAGCACGCGCTTCAACGCCACCTGCCGACCCGTCAGACGGTCTTCGGCACGGTACACGCTACCCATGCCACCTTCACCCATAACGCTGTGGAGTAGGTAGCGGTTAGCGTAGAGTCGATTTTGACTCTGGATCAGCATTGAATGCACTCCAAGATCAGGCGAACGATTTGATGCTCACGAGAGGTATCAAGTGGGACTACGTTTTGCGCGTCTCAACCGTCTTCTTATTCATTATAACCTGTATCCCTATCATCCGCCGAACAAACACGACGAGCAGCCTGTTCGCTGCTCATCTTAATTTTATTGATGTTTTGGTCGCCGTCCGCACAGAAAATAGGTTGGCACATGCGGAAGAATCGTCACGGTTTTTGCCGCGTGAGCCACCTATACGCGCCCGATCATATTGCACGCAAGACCTGTTGATCGTAGAATCGCTCAAACTCTCAACTAGATTGAATTGAAAATATCATGATTGAAAAACGTCTTAGCGAGATTGTTATCCGCACGCCGAACATGCAGAAAATGCTGGCTTTTTATCGCGATGTGATCGAATTAGAGCCTGCGATGGAATTGGACGCGATGCATTTCTTGCGGATTTCAGAAAATTTCAAGGGACACACGCCATCGCTCGGCTTATTTGAGCTGGACGAGATTTCGGATGTCGATGACACCACCTTCGATGGGCACGATGCCCGCCGCTCCCCCATCCACCACATCGCGTTTACGGTTGATCTTGACGACTATTACGCCGAGTTTGATCGCATCGCTGCCCTCGGCTACAAACTGCGCACGATGACGCATTCTTCCACGCAGTCGCGCTCGTTCTATCTGCATGATCCGGACGGCAACACGGTGGAATTCGTCTGCCATGATACGAGCATCCCGACCACCGACCGATTGACGCGCCGATCTTGAAGACACCTAATTATCTCAATATCGATCCACACGCGATTGACTTTGGTTGCATCAGCCACATCGGGGGCTAGTCTTCAGTATCTGGGTGGATAGTAGCGGGTTGGCACAGCATCAAATCTAACGCGTGTCTCGCACCGCCGAACTATCGCGTAATCCCGCCAACCGAAGCTACACACCTTACGTTTTCATGCTCTCGAATGACCTGCTGGCGACCTCTGCTTTGTTGATCGCCAATGCAGGTCAAGGCTAGAGAAGTTTAAAACTGAGGCAACTTTAATAGATTGTCAGTTTCCTGCCCATTTGCGACAGTTTGCAGGTAACGAGTTCCGTGTCTGTTTTCTTTGACCACACACCGGACTCCTGGCCGAGGCCCAACATACGCAAATTCCGATGGATGACTATCTAGCCAAGCTACCATGTCCTGTCGAGTACTAGACCCAGTTTCATTGTTCGCTTCATTGATCCATTTGTAGTGACTTATAGCATCAACCGCAGAATTGGCGTCAGGCTTTCTAATGTGAGTTATTCTGACCGACATGAGTTTCCTCCATTTAGCCCTATCAGGTACCGAAGAATTTCGTACGAAGGGTTCATATTCATTAAAGCTGTTTCGCTGTTTCTGAGGTTTCCAGAATGTTTCTTAACAAGAACTTAAAATAGTGGTACGGTTGCAGTGGCGAATCTTCAGGTGCGGAAGTTGTTTAGTTCTTTTACAAGCTCTGCATCAACATGTAGTTCATATAAGATCTCACAGAATTGTGCAATCGATACTTGTGATGGCAAGTTTGTCGCGTAGGCATCGGGATTTCTAAGCTTTGATATATTGCTAACTGAGAATCCTTTTATTGGCTCACCATATTTTAATTCCATCTTGCGTCCTATCTGACGATGTGAGGGTCCTGATCCATCAAAAATCCTGTCCAATATTCCCGCGAACTTATATCGCGCTGGTGTGACAAATGGAGCGCGATAATCTCTCAGTAATTCTGCCAGTTGTGCAAAATTCTCATCATCATCTTTATTATCAATATGTTGGCTCACCAACCGTGTAGGAAGGATCGAAGCAGATCTATCATTCAACGCGCCTACATGTATCTGAGGCTTACCGCCGAAAGAGGCCATCGCATGCTCCATACCAACGCCAGTTGAACTTATTTGATCTGACGTCAGCAATATAACGAAGTCTGCTCGCGCGATCTCCGCTTGATTACTCTGATATATGTTTGGTGATGACGCATTCCGTCCACGCGGCGTATTAGGATCAGTTAACTTATGTTCGAGGTCACGAACATCAATTCCTAGATCATGAAGTAAACTGCCGATACGTCTAACGAAAGCTCGGATTTTTTGTTTCGATGCTTCTGGAACATTGGTTATTGGAAAAGCCACATACGCAATAGGCTTTGCCTTTTGAAGTGCAAATTCAAGTGGGTCTGCATTTTGCACCTCGGACAGGTCAAGTTGGTGAAGCTTAGCTGAGATTGGTAACGGATGTTTCGAATTTTCTTTCAGGTAATTAACAAGGGATGCTGCATTATCTCTGGAAGAGTTCGTGAGTCTTAGATGAGATGCGCCCAAAACCATGCGGGATGGGGCGGTGGAAGGAGAGAATGTAGCTACCAACAGGCGTCCAAGAGAATTAGAAACCTGGACACGCTGGCCAATATACTCGGATGGCTGATTGATATTAGCGATTACAAGGTCATATTTGGAAAGATAGGAGAGGCTTTCTTCAAAATTGTCCTTGCCTATAGACATATGTGGGGTTGATGCCCCAATACGCTCGCAATCAAGTTCAATACCAACTCTGTTTAAGGCACCTGCAAAATCCTCATGCTCGCGGCTGGTTTCTGGAGAATCGGTTGGTGCAACGTAAAGAGCATGGTTGATATCCCCTACAGTCGGCGACATACATTTCTCTCCATGATATCGTGATGCGAAATTGTCATGCGAGCACATCTGAGCAACGCACAGCTTGAGCTTGGATGACTAAATCTCTATTACGAAATCCCAAATGGAGAGAAATGTAAATGTATTCGGTAACTAAGCGCTTACATTTTCCAAATTATTATATTTGCTTATGTGAGGAAAGTCAAAATGAGGATATGTATGAGCTAGTCACAACTATTACACTTTAATCACCAAATACACTTTTTCCAAATCATGGACGCGATCTGAGTTACGTACGGGGCTTCATTTCCTACAGAAATTTTCAAGTTGGTTGAAATGCGCTGTTAGCATGATAGTTCAATGTTGGCGGTATCCATATTCAATTTGCCTCCAGCCGACAAGACCAAAGGCCCGGTCGGCACCTACGCTAAACTGAGAATAATCAAGTTAAGGACTTTACCTGCTTTGCAGCGGCGCGCGCAACCGTTCTGCCACCCATTCCCACGCCGGATTACGGTCGCGCAAATCGGCAATCGCAGCGTCCATGTCGTAGCTCACGCGGCGCAGATCAATCGCCGCTGTTCCTTGCTCGAAGGTCACGAGCGCATACGACGGCTGGACGTCATCGATGGGCATCCCGACGCTGCCGACATTGACGGCACGCCACGCGCCAAGATCGCGATCCATGGCAAGATGCGTATGCCCGCCGAAGCCGAGTCGCCCTTCCCGATCCGAAAGCTGATCGAGCACTTCTTCGTCCGGCGTGTCGGGGCGCAGGTTGTACTCATCGCTGCCGGGTGCGCCGTGATACCCGATCACCCATCCGTAGCCTTCGGCGTGCAGGTCAAGTTCGCCGCGCAGATTGGCGAGGAATTCATAGTGCTTGTACGTCAGCGCGGAGAGCGTCCAACTGAAGTTCAGTTCGCGCGTACGCATGACATCGGCATAGGACGCCCATTCCTGTTCATCTTTGACGGGGTGCTTCGGACGTGTCCCGCTGACGAGGTAACGATCCGTGTTGCCGCTGATGATCTGCACGTTCTTGAGGTCACGCACGACATCGACGCACTCGGCGGGGCGCGACCCGAACGCGCACAGATCACCGAGCACCCAGATGGCATCGACTTCGCCCGCTTGCTTGAGATCAGCCAGCACCGCTTCCAACCCTAGCAAGTTCCCATGAATATCTGACATGACGGCTAACCGCATGAATTAAGTTCTCCAGAAAAATGATTTTGATTGGTTGATTATATCAGCGTCATCGGGCAGTTTCTCAATGAGGTTTGGCAGATTAATGAGTTTGTACGAATATCCTATGCGGTGTTCGCACATATAAACTATATTATTTGCGAGCAAGATAGTGTAAACTTTTCACAATTGCGAAGTTTCTGCACAGTTGTACATTCACAGATTCAAATAGTGTGCAGATACTAGGAAAGGAGCATGACGCATTCGACTCGTGTACAGGTCGAGTTAGCGTCCGATTACTGCCGATGAATCATACCAGAGTGTATTTCGGTGACCTGAGTCCGACGTTGACGGAAGAGGCGCTAAGAGAATTGCTAGAAGAGATCGGGGGAGTTATTGAGTTGAAAATTACAGAATCGACACCGATGCGTGTACAACGCTTCGCGATTATCGAGTTAGCCACTTCGGATCAAGCTCGACAAGCAGTGCGTTCATTCAACGGTCGGGTCGTGGATGGCTATCGATTGCTGGTGTACACGCTGCCGCCGAAAACCAAACCGCGCGATCGAGCGTAGGGCAGGCCGTAATTTATTCAGGCTATCCGTGCGCAGTCAATTCCTCGTGACTGCGATAGGGCGTGCTTACATATTTCCCTCATAGTATCGAGACACTAGCGGGCGCAACGCCCGAACTAGCCAGCCTCACCACAAACCACACTTCACTGCCGCCAAAGTTCCCATCCACCATGCGCCGAACACGGACGACGATCATGCTGATGCGCGGAAAAATCAACGGTGCTAGACTCATCGCATTCACCATCATACTGAGTGTCGAACCGGGTTCCAGCGGCGGAAGTTCACCCTCGTATTTTGCGCAGAGTCGGCTATAATTCTTCAATTCAGAACGAAAGTTCCAAGGGTAGTAGTAATGGTAAATCGGCTTCCCACGAATTCGAATAATCTCGATGATTGGTTTCCGCGTGATGAACAACCTGATGAAGTGTTAGCCGGAGGGGAAGATACCGTTGGATACAGCAAACGTCTAGGAGTCGTGGTCGGCGGTTCGCTCAGTAAAGGGCTGGATGTCAAGCTAGACCGCGACACCGAGATCGAAGACCTCGCCGTCGGGCGCTACGTGGTGATTCGGGGCAAGCACAAGCGCTTTTTCTGCATGATCACCGATGTCGTGTTGGACAGCACCAATCCCGCCATCCGCAGCGACCCGCCTGATCTGTCCGATCCGTTTCTGCGCGATATTTACATCGGCACGGCGGCCTTCGGGACGATCCACGTCTCACCGATGCTCTCGATTGCCGAAGAAGATAATGAACCGAAGCCCGTCAAGACGATTCCCGGTCACTTCATGCCTGTCGAAATCGCGGATGCGATGGACGTGAACGATGTCTTCGGCGCGGAAGATCACACGCATTTCAACGTCGGTACGCCCTTGGAACTGGATAACACGCAGGTCAACCTCGACCTCAAGCGGCTGGTAGAGCGTTCCAGCGGCGTGTTCGGCAAAAGCGGTACGGGCAAGAGCTTCCTCACGCGCATCCTGCTGGCGGGCTTGATCCAGCGCGAGATGGCGGTCAATCTGATCTTCGACATGCACAACGACTACGGTTGGGAAGTCTCCGACGAGCGCGGGCCAAAAGCCAAAGGGCTGCGCCAACTGTTCCCCTCCAAAGTCAGCATTTTCACGCTGGACGAAGAATCCTCGCGGCGGCGCATGGCGAAGTATGACTACGTGGTCACGCTCGGCTACGACGAGATCGAGCCGGAAGACCTCGCCATGCTCAAAACCACCATGAACCTCTCGGACGGCATGATCGACGCGGCCTATGCTTCTCGCAAGCGCTGGGGCAACGAATGGATCATGCGGCTGCTGGAAGCCACGGGCGAAGAACTCGATAACTTTGTCGAAACCAGCAATGTCAGCAACGCCTCGCTGACCGCGCTCGCCCGCCGTTTGGAGCGTTTCGAGCGCTTCGAATTCTTGCGCAAAGATGGCGCGCTGGGCGACAGTGTGCTGAAAATCTTGGAGTACATCGAACAGCGCAAAACGGTGGTACTCGAATTCGGGCGCTACGGCTCGGCGCTGGAAGCCTATATTCTGGTAGCCAACTACCTGACGCGCCGCATCCACGAAACCTACGTCAAGCGCGTCGAGCAATCGCTCGGTGATCCATCATTGCAGCCACCGCCGCTGCTGATCACCATCGAGGAGGCACACAAATTCCTCGATCCGCTCATCGCGCGGCAAACCATCTTCGGCACCATCGCCCGCGAACTGCGCAAATACAACGTCACGCTGCTGATCGTTGACCAGCGTCCGAGCGGCATCGATGAAGAGGTCATGAGCCAGATCGGGACGCGCGTCACGGCGCTGCTCGACAACGAACGCGACATCGCCGCCGTCCTCATGGGCATCAGCGGCGCGGGCGGTCTGCGCGAAGTCCTGGCACGGCTGGATACCAAACAGCAAGCCATCATCATGGGGCACGCCGTCCCGATGCCGGTCGTGGTCAAGACGCGGCCTTACGACTTGGAGTTCTACCGCAGCATCGGCTACGTGGGCGAAGAAGACCTCGCCAGCGCGGCGCAAGAAGCACGGCGGCGCTTGGGCAACGGCAACAAACGCAAGATCGAGTGAAAGCGGGGGTAATCGAGCATGTCGGTTTTCTTCGCGCCGGATCGCTTGGAGACGCCGGAGTTTTTGATCCGGTCGTATTTCCCCGGCGATGGCGCACGCATCGCGGAAGCCATCCGCACCTCGTACGATTCGTTGAAGGAATTCGTGTCGTGGGCGAGTCCCGACTACAGCAACGACTCCGCCGAATGGACGGCGCGGCGTGGTCGCGGCATGTACCTGTTGAACAGAGATTATCCGATGGGCATCTTCTCGCCGGATGGGGAACGCTTCCTCGGCGGGACGGGCTATCGACTGTTCGGCGCGCCGCTCGAAGAATACAGCGTCGAGATCAGCATGTGGCTTCGCGGCAGCGCGGCGGGCAAGGGCTTGGCGACCCGTGTGTTGCTGGCGTTGCTGGATTGGGGTTTCAGCGACGCATGGCCTTGGGCGAAGATCATGTGGGTGTGCGATGTGCGCAACGCCGCCAGCATCCGGGTCGCGCAAAAAGGCGGCCTCACGCTGGAAGGCACGATGCGCCGCCATCCGCTGCCCGGTCGCCCCGACATGCATCAATTCGCCATCCTGCGCGATGAATACCACAGGCACGCGCCATGAAAAGCGCTCACTGTCCGACACGACAATTGCATTTTACTCAGCACTTAGCACTATTGCACTATTTTGAGGGAGCCAAGCCTCATGACCCATTTCTTCGCGCCGGATCGCTGCGAAACGCCCGAATTTACCGTCCGCTGCTACCAACCCGGCGATGGTCGGATGCTGCAAGAAGCCGCCAACGCCTCCTACGAGCATTTGCGCACCTTCATGCTCTGGGCCAAGCCAGAGTTCACATGGGAGGAACAGGAAGCCCGCGTACGCCGTTTCTGCGGACTGTACCTGACCAACGAAGATTTCGTGCTCGGCATTTTCACGCCCGATAACACGCGGCTGATGGGCGGGACGGGCTACCACTTGCGCGGCCATTCGCTCGATGACGAGACCGCCGAGATCGGGATGTGGATCAGCGCGCAGGACGCGGGCAAGGGGCTTGGCACGCGGGTGCTCAAGGCGTTGCTGCATTGGGGCTTCACGGCGTGGCCTTGGCAGCGCATCGAGTGGAAGTGTGACACGCGCAACATCGCCAGCGCTTCCGTCGCGCGCAAAGCGGGGATGCAGTTGGAAGCTACTTTCCGCCAAGATGTGCCGCTGCCCGATGGCACCCGCCGCGATACGCATCTGTTTTCCATGCTGCGTGATGAATACACCGGAAGCCAGTCCCGATGAGCACCTTCTTCGCGCCCGACCGTTACGAAACGCCGGACTTCACCATCCGCTGCTACCAACCCGGCGATGGTCAGATGTCCCAAGATTCCGTCAATACCTCCTACGAGCATCTGCGCACCTTCATGCCGTGGGCCAAGCCGGATTTCAGCCTTGAAGAGCTGGAAGCCAACGCGCGGCGCTTCTGCGGCGAATATCTGAGTAACCAAGAGTTCGCGCTCGGCATTTTTTTGCCAGACGGCACGCGCAAACTCGGCGGGACGGGCTTTCACTTGCGCGGGCAGCCAGTGGAGAACCTGAACGCCGAAGTCGGCATGTGGATCAGGGCGTCGGAAGCGGGCAAGGGACTCGGCACGCGGGTGCTCAACCACATGCTGCATTGGGGCTTCACCGCGTGGCCTTGGGTGCGTCTTGAGTGGCGCTGCGATACGCTGAATCTCGCCAGTGCTGCCGTCGCGCGCAAAGCCGGAATGCGGCTGGAAGGCACCCTCCGTCAGGATGAACGCCGATCCGACGGCACGCGCCGCGATACTTACGTGTTTGCCATTCTGCGCGATGAATACCTTCAGGACACTTCGCCATGAGCCACTTCTTCGCGCCTGAACGCTACGACACGCCCGAATTCACCATCCGCGCTTGCCAACCCGGTGACGGCAAGCTGCTGCATGACGCGCTCACCACGTCCGCCGACCATCTGCGCCCGTTTCTCTATTGGCTCACCTTCGATGCCACGCTGGAGGAACATGAACAGCTCGTCCGCACCTACTATAGCAAATATCTCGCCAAGACCGATTTCATCCACGGCGTGTTTGCCCCCGATGGCACACGGCTGCTCGGCTGGACGGGCTTTCTGCTGCGTGGGCGCACCGTCGAACATGGCACGGGCGAGATCGGGATGTGGATCAGCGCCACCGAAGCGGGCAAGGGACTCGGCACGCGAGTGCTCAAGCAGATGCTGCATTGGGGCTTCACCGCGTGGCCTTGGCAGCGCATCGAGTGGAAATGTGATACGCTGAATCTCGCCAGTGCCGCCGTCGCGCGTAAGGCCGGGATGCGGCTGGAGGGCACGTTCCGCCAAGATCATCCTATGCCCGATGGCACGCGCTGCGATACGCACTACTTCGCTATGCTGCGCGAAGAATATCGGCCTGACGAGGAATAATGGCAACTGCGATCATCAACGCTCAGATCGTGTTACCGCCGGAGTTTGGGGTGCGCCTCGATCCTAACCTCGCCCTTCGCTTTGATTCCCGTAGCATTCTCTCGATTGATCGGCCTCCGCAGCGTGGCGACACCATCCTCGATCTAACGGGGCGCGCTATCTACCCCGGCCTGATCAACGCGCATGATCATCTCGAACTCAATCACTATCCGCGCTCCAAATTCCGCCCTGTCTACGCCAACGCGCATCAATGGGGCGAAGATTTCCTGCCACAGCTCGCGGAAGAACCTTATGTCTCGCTCCGTCGCCAACCGCTGTCGGAACAATGCACCATCGGCGGCATCAAAAATCTGCGCTCTGGCGTGACCACCGTCGTGCATCACAACCCATTGCACCCGCCGCTGCGCAGTCCCGATTTTCCCGTGCGCGTGGTGCAGCATTACGGCTGGGCACATTCGCTGCATTTCGAGAAAAACGTGCGCGCCAGTTTCCGCAAAACCCCGCGCGGAGCCGTCTGGATGATCCACCTCGCCGAGGGTACCGATGACATTGCGGCGGGTGAACTGCGCCAGTTGCACGCGCTCGGCTGTCTGCAAAAACATACCGTGCTGATTCACGGCGTCGGCTTGAGCGCAGAGGATCGGCAGCTCGTGATCGCGCAGGGGGCGGGCTTGGTGTGGTGCCCCTCGACCAATCTATTTTTGCTCGGCGCGACGGGCGATGTGCGTGACTTTTCGGCGGCAGGCAAACTCGCCATCGGGACGGATAGCCGCCTGACCGCTGACGGCGACATGTTCGATGAACTCCGCGCCGCTGCCAGAACCGGACAACTGAGTATCGCCGCGCTGTTCCGTGCCGTGACGACCGACGCGGCAACGATGCTGCGTCTGCGCAACGTTGGGACGCTGCTGCCCGGTTACGCGCCGGATTTCTTCGTCGCACCCGCCTCATCCGATCCCTACGCGGCTTTACTCAGCTTCACCCCGCACAATCTGGAAGCCGTCTACGTCGGTGGTCAGGTGCGCTACCAGCGCTAATGCTTGGCTTTCTCGCCGCAAAACAGCCTCGTCAGAGCAGAGGCATCGTAAGGCAAGCCCGATCTTCGGCGTCGGGCAGCACTTACAGTTGGGGTTACCTTCTCAACTCATCGGTTTCTTGCCGACTTTCCAGAATTGAGGCAGCAGCTTTTTGACGGCTGGTGAGGTCGAGCCGTAAAATTCTGGCTTGATCGGACTAATTGCCGACAGCACTACATTCAAGATCGTTCGGGTATTCCACGCGATGATCCAGCCAATCACGCCGATAATCGCTAAGATTCCCGCCATATTCAGCGGATCGTATGGATATGGGATGATGTGGAACGCGTACCCCGTAGCAGCGCCGACGAAGATCAACCCGACGAGGAAAAATATAACCGTAACCACGCGCGTAACCACATCAATCACATGCTGACGGCGTTGACAGCTTTCACAGCGCGGCACAGCCACACCGATGCGCTGGAAATTAATCTTCTTGACGCGCACAGTACCATAATTCTTGTAATCACCGCCTGTCACGTTGTACATGGGAATGCTGGCAGCGAAGCGTTTGTCCGCAGGGTTTTTCTTACAGTACCAACATAAGTCATTCTCGTCAGGCTTCGCGCTCGATTGTTGGCTGTTAATCATCATGTTTTGATTTATTACTGACGGATTTCAACACTATAGACCACATCTTTTTCCGAGTCAATCAAGCGAAATCAGTTAGCTGTGGTCAAGGTGTAAACGATTACCGCCAGAATGATCCCGCGTTCGCCTGACAGTTAGATCATTTAGATCATTTTGGCGGTTATGGGCGGTATGGGCAAAAGATTGGAGCAAACAGGGGCTGGTGCCTCCCGGACGAGAGACCATCATTTGACGCCCTTGTCCCGTTCTTCCAGCGCGTTGACCAGTTCGCGGAAGTGCTCACCGTGCTTGGAATTTCCGTGAGCATCCAAGGTGAGCGGTTACGCTAGGCTCTGGTAGAATTGACAGCCAATTACGAGGGACGGCGCAGAAAGCAAACCCGAATGCCAGATGGACGCACTCGCAGCGAGATACGACCCGGAATCACCGTGTCAATCGTGCTCAAGCAAGACCAACGCACGGGAAAACTCACCCGTGGTATCGTCAAGGATATTTTGACCAAATCCGCCACCCATCCACACGGCATCAAAGTACGGCTGGTCGATGGGCAAGTTGGGCGGGTACAGAAGATCGAGGAATAAAAACGCATGAATGCAACGGGTCGTATCGCGATGGTGACGGGCGCTGGCAGTGGCATCGGCAAGCGTGCCGCGCTAGTGCTGTTAGGTGCTGGCTATTCGGTGGTGCTGGCAGGTCGTCGGCTTGAACCGCTGGAACAGACTGTGCAAGAAGCGGGCGCACCGGCCTCGCGCACGCTGGTAATGCCTACGGATGTATGTGATCCCGATTCCGTAGCGGCGTTGTTCGCGGCAACCGAGGCCAAATTCGGGCGCTTGGACGTGCTATTCAATAATGCGGGCATCGGCGCTCCAGCCATCCCGCTGGAAGACTTGAGCTTCGCACAGTGGCGTACCGTGCTGGATACCTGCGTCACGGGGACATTTCTGTGTACGCAGCAGGCCGTCAGGATGATGAAGCAGCAGCAGCCACGCGGCGGACGCATCATCAACAACGGGTCGATCTCCGCGCACGCGCCGCGTCCGAATTCCGCTCCGTACACAGCGGCTAAACACGCGATCACTGGCCTGACCAAATCAACGGCACTGGACGGGCGAGCATTCGACATCAACTGCGGGCAGATCGACATCGGCAACGCGGCCACCGAGATGACCGCACGCATGACCAGCGGCGTGATGCAGGCCAATGGCACGGTAGCGGTCGAGCCGACGATGGATGTCGAGCATGTGGCACAGGCGATCCTGTACATGGCGAATTTGCCGCTGGACGTGAATGTGCCGTTTATGACGGTGATGGCGACCAAAATGCCGTTCTTGGGGCGCGGGTGAGTCGAGAAGGATGGTGGAAAACCGCACAACGCTGTGCGGTTTTTCTATCATAACGCAGTTCGTGCGCGGTTAGGGCGCGACTTGTGGCAGTTGTTTACATTCGGCCTGTGCCGTGACGTAGTCCCCGCTCACCCAACCCGCTTGCCCATTGTAGGTGACGCTGTACCAGTTGTCGGCGGTGTGCCCGGTGGCAGTGACGACGTTGCCGAACGGAATCGAGAGCAGAACGGTGCTGCCGTCGGTGGTGGGCTTGTCCCGCAGATTCAAGTTGAAGTCGATGGCGAGCGTACACGTCACGGACGGCGCGCTGGTGGCGGCGGCAGTAGTGGCGGCAGCGACGAGATCGGACGACGCTCCGTTGGCGACATCCGCAGCGACGACGGCTGTGTCAGCGAACGGCGTGGCAGTCGGGAAGACGATGGGCGTCGGACGGATGATCGTTTCAGTCGGCGCTAACGTGGGCACCACCGTGGGCGTGCTGGTAGGCTGCGCGGCGGGCTGACTCCCCGTATTGGCGGGTTGGAAGCCGTTGTTTTTGGTTTGTGGCACAGAAGTCGTTTCCGCACGGGAAGCGATGACGGTCTGGTTGGGATTGCCCTGTCCCGATGGGAACGACTGTGTGCCGGAAATCAACTGCGTGGTCAAAAGCTGCTGAATCCGCTCTGGCAGTTCGCCCTGCACCAGCTTGGTCGCGATTTCCGTCGAGTCGGTGCTAACGTTACTCAGCATCTGGGTTTCTCTGCCGCCACGCGCCTTTAGCTCATCAAGCGCGGTCACAAAAGCGCTGGTTACGGCGGCTAAATCCCCGTTATGGGCGGCGACAAGGCTGGCGATGGTGCTGCCATTGGTAAGCTGCGCGGTGAGTTCTGTCGCGCTCAGGCCAGTTTGCGTTTCTAGTACTTTGACGAGGGCGGCGGACTGTGCTGCTTCAGCGGCGGTGTTCTGGCTCGTCGCCGCGCCGGAGAAGCCAGCGGCAGCCGTTTGCGTCATGGGCATGACGACGATGAAGACCGCCAGCACGAAGCTCATGACCGTGCCGATGATCCCGTAAGAACTGCGCTGTTTGCGATCCTTGCTGCGTCGATCCAGCCAGCCGATGATGATGCTGCCGACGAACAGCACGCCAGCGCTGATCGCCAGCGTGTTAATCAGACTGAGGCGCGCCGCGAGGCCAGTGCTGAGAAAATAGGCCGCGATGGGCGCTGCCAGCACGAGCAGCGCCAGTATTACCGCCACTACGCCCTGCCGCTGGCGACGGAGCACCTGTACCAGCGCAAACAGGATATAAAAGAGAGGAACAAACGGGATCAACGGGATAAGTGACTCTAGGTTCACGATTTTGCCTGCTTTCTGCTTACTCGTAGCGCAGCGCCTGAATCGGATTCAGACGCGCTGCCCTGAACGCTGGATATACGCCAAAGAAAATACCGATCATGGTGGAAATGCTGACGGCGAACACGATATTCACCAGTTGAATTACCACGGTGAAGTTTGCGATCAAACTGCCGATCAGCGCCGCACCAAGCCACGCGACCACGATCCCCGCCGCACCGCCGATCAGGGTGAGGACGACCGCCTGAAACAGGAACAGCACCACAATATCCGAATCTTGCGCGCCGACGGCTTTCCGCAGGCCGATTTCGCGCGTGCGCTCCGTGATCGCCACGAGCATGATGTTCATGATGTTGATGCCGCCGACCAACAGCGAAATACCCGCCACCACACCGAGGAAGATCGTCAAAATCTGGATCACGCTGGTGAGCGACGAGACAATGGTCGAGGCGGTGAATACGCGGAAGTTATCCGTAGCGCCAGTTTTCACGCCGCGTTCTTGGCGTAGCGCGATCTTGAGTTCGTCGGTGGCGGCGGTGACGCTCTCGGAATTGGTGGCTTGCACCAGAATCGTGTTGACGACACTCCCCCCCGACGCCGTATAGCGATTGCGTAGACGGGCTTTGAAGGCGGTCATCGGGATCACGATGGTATCATCGCCAGTACCCTTCTTTTTGAGCACGCCGATCACGTTGAATAGCACGGTATCGATGCGGATGGTCTTGCCGATGGCGATGTCGGCACTGCCGAATAGATTCTCCGCTGTGGTGACGCCGATCACGGCGACCTGTACGCTTTGCGCGTATTCATCGGCGTCAAACATGCGCCCCTGATCCATCGTGCGGCTTTCCGCGGTCAGATAGTCGGTAGTCGCGCCCGTCACAGCGACGGTGAACTGATTGTTTTCATAGGTGATGCTGTAATTGCTGTTGGTTTCGGGCATCGCCAGTTTGACCGACGGCAAGCGTTCAGGATCATTGAGTTTGACGGCTAATTCCTCGGTCAGTTCGTCCAAGCGTCCGTTGCTATCGCGTTCCGCCGAGACGCGGATGGTGCTCGCGCCCAAACTCTCGAACTGTCCGGTGATATAGGCTTGCACGCTTTGTCCGAGCGACATCAGCAGCACAACCGCCGCGATGCCGATGGTGATGCCCAAGACCGTCAGGAACGAACGGAGCTTGTTGGTGCGGATTTCACCGAGCGAGATGCGCAGATTCTCGAAGAAGCTGGTGATCATTATTCGAACCTCAACGCTTGGATCGGATGCATGGCGGAAGCGCGGCTGGCTGGGTAAACGCCGGACAGAATGCCGATCAGCGTGCTGATGCCAATCGCCAGCACCGCCGAAATGGGCGTCACGGCGATGGTCAACTGCGAGATGAGCAGCCCCGCGATGGTTAGCATCCCGACCGAGAGCAGAATGCCGAGTCCGCCGCCAAACAGCGACAAGAGGATGCTTTCTAGCAAGAATTGCATCAGGATCGAGGATGGTTGTGCCCCGACTGCTTTGCGCAGCCCGATCTCGCCAGTGCGTTCGGTGACGGACACGAGCATGATGTTCATCACACCGATGCCGCCGACCAGCAGCGAAATGCCCGCGATGGCGCTCAAGAAGATCGACAGCGTACTCAGCGTGGACGACAGCGAATCGAGGATGCTGGATGAACTGAACACGTTAAAATCGGCTGCCGAAGCATTGGTGATGCCATGTGCCTTGAGCAAATAAGCCTTGATCTGGTTGGTCAGGGCTTCGACCGCCGCCGTTTCCGTATCCAGCGCCTTCACCTGAATGGACGACACGCGGTAGCCCTTGCCCGCCACGCGCACATTGGCGAGTCGAGTTTGCGCCGTCGTCACCGGAACGAGCACCGTCTGCTGCGAAATCCCGCCCGTCGAACGTTCTTCCATCACGCCGATCACGGTGAATACCTGCCCCTGAACAAGCACCGTTTGCCCGACCGGATTCGTCGTGCCGAACAGATCGCTGGCTGTGGTCTGGTCGAGCAGGGCGACGCGGGCGCTGTCATCGATATTCTCTTGCGAAATGAAGCGCCCCGATCCAGCGTGCCAATTGTTGACATCCGCGTAGTTCGCCGTCACGCCCTGAATCGAGAGCGATTCGCTCGTTTCGCCCGCGCCGACCGTCGCGCGAACGCTGTACGTCCACGCGACTGCCTTGATGCCCGACGCCGCCGCCGACTGCATCAATCCTTCGGCGTCAGACGTGGTCAGCGGCTGCGTGCCACTGGCGGTATCGCGGTTGCGCGCGGCGCTGATCTGTACAATGTCCGCGCCGAGGCTCTGGAACTGGCTAGTGATGTAATTCTGCAAGCTGGTGCCTAGGCTCATCAGGCTGACGACCGCCGTCACGCCGATGACGATGCCGAGCGTAGTCAGCAAGGCACGCAGACGATTTGCCATCAGGGCGGAGACCGCCACGCGGAAGGTTTCCAACAGATTCATCGCATCCTCACTCAGGTGTACTCTTCCGCTTTGCCGCCGTAATAGGTCATTTCCAACAGACTCGCCAATTCTTCGGCTTCGGAAGGACGTTCCGCCGTCCGCGCGTCCAGCGGTTCAGCGATGCGCTGATCCGCCGTGATCAGGCCATCGCGCAGCATCACGACGCGGTTGGTGTGGCGGGCGATCCACGAGTCGTGCGTGACGAAGATGGTCGTGATCTTCTGCTCACGGTTGAGCTTCTGGAAGATCTGCATGACTTCTTTGCCGCTGCGGCTGTCAAGGTTGCCCGTCGGTTCGTCCGCGAGGATCAGGGCTGGCTCGTTGACCAGAGCGCGTGCAATCGCTACGCGCTGCTGCTGACCGCCCGAAAGTTCGCTCGGCAAGTGATCGAGCCGTTCGCCCAGACCCACCGCCTCCAGCGCGGCTTTGGCTTTCTGTGCGCGCCCTTTGGTGCCCGAATACAACATGGGCAGTTCGACCTGCCGCAGCGCGCTGGTGCGCTTGAGCAGGTTGAAGTTTTGGAAGACGAAGCCGATCTTGCGGTTGCGGATGATGGCTAAGTCATGCTGGCTCATCTCCGCGACATCGATGCCATCGAGCGCGTAGCTGCCCGCCGTCGGTTGGTCAAGCAAGCCGAGGATGTTCATCAGCGTGCTTTTGCCCGAACCGGATGGCCCCATGATCGAGACGAAATCACCCGCTTCGATCTGGAGGTCGATGCCTTTCAGCACTTGCAGATCGAACTCGCCTACGTTGTACGTCTTGGTGATCCCTTTGATGTCGATCACCGCTGTGGTAGCTGGCGTTGTCACATTATCCATGATCAACCTCCCGGAAACCCGCCACCAGCCGGTGGAGCACCACCGCCAGCAGGAGGCACACCACCACCAGCACCACCGCCGCCATTGCCGTTTAGTCTGCCGCTGCCGGGGATGTTGAAGAACAGGCCGTTGCCACTGCTAGTGGCGCTGGTTGTTTCGAGGATGACGAGCGTTTGACCGACGTTGACGCCGCTCGTGATCACGCTTTCCGAGTCCGTTTGTGCGCCGAGCGTCACAGGCACGTCGGAATAGGTGCCGGGGGCGGTTTGCACTTTGACGGTGGATGTCCCGGTCGTCGCGTTGGTGGTGATGAAGCGGTTCGGCACGACGATGACGTTGGAGTGATTGCTCAACACGACATTGGCGACGGTGGTCATGCCGGGGCGCAGTGCTTCGGCGGCCTTGTTCAGGGTGACTTCGACCCTGTAGGTGACCAAGCCGGAAGTTGAACTCGGCACTGGCTCGATGCGCGTCACGGTGCCAGTCACGGCAGCACCTGTGAACGACTTGACATCCAGCGTGACCTGCTGCCCGACGTGAATTTGCGCGATGTCTTTCTCATCGATGGAGAGCGTGGTCGTGTAGGTGCTGACATCGATCAAGGTGATGGCACCCGTCGCGGCGGGGACTTCGCCCGCGTCCACGTTGACAGCCGCCACGATTCCATCGAAGGGCGCGGTGAGGACGGCATCTTGGAGCGCTTGCTTGGCTTGGTCAAGGGCAAGCTGCGCCGTATCGATGGCGATCTGCGCTTGACGCACCTGCGTATCGGTGGGGCCAGCCTTCAGGCTATCGAGGTTGGCTTGCGCACTGACGAGCTGGGCGTTGGCAGAGCCGAGCGAACTTTCGCTTGGGCCTTTGCCCGCAGTCGAGTCGAGGTTCGACTGGGCGATCTCGACGCTGATTTCGCTCGACGCTAGGTTCGAATCCGACTGAATTTTGTTGGCGTTGGCATTCGGTTGGTTCGGGCGCGCGCTGGCGTTGCTGATGTCACGGTTCAACTGCGCCTGCCACAACTGATTCTTGGCGATCTCCTCGCGGTACTTCGCGATCTGAATGTCGGTATCACTCGATCCGGTTTGCGAAGCGGAATACAAGGCTGCTTTGGCGGCCTCCACCGAGTTTTCCGCCAGCTTGATGTCAATGTCGCTGGCAGGGGCAGTCAGGTTTTTCAGCGCATTCTGTGCCTGTTGCAAGGAGATTTGCGCATCCCGCACTCTGGCATCCAGCGCGGTAGTATCCACGCGCGCCAGCACATCGCCCGCCTTGACGACATCGCCCGCTTTGACGTTGACTTCGGTAATAATGGCGGACGTGCTAAAGTTCAGCACGGTATTTTCGGCTGGCGCTAGATCGCCAGTCGATTTGAGCGTTTGCGTGAGCGTGCCCAAACTGACGGTCATGGTTTCGCTGACGGTGGCGGCGCGGCGTGGCAGCGCGGCGGATTGTGCCCGCACCGTGAGGAACGCCCCCGCCCCCAACGCGATCAGAT
>JAHBVJ010000002.1 GCA_019637615.1 Anaerolineae bacterium | reverse complement strand
AGACTAACATAAATATAGTTCGCGCTGCCGACCAGCAATACGGTAATATCCACACAGGAATAGGAATTCAGTGAATAAGGAAAAAGCATGGTCAGGGTAGGGTTATTGAGCTGGTGGCATGTCCACGCAAAGGATTATGCAGGTGATGCGGATGCACATTCCGGCACGCAACTCGTTGCCACATGGGACGAGGACGCCGAACGCGGGCAACAAGAAGCACAAAAGCGTGGATTGCGCTGGTACGGAAGCTATGCGGAATTACTGAACGCACCGGACATCGATGCGGTGATCGTGACGACGCCGACGAACATGCACCGCGAAGTGATGCTGGCGGCGGCACAGGCTGGTAAGCATATTTACACGGAGAAGGTGCTGGCGGCGACGATGAAAGACGTTGATGACATCATCGACGCGACGATAGCGCACAATGTGAAACTGATGGTTTCGCTGCCGAGGCTGTATACGAATTATTTGCACATGATCCAGCAGGTGATCGCAGAAGGGGCACTCGGCAAGCTGACGTACGCACGGGTGCGGCATACGCATGATGGGAGTTTGCGCACGACCGCTCATCCCGAAGGTTGGCTGCCGCAGCGATTCTATGATCCAATTGAGGCACAGGGTGGCGCGTTGATCGATCTGGGATGCCATCCAGTGTACTTGCTGCACGCGCTGCTTGGTGCGCCGATCAGCGTCAGCGCGACGGTGGGACACGTAAATGGGCGTGCAGTAGAAGATAACGCGGCGGTGCTGCTGACGTATGGCGGCGGCACGATCGGCGTGGGAGAAACATCGCTGACCAATCTGGGCACATTTTCAATCGAGGTGCATGGGACGCATGGCAGCGCGCGCTTTGCCGAGCCGGAAACCGTGGTGTGGGTGCGGACGCGTGACCAACGTGAGTGGCAAGCACGAGAACTCCCGACGACCAATCCGCCCTCCGCGTTCGAGCAGTGGATCACGCATATCACGCAGGGGACGGTTGCCAACGAGAATATCATGGCGGCACGCGCGCTCACCCAAGTAATGGAAGCAGCTTATCAGGCGGCAGGCGCAGGGCGCAGCGTGACGTTCCGCTAACGGTGCGGGATCGGCATAATCCGACGACTGGGATCGCGGGTGATGAGATCGATATAGTTATCGATGAAATTGGGCATCGTGCAGGGTAACGGAGCATCCCAACATGCACCGAAGTCATCATCTTGAGGATAGTAGACGCCATCCTTGACGGCTAGGTCAGTAGGCGGGATGCCAAGCCCAAAATTGGGAATCACGAATAGGATAAATGCTAACAGCAGTGGTAGTAACGTTGCTGTTAGCATACGCAATGGTAGTTTGGCAGTTGCCAGCATTAGCCCCGCGATGGTGAACAGGTAGCCAAGGGCGAACCGCTGCGCTGGCGCGGTAATCCACCACACAACCAAGCCCACCGCGCACATAAGCAGCGGGAAAAGAGGGAGGTTGATGCGCCTCTTCAAGATCACTGCGCTGATGAGGCCGAGACCGCTCAACAGGATGGTGATCAGGATATGCGGTTCGGCGCTGACTGCCCGCTGCAACCAACCGCTGATCCAATCGCGCTGCGCTAGTTCTTCGTCCGTCAGTAGTTCGAGTGTGGTCAAGCGCGAATGGGTGCGAATCGCCATGTTGTCATACTGAAACATCCAATCGGGTGTCTGCCAACTAACGGGCAAACAGGTGCTTTTGACGGGATATACAGCACAGCCGGAGATCATGAACGAGCGGCCAAACCAAGGAATCAGCAGTAACGTGGCAAGGATCAACGTGCGGCGCGTGGGGCGCAGTAACAACACTAACGGTACAGCCGAAATCTTGATCATCAGCGCGAAGATGACCAGCAACGACAGCGTCTTGGCTTTGGTGAGGAAAGCATGTACTGCTACCATCGTCAGCAGCGTAATAGCCAGATCGGGCGAGGCGCTGGACGTTTGATAGCTGGATAAATACAGGGTTGGCAACAGTAAAAACCCTACTGCATTGAAGTAGTAATCTGCGAGTTCTTTGCCATGCTGCGCACAGCAATAGCTGCCTACCATCCACAACAGAATGCCGTCGATCACCGAAATGCTGGCTACGGGGCTAACATTCATGCCCGCCGCCACCGAAAACCACAGCGAATTGAATCCGAAGCGTCCATGGAGCGTGCCTAACCCAAGTGGCAACGCCGATTCGTTGATCCACTTAATGGCTTGAATGTAGTAGACGCCCGTGTCGATACCTAAGCCGATGCGCTGAATCAAGATCGAGATGATTAGCCACACGATGCCCCAGCGCACCAAGGCTGGTGAAAAAGTGAACATGGGCAGCTTGCGGCGGCGGATTACAAGCGCCCAACCAACGATCAACAAAGCTGCACCAACGATTGGCGTAACGGGAAACAGGAAGTTGATCAGGTTGACGACCACGCCTGTAAGCAGCATTCCGGCGAGGCCAGCATACATGATATTTTCGGTGGTGAGCAGCGTTCCCAGGCCGATGAAGGCGGGCGTCCATAATAAGAAGCTGATCAGGAGCAGGATGACATCAGTGATAAAGGTCATAGATGATCACTAAGCTGAAATGCTAAGTTGTGGATGCCAATTCATCACGAAAAATGGGGCATCCCATTGAGATGCCCCCATTCGATTACGTGCCCGATTGCTGCTTGACTTCAGTCGCGAACGTGAGTTCCTTCGCGTCCGAGCCTGACGCGTCGATCTTGACGGTCATGCCCGCTTTGGTATCCGCGCTGAGGAGGAAATCCGCCAGCGGTTCACGCACGGAACGCGTGATGATGCGGCGTAGCGGACGCGCGCCCCATTCGGGATGGTCGTTCTGTGCCATCATCCATTCTTTGGCGGCGTCGGTGAACTCCAACGTCAAGCCGCGATCAACCGCCAACTTGGCTTCTTTCTTCAGCAGCAGATCGAGGATATTGCGCAGCGCCACCGCGTCCAACGGGTTGAAGATCACGATTTCATCCAGACGGTTGAGGAATTCCGGGCGGAAGAAGTTGCGTACGTCTTCCATGACGCCTTCGCGGTCATCCTCGGTGATCTGCGTGTCTTGCAAGTATTGCGCGCCGAGATTACTGGTCAAGATGATGACGGCTTCGCTGAACAAGGCGGTGCGTCCCTGTCCATCGGTCAGGCGTCCGGCCTCCAGCACTTGCAGGAGAATGTCCATGATGCGCTGGTTGGCCTTCTCCACTTCATCGAACAGCACCACCGTGTAAGGCTTCAGGCGCACATGGTCGGTGAGCTGTCCGCCGCCTTCGTAGCCAACATAGCCGGGAGGCGCGCCGATCAGCTTGTTGACGCTGCCATCGTCCATGTACTCGCTCATATCGATTTCGAGCAGGGCATCTTCGCTGCCAAACATAAATTCCGCGAGAGCTTTGGCGAGTTCGGTCTTGCCGACGCCTGTTGGCCCCAAAAACAGGAAACTGCCGATGGGGCGCTTGGGGTCTTTCAGGCCGACACGCGCTGTTTTGACGGCGCGACTGACTGCCAGTACTGCCTCATCCTGCCCGACAATGCGCTCTTTGATGTGCTCGACCATGCTGGCGTAGCGGGTGCGCTCGTCTTGCCCCAATTTGGCGACTGGAATACCGGTGATCTGGGCGGCGGCTAAGGTCACATCTTCCGCATCCACTTCGGCTTCAGGCTTGTTGCCATCCGCTTTTGCCCCATCGTTCGCTTGGTTCGCCATACTGACGTTGACTACAGCGGCGGCACGGTGCATCAGGTGCTCGGCACTGCGGGGAAGTGGGACACCGGGACTCATATAGCGCTTGGCAAGCTGCACCGCCGTTTTGATGGCATCGTCGGTGATTTTGACTTTGTAATCGTTGGCGATGTGTGGCGCTAACACCTTGATAATCTCTTGTGCTTCGGCCTCGGATGGTTCCGGCACACGTAGCACTTGCACGTGGTCGGAGACGCCGCTGGCATTCGCCATGCGCTCATCGAAATCGCCTTGCGTGGTGGTGCCGATGATTACTGGATCATTGCCAATCAATGCCTTCTGGATCATTGGTGTAGCTTTGGGGAATTCCGCACGGGCAGGGCCACCGAAAAAGCGCTCGATGTGCGGGATAAACAGAATGCCGCCCTGCGCCTTGGTGATGCCGCTATTGATGGCCTGAATCGGATTGTCGAGCAGTGCGGGTTCTTCGACCGTGACCAGACGAGCAAGGCCAAGCGGGCCTTTGCCTTCTGACATGTTCAGACCGAGGCTGTAAACCAGCGTGCGTTTGCCGACACCATCAGGGCCAATCAGAATGATGTGACGGTTGATTTTCTGCGAGAGCATATTGGTCATATCGCGCAGGAGGCCATCACGGAAGTAAACCGCACGCATCACACCGGCTTTGGCATTGGCAACGACATCATTCGCCGTATTGGAGCCTGTGGGACGTGTGACCTTATCCGCCATCAAGTCAGTCATGGCTTGAGGCGTGATCCCGAACTGACGCAGCAAGCCGCCTGTGCTGATTTTGCTCTCGGACATCACCGCCAGCATGTGATCAGTTTCGACGTAGACCTCGTTTAGCGACTGCGCCACGCTCAAGGATTCATCCAGCGCCACGATCATCTGACGGCTGAGAGGCATCTTGGCACCGGACGTCGTGACGAAGGTGAGATCGCCGTCCACATCGCGGCGTGTCTCGACCGCGATCTTGACCGAACGCTCCAGCCGATCCAGATCGAGGCCACGGCTCTCGCGGAACTGCTCTAGCACGCGCCGCGCGGCTGTATCCTTGCTGCGGATCAGCGCCATCAGCACTGCTTCGGGGTAAATGGTTTTTTTGTAATAGGAATTGACGATGTCCGCCGCGCTGTTGAGAACGGCAGTCATATCTTTGGAGATGAGATTAGGATTCAGATTAGCCATGCACGGACTCACTTATGATGACAGTGCTGATTGCGCACTACATTAACCCGAAAAGGGTACGCAAACAAGCCAATCGGGTTGCGGCGTATGTATCATTGTCGTGAAATTACGGGTTTTTGACTAGATGGAAAATATGGGCAGATCGTGATGATCTGCCCATCGGCGGTGGCTATCTATACGTTGTTAAGGTTCCGTCAACTAGAGGCATTAATGACCTTTGCAGTCATCGCGGATCGGCTGACCGCCGGGTTGACCGTAATCTTCGGCAACATCCACCGTTGCGGAAAGCGGTATCCAACCACCCATCACATAGATGCGCCCATATTGTCCGTCCGGCGAAGTTTCGAGGATGAAGGCCGTCTGGCAGACCTTGAGAACTTCACCTGTCTGCGCGCCACCGGGCGACGAGAGCACACCAACAGTTTTGTTGATCAGGACGAGATTACGCGCATCTGGGCCGGGCAGCGGTGGGCCAGAGAATTGACCTTCCGCGTCACCACCGACGATCGGCAGGTCGGCGCATCCGGGTAAGCTGCCGAAGTCAATGGTGGCTTCGGCGATGAGATTACCACTCAGCGCCAATGCCCAACCAGCCGCACTATCTTCAGGGATACCCGCCGCAGACGTATTGATATCGTATACGCGCACACGAAATGGACGCGCAGTTGGACTGAACGAACCCGTCAGGCCATCCGCGAAGCCCGCCGCAATGGTGCCAACGGGCGCGTGCGACCAGTCGTTGTCAGATACGTTGCCATTGCCATCCATCCCAACGACACCTAACCAGTCATCGCCGTCGCCGTCATTGGTGGTGGCATTGAAGCTACCGCTGTATAAGACAGTGATGAGTGTTGGACACGATCCAGAGAGCGATCCCGAATTTATGGAGATAGTCACACTGGCGGCTGCCTGCGTAGCTTGGAATGTTGCTAAGGACGCTGCAACAAGCGATAGAACTGTGAGTGACTTAAGAATATTAAGAAAGCGGCTGTTGAGCATAGAAATCCCCCAAAATGTATATGCCAATCCATTTTCAGTATAGCATTGGTTACAGTGTAGAAAACAAGCTACGCCTGAATGAAAGGGGTTTTTTACAACAAATTTACTAAAAATACGATAAATTTGGAATCAAAAAGCCAACCCGTGTGGATTGGCTTTCGATGTGTTGCGGGGGAGGGATTCGAACCCCCGACCTCCGGGTTATGCATCCCACTACAACTTTCGTTGCCCGATTACTCGGTTTGTGGGCTGGACTTTCTCTTCACCATTCGGCTTACGCCGGGAAGGTGCCTGCCATTAAGTCTCTACACCTTCTTCAGATTGCTCTGAAGCTTGGCTCGGGATTACCCCGCGAACGGTTTCCCCGAATTTGACAGGAGTTCACATACAAGTTTCCCTGTATGCAGCCCATTGCAAGATTAAATCCGACTTCACTTATATTGGCGGTATAAGGATGTTGTTGTCGCTTACGCTTCAACCATTTAATCCTGCGGATTGAGCCCGACGAGCTGCCACTGCTCTACCCCGCGATATGGGGAGTAGTTTAGCAGTCGCAGCTCACCTTGTAAAGGGTCAATATGTGAAAATTGATACGAGTTTCAGCCCAAACGCACCAAGGCATTTAGAGAAATGCGAAGCATCCGTAGTTTGGCATCACTGACCACATTGCGGTGCGGATCGTAATCGGACATATCGATCACCTGTGTGCGCGTGAGGTTGCCATCCACCACGAAAATGCCACCCGCCCGGATGTTATGCAGGGCGGCGATGATCAGGAGGACGGAGAGTTCCATCTCGACGGCGGCAACGTGACTGTTCGTCCACATTTCCCAGCCACGCGGCATAACAGCAGATGGGTAAAAGACATCGCTGGACATGATCAAGCCCGTATGAGTCGTCGCTTCCGGCACCGTTTTAGCAGCATCTTGGAGCGCCTGCAGTACTTCGTAATTCGAGATGGCAGGATACATGGTCGGGATCAGGCGCTCGGTCACGCCCTCATCGCGGATCGCGCCGGTAGCGATCACGAGGTCGCCATCGTTGATCGGGGGTTGCAACGCACCCGCCGTCCCCGCGCGAATGATTGCTTTGGCACCTGCCCGTGCCAACTCTTCAAAACATACCGCCGCGCCGCCAGCACCCACACCATGTGAAGCGATGGTGACGCGTTCGCCCTTCAACATGCCCGTATACGTCACATATTCGCGATTCGAACCAACTTTTTCCGCCTTTTCCAGCAGGTGAGAGGCATCTTCGGCACGCGCCGGATCACCTACCACGAGCACCAACGGCGCAATTGCCGAAGCATGCAGCTTTAGCAGCGGAAAAAAGGGATCATTTGACATTGATAGACGCCTTTCTAGTACTAACCAGCCTGAATTATCCCTCGTTTACCTAATTCTGGGTGATGAATTTCCTGCTATTATCTATGCCGTGACCAATTCGCTGCTTTAATTTAGGATGAGACTGTGTATTGGTGTGACGTGTCTATTTTGAGTAAAGGTTGTGCAGCCCGATGAAGATTTACACCAGAACCGGTGATAACGGTGAAACTAGCCTGTTTGCGGGTGGACGTGTGTTGAAGGATCACCTGCGCGTCGAGGCGTACGGCACGGTGGACGAGCTAAATTCGCTGCTCGGTGTGGTGCGCAGCTATCCACTGCCCGGAATGGCGGAAGATTGGCTGGAAATGGTACAGAATGACTTATTCGTGCTAGGCGCTGATCTGGCGACACCACTGGACGCTACCCCCGCGTGGCTGGTACGCATGGAAGCATCGCAAGTCAGTATGCTTGAAGCTGCCATTGATCAGATGGACGCCGAGTTGGAACCGTTGAAATCGTTCATTCTGCCGGGAGGAACGACGCCTGCCGCCATGATCCACGTAGCACGGACGGTATGCCGCCGTGCCGAGCGCGTGTGCGTCTCGCTGCGCGATCAGGAAGGCGTGAATCCGCAAGCACTGGTGTATCTCAACCGACTGTCGGACTTTTTGTTCACGCTGGCAAGATGGCTGAATAAGCAAGCGAAGGAACCTGAAAAGAAATGGTCGGTACGGAAGTAGCTCGGAGGAGATGGCGATGACCGATAATCACCAGCAAGTCCAGCAGATGTTCACGCTGCAAGCCGCCGCGTTTGGTAGCACATATTTGACTGCCGCTAACCGTGAATACCTACGTTGGATGACCGATCATCTGGCGTTGCAAGCAACTGACCGCGTGATCGATATGGCGGCAGGCACGGGGCACTTGAGCCGCGCAATGGCTCCGCACGTTCAGCACGTCACCGCGTTCGACCTGACACAAGCCATGCTTGATCAAGGGCAGCAACAGGCTGCCGCCGAGGGCTTGACGAATATCACGTTTCAGCAGGGAGAAGGTGAACAACTGCCATTCCCTGACGGCACATTCGATCTGGCGGTGGCGCGTTTCGCCGTGCATCACTTTCCGCAGCCACACAAACAGCTTGCCGAGATGGTGCGCGTCACCAAAGCGGGCGGACGCGTTGCCGTGATCGATCTGGTCGCGCCGACCGAACCGCTGCTGGCGATCAAATACAACTACGTGGAATGGCGGCGTGATCCATCGCACACATTCGCGCTGATGCCTGACCAGTTAACCGAACTTGTGCGCACGGCAGGTGTGACGATCACCACCGTCATCAGCCGCGATATCGACGTGAGCGTGGATGCGTGGCTTGACCTGACCAAGCCGAGCCAAGCGGTGCGCACAGAAATTATGACGCGCATCGAGGCAGAATTGAACGGCGATCAAGACGCAGTCACTGGAATGCGGCCTTTCCTGCGCGATGGTCAGCGCAAATTCTGGCAAACGTGGGCTATCGTGGCGGGCACGGTGGGAGCCTGACATATGGGGCGAGTCTTCATCAGCCATAACAACATCGATGACCCGTTCGTCAATAAGCTCGTCGCGGAACTCAACCGACATGGAATCGAGACATTTGTCGATCATGTGAATTTGAAGCATGGGCAGCATTGGCCTAGCGAAGTGGAAAAGGAACTAGATCACTGCCAGCAGATGATCGCGGTCGTGTCCGACTACAGCAAAGATTCGAAAAACTGCACCGACGAGTGGAATGTCTTCATCGAAGACCGCAAAGAGATTATTCCTGTGTGGTTGAGCGGCGAAAAAATGTATTTCCGCTTCCGCACAATTCACTACATCGATTTCCGTGAAGGGCGTTTCGCGGAAAGTTTGCCTGCTTTGATCCAAGCGCTGACGGATACTAAGGTCGATCTCGTCGCTGTGTCTGCGAACGAGCCGGATCAGCCTGCGCGCCGCCGTCGCCGTGACGACCCTGAAGTGCGTTCCGAAGTATTGAATGCCCGCTTGAGTATGCGCTATCCGCTAGTGCGACTGCCGCATAAGTTCGTCGGGATCGCGACGGGCAACATCGCGGAGATCAGCGGGGCGGATGTGCTGGTCAACACGGAAAATGATCGGCTGTTGATGGATCACATCGAAGGGCGGACGATCTCCGCCGCGCTCAATTATTACAGCGCGAAGTGGAGCGATGCGGGCGAACTGCTGGAAGAGACGATCAAGCAGGATTTGCAGGCAGCGCGGCGTCATCTGCCGGAGCGCTTGCCCCCCGGCACGGTGATCCCGACGGCAGCGACGGGCAGCCTGAAAAATATCGGCGTGCGCTACGTGATCCACGCGGTGTCAGTGCATGGAGAGCGAATCAGATGGGCACAGCCAGCCACGCGGATCGAATTGGGGCGCTGCGTCACCAATACACTGGACTGCATCGATGATCTAAATCGGCGGTTCTTCCGCGCCGACCATCCGCTGCGCAACGTGGTGTTTCCCGTTTTTGCAGCGGGTGAAGGCGGACTCAAGATCAGCGAAATCGCGGTGAGCTTGATCGAACGCGCTGTCGATTATCTCGAAACACACGAGACACAGATCGAATGCGCCTATTTCGTGGCCTACAATGAGTCAGCGCTGGGCGCACTCAAAGCGGCCTTCGACGGGATTCCTGATCTCAGTGCGCTAGTGGTCTTGGGGCGCTAACCGCGTTGAACACTAGGTCAGCGGTTTGAGGCGATTGAGTGCGACACGCCCCAACAGCGGCAGCAAGGTATCATCGCTTGGCGGATGGAACAGGCCAGCACGCACATCGCGATAGTAACGTTCCAAAGGCAGCGTATGCGTCATACTCGCGCCGCCGACCGCTCGCATAGCGTCATCCACGACCTTGATCGCGTTATTGGTCGCCGTATACTTAGCGATCAGCGCGGCTTCGTTGAATTCTTGTGTACCACGGGCTTCGGGATGTGCGTCGTATTGTTCAGCGATGCGGTAAAGCAAACTACGGGCGATTTGCAGGGCTAGTTCGCTCTCGCCCAAGCGCCGCTGAATGCTCTCCAAGGTGGCGATTGGCTTGCCGAGACCAGTCGGGACGCGATCATGTGCGTATTGCAGGGCGGTCTGATGCGCCGCCACCGCTACACCGAGGTACGACGCGCTGACGGTCAGTGTAAACCACGGATTGACCGATACCTTGAGTGGATCGGGACGCCCACCACCGGGCATTTTGGAGATTAGCGCATCGTCCCCCACGCGGGAGTCGTGTAACACCACGTCGTGACTGCCTGTGCTGCGCATCCCCATCGAATCCCATGTCTCCTCAATCGTGACATTGGCATCACGCGGGACGAGGAAACGGGCGATGTTGTCTTCATCCTCGATCAGCGCGGGGATGATGAAGTAGTCGAGCGTAGGAGACATCGAGGCGAAGTTTTTGCGTCCATTGATCAGCCATTGATTGCCATCACGCACGGCTTTCGTTTTCGGACGTCCGCCGCGACTCGGGCTGCCGAGTTCCGGTTCGGTGGCGCACGAGTTCACCAGCGCGCCATGTGCGATGATCTCACGACACATGCGCTCGAATACGCCTTGATCCCATGATTCTCCGGAAGCGGCTGCGCCGACGGTTTGCACATGCATGGTCATGGAGAGGGCGGTACTGCCGTCCCCGCTCCCTAAGATTTCCTGTGCCATGACCGCGTCGAGCAACCCCGCGCCCCAACCGCCGTAAGCGACGGGCACGGTCAATTTGTGATAGCCTGCTGCGCGCAGGTCGTCAAAGTTTTCAAACGGGAAACTGCCATCGGCATCATGCGTGGCGGCACGCTCGGCAAAACGCTTGGCTAGGTTCGTCACCAATGCCAGTAATTCATCTCTGGTGGGAACAGATATGGCGCTCATCACTTCTTTTTCTTGCGGTTTTGTTTACGGGATTGTTTGGCCTGTTTGCGCTTGGCCTTTTTCTTTTTATCCGCCTGTTGCGGTGCGCGCAATGCGTGGAGGAAAGGCGCTTCTTCCTCATCCTCTTCAAAATCATCCTCTGCCAGATCAGATTTATTCCCTATTAGGGAACTGAGACGATTGAACAACTGCGGTGAGTAGGGCAGTTCACCCATCGGCGTGGGTGGTGGTTCAAAGGTATCAAGCGCAGGTGGGAATCCGGGAATCAACGGAGGGATGGGATCGTTATCCGGTTCTGGTCCCGGTACGAAGGCATCTGGATCAAGACCTAACTTAGGTTTGACATCGAACCAATTCCCCAAAAAATGGAGGTCAACTGCTTTGGCGTAGAAGGCGGCTTTGATGACTTCCGCCGACTCAACAGCCTTGAGATCGCATAAATCGCCTATGAGGGTGCCGTTTAATTCGGGTTCGTTCTGGCGAAAATTACGGAGACGAGCGGTAATAATCTCTACGCTCCGTGACCGTGCTGCTGAATGAGCCTGTGCTATATCAGCTAATACGTCGGCAGCAGCAGAAAGTCCCCACATGTATCCATCAGGACGTTGGAGGAGACTTTCGAGGGCGGGAATCGCAGCTTCACCAAATTGCGTCACCACATCTGGCAGATCTTCCAGAATCGGCTCGTTCTCTTCATCCATGTTAAACAGTGCAACCAGCGGCTCAATGGCGGCTTCAGCGCGCATTTTACCCAGCACACGCCATGCATGGATGGGCGCTAAGTAAGGATTGGGATTCTTCTCGTCCCATTCCCACAATAGGGTATCATCCGTCGCGAGCTGAATTAGCGTAGGGATGTGTTCCTGCGTGAACCCCATTTGCTCGTAACGCGGCGAATCAAAGGGAATGTCCCACGGATCCCCTAGTTTCAAAAGTTGCGCAAGTGGCGGCGCAGCGTAGGCGCTGTTGTACTTAACCATCAGCGATTTTGTTTACCCTAGTTTTGCACCCACGCCGCGCGATATTTGGCTACATCAGCACGGTTGCCCTGAATATATTCTTCTAGTGCGGCGATCGGCGCTGTGGCACGATATAGACGGGCATTGTCTTGCGCGCAGTCCACCAGTTCCAGTTCGGCGCTGCCAACTTGCTTACTGATGATAACGGTGGTGTTCGCAATGACATCCATCGCGGTATAGATGCGCGTGCGCAAATTGCGGCTAGGTTTTTCGCATAGCTTCACACTCAATTTATTATCCGCAACCGCCACTGTGGGCGAGTCAAAGCTGGCTTGCGTCAATACCTGCTGTACGGCTTCGGAAATGGAGAGCTGCCCCGATCCGCCGTTGTTTAAAGCGACACCAACCGTCGCCGTCGCGGTCTGGTCGGTGGGCGTGCTGAACGGGCGCAGCAGGGCCACAGCCAGCAAAATGCCAGCTAACACGACGACCACGATGCCCCCGATCAGCAGATTGCGCGAAGGTTGGCCTTTGTTCACGCGCGCTTCTGCCGCAAATGGGTCTTGGGCGGGGATCACACCGCTGGTACGGGTGGCGACTTTGCTGCTCGATGCGCCACGTCCACGATTTGGCTCGGCGGGCGCGGCTGGCGTGGTATCAATGTCTTGCAGAAAATCGGGTTCTGCGCTGCCAAAGGGGTCTTGCAACGCGTTGTCGCTGCTCGCGCGATCCGCCGGATGGGAGGTGCTCGTCGCAAACATCGCATCCAGATCGTTGTCGGCGGTGACGTCATCGGTCGTGACGGCTTCACCACGACTGCTGGCGAACAGCGTATCCATATCCTCGCTATCATCGTCCGAGCTAAACAGACTGTCTAGATCAGCCTCGGTAGTGGCACGTTTAGCGGCGGCGGATGGACGCTCAAAATCGTTGTCCGCGAAGCCCGTCTCAAATGAAGTGCCAGCACTATCGAAATCGGAGGTCGTCGCTGAGGGATCAAGCGTACTGAAGAAGTCGTCAATTTCGTTGTTAGGCACGGCTGGCGCAGCATCCGTGCTGGAAAAATTGAAGTCGTTGCTATCGCCAAACTGCGTATCCCAACTTGTACCAGCGCTGTCAGTAGGCGCGGGCGTTGGGGTGATGTTCTTGGTACTGCGCAGCCCGGAAGATGACGATGTCATGCTCGTATCGGCAGGCCGCGACATCCGCGAAGCTAATTCCGGGTATTCTTGCAGCAAGTTATCCAGCAGGTCGCGGGCTTGTTCGTGATTGGGTTCAAGGCGCATCACGTTGTTCAGCGCTTCAAAAGCGTCGTTCGGGTCGCTGACTGCGTTGGCAAGCAGCCACCACGCATCGGGATTGTTGGGGTCAGCGCGCACGATGGGACGCAGCAAACCTACTGCATCATCAAGCCGATCATTTTGGATGAGGTTGTAAGCCTGCTCCAGTTGGTTGCGCATCGCATCGGACATAGATCGATCCCTCCGCCCGGTAGCTTGTTAGTAGGGTAAAGGCATATTACTAAATGGGCATTATAGACAAGATGAGGATAAACTGCCAGCGTTCACATGAATGAATTACGGGACGCAGCATGAGAATTTCCCGTAAGCGTGAGGCTGCCTTCAGAATGTTGGGTAGGATCGAGAGGATATTCATCGATGTGGGCGTGGAAATCGAAAGACGGCGCGCCCGCTGAATTGTTGTGATGAGATAGTGACACCCACATGCACCAACCACTTGATCACAGGTTTTCAAACCATTTTCTAACGTGGTATTATCGCAGCGGGTGGCATAACAGGAGTCAGCATGTCGCGTAGTCAAGTCAGGCGGTTGGGGGGAGCAGCACTGTGCATTACCGTGCTGTTGGTGCTATCGTGGGCGCGTGGCTTGGCACAAGGCGGGACACTGCGTTATGGCGACACGGTGACTGGAACCATCCAGCCGGGGAGCAGCGAAGAATGGACATTCATCGGCACGGCTGGTGATGTGGTGCTGTTGAAGCTGAGTCATACCAGCGGCGATCTGAGTCCTGAATTGGCGCTGATGGACGGGGCACAGTTGCTCGCGGGCACACAAGCCCCCGCCGATCAGCCCGATCTGATGCTCCAAACGCTGCTGCCGCATGATGGTTCGTTTGTGATTCGTATCAGCGGCACTGAACAAACCGCCAACGACTACACACTGACCTTGACACGCGTGTCGCAAGCACCCGTAACGCCAACGTTGGTTGCCACCCCCGCCACAGGCGACACTGTTGGCACAATTGGCTACGGGCAGACGGTGCGCGGTGAACTGGGAAATGGCACGTTCCGGCAGGCGTGGCGCTTGGTCGGTAACGCGGGCTTGGTGGTCGATATTACGATGACCGCCGTGTCCGGCAACCTTGATGCCTCGCTGGCACTGCTCGATCCTGATGGCAATGTCCTGATCGCGAATGAGAGCATCGATGGCGGGCGCAATGCTGGCATACTGGCCTATCAACTGCCCTTTAATGGGGAGTTCAGGGTTATCGCGCGGGTCGGGCAAACAGACACCTCCGGCACATATACGCTGACCGTGAATGTACGTGGTAGTGCCCCTGATGCCCAAGCCTCCGTGCTCGGCTTCGAAACACCAATTCGTGGACGCTTGAATAAAAATGTACCACGCGCCATTTATCGGTTGGCGGCTAGTGGTGTTCTCGTGTTCAAGGTCGATCTGAATGGACTGCACCGCCTCGCGCAACTACGCATCCTCAATTCGGCGGGGTTGGAACTTCAGCGCTTCAGTGGGCTAAATCCGCTGTTGGTGACCACGTTCATCGAGAATACTGGCCCTTATTATGTGGAAGTCTCAGCGGAAGACTTCGAGCGGGCTGAATTCGTCGATTTTGCCATTAGTGCGGCACGGTTGCCGACCAAACTCGGCATATCGAGCGTATTGCAAGTCGGCAAAGCCCGCCGGATGGCACTGACAACACCTGATTCATGGGTGTTCGCTGCACAGAGCGGCGATTTTATGCGCGTCACGCTGCACGCCGAAACACCAGCCCCCACCACCAAGGTCGTGATCACCAGCCCACAGCAGGTCGTGCTATTCGATGATGTGTTGGGCACGGGGCTTGATCAGACGTTGACCTTGCCTGTGAGCGGCTTCTACACGTTGCAAGTAACGCCCGCTGAAGGACAAACCAGCACCGTTTATCAGGCGATGGTGGAACGTGTTGGCGCGAACAACGGCAGCTTCGACCGTTACGCGCCGCTCGAACGGGGCAGTATCTTGGTCGGCAAATCCGTCAGCGGCACCTTGGCGGCGGGTGGCGCAGATAGCTACTGGCTGGATGGCACCGCCGGACAACTCATCACGCTGACAGCGCAGAGCAACGATCAGCCTACCGCGCTCGGCATCGGCTTGCAGCGTCCGGACGGATCGTTGGTGGCAGCGGGGACGGCAGAACGCATCGACAGCGCCGTCGTGCAGCGGATTCAGCTTGACCAAACGGTTCGCTATCGTGTCGTCGTCTTCGATACCAACAGCAGTGGATTGAATTACACGCTGCAAGTCAGGTCAGAAAGTGGCGGTGAATTGGTTTCCGGGCGCATGGTCAAGGGCATCATGCCGCCCGGCAATGGGACAGCCGTGTGGTCGTTGGAAGTCGTCGCCAATGCCCTCGTTAACGTGCGCCTAACCAATCTGACGCCTGTCTCGTGGACACCGCGCCTGTTGATCGCTGACCCGAACGGACATGTAATTGCGTCGGCGGTTCTGCAAAACAATGAGGCCGAGATCGTCGGTTTGACGGCTCCCATCAGCGGAATCTATGAGATACTGGTCGTCGGTTCCACCAGCGATCAATTCGCTGCGTATCGCTTGTTGGCGGACGCGCAACTCCCCTTCGAGCAGTTAGCAGATACGACGGTACAAGTTAGCGCCACCTACTCATCTGAAACGCGCTATTCGACTGTGGCAACGGGCACCCCGATCCGCGTCTCCGTACCAAGCGTGATCTCGCGCCCGATCAGCCTTGACGCCATTAACGCGGAAGGCATCGTCCAGATCGGATTTGACAAGACGCAGCGTGGCGAGATCAAGGCCGGACAGTTGTGGCAAGCCTACCGCTTCAGCAGTTCGCCCAACCTGACCTTCACCATCACAGCGGGCGTGCTCGATGGCGGGCAGGGGCCAGATTTGCTGCTGTTCGATAATAACGGACTGTTGGTGGCGGAACAATACGGCGCGCCACCACCCGATAGCGATCCGATGACCACGCTGCGTTACCTCACACAGCGGGGCGGCACCTATACCGTCGTGGTCTCGCTCGGCCTGCGGCAAGGTCGCTTCTTGCTCACGCTGACAGGCGATGCGGTGGCGGTGGATAAACTCAAAGTCTCATCGGGCACACCAATACTTTATGGACAAACGGTAGCCGGTGAATTCACGCCAGAAGCCGACGAAGCCCGATTTTACTTCATTGGCAACACGCGCGACGTGATCACGGTTCAAGTGTCGCAGGTAACAGGCACCGTCACACCGGCGGTTGAGTTGTTCACGCCGGGAGCACTGCGGTTAGCCATTGATTCGAACGCCGAAAGGGAGGCGACGGTCTCACTCAACCGCGTTGAACTCACGGACAACGGTCTATATTCGATTGTCGTGCGTGGCTTGGGCACTTCCGAAACGGCGGGAGGGCGCTACTTCCTGACGTTGAGTCTGGCGGAGAACTTGCGACTGCGCAATCGCGGCGGCGGAATCATCGCGCCGAACGAGACACGCACTGGCTATCTCAGCCAAAACAATCCTGACGACATCTGGTTGTTCAACGGCACACAAGGTGAGCGGGTCAGTTTTGCGTTGACGGGTCAATTGGATGGCGGCCCACTGCCATTGGCGATGCGACTGCTGGATACGGGTGGTCAGACATTGACGACCGCCAGCACTACCGTGATTCAAGACAGCGTCCGCATCAACGGCTTTACCCTGCCGCTGACGGGCGTCTATCGTGTGCAGGTGAGTGGTGGACGGGCAGCGGGCATCTACACACTGCGCCGTGAGGTGAAAGCGGACGCCAACAGTATTCGCAGTATGCAGTACGGGCAGACTGTGCAAGGCTATTTTTCTGCCGAGCGCCGCTCCGATACATGGGCGTTTGCGGGTACGGCGGGCGACAATGTCACGTTATCGCTGCGTTATGTACGCGGGACGCGCTTCCTCGCGGGTTTTCAGGTTTTCGCGGAAAACGGATTGTCGCTGGCAACGGCGGTGGCTGATCCAGCAGCGGACGGCACTGCCCGCGTGACCATTGTGCTACCTTTCAGCGGCACATACGCGGTTAGCTTGGCAAATGCACAACCGGATTTCACGGGGGCGGGAGTGTACGCCCTGAGCGTGATTCTGCAAGATACCAAGGCCAGATCGTTAGGCGCGGTACTGAGATCGGGCGATCTTGGGCAAGGCGATCTTTATGCGGACGATCCGAGCGACACATGGTTGATCAACGCGCACGGCGGCGATCAGCTCAATTTGACGGTGCGCGCTTTGGACAACTTCTTGTCCCCACAAGTGGAACTGCGCGATCTCGGCGGCAACTTACTGATTTCAGCGGCGAACGAGCGCATCGTCCAGATCGGGGACGCTAACACGGCGTTTGCCATCCCCGCTGATGGGGTATATGCAGTAACGGTGACGGGCAGCAATGGATCAGCGGGCGCATACGAGATCGGGTTGATAACCGAACCCGCCGTCGCCGTCGAAAATCTCCTGCAATATGGCGACATCCGCAATGGCGTGCTGGATGACAATCGTCCACAGGATGTATTTACCTTCAGTGGTAAACGGAACGACACTATTCAAGTCGAGATGACACGCGAGTCGGGAGCTGCGTTAGCCTCAGTGATCGAGCTGTTGGACGAAAACGGAAGATTGCTGGCACACACCGAGTCGGTCGATGGCGATACTGTGCGCTTGAGCGATTTCCGTTTGCCTGCCAATGGACAATATCGTCTGATCGCTACCCGCTACAACAAAGCCGAAGGGCATACCGCCGGTCGTTACTCAATTACGTTGCAAGGCAGTCCAGCCGTCTACCCACAGCCTGTCACTACGCGCTATGGGAATGTGTACATCGGACGGCTGAATGATCAAGACGCCGAAGATCGATTGGTGTTCGAAGGCAAAGCGGGCGACGTGATCGGCGTCACCACGCGGGCACGCAGCGGTAATCTCGATCTTGTCGTGCGGTTAGAAGCATCCAGCGGCGAGATATTAGCCAGCAGCGATGATGCCATCGGGATGGATGCCGAGCTTGGCGGTGTGCTGCTGCCGACTGATGGCTTGTACACGTTGATCGTGGCGCGGCAGGGCAACAGCGCTGGCAATTATGAAGCCACTATCAACCGCCTTTATCAATCAGCGGCGACCACGGCTCCGCTGCCGCGCTTGGTGTATGGACAGCGTGCCGTTGGCGCACTGGATGAAGCCACTACCAGTACGACCTATACCTTCAACGGTAGTCTCAATGACGTGATCACGGTGCGCGCATTGTATCAGGGCGACGATCCACCGCTCACTTTGCAGTTGCTCGATCCGGCAAATAACACGTTGGCGACGGGGCGTTCCGAAGCTGGACAAACGTTGATCGCGGGCTTCCGACTGCCAACCGATGGCGCATATCGGGTGGTGATTACCCGTCCGCTCAACGTGCGGAGTCGTTACAGCCCATATGCGCTGACCGTTGATCTCAACAGCATCGAGGCACTATCCACCTTTGACGGCGGTGTGATCACCATCAACGCGAGCATCACCGGAACGTTCGTTGGCGGTCAAACGGCACATTATTGGCTGTTCCAAGCGCGCGCGGGCGAGATCATCTCGGCACAGTTGCAGCGACTAAATGGCGATATCAATCCGAGTCTGCTGCTGGTGACGCCATCTGGACAAGGCTTGCTCTCCATCGGGCTAGATGCAACGACCAATGCCGCGACACTTTCTACACAGCCACTGCCCATCGACGGCGTGTACAGCCTCGTCGTGCTGCCCGGTGGCGACCTGCGATCCGGTCAATATCGAATGACTGTGCAGTCGAATGCCGAACCGCCACCCGCATCGGCACTCCTCACGTCGGGACAGACCGTCGGTGGCACACTGACGCCCACCGAGCGCTCACAACGCTGGCAGTTCACTGGACAGGCAAATCAACCAATTACCGCGATCATGCTGGCGACGAGTGGCGGCCTGTTGCCCTCGTTGCAACTTCTCGATGCTAACCAAACCGTATTAGCGGATGGGCTGCTGCAACACGGATCACAAGGAGCATTTAGCGCTATTATCGGCTACAGGCTGCCTGATAATGGTCTGTATACACTGGTGGCGTCAGCACGGCGGATGACATCCGGCAATTTCCAGTTGTCGTTGGATAGTGACGTCGCCACAACAGATATTGTCTCAGCGCAGCCCCTGATTTATGATCAAGCCGTACGTAGCGTGGTACAACAAGCTGCTCCGGCAATATGGACATTTGAAGGCGCAGCGAGCGATGTGGTAAGCCTCGGCTTTATCCCCAGTGCTCCTGTTCAGGGTGAGCCAGCGCCCTCGGTCGCTATCGAGATCAAAACGCTGAGTGGACGTGTCTTGGCGCGCACCGAAGGCACCGGCGAAGTGGCGATTCCAGCGGCAATTTTACCGGAAGCGGGACGCTACGTCGTATCCATTCTGCCTTCAGCTACCGTGCGGTATTCGCTGGTTGTGCAGCGTCGGCAGAATTTGCTCCCCACCGATACAACGCAGCCGATTCGTCCGTTAGTTTTGAATACACCGCGTGTCGAGACCATCGCGCCGAATGATTCATTCGATTATTGGCGCTTTGACGCCGCTACGGGCGATAATATTCAATTGGTGATCGAACGTATTAGCACTCGGTTACGCGCGGATCTGACCATCTTTGGGCCATCGGGCTATCTAACCAGCGCGACGATGGCGGCGGATGCCAATAGCCTCACTATCGGCCCCCTACGCCTACCCGACACCGGCACCTATACAGTCGTGGTGACACGTTGGCTCGGCGCGGCTGGCAGTTCCAACGGGAATTATCGCTTAACGTTGACCAGCCCTGCCAGCGTTGAGCAGGGTGGCACTCTGACAGGGTACGGCGTGCCCGTTGCTGGACAAGTAGACGCTACGAACCGGAGTGAGCGCTGGTTCTTCGAAGGCAGCCGCGATGATGTCGTGGCGGTACAGGTCGTGCCGACGGGTAGCGCTAACCCCGAACTTTTGGTGTATCCGGCCTCACTTGCAGATGCGCCCGATGAAGTGCTCACGGAGAGCAACGCCTTGCGTGGCACGCTCACGAATGACGGTGGGATCGTCACCCTGCGTGATGTCACGCTGCCAGAAGATGGTCGCTATTTCGTGCGGGCACGTGGCTTGGGTCTCGATACGATTGTGTATCGATTGTTGGTGACATTGGAGCGCAGCCGTACCTTCGTCAATGTCTCACTGTCGGATGCAACAGGCATCGGCTACGGGACAACCCGCACGGGCACTTTGAGCGCCGAACAGCCCGCCCAAGTGTGGGTCTTTACGGGAAAAAGCGGCGACAGTGTGACGATCAATGTGCAAGCTACGCCCACCACAGGAACAACGCCTGATCTTTACGTACAACTAATCGCGCCGGACAGCCAGATCATGGCGTTGGATGACAACGGCGGCGGCGATCCGAACCCGCAGCTCGCCAATCTGCGGCTGGATGCAGACGGGTTCTATGCAATTGTTGTCACGGGCAGCCCCACAGCGGCGCAGGAGCGGCGCTTCGGAGCCTATGAAGTGACCTTGACGCGCAATCTTCCCGGCACTACTTACCTCGGCATGATCGGCGTCGGGAAAACTGTCACCAGCACGCTGACACCAGCCCGCCCTGCGCACCAATGGATATTTAATGCGGAAGCCGGACAAACGGTGGCTTTCACGCTGAGTTCTGCACTACCAGAATTTGATGGCAGCGTGGAGTTGGTTACTGTGGACGGCTGTGTCGTGGCAGCAGCAACGGCAACTGAACAGCGGGATGCATCGTTCGAAGCGGTTATTCCCCGCTCCACACAGTATGCGGTGCTTGTGCGCAATGGGCACCCCGATCTACGGGCGGATTATCGCCTGACGATGAGCACTGCCTTAGCACCAACGGGGGGCGGGCGGCTGCTGGTGAATGGGGAGCGTGTGAGCGGCCTGTTGACCGACGACGATTTCACCGATCAGTGGCACGTCGATGTGCAGATGAACGCGACGATTTCTGCTATGCTGACGCGCACCTCCGGCGATGTTGCCCTAGAAGTGACACTGTTAGCGCCTGATGGTTCGGTGGTCTTCACTGGAAACGCCGACGGCATACCGCCGACGCTGCAATTGACCACGCCGGGGACATATACCGTTCTGGTGACGCGCACGGGTGGCGCGGCGGGGGACAGTGTGGGCGGCTACACGTTGGAAATGCGCTCGGATCAACCCGAAAGCGCTCCGGCAGCCGCCTCTGTTGCTGCGTGCCTGCAATAATGCACGAATGCGAGGAGTCTATTCCGCGCTTGGCGCGTCTTCGCGACGCTTTTCCTTCAAACGGGCAGCCTTACCGGACAAGTTGCGCATGTAATACAACTGGGCACGACGCACCTTGCCGTGACGCAGCACTTCGAGCTTTTCGATGCGCGGGCTGCGATAGAGGAAGGTACGCTCGACGCCAATACCGTGGCTGGCGATGCGGCGCACTGTGAAGTTCTCGTTCTGTCCACCGTTGCGCACGCGGATCACGATCCCTTGGAAGACCTGCACGCGCTTACGGTTTCCTTCTACGATCTGGACATGTACACGGACGGTATCGCCTGACGCAAGCGCCGGGAAGCCACGATCTGCCCCGTCCAAAGCTTTGATTAAATCGGTCATGATGGTTAATTCGCTCTCAATCGACTGCGTTTATTCGACACACGAAAGCGGCTAAACGCCGCCGGAAAGGGTATTGTAACAGCCCTCTCCCCGAAATCCAATGGTGAATTCGCCGCCGCTAGACGAACTGCGTCCGCACCTGCGAACTAACGTAATCTAGCACCGACACGACGATAGCGATCAACCAGACCGCGATTCCTGCCGAGTCGTAATCCGACAGACGAATCCACTGGATCAGCAAGAACCCGATACCACCGCCGCCCACCGCGCCAATAATGGTCGAGCTGCGGATATTGACATCCCAACGGTAGACCGTGAACGACACGAAGGGTGGGATCACCTGCGGGATCACCGCGAAGACGATCACTTGCAGCCAGTTCGCGCCCGTCGATTGGATAGCTTCGAGCGGGCCGGGATCGATGCTCTCGATGGCTTCCGAATACAATTTGCCGAGCGAGGCGATGCTGTGCAGCGAGAGCGCCACCGTCCCTGCAAAGGGGCCAAGACCCACCCACACAATAGCAATCACCGCCCAGATCAGCGGCTCAATCGAGCGCACGATGTTCATCAGCAGGCGCACGAGTGTATACACGATGAAGGTCAGACGGTTGCCAGACATCAGATTGCGGGCGGCGAGGAAACTCAACGGCACCGCCAAGATCACGCCGACGAAGGTTGCCATCAACGCGAGGAAGATGGTTTCCATGATCTGACCGAGCGCCAGTTTCAGATTTTCCGAAGGACGTAGATCGCCTTCTTCCTCCACTTGCCGCAGGGTTAAGGTGCTGCGTGCGGGCGCATCGGGCGCATTGCCGCCGGGAATCGTGAAGTTCGGGATGTTGAACTGGAGATTGAACGCACCGTTGTCATCCGCCATGACGGAGACGTTGCGCCCGTCCGCACGGGGACGGAATTCGTTTGTATTGGGCGGTTGCCACCATGCCTCCACCAATTTGTTCGGGCGGAAGCCGCGTCCATCGATTTGCAGGGTCGTACCCGGCGGATCGCGCTGCCCCGTCAGGCCAACTGGCCCCGCCATGTCGCCACAGCGGACATTGACCTCGATATATGGCGCACCCGGTACTTCCGGCGGAATATCGGGAAGTGCGCCACCACACGGCACATCAATCTCGACGGCGGCTTGAATGCGCTCCTCACCACGCACAAAGGCATTGTCCCAAGGCCACGCCAATTGCAGCAAACGGAAGCGGATTTCGGGCAAACGAGTCAGGGCTTTTTCGACATTAATCTGTGTGACATCCCAGCCGATGATGAAAAAGGCCAGCGTTCCCGCCAGAAACACCATCCGTGCGGGCAGTGGACGCCCCTGCGCGCTGCGCATGGCATCCCACAAGCTCCACGCGTAGATCAGGATGGTCAGCACGTACAACACGATACCCATCCCGTAGACCGCACGCAATTGCGCATCCGAGGGGGCATTTGCTGCGGAACCAACATAGTTGATGCCGCCGACATCCATACGCCAGTACGTGAGTAGCACCAACGCAGGTACCGTGAACAGAATCAACAGGCCGCGCCCGCGCTTGCCCGCGTACAAATGACCAAGTCCGGGGATGATCGCCAGCAACAAGGCGATTAGAGGCGATGGAGCAGCTTTGGTAGTAGCTGGTTTCGTTGTGATCGTCATGCTTCCTCACCTACTACGCTGCCCAAGCGAATGGCCTCTTCCCCATAAATTTCCTTGAACTGCTCATCCGTGAGTTTGCGGATGGCATCGCGGTCGCCCGTGTACACGATCTTGCCATCGCGCAGCCCGATGATGCGGGTGGCGTAGCGCTGCACCAGATCGAGATGATGCAGACTGCACAGCACAGTGATCTTGTCTTGTTTGTTGAGCTGTTCAAGCGTACCGAGAATTGAGTGCGCTAATACGGGATCGAGGCTAGCGACGGGTTCATCTGCAAGGATCACCGACGGAGTCTGCATCAGGGCGCGGGCAATGCCAACGCGCTGCTGCTGACCGCCGCTGAGTTCGTCGGCACGGTTGTCGCCTTTGTCGCCGATCCCCACCCGCTGTAGTGCTTTTCGTGCGCGTGCATAATCTTCTTTACTGAAGTGCTGGATCAGGCTATACCACGGGGAGGTGTAACCGAGCCGCCCCGCCAGTACGTTGGTGAGCACCGTTGAGCGTTTGACCAGATTGAACTGCTGGAAGACCATCCCGATGCGGCGGCGGATAGATCGCAGTTGGCGACGATTGGCGGCGGTGATATTGGAATCATCCAGCCAAATTTCACCGCTGGTTGGCTCGACCAGCCGATTAATGCAGCGCAACAGCGTCGATTTGCCGGAGCCGCTCAGACCGATGATGGCTAGGAACTCGCCATCTGCGACCTCGAAGCTGACATCATCAAGAGCACGTGTTCCCGTGGAGTAAATCTTCGTGAGATGGACAACTCGTAACAAGGCATGTATTCCGCGTCTAAAACCAAAAATGAGGAGGGGAAGGAACTGAGTCTCCTTCCCCGAAAAAAGTCTATCGGATCACGGTGTTGCTTCGGCAGTCGCTTCCATGGTCGCTTCTGGCTTCGGCGTCGGTACCAGATCATCGATCTTCACGCCAGCCGAGTCGAGCTGTTGACGGAAGTCATCGAAGAAGGCATCTTGTGCTTCAGCGAGACCCGTCCAGTTGTAGACCGACTTCACGAGATCGGCGTTGGCTTTGTCACCCACGATGTCCAACAGCGCCTTGACGATAGCCGCGCGCTTGTCCTTGTCGAAGGCAGGCGCAAAGCTAACCGTGTCATTGGGGATCGCTGCCGAGTAGTCGATCACGACGACCTTATCCAGCACATCGGGATACTTGTCGGCAACCTGACCACGCGCATCGTCAAACGTCGCGCCAGCGTCGCAGTTGCCGTTGTAGACGTTCTCGACCACGGCGTCGTGACCACCAACATCGGTCACTTTGATGTCGGTATCGACGTTGATGCCGTTGGCCTTCAACAAAATGCTTGGGATGATCCAACCAGAGGTGGAGAGCGGGTCAGGACGGCAGAACGTCTTGCCCTTCAGGTCAGCCAGCGTCTTGATGCCGGACGTTGCCAGCGTGATGATCTGACCGCGATAGCTGGTGCTGCCATTGCGCACGCTGACCAAGCCGACATCGGCGCAGTCACGACTGCTGGCGAGGACGTAGCCGAAGGTGTTCAGCGCGCCCATTTGTGCCTGACCGTTGCACATGGCTTCGACCACGCCCGCGAACTCGGTCGCTACGAAGGTCTTGATAGGAATATTGGTTTTTTCGGTCACGAGCTTGGCGATAGCATCCGCGCTCGCCAACACTTCTTGAGAATTTTCAGATGGCACGAACGCCCACACGACGGCTTCATCGGTCTGGGCCGCGACGGGAACGTTGACCTGTCCAACCACAGCCAAAATGAGCGTAGCCGCTATAAGTACAGAAAGCAACTTCAGTCGGTACATCGCCTGTCTCCTTTTAACAGAGTCTTAACGGACGCTCCTATGTTAACCAATTGCGTGTAGATTTAACAATTGATTGTGCAGTTCGATAAGCATCCAGATTGTCGGTTAGCAACGCTCCTATCAACTACTAGCCGACTATTGGCGTTCGTTCCAGTGGCGCGGTTGAGGAGACCGTTATAATGATGCACCTCATGACAGGAACGCCGTAGAAATTCGGATTGACGCCATTGCCAACCACAACGACCACACGCCCACGCCGTAGAGCGACCCTTAGCATCATCGCCATTGCCCTGTTGATCGCGGTCGGGCTGCTCTACACCAATACACAGACGACCAAAAGCGGGACGCCTACCGCGCGTCCCACCGATCTCGGCGCGGACAAAGTGACAAACCACGCGTTCCCCTCCCTCAGCTATGGCATTCAAGCCTTTTTGTGGTGGGATGCCAGCGTGCGCGGTGCCGACCTCGAATATCTGCGCTTGATGCGCTTCGGCTACGTCAAGCAGATCTTCGGCTGGCAGGACATTGAGCCGCTGTCGCCCGACCAGCCGGATTGGTCAGTGGCGGACGAGGTCGTCGCGGAGACGGAATATCGCGGGATCAAGTTGGTGGCGCGCTTGGGCAAGCCGCCTGATTGGGCGCTGCGCACGCCACCCACGCCACAAGACTCGCCGTTTGACCTGCAAGGCTTCGGGCAATACTGCGGGGCGCTGGCGGGGCGCTATAAAGGGCGCATCGTGGCGTATCAGGTGTGGAATGAGCCGAACCTGAACCGCGAATGGAACAACAATCCGCCCAACGCCGCTGCCTACGTGAAATTGCTGGCGGCTTGCTACACCGCGATCAAAGCGGCTGATCCGGCTGCCATCGTGATCAGCGCGGGCCTTGCGCCGACAGGCACGGGATTGCCCATCGCGATCCCCGACGAGGATTACTTGTGGCAGTTGTACCAAGCGGGCATCGCCCCGTATTACGACGTGTTGGGGCTGCACGCGCCGGGGTACAAGTCGCCGCCGGAAACGCCGCCGGACGATCCATCGCTGAACGGCAACCGCTGGCAAGCCTTCCGGCATGTCGAGGATATGCGGGCGATTATGGTGGCGAACGGCGAAGCGGCGAAACAGGTCGCGATCCTCGAATTGGGTTGGACGACGGACACGCGCGAAACGATCAAAGACGCGGACGGAAAGGATATTCCTAACCCGTACCGTTGGCACGCCGTCACCGAGGAGCAGCAAGCGCAGTACATGGTCGGTGCGTACATCTACGCGGGTAAGCATTGGCGACCGTGGATGGGCTTGATGAGCGCGATTTACATCGGTGATCGTCGCTGGACGCCCGACCGCGAGGAATACTGGTGGGCGATCATTGAGCCGCACTTCTATCCGCGCATCAAGCAAGCCTTCGTGGATCTGGCAAATATGGAACGCTACATCGATGACCAGTTCATCCCGACGCAAGACGGAGCCGCTTCCTCGAAGTGGTACACGCCGATGCCGCCGCGCCAGTGACGCGGCGACATCGGCACCTCAACGGACTTGAGGCGTTGTGGTAGCGCCTTAGGATTGTTCGCGGCCTTATGGGGTTGTGCTTGCCTCAGGCGTCATCGCTGTTTCTGGTGTTCCGGAGAGTTCTGGCGTACTAGATGCTTCGGGCGTGCTGCCTGTATCCGAACCCGGCGTACTTGAAGCCAAAGGCTGGAACGTACCCTCGATGTCGATCGAAGGTGAACTTACCGTCAGATCACCCAACGTTACCATCACATCCACGGTTTGATCGCCACGCTGAACCGTCAACGTCACTTGCGTGGTCGGTGGTAGCGCGTGGATCGCCGTGAAGAAACCAGCCGTCGTCAGCGACGCATAGCTCATCGTGCCTTCCGGTCGCGTATTTTGCATACTCGTCAGATCGGTCACAGGGATGCCATTGACCGCCACGATCACGTCACCAACCGCCAATTGTCCTTGGAAGGCGGGGCTGTCCGCGAACACCTCCAGCACACGCACACCGCAGTCACCAACCGCCGTGACCACCACACCGAGATAGCTAGTCGGGCCACTCGTTGCGGTCACTTTTGAGCCAGTGTCGGGGATTGCTGTCATATCGGAAGCCGGTACGCTCATATCGTCGGTCGCCGTAGCGCCAGCCCCTGTCGTATCCGTGCTGCTTGGGGCAGCCACATCCAAACACGGTGGCAGCGTCATCCCGCTGCTCGATGCGGGACTAGCCGTCGCGCCGCCATCAGAAGCCGGAGTCGCGGACATCTCCACCGTCGCCGTGACCTCCACCATATCGGTTGGCGTTTCGGTATTCTGGAGTGCCAGACTAACCATCGTACTGCCTGACAAGCTCGATGCCAGCATCAGGGAAGCGGCGATTATTGCCACCCCCATCACGAGTGCATTTTTTCCTGTAGAGATTGAACGATTCATGCTGTCTCACTCCTCACTTCAATACACTTACAACACAGCCCAAACTCATCCACCTGATTAGTCCGTAGGTGAGTGGGGATCATAGGGCGATGGGCTACACCGCCCTGCAAATTATCGAGACGTTCGTTTAGTGGGGAAGATGGTGATCAACGCTTGGCATAGTGGAAGGGACGATCAGCGATTGGCACGCACCTGATCCCATGCATAGCGGACGGCGTCCTTGTACAAATCCCATGAGCCTTCGGGGAATCTGCTCAACCACGCATGTCGTGCTGGCCCTTCCACTTCCGACCAGACTGCTTCCTTGTAGCGTGGATCATACGCCAACTCATAGCCGAAGCGATAAATCGGCACGTACATATCATAGGCATAACCGCTGTTGCCATAGTTATTCATGTAGTGTTTGCGGAAATCCAGATCGTAGGTGCTGAAGTCGATGTCCGAGCCGATTTCGCCCGTTGTCGTCGTGTAGGCTTGCTCGGTCGTTGAGCCAGTTGGTCGCGCCGCCACTGCTGTACCATTGCCGCCATTTGGTTTGATGACGGCATGACGCTTGGTATCGCCATCCTCGCTGAATGCACTGGTGCTCGTTACGCTGCTTGGCGTGTTTAGCGTTGCGGTGTTCCTGACTGAGGGTGTAGACGTGGTTGTTGTGTCCGATCCGCGCCAGTTTTCAGTTTCCCATTCTAAGGTACGGCGGGCGATGTCCACCGCGTTGTTATCCTCAAGGATATTCTGCGCGGTCATCGCGTAGGTATCGGTCGTTTCAACGATGACCAACGCGGAACCACGCCGAACCCCTTCCGCGTAACGCGCGGCTTCTTCTTCAGTCAAACCAGTCTTGACGATTGCGCCGACGACACCACCCACGGCGGCACCTGTCACTGCACCAACCGTGCCACCCGTCAACGCGCCGACGATAGGGCCGAGCGCGACGATGGCACCGATGCCGGGGAAGGTGAACGCTGCTACGCCAGCCAGCACACCGGTGACCGTCCCTACCAGCGCGCCGAATCCGGCTCCATCGCTGGCGGAAACACTGTCTTCGCTTTCTGCACGGACGGCGAGGCGTTCGGTGTGTCCAACATTCAGAAATTCGGTGTAGCTATTGGAGGCATTGCTGACGATCAAACTGATGTCGGAAGCATTGAAGCCTGCCTCGACCAGCTTATTTACCGCATGTTGTGCGTCCTTGAAACTGTCGAACAATGCGCCGACGGATTTCTTAGTCATGATGTTCTCCTAACTGTACACTACCCTTGAGGTCGCAACATTGTCTAGTCAGGCGTGTCGGTGCCTACTGCATCGCTTTCACGTTAACGCTAAATTCCGCCAGCCTGCTGAGGTCTTCGTCGGTCTGGGCTTCTTCGTCCAAGGTCTTTTGGAGCGTTTGAACAGCCTTATCATCACCGAGTGCCTGAGCAAAAGTGCGGGCGGTGCCATAGCCGGAAATTTCATAGTGTTCGACCTTCTGCGCGGCGGCGATGATGCCAGCGTCCCGCACATCGGGGTCGGCGTCTTCCTTGAGCAGTTCGTCCGCCTCGCTGATCAGTCCTTCCATCCCCTTGCAAGTCTTGCCAGTCGGCTTCGTCTTGAGGGTGCTGAAGATATCCTCTAGGCGTCGGACGTGCTCTTGGGTTTGCCCCAGATGCTTATGGACGGCTGCTTTCAGTTTTTCGGAAGAAGCCGCCTTCTCGACCTTGGGCAACGCTTTCACAAGCTGCGTTTCGGCACTGTACAGGTCTTTGAGATGCTCGATATAGAGGTCTTGCAACGATTCGAGTTTCATGTCTACTCTCCTCAGGTAATCTTCGGTTGATTTGATAGTTACAGACTGTTAGTCAGGCAGTCTATTGGAGGGCGTTCAAGATAGGTGCTTTCGGTTGCCCTTCCTACAAACTACAAGGTACGCCTAGCCGTCTAAAAAAATCCCAACAGAAACCTCACGCGTGTTGTAATCCCTGTACGGCTCATCTTGCTCTTAGAACATAGAATCAGTTCTGACAAAACATTTACATTCCTCTACTTGACAGACCGTAGAACGTATTATATAATCAGCACGCTTGAATCTATCAAGATCTGATTGATGATCATTTCCGCTGTTAATCAGGTTCTTGTCGTTCGGCCTATCTTTTCAACTCAGCTTTAGTAGTGATATCGCGTTCGTGAGTGTCATTCTCGTCTAGATTTCTCGTTCAACTGGATCAGCGTTCGCCAAGGATGCGCCCATGATCACCATTGTGCATGATCCAACGTGTCTCCATCCACAGCCAAGCCGGAACCTAGAACCAATCACGAAAAATGTGAAATGTTCCCGTTGGCAGGGGAACACGGGATCATTTGCGGGATCACGTTGACGATTTCGCCCAGCACGCAGCGCCGTTCCATGCAATTCGTCGGCGCGACTTCGCTCACGTTCGACAAGACCTCGCCCGCCGATCTCCGTGATACACTGGTATCTATGCTGCCCTTGAGTCGGTAGCGCTTCACACCAAAGGATGCTGTCATGTCTGTCCCTAGCCTTGGGATTATGTTCCGCTGCAACTACCCGCCTGAGCACCTGCGCGATTATGCCCGCCGCGCCGAAGCCTATGGCTACGATGAATTATGGATAGTCGAAGATTGCTTCTGGGGTGGCGGCATCGCTTCCACGGCGACAGCACTCGCAGTCACCGAGTCGATCACGGTCGGGCTGGGGATTGTGCCAGCAGTGGTGCGCAACGCGGCTTTTGTCGCCATGGAATTTGCGACACTGGCACGGCTGTATCCGGGGCGCTTTCTCCCCGGCTTCGGGCATGGCGTTACTAGTTGGATGCGTCAGGTAGGCGAACTGCCCGCCTCGCAGATTAAAGCGATTGAAGAGGTCGCCGTAGCGGTACGGGCTTTACTGCATGGTGAACGTGTTACCACCAACGGGCAGCAGGTCAAGCTCGATGGCGTCAAATTAGACTTACCGCCCTCGGTGCCGCCGCTGATCTCGCTCGGCGTGCGCGGGCCGAAGTCGTTGGCGCTATCAGGTCGCGTTGCCGATGGTACCATCGTGCCCGAAGTCTCCGCGCCCGCCTATATATCCGTCGCCCGCCAGCAGATCGAGCAGGGCGTCAGCGCGGCGGGGCATGGTCGTCCACATCGTCTGACTGTATATTCCTTTTGCAGCGTCGATAGCGATCCAGTTGCCGCGCGTAATCGCGTGCGCCCGATGCTTGCGCAGTTCATGGCTTCCGGCGATCTCAATGCTCAGCTTGCGCCGCTCGGCCTCGAAGGTGAAGTGAAAGCGATGCTTGCCAACGGTGGTCAGGACTATCTGCGTGAAAACATGCCCGATAGCTGGATCGCGCAGCTTGCCGTCGCGGGTACGCCTGATGACTGCGCCGCCATGATCTATCAGCTTGGCGAAGCGGGTGCGGATTCCGTCGTGCTCACGCCGCTGCCCGAACAGCCCATCGACCAGATCGATACCTTTGCGCGCGAAGTGCTGCCCCTGCTAAAGTAGCCGAGTCGGCATACGACAAGTTGTTTCGCGATTGTAATGCGAGAACCAGATACGAGTCTGCCCACCAGTGCGCTATAATGGGCGTATGTAGCCGACCACGAGGAGCAGCGCCATGCCGGATCAAATGGACAACCGCCCGACCATTCCACGACGCCCGAAGCCTAGCGGTGATGAACCGGGGTTCGTGGATGGCATTCCGGTTGAGGAGCTTGTCCGGCTTACGCGTGAGTTCACGGCACGCATCACCAACGAGGATCGCCAGCGGCTTGCGCTCGAAGTCACCGAAAGCGGCAAATCGCTGCAAACGGGCTTGCCTTTCGTGTTACAGCAGTTCTTCAAAGGCAAGATCGACCTTGATGTCGAACTGGGCAAACGTTTCCCCAGTTCGCCACTGGTGTCATCGGTTTCCTTCCTGCCCGCTCCGGGTAAACGCGCACGCTACGGCATCGCCCAGTTCGTCGGGCAAGATGGCGCGGCGGGTCTCAGCCTTGAGATTTCAGGGAGTGATCTGGAAGTTAGCTTCTTGCTTGGCGGCATGATCTCAGTGCGCTTCACGCTGACGAGTTTAGCGGATTCATCCCGTCAGCGTTTCCTCGAACTCATGCAGCGTTCCAACGGCATCACCTTCCTGTGGACGAAAGAGCGCTGGGAACGTGATTATCTCGTTTTTGTCGTGCGAGAGCGATACGCGCGGATGTATGCCTTCTCGCCCGGTCGCTTCGAGGCCGCTTGCCGCCTGACTCCCGATGGTCTGGAGCAGTTGGTGGCATGGCTTGGCGGATTTTGGAGCGGCGATTCCGGCGCGCAGGAACTCAAGCCAGAGGATCATCCTTCCGGCACATTTTCGTGGTAACTGAGCACGTATGGCATTGCCAACAGGGCGAATGGGTTACGTTCGCCCTACTGCGCACCTTCCTCTCTAGCAGTCACCGCTCGGATTTGTTAGAGTCGCTGCTGCCCGAAGGAGATGGGTAGGATGACCAGACCGACTCAGGTGCGTATTGCCCGTTCACTGTTAACCCTGCTGCTGATTCTGTCCGCTTCACTGGCGTGTAGTGTCCAACTCGGTGCGCTCCCTACGCCGCAGGCTGGTTCAGCGACCTCATCGGTCACATTTATCGCGCCAGCGATCAACAGTGTCTTGGCGGAAAACGCGACCATTCTTTTTGCCGCCAAAGTGCAGGATAGCGGTGCTGGCGTCACACAGGTCGAGTTTCTAGCGGACGATCACGTCATGGGCATCCAATCTACGCCGGGTGGGCAAGCCTTGGCAGCGTACACATTCTCGCAAAGTTGGCAAGCACAGGGAGTGCGCGGACATCTGATCAGTGCCATCGCCCGCCGCGCCGATGACAGCGTGATCGGACGCGCGGATATGACGATACAGGTCGTTGTTTCGCCAGTTGCTGGCGTACCAACCATCGCTACTGGCGCTACGCCAACGTTGTTCATCCCCGCCGACAGCACCCCGCCTGCGACGACGAATCCGCGTCAGGTGTTGCCCACCAATACGCCCGCTGCTGGTAGTGTGCCTGCTGGTGGCAATCCGATTTTTCATGTCATCGTGCCTACGCTGAATCTGCGCAGCGGCCCCGGTACGGACTATCCGCCCGTAGCCGTCATGAAGGCAGACGAGGAAGCGACTATCCTTGGGCGCAACGATGATTCGACGTGGTGGTTTGTCGAGCGAGAAAAAATGCGCGGATGGGTGATCAGCAATCCAGCCTATAGCACTGTCCTCGGTGATGTTTCGAAGGTGCCGTTTGTCACTACGCCATCGACGCCACTGCCATCTGCCACGCCCGTGCCCAATAACAACCTAGCACCGACCAGTACCGCCGCTGCCAACGCCGATCTTGTGCTTGATTCCTACGTGTTGACGCCTACCGAGCCAATCGCGAACCAGACCTTCAATATCGTCATCACGGTGCGCAATCAAGGCACAGTCGATGCACCCTCTTCCTTGCTCGTGGGGGTATTCCAACCGGGTAGCGAACGCAGCGCGATGGCGGTGCCGCCTGTTCCAGCAGGTCAATCAGTGGTACTGCCGCCAATGTATGTCACGCTCAAACTGCGTGCCGCCAATCAGATCGGGCTGCTCACGTTAGACGCGAACGGCGAAGTTGACGAAGGGGTCAACGGCGAAGCCAACAACGTGCGTACCGTGCCCTACAACGTGAAATGACACGTTTCCGTCGCTATGGTATGCTAAACGCAGGTTCCTATCCCGCGAAGTGACGATCCCATCATGACTGACCCGACCATCGCCCGCCATACACAACTCGGCCTCACGCACGACCAACTCACACGTGCGCTGTACGGCATGATGCTTTCCCGCGCCGTTGATGATCGGCTGTGGCTACTCAGTCGGCAGGGCAAAGCGCATTTCGTCATCACGGCTGCCGGACACGAAGCCGCGCAGTTCGGTTGTGCATGGGCGATCAACGCTGGTCACGATTATGTTGTGCCCTACTACCGTGATATGGCGTTGTCATTGGCGCTAGGCCAATCTGCGCTAGATCTCCTATCGCACGCGCTTGGCAAACAGGGCGATCCTGCCAGCGGCGGGCGGCAGATGTACGGACACTTCAGCAGTCGCCGCTTGCGCATCGTCAGCGGGTCAAGTTCGGTGGGCAGTCACCCGATTCACGCGGTCGGACTAGCGCTGGCGTTCCGCGCCAAAGGCGAAACCGACATCGCGGCGATCACCTTCTTCGGGGAAGGGGCGACGGCAGAGGGCGCGTGGCACGAAGCCATCAATGTTGCGGGTATCCACCAACTGCCTGTGGTATTCGTATGCGAAAACAACCAGTACGCGATCTCCGTCCACCAGAGCAAGGAAGTGCCCGTCCCCGATGTGGCGACCAAAGCGGCTGGCTATGGGATGCCCGGTGTGATCGTGGACGGCAACGACATCTTCGCGGTCTATGCAGCGGCGCGCGAGGCCATGCAGCGGGCACGTACAGGCGGCGGCCCGACGTTGCTCGAATGCAAGACCTACCGCCTCCGTCCGCACTCGAACGCGGATAACGACATGAAGTATCGCACAGCGGAGGAAGTCGAAAGCTGGCGGCAGCGCGATCCTATACGACGCTTGAGCGCATATTTGTTAGAACATGGGCTGAGTACCGAAGCGGACATCACCACGCTGCAAACACACGCGCAAGCCGAAGTCGATCAGGCTACCCAGCTTGCCGATCAAGCGCCGTTTCCGTCGCCCTCTACTTTATTCGATCATCTCTACGGTGAATAGCAGCGTATAGGTTCGATGAGATTGGGACGTTACACTGCACAAAGCAGAGGCACTCGATCTCGCTGCCGAGCGACACAGTCGGCTGTGCATCGAGATCAAGATACAGTATTAGGCTGCTACTGAACGCGGGTGTCGTTTAGCCGCGCCCTACGTATGAACCATCGCGGGTATCGACCTGAATCTGTTCGCCAACCTTCACGAAGTTGGGCACCTGTACAGTCAAGCCTGTGTCGGTCTTGATGGCCTTGAGAACGGCTCCGGCGGTGTTGCCAACCACGGCGACATCGGCCTCGACGACGGTATAGCTAACCGTGGTGGGCAAGACGTAGTCGATCACAGTGGTTTCGTCATAAACGACCAGTTCCAGATCCATGTCATCCTTGAGGTACAGAGCGTCATCACCGAAGATGGAGGCGTTGACTTCGTACTGCTCGTAGGTTTGGGAATTCATGAAGTGGAGCAAATCACCGTCGTTATACATGAACTTGACGGGCTGATTCTCAACGTATAGGTTGTCGAGGTTTTCGTCAGCCGTGAACACGCGGAACTGCGTCTGACCGCTGCGGACATCCATCAACTGCGCCCGCATAGAAGCCGCGCCGCGCCCCGGATTGTTGTACTGTGTATTGATCACACGGTACAACGTGTTGTCTAGCCGAAGGATTACTCCCTTACGTATATCTGCTGCTCGAATCATAGGACTCTTTTCTCACTTAGGTGAACGTTCAAACGGTCATTATACCATGCTCTTGTCGCACTTCCAGACCTGAACTGACGGATCGCCAACGCGGACGACATAGCGATACTGCCCCCAATCCACCCACGACTTACCGTAGCAATCAATTCGGGTGGTGAGCGCGTTCGTCGCTTCCGTAGTGATTTCGTCAGCGAAAGCGACAGCCGCTCGGAAGCGCGGAGAGAATAGCCAGTGCAACCGTCCGATTGGGTCTAATGGCTGGTTGAGCAGACTTTTCTCTCCGTAATAGCGACCCGGCAGGTTCAACGAATAATGCAGGGTACGCTCAATGACCGCATACAGTCCTGCTCGATCAAATACGGGCAGCGCTTGCCGGTACAAACCAGCGCGATCAACCCATATGCACCTGACGGCGTAACCTGCCGCACGGATGGCATTGTCAATTTCGAGATCGTCTTCCCAGATCATCGTCTCCACACGGCTCAGGATGGCGGCGCACATCTGGAACGGGATCATGCCCATTTTGCCCCAATACGATTGATAGCGTCCCGTCAGAAAGCGGAACCGCAGCAGTGAATCGCGGGCAAAAGCGGCATTCAAGGCATCGATGATGGCTGGATCGATGTCAATATCGGGGATCGTGGAGTGCTGGTAATAGGTATACGGGCTGACAGCGGCAGGAACGCCCTGACTAGCATGTCGCTGGCTGAAACCGATCAGCGTTTTGAGCAAGCCGCGCCCCCACACAGCATCGTGCGCTGGCATGATCAGGTAACCATCATTTGGCATCCGTGAAGCGGCCTCCAGCGCGGCAGTGATTCGCGCCCAACGGTCGGTCAGGGCATAGCGCCGCCACTGTTCCGGCGTAGTCCATTCGCAGCGCATTGGCGTTTCGCTGTCGGCGTCCTGCTCGGCGTGTGGCAGCGGCTGGGAGTTGACGATCAGCGCCAACATCATTAAGCGCGGATAAGCGGCGGGGAGATGCGCCAAACTGTCGATAGTGGGCTGATCGTTGCATATGAAGACAACTGCCGCCGCGTCATATCGGCTCAACTCTTGCAACCGGGAGGCCAGCGTGAAATCGAAAACGGCTTGTTCGCGCGTACCCGTCGGGCGCGGCTTGTACATGAACTCCGCGCTCACCAAGCGATAATCCTGTAAGCGCCCTGCAAGCTCATTGAGCGAAACGGTAGGTAGCGTTATCACGCGAGGGTTAGCTCATCTCTTGCTTCAAGGCGTTGATCGCGCCGAAGCCTAAGACCATCGTGTAGATGAATAAGACCCGCACGACAATGCTGCCAATGGGAGGTGAACCGCCAGCCGCCGAATTCGCCACCACGCCGAGGATGCTGTCCAGCGCGAACAACACCACCGCCGCCCCAAGCGCCAGCGCGGATCGTTTGCTCGTAAAGTAGCCTAGCGCCACATAGATCAGCCCGAAAATGACTGAAGGCCACCCTAGCCCGATCTGTTGCAGGAAATCTACGTTACCAATTGCCGCGACCAAGCCGAGCACCACGTTGATAGCGGCAATCACGTAGATCAAGTTGTAGGAGTTTCGCAGTTTCACTTCGGGATCGGACGTTGATCCCGGCAGTAATTTGCCATTTCGCAATACTTGCAATTCAGGGATGTTGGAGCCTGCTGGTGTAGCAAGCTGAACGGTGATGGTTGTACCGTCCGGCAGCGGAAACTCGCGTCCTTCGCGCACGGCACTGATCCCGCCCTCAATCGTGCCGATGGTCACGCCGTCAAAGCGTACCACGAAATTCTTCCAACCTAGCCCCCAAGATAATTCAAGACGGGCTGGCTCACCGCGTGTCAGTGCGAATCGTTGTGTGGGCATGACGACAATCTCTCCTGAACGGCTGCTTCTACCATGCGGTTGTGCTGCCATTATAGACCACAAACCGTCTGCTGCGTTCGTCTATATGGACGGTGTGAGAATGATTTTGAAATCCGTGAAATTCTTAAATTCAGCCCTTGACTGAGTTCAGATGTTCATATATACTTCTTCGTGCTAATGGAATCGAGTGAAAACTGCTCGTCTATTAACCACCACCGATCAAATGATCCGAATCGGAATTTATCTCGAATTGCTAGCAGAAATGATCTGAATTGAGCAGACAAAACAGATCATATTCAGATCATTTGACCCTTCTTGACCTAATAAATTCCGAGTGAAATGATCTGAATTCTACGCACAATCAGATCATTGTATGATCGATTCGATCATATTCAGATCATTTTCATCAGAACGCTTATTCAAATCCGACTTCTGTCTACCCTATTTCTGATTGCGCTATCCGCCAACTTTGCAGATGCCGTAAAAGACATATCGCGTGTAAAGGGCGACCGCCATTTGTGCGTTGTCACTAAAGTTCATCGATCTTATGGTTAAGTCAGGGTAAAGTAGGGGCGCTTGGCTTTGAACTGAGAAGATGCGATGACCATTGACCTCAAACGGATCACCAAAACATTCGGCGCGCTGCGTGCCAATGACGACATCACGCTGACACTGCAAGCGGGTCATATTTACGCCATCCTCGGTGAGAATGGTGCTGGCAAAAGCACGCTGATGAAGATCCTCTCCGGTTTTCAGGCGGCTGATTCCGGCGAGATTTCGTTTGATGGCAAATCGACTAACTTCACCAGTCCGGCGGACGCGTTGCGACACGGCATCGGGATGCTGCACCAGGACCCGCTCGATGTGTCCGTGTTGACTGTCCTCGAAAACTTCGTTCTGGGGCGTCGCGGTTCGCTGCTGCCCGACCGCAAACAAGCCCGCGCCGATTTGCTCCTGCATTCGGAGCGGCTAGGCTTCCGGCTGAATCCCGATGCTTACATCGACAGTCTGACGATTGGCGAACGCCAGCAGCTTGAAATCGTGCGGCTGCTCAGTCAGGGCGCGAAGGTGCTGATTCTGGATGAGCCGACGACTGGCATCTCCACCGAGCAGAAAGATATGCTGTTCGGCGCGTTGAAGCGGCTTGCTACCAATGAAAAACTGACTGTCATCCTCGTCTCGCATAAGCTCGAAGACGTAGAAGCGTTGTGCAATCATGTGATTGTGCTGCGACAGGGTAAAGTGATCGGGGAGCGTGCCATGCCCTGCCCGATCAGTGAGTTAGTTGCCATGATGTTCGGGCAAGCCATCGAGCGAACCGAACGCCCCGCTATGCACGCCGAAAAAGTGGTGTTGCAGGTATCCGACTTGAGTGCTCAAGGTCGCCGTTTGCAAGTACGCAGCATCAATTTGGGTGTTCGCGAAGGTGAAGTCATCGGTCTCGCAGGGCTGGATGGCAGCGGACAGGAAGCCTTCCTGCGTACCATCGCGGGTTTGCAGCCGTCTATCAGCGGACACATGCACTTGGCAGGGCGGGATGTTAGTCGGCTAGATTATCATGACCGTGTGCGGCATGGTGTAGCCTTTGCGCCTGCTGGTCGCCTTGAAGAGGGGTTAGTCCAAGGCTTGACCCTCGCGGAACATTTCGCGCTGACCTTACAGGGCGGCGCATGGCTGACGTGGAACACGATTATCGACCACGCCAACGCACAGATTGCGCATTACAACATTCGTGGTCGCGCAGATAGCCCGATCCAGACGCTTTCGGGCGGCAACCAACAGCGCACCCTGATCGCGTTGCTGCCGCCAGCACTCAAGTTGCTGCTGCTGGAAGAACCCACGCGCGGCTTGGACGTGGAAAGCGCACGCTGGGTATGGAGCCAACTGTTAGATCGCCGCAAGCACGGCACGGCGATCATGTTCACATCGCCGGATCTGGACGAAATTATCGAGTACAGTGACCGTGTACTGGTCTTTTATGGTGGCAAGGTGACTCTGGTCGAAGATCCATCGCACATTTCCGTCTCTCAACTCGGCAGCCTGATCGGGGGGAAACCAGCCTGATGACCGCACAGTCCACTACTTCACGTCCTGCACTCAGCCGCACCGCCATCGGGATTCTTGTCGTCGTTGTTGCTTTCGCGCTCGTGCTGTTGCTGATGGGCGTAGTGTTGCTGCTGCTCGGCAAAGACCCCGCGCGGACGTTGCAAGAATTCATCCGATACACGATGAGCAACGATCAAGGGCGCGCTGATGTCATCATGACGGCGCTGCCGCTGTTGCTATGCGCCAGTGGGCTGCTGGTGACCTTCACGGCAGGATTGTGGAACATCGGGATCGAAGGTCAGATCGTGATGGGATCGATCTTCTGCGTCGGATTGGCGCGGTTGGTCGAAGCCGACTGGAATCCGTGGCTAGTGATCCCGTTCGAACTGCTGTTGGCAATGCTTGGTGGCGCATTGTGGGCAGCCGTAGCAGGCTTGCTCAAGATTTTTGGTAATGTGAACGAGATTTTCGGCGGTGTAGCGCTCAACTTCATCGCCACCAACATCGGGTTGTGGCTGCTCAACGGTGATTGGCGCGAGAGTACCTATCCCCAGACCGCGCCGTTCGAAGCCCCTGCCTTGCTGCCCCGTCTGGGCACGCAGCGGTTGAGCTTGCTCGCCATCATCATCGCGGTGGCGGCATTCGTAACGGTGTTCATGATGCTGCGCGGGACGCGTTGGGGACTGCAACTCAAAGCGATGGGCAAGAGCGAGAAGTCAGCCTTTCTGCTCGGCGTGCGGACGCGGCGCAATACCTTGCTGTCAATGATGTTGTGCGGTGCGCTGGCAGGGTTAGCGGGCGCGATTCAGGTGTTGTTCACGTATGGGATGTTGAAACCGGGCACCTCTGGCGGCGTCGGGTTCACCTCAGTCTTGATTGTGTTGCTTGTGAACGTGCAGCCCGCGCTTGTGCCATTGGTGACGTTGTTCTTCGGCTTGGTGCCGGTGGGCAGCCTGAAATTGGCGAGCGCGCTGCGTGAAGATGTGCGCGTGGATACGTCCCTCGGCAACGTCTTCCAGAGTCTCCTCGTGCTGACGGTGCTGTTAGCCAGTGGCGTGCAATGGCGGTTGTCTTCACGGCAGCGTGTACGTCCTGCTGAAAGTACCCCTTCTCCGGCTAGTGAATGACTGCTCAAAAACGCGCTACACTAGCAGGCTAAAAGTGCAACCACACTTGAAATAGAGTTAAACATCCTAGAAAGGTCATATATATTATGGCATCCAAGAAACTTCGCGTCGGGTTGGTCGGGACGGGGCGGATCGGGCGCGTCCATGCACAGACGCTCAAGCAGCGCGTGCCAGAAGTGGAACTCGTCACCGTTACTGATGTCAATCAGGCTTCCGCGCAGCAGTGCGCCGATCAGTTCAACATCCCGCACGTCGCCAAAGATCTAGCGGAAATCTTATCTGATAAGTCGATTGACGCCGTTGTGATTTGCTCTAGCACGGATACACACGCGCCGTTCATCAGCCAAGCCGCTCAAGCGGGCAAGCACATTTTTTGCGAGAAACCTATCGCCGCGAATTTGCAGATTATCGATCAAGCGTTGGACGTGGTGAAAAAGGCGGGCGTTAGCTTGATGATCGGCTTTAACCGACGCTTTGACCCCAACCATGCGCGGATCAAGCAAGCCATCGAGGGCGGTGAGATCGGCACACCACATCTGCTGCATATCATCAGCCGTGATCCCGCGCCACCCCCGATTGAATACGTGAAGGTATCGGGCGGGATGTTCTTCGACATGACGATCCACGATTTCGACATGGTGCGCTTCTTGCTTGGCGAGGTCGAGGAAGTCTACGCGGCGGCGGGCGTGATGGTCGATCCAGCCATTGGCGCGGCGGGCGACATCGATACGGCGGTGATTACGCTGAAGTTCAAGAACGGCGCAATCGGCACGATTGATAACAGCCGTAAAGCCGTCTATGGCTACGATCAGCGCGTGGAAGTGTTCGGCAGCAAGGGATCAGCGAAGAGCGAAAACATTTACCCCGACGCGGTCACGCTGAGTACCGCCGAGACCGTGCGCCAAGGCTTGCCGCTGAACTTCTTCATGGATCGCTATCTAACGTCCTACCAGAATGAACTAGCGGCCTTCGCGCAGGCTGTGGCAAACGGCAAGCAGCCGCCCGTGACGGGTGCGGACGGACGCGCCCCTGTGGTCATGGCGATGGCGGCGATGAAATCCGTCAAGGACAATCGTCCCGTCAAGTTGAGCGAGATCGAGTAAGTAAAACTCATTCTAGGGCGTGCGGAGAACTACCACGCGCCCTAATATTTCCTGAGCGATCCACATCCGCCAATGAAACCGCAGACCTATGTCAGTCCACGTTCAATAAACTAATCACAAATATCTTTGCAGAAACACTCTACAAAATTCACGATATGACAATCTTGTCAAAACTGTCTATTTCTTGCAACAGAGTAATTACAACCAGCTTGTAACCTGCCAAGACATCCCAGTACAATAACCACAACATTATCGGGAATGAGAGTCCGTGCGCTTACTACGTGCATATCGCATAGCGCCAATCGTAATACTGTATCTGATCTATGCCGTTGTATGGCTAGTCATCAGTCTATTGGCACGGGATCAGAGTTTGCATCTACTCTTCTTTACGCCACTTCTGGAACTGGTGGGCTGCTGTGTGCTCATTGGTGGCGCACTGTATATTGGCTATCTCATTGGTCGTCAACGCGATCCGGCTTCTAGCATCACTCCCGACGCCGCCCATCTATCGGCAGTAAGCACCATGGAAGCCAACTACCACACTTTGCAAACGGCCTTCGAGCGCCAAACGCGTGAATCGGCACTTCTCGACCGCGTACGTATCGCCATCTCGCGTGAGCTGGATTTGCAGACGATTATTCGCACGGTGGTTGAAGGGGTCGCGGAGACTTTTGGCTATACGCAGATCAGTTTGTATTTGCTTGAGGGGCACGAACTCGTCCTGCAATACCAGATTGGCTACGACAAGGTCATTGAGCGCATCCCCATTACTAAAGGTATCTCCGGACGTGTGATCACTTCTGGCGAACCCTTACTGATCGAAGATGTCTCGTCGGAACCTGAGTTCTTGGGGGCGATCAGCGGCATTGTCTCAGAAATTGCAGTGCCACTCTTTGATCAACATAAAGTGGTCGGGCTGTTTAACGTCGAAAGCATTAACGGCATCAAGCTGACGAATGCGGATTTGGCGTTGATGATCGCTCTCAGCGACCATATCGACATCGCCCTCAACCGTGCGCGGCTGTATGAAGACATCCGCCGTAACGAGGAGACATTCCGCCAGCTTTTCCATCATGCGCCGATTGCGATGGTACTCAGCAATATGACTGCGCAAGTAGTGCGCGTGAATCCCGCCACATGCGAGCTTCTCGGCTATTCGGAAAGTGAACTGCTGGGCATGAATCTATCCGCTGTCGCCTATCCGGAAGATGATCCGAAAAATATCGCGCTGCGTGACGAGTTGATTCAAGGGAAAATGACCTATTTCACGATGGAAAAACGTTACCTCGCCAAAAGCGGTAAGCTTATCCACGGCATTTTGCAGGTCGCTTTAATTCGTGATGCGCATGGCAACCCGTCTCAGTTCGTCGGGCAAATCGTGGATGTCACTGACTTGAAAGAGGCGGAACGCAAATTACAAAGCCTGAATCTGATGTTGGAACAGCGTGTCAATGAGCGTACCAGAGAGCTTTCATCCGCCAACCAACGCCTGATCGAGTTGGACAAGCTGAAAACCAAATTTATCGGAGATATTTCCCACGAACTGCGTACACCCGTCGCCAACATTAACACGCGCCTCTATTTGATCGACCATGATAAAACGGCACGCGCCGCCGATCATCTCGCCGTCATCAAAGCACAAATGGGGCGGCTTCAACTGCTGCTTGACGACGTACTGAATTTTGCACGGTTGGAAGCAGTTGAAAAAGAAACCCTATTTCTGGAGCCGATCAACATCAACACGCTGATCGAGACGCTCAAACCGACATTTTTGGCGCGTGCCAACGCTGCCAAGCTGACCCTGCAATATGAATTGCAATCAGACCCGCTCATGATTCACGGCAGCGATGAACTCATTGTCAAGCTTTTCACCAACCTGCTCGATAACGCCATCAAGTATACACACACTGGGCACGTCCAAGTGCGGACGCATGAGGTCGCCTCGAAACAGTGCGCCGTTATCGAGGTGAGTGATAGCGGACACGGTATCTTACCGGAAGACCTGCCCCACATCTTCGAGCGCTTTTATCGCGGTCATGATGTCGGTTCGTTAACCATTCCGGGGGCAGGTCTCGGCCTTGCTATCGTCAAGGAAATTGTGGCGCTGCATCATGGTGAGGTCGAGGTCGAGAGCATCCCGTCTCAGGGCACCACCTTCCGCATCTTTCTACCGCTGGTCAATGAACTATCTGCGCTGTAGCGACACGCGTTTTCGAACTTTCAAGACGCGCTCTGTGACCGCCTACGTAGATGAAGCAACCCACCTACTAACCCGCCTAGCAGTCCGCTCACCAATCCCACGCCCCACACCCAGCTCAAGGTAGCTGGCAGTGGTTCGGGCGTAGGTTCATAGACCGGATCGAAGGTGAACATGTAGAAGCGATCCTTGTGCGCCAAGAACTCGCTGCGATCCAGTTTGTACCCTAGCTTCTGCCAAAACGTCTGCAAAAGTGGTGTGTGCTCTACGACTTCGTAGGCGTCGGAAAGTTCTTCATCGGTGGTGAGACGGCGCGCCATGACTTCTTCGCTGCCGTCAGCGGTCTGGATCGTTAGACATGGGTTTTCCAGCAGGTTGTGATACCAATCCGCTTTAGGCCACGCAGCGATCACATACTTGCGATCCTTGTAGCTGTGATACTCAACGACGGTATGGCGCAGCAGACCACTCTTGCGCCCCACAATGGTCATCAGCATCAGGCGTTGCCCTGCAAGGCGTCCTAGGCCTAACCGCCATAGCACAATAGGTGATTTGAAAGCGTATTTCAGAACCGGAAAAGACGGATAAGGGATGTACTTCCTAAGCGTGAATTGCGGCGTTGTCATTACCCCATTACTCCTCTAGCATCGCTGCATTATTCTAGATACCTATACGTGTGACAGCGATTCTAGTTGTGTCATTTTTCACAATTATACCGTGTGACTGACCGAGGACGGTGTAACAGATACATTGGAAAATGGGCAACAAAAAACCGCTTGTGCAGCGGTTTTCGTCATGCTGTGCCGAGGGCCAGACTTGAACTGGCGACACCCGCATTTTCAGTGCGGTGCTCTACCAGCTGAGCTACCTCGGCAGAGATTGAGGTGTATTATCTCGGATTTTTGCGGGATGTCAAGGCTGTGTTTACCTTTATTTGGAACGTGTTACCGATCCGCTGCTGACTGCGTGCCTTCCATCCGCTGTTTTTGCTCATCCGCCATGTTTTTCAGATAGTCATTCTGGTTGGGCGACTTCCATTTATCCGTGCCCGGTTTCTTATTCTCTTCAACGATCGGGTTATTGGTGGGGGCGATGACAGGCGCAACGGCATTGCTCGATGTCGGATTTGAACTGCCAGTGAGTGTTTGCGTGATCACCAGTCCACCGAGGATCAAGAACGCCACAATCACCAAGACATTCATGAGGATACGTTGACGCCGTCTATTCATAATCGCCTTCCTGCTAAACCATACACCCATAACCAAGGGAGTAGATGATCGCTTACCGCAAACTAACAGGATAAATCCCTATTCATAGGATAATTCTTCGCACCTTTCGTTTGCCTAAAGAATTTCCACACAGCGTTGTTAGGAAGGTTTATTTACGGTTTTAGCGAATCGGAGAGCACCTGCTCTTGTCTACGAATGCTCATTCGAGTAGAATAATCGTTCTTTCTCGCTGCACAGAATGGACAACTGCAATGGCAAAGGTACGCAAAGCCTATCCGCTCTCTGCTGTGCGCTCGATGGCACTGCACGCACAAGGGCTGCTTGCCGCTCCGGCACCACCAACACTCGATGGTCTAGAGGCGATGATTGACCGCCTTGTTTGCGTACAAATCGACACGCTGCAAATGGTACACCGCAGCCAATATCTGCTGTTGTGGAGCCGCTTCGGCAATTACGACCCCCGCGATCTGGATCGACTCATTTTTGGCACCGTCAACGTCGATGGCAAAAAGAGCAAAAAGAATGACCGTCGCGCCTTTGAGTACTGGCTAAAGGAAGCGTGCATCATCCCACTCAAGGACTACCGCTACAGTCTGGCGCTCAAACGCTGGCGGCAAGAAGAGAATCGACATTGGTGGCAAACATGGCTGGAAGATAAGGTTAATCACGACATCCTAGACCACGTTCGCACGCGGATCGACAGCGAAGGCGGACTGCGCACCTCCGATTTTGAATATGAGGGGCCGCGCCGCAGTTCGTGGTGGGATTGGAAACCTGCCAAGCTTGCGTTAGAACATCTCTACAACACGGGCGAGATGATGATCGCGAATCGGATCAATTTTCAGCGCGTCTACGATATGACCGAGCGCGTGCTGCCATCATGGGTGGACGCCACCGAGCCGACCATGGACGAGCGCAACCGCTACTATCTTGAGCGCTCGGTGCGGGCACATGGCGTGTGCTTCCCGTTGCAAGCGGCTGATTACACGCACACCAAACGCAGCGCCGTAAAAACACTTGTTGCCCAGATGATCGAAGAGGGCCTCTTCGTCACCGTGCCCGCAACGCTGGCGGATGGCAAGACGCATCACATGATCGTTCACCGTGACGACCTCAAGACGTTGAACAAAGCCGCCGATAAAGCCTTGCCGCCTACCCGCACTACCTTCTTGACGCCGTTCGACAGCCTATTCTGGGGGCTTCAGCGCGATAAGCAGCTTTTTGACTTCAATCAGACGTTGGAATGCTATAAACCGGAACCGCAGCGCATCTGGGGTTATTTCTGTTTGCCGATTCTTCACAAAGATCGCCTCGTCGGGCGCTTCGATCCGAAATTGGAGCGCAACACGGGCACACTACGCATCAAAGCCTTGCATCTTGAACCCGGTATTGCGCCGGATGAGGCACTGGTGGCGGATGTCGCCGGATCGATGCGCGATTTTCTCGCGTTTCACAAGGCGCAAACGTTGGTGATCGAAAAGAGCAATCCAGAAGAATTCGGTGCAGCGTTGATGAAGGCGATGTGAGAAAGGCTATCAGGCGTATAGAGACTTTTCCCCTTCATACCTGCACGGTAGAAGGGGAGTTGCAAACTATCTTTACTGAGCTTTACCGGGCACTAAGGACGTAGCACTCAGCACTACTTTTTACCAGTAGCGATTGACCCAGCGCGATTGGTAGCATTCATCGCACAGGCTAAAGCGATGATTGAGCGGCAGTTTCTTGCGGCAGCTGATGCAGCGCGCGGCGGTATCGACCCGTTTGAGCAGCGCCGCGTCGATGCTCATCGACCATGCCAAGCGCATCTCGCGCACATGGTTATCCTGAATCCCGTGACGGGTGAATTCTTTGCGGTTCGCCAACCACAGATAAATGTCAGCACATGCGATTGACTCTTCAGTCTTATCGAGTTCGTGCGTGTCATTGATGATGAACGGCGCTTCCGGCGGCAGCGGCATATCGATCCCGCGCAGGATCGCCTTGGCGCAGCTCAACCAGTACGGACGGCTGATTTCGCGCGTCGGAGCGTTCACCAACTGCACCGCCGTGGGCAGCCCAAGCTGGTTGACTTCTTTATCACTGAGCATCGAGGCCAGCGCAATCCGCTCATCGATGTCGGCGGGCTTGATCACGCCGCGCAGCGAGTCAGGGATAGATTGAAGCTCACGCCACTGTGCAAAACGCCGCGCCAAGCTACCGGGGATCAGTTCAAGGTCTTCCACGGTCGGCGCGACACGGGCATGTGTCAACTCTTCCGGCTGACGGCTGTATAATCCCTGTAAAATCTTAAGTTCGCGTTTGGTCGTCGCGCCCACTTCGCCCGCTTGCGAGAGGCCGAAACGTCCCGCGCGTCCACCGATCTGATGCACTTCGCTTGGCGTCAGGGGACGGTTTTCTCTGCCGTCGAACTTCGACAGCTCGAAGAAGCAGACATGATCGGCGGGCAGGTTCAAGCCCATGCCGACGGCGTCCGTCGCCACGCAAATCTCGGTTTCGCCATCCGCAAAACGATCCGCTTGCTTGCGGCGCACTTCCGGCGGCAAGTTGCCATACACGACCGAGACCGAACGACCACGCTGCTCCAAGGCAGACTTCAGGCGCAGCACCATCGAGCGCGAGAAAGCAACCAGAATCGTGCGCGGCGGGATGCGTTCGATGGGCCATGCGCGTTCCGCCACTTGCAGCGGCGCAAGACGCTGATGCTCTGCCGTATCCAGCGGGATCGCCGCCACAGTCGCCAATTTCTGGATCAGCGTCGTCGCGTGCGACGGGCCGATCACATAGATTTCGGGCGACTCGGCTTCCATCATGGCGCGTGTCCATGCCCAACCACGGTCGGGATCAGCCAGCATTTGTGCTTCATCGATCACGACGCAGTCACCACTTTGCGATGGGTTGAACATCTCAATCGTCGCCGCCGTGATCATCGCGCCGGGAATTTCGATGTGCTCTTCACCCGTCAGCAAATTGCAAGGCACGCCGCGCTTGTTCAGCCGTTCAAAGACTTCGAAGGCCAACAACCGCAGAGGCGCGAGATACCAGCCCGATTGCACCTGTGCCAACCGCTCCAGCGCGTTATGGGTTTTGCCGCTGTTGGGTGGGCCAACATGGAAGATGATGCGCTGATCGACGCGTCCGGCGTGCTGCCACGCGGGGAAAGCCGCTAACAATCGGGCGCGCAGTTCCTCACGCTGACGGCGTTCTTCTTCGCGCTGCGCACGTTCCTTGGCGCGGGCTTCCTCACGCTGACGGCGCATTTCCTGCAAGCGGTCAGCTTCTTGATTTTCCCACGCCGCTTTACGCGAATGGTATAGTTGTTTGAACTCCCGCAGTGTGATCTCGTCATCAAAGAACAGATCGCGGATTTGTCCCCAACGATACTTGTTCTGGCTCGGCCCGCCGCGTACCTTGCGCAGTTTTTGCCGCACGATTTGCTCACGCGGTTCATCGATGGCAACCTGCAATTCCTTGACCCGCACAAATTCCAATTCAGCAATTGATTCGTGCATTTGCGGTTCGGTCAGGATGTCGTTGATCTCGTAGGCAGGAATACGCTGATAGCCTTCAGGATCAACGAACGCGATAATCTGACGGGATGTGATCGCGGTCTGCAATGTTTCTTTGAACAGGCCAACGCGTGCCGCTGCTTGTGGAATGGTGTATGAGCGCGCGATAGTCTGTTCACGGCGCGTAGGGCCGTCTTCACCATCATGCCGCAGCACATCACCGCAATAATCGAGCGCGACCTGCCAATCTTCATCCTTCGGGCGCGTCGCTTCGATGGCGGCGTTCATGGCTTCATCAGGATCGGCTTCTTCGAGCCGTACCCAGACCGACTCACCTAGCGGAATCTGTACAGTGTAAGTCACCAATCCGCCGGAGTCGATCACGCTTTGCAGCGTTTTGGAGCCATATTTCTCGACAAGGTCTACCCGCGCGATGGTCTGACCGGGCAAAGCTGCCAACTTGTCGAAGATTTCTTTGCGCACGGGCGCTAAGGTTTCCCGTTTCTGCACCACGTTGATCGAAGCCCGCGAAATGAGCAGCGGATCGAACACGAGATCGCCCGCGCGCTTAAGCATATTCAAGCCAACCAGTGAGTTGAGCGCTGTGTCCTCAGTGACATCATGGATCAATTCCGGGGCGGGCATGTAGCCGATGGTGCCAGCGAACGCCGCGACCAAGCGCTGCATGATCGGATCGTTCATCACCGCCAGTTGCTCTTGGCGTTCACGTTGACGTGTCGCTACTGGTGGGAGCGTGATTGAACCGTCAAGGGCGCTGGTTTGCGGCACCATGCCGGGGAATAGTAGACTGTGTTGACGCACTTGGTCGGCGGTTAGGCGGCTTAGATCAAAGACGTAGTTACCGACAAGTCCGATTTTCTTCTCTTGTACTGCCTGAGCGATGGCTTTTGCTCGACTTCCGACTCCAAGCCGTTGAGCATCAAGCTCTGCTCGGTTGAAAAAGCCTTCTGGCGAGGCTGCCAGCAAATCAGCGACAAGCTGTGCCGTAAACTGCAACCGAATGGGCGTGGTATTCATGTATGCTATTGTGTACTACCGATACAACTAAAATGATCAAACAAGTGCATTTTAGTGGAAAACCGCGTGAATGGCAATCATTAATACGAAGCGCGATGCCCGTCTAACGCGTTTCTGACGGCTATGGCTCCTCAATCGGCAAATCAGCGCACCCGTTACCCACGTTCACCGAAAAGCGGATCACCCAACCCTCTTGCCCACCATAACGCACCTTGACCCACAGCAAATCTGACGATAGACCGTAGCCTTCCAGCCGTTTTTGCCCCGGCACGGAAACCACCCGCGCAGCATTCCGATCCGGCTGTTCCAGCAGCGCCGTAGCGCGCAGGGTCGTCACCAGACAGGGAATCGATACGCCCGGCGTCCGCGTCAGTGTGAGATCGGGATTGCTCTGACTGCTGGCTACGGTCAGGTTTTCGTAGTGTGCCAGCTTGTCATCGCGATTGCCGAACACGCCGACCAGCAAGTCTTCATCGACGGCGTCGCCACGCAAATTAAACAACGCTAACGTAGCGATTTCTTCATCGTTGATGACCAGCACACCGAAATCCCCATCTACGGTTAGTTCGATGTCGTTATAATCGCCCGCATTGATCTTCAACTGTGGCAACCGTCCACTATCCAGCGTGACTTGTTGGCTGTTTGGCCCCAGACTAGACAGCGCCCATTCCGCACCTGCCGTGATGCCAAGCGCGAAGCCCGAAGCCGCCGTCCGCCCTTTGGTGCGGAACAAGATCGCCAGCAGCCAGTTGCCATCGGCGGCTGTGTAGGGTGTAAAAAATCGAAGCTTGAGCCTGAAATCGCGCACTTTCAATCCGGTTTCCACGAAATCGAGCGGGAATTTCAGATTGCCAGTTTTGGGGCCAAACAGGAACTCACTCGCAGTGGTGGCAGTCTCAGTCACAATCGGGGTTGGTGTCCCACGCTGCTCCGCCTCAGAGTGAACAGACGAATATGGCAGCGCAGCAAGCAGCAAACTTGCGATACACGAGACAACAATCAAGATTTTCGAAACGCGCACTAGGTTCATTCCCTCTTTGTACAGCGGCTGCCAGCGTTCATTGTAATGGCATCTCGATCTCGCGTCCAGCGTGTGACTGTCCGCCGGATTGGGGATTGCCAGCACTCTCACGTGAGTCTACTATTGTGCGTATAAACGTCCGAACTCCCCCAAAACGCAACGGACAGAATAAACGATAAGGCTATTTCATTCATGCCAACACTCAATCCGGGTGTGCTTCTTTGCAATGCTGCATTTGTGATGGTCGGCATCACTGGCAATATGATCGGCCCGACCTATGCTAATTTAACAGGACGCTACGGAATCCCCCTAGCCGACGGTGCCAACTTCACCTCGATCCAAGCGATAGGTGGCACGGTCGCCGTTCTGCTGGCGGGGCGTCTGCTGGATCGCATCAACGCGCGTTATGTGTTGTTCACAGGCGCAGCACTAATGGCGGCTGCCTTGTTCCTGCTCATCAATACGCCGATTCTGGGCGTGGCTTATTTCGCGATGATCATCTACGGTGTAGGCATGGGATCGCTGCTAGTGGGCTGCAATGTCGCTGTGACTCGCCTTCGACCCGATCGTGCGGCGGTGAACATCAATTTGCTCAATTTCACTTATGGAATCGGCGCGATCCTCGGCCCGCAGTTGGTCAATGTGGCACTCAGCCAACACAATTACTTGCTGGCCTATATGACTGGTTTCATTTTCGCGCTGTTGGTCGCGCTATTTTTCGTCGGGCTGTCGATTCCCGTACCGAAACAGGTGCCGATTACGCATACTACAAGTGCTCATGGATTATCGTTAGCGGCCTTAATGCCGTTCGTAATCTTGTTATTTGTGTATGTGGGCATGGAAGTCAGTTTTGGCGCATGGATCTTCACACAACTACGCTTGGCGGCTAGTGCGCCGGAAGCTATTGCCGCGCTGGCGACATCCCTGTTCTGGGGCGGCTTCACGGCTGGACGCGGCATCATCAGCTTGCTCGGCACGCGTGTATCTGCCCCGACATGGCTGCGCATCGGGATTATTACGATTGGCCTCGGCTCGGCTGGTCTGCTGCTGTTCGGAGCCTCAGCACCCGCATCTGTGATTTGTGCGACTTTGGTAGGCTTGGGCTGCGGGCCAGTGTTCCCATCGGCGTTGGGACTGCTGCGCACGGCATTCCCTGCTAATTTTGGCACCGCCTCCGGCATTGTGATGGCGATGGGCAACGTCAGCGTGATCATCATGCCGCGCTTGCAGGGGCAGCTAGGTAACGGGCAGAACGGCGGCATCATCGTCACCTTCGTTGCCGCCATCATTTTGCTGCTCGTATCGCCGTTGGTCACGCCGCGACCAACCCCAACAGGCATGATGTCCCCTGTCAGCGGGCAGGATTAGGGATGCAAGGGGCGAGTATCAACACTCGCCCATCTTTTACACTAACTTTTACACTAATGGGAAGAACGGCGTCGCGCGGATGATCTTCTGCGAATAGTTGGTGACGTACTGAAGCAGCTTATCGTGAAGTTCTTTCCACTCTTCGCTTGCCAACATCTTTTTCATTTGTGGTAAGTTATCCGCCAGCGCGCCCACCATGATCTGAGGGCGTTCCCCGTAGGCGGTTAACCATGCTTCAGTCATCTGCCAGCCAATGCGTTGGAACGACGGCGCAAAATCCCGCACGACGAATTCAAAATATTCCTCGCTGCGTCCCGGCTTAATATCCCAACTCATGATCACCTTGATTTGCATCGCTCCGCGTTCCTCTCGCTGAACTCTACTTACTCAATCCTAACACGACGATCTGCGTTTGCTCTGGCAACGCGCTCGCCGTGACCTTGAATACATCGCCCTGTTGAATACGGCTGACGCCCATTTCCTTGAGGAAACGTTCCGCCGTTTCTAGCTCCAGCAGACTCTCATCCGTCTTGTAGTGCATTGGGATGACCAGCTTCGGCTCCAGCAGATTGACCACTTCCGCCGCCTGTGTCGCGTTCAAGCCACCACCGCCGCCAACGGGCACCAAGGCGATGTGAACCTCGCCCAAGTCTTCCACCGTGGATTGCGCTGGCACGTGATCGAGGTCGCCCAAATGCGCTACCTTCAACCCATCGAAGTCAAACAGATAGGCGACATTCCGTTTGGGGGGATCGGTCGTCAGGTTATGCATCGCCGCGCCGATGATGAATACACCACCGATCTCATATTCGCCGGGGCCAGCAAGGATGCGCTGGAAGTTCTTAACGGCAGCATAGTTGTTGTGCCCCGGTGCATCATGGCTGATCGTTACCACATCGCCTTTAAGCTTGGGTACATCATACCCAATCGAATCGCCAAAGGGATCAGTAATAATGGTAGCTTTCCCGCGATCCGCCAACCGAAAACAGCTATGCCCGTACCATGTGATTTCCATACCAAATCCTGTTATTTGTACTCATGAACCTGCGCAACAAACGGGTTGATTATAACGCATGTTCGATAGATTTCCATCGTTAGTTTTGCTCGCGCCGCTGACCGTAAGACCGTGCCCGCCGACGCACCCACCGCAACAACCGTTCAATCCACCGCACGAGTATTTCAGGCGGATCGACGGGTTGAATATCATAGGTGGGCAGGTTTTTCGCTGTGAGGACGCCGTTGGCTGCCGCTAACCCGGTTACGACTGCCCGCTCCATATACAGCGATCCATGAGGATAACGCACCCAATCGCCACATGCCCACAATTGTGACCAAGGCGTTTGTACACTCAAGCCTTGATCGGTGTTGCCGCTGAACAGCGAATGCGTGGCTGCGTTGCGACGGATCGACTGCGTGATGAGGGCACTGCGCAGCTCAGGCCACACGCGCCCGATGTCTTGCAACCCACGCGCCAATAACACGGCGTCCGGTTCGAGCAATATTTCCGGTGGCCCATAAATGTGACATTCGACGGCGCTGCCACCCGTGACCTGACTCCAGTCCCCGAAGACCGCCTGAATACGATGCAGCCAGAAATAGTTATCGAGGATGAATTCACCCGTGAAGATGCCCGCTTCCGGCTCCGCGCTGCTTCCTTTGGGCTTGCGGTTGAACCAGTAGCGCACCACGACGGACGGGACTGCCATCGACCATGTTAAGGCGTGTGCGCTCAAGCTGTGCGTAAGCAGCTTACGTGCGCCGGGGATGTCCAGTGCGAGGATCACGTGGGAGGCGTTCGCTTCGCTGATCTCATTCTCGGCTTCAGGCACAGCTTCACTGCTTGGCGGTTGCTGCCATTGGACGCGCCAACCTTCGCCATCGCGGATCAGGTCGGTCACCTGCGCGCCAAGCTGCAACTTGCCTCCCGCCGCCTCGATCCGCGCTTGCAGTGGGGCTATCAACGCACTGTGCGAATCACGGTTGAAGTAGTTAAAGCGCCACGCATCGCGCCGCAGCAAGGTATAGAAGCGCAAAAAGGCGATAAACCCCGCTTGAGGTACTTGATCAGGCCGCGCCGAGGTGAAATTCCGTGCCAAGCCCAAGAATAAGGATTGCAGCGTGGGCGACCACCCCTTGAAGAAATCCGCCAGCGTGAAACGATCCAAGCGGGCATCTTCGACGGCGGGATCGTAAGCAGTCGCGAAGATCAAGCCGCCAAGCACGCGGAACATACTTGCCAGATCGCGCAGGGTAAGCATCTGCAAAAAGCGCGGACGGATGAACAGTGCCAGATAGTGGAAAGGTGCGGGAATCCAGCTCTTACGGAGGGCGCTGCCACCTTTCGTCCACTGCACCGCGCTTTTAGGATGGCGCAGTATCCATGCTTCTTCCTTGGCGGGCACGAAACCGGGATCGATGTCCTCGCGCGCCAGCATCGCCCGTAAATTGTGATACTGTCCCCAGACGCCGTGCAGTCCGTGCTCGCCGGGAAATGACCATGTGCGCCCGTTGTGCTCCAGCGTCACCGCTGCCCCGCCCTGCAATCTGCCGCCGGGAAAGTTTGGATCAGCTTCGAGCAGGAGCACGGATAGTCCGCGCCGCGCAAGATGGAGACCGGCGGTCATGCCCGCTAATCCTGCGCCGATGATGATGACTTGTTGATCAGGCTGTGGTTGGGTCATTCGAACCGTGGGACATGCATGACATAAAACTTGTGACTAGAAAACTGCCCCTCCTCACGGTGAGGAGAGGCAGGGGACGCATCTTACTCATGGCGCTTTGACGACCAAGTTGCTGAAATTCGCAGAGATGGAATTCTGACCTTCGAACGTGCCAGCTTCCAGCAGCAAATAGTAGTCCGTCTTCTGGTCAAGCGTCGAATCTTGGGCGGAACCAACTTTTTTGCCGTTCACGTAGAAATTGTGCGTATTGCCGCGTACAACCACACGTAGTACGTTCTCGGCGCTGCCATCGAAGTTGCTGACCGTACCTTTGATCAGCGTATCTAGTACAGTGCCGCCTTTCTGGGCGGTGACGGCAAACTTCCCCGTGCCTTGCACCTCGAATAGGTAGAATGTCTTCTCGTCGTCCTCATCGTAACCGCGATAGCCGATTCCATAGCCCCATGCGTCGCCCGCTTCGGGATCGGGATTGATAACGTTCACCGTGATGTCAAGGTCTTCGGGAAACTTCGTCTTGGGCCATGTGTAGCCGAAGAAGTTATCTTTGGTGATCTGAACCGTCAGGGTGTTGTCGCTGATGCTGGATTTGGAATTGGTGAATGTCCCTAAAATCCATTCGTTCGGGTTATCGTCCGGGAAAGTCTCATTCAACAACGCATCGGGGTCGCCACCGTTGTTGACGGTGGCACTATCTGCACTCATGACCAAAAGATCGGTAAACTCGACCTCATTGCGCTCGACTCCGCTGTACGTCCCGACCATGAAGCCAAGATATTTTTCGGTGTCCGCGTCAGTGCTAACGCTGCTATCTTTGAACGTGTCTACTTGCTTACCGTTCACGAAGAACGCAAACGTGTCGCCCTGTGCCAGCACGCGCAGTTTGATGGGGCGGTTGACATTAAAGCCACTGATCTTCCCACTCTTGATGTTCTCCGCATAATTTTCCGGGTTCTTGCGCCGGATGGAGAATTCGTAGCTGCCGTCGCCGCCCACGCCAAAATGGTAGAAGCTGGCGTCGCTATCACGCGTGTCGGCGCGCAAGATCAGCGCAAAATTCCAGTTGCCGCTGCTGTCTGGATCGATCACGGTGGCGGTGACTTGCACATCGATGTCATCGGGCACGGTCACATCGGGCACAGCCCAGTTCGCATAGCCTTCTTTTTCAGTGCTGAAGCGCAAGACGCCATCCCCGACGAACAATTTCGAGGTGTCAGTGCCGCCGACGACTTCCCATCCGTTATCATTATTTCTGAAATCGTCCTGAAAAATGACAAATGAATCTTGAGCGGAAGCTGGCGTTGACCTGACGAAGGCCGAGGTCATTACGACGCACAAGACAATCAATAAACGCACTATAGACACTTTCACGAACAAAACTCCCTACTAGCGATTGTCTTACGATTAGCCCGATACGTAAGATCGGGCATAAAAAACGGCGCGTCTTGTAAATGCCCAGTACCCACGTAGACGATTTTACGCGTTGGCAAAGCCCGTTTGCAGCAGCGGCGCATCAACCACTTCGGCGGTCAGCGGAGCTTGCCCATCCGCTGTGACGGTGAGCTGCGTACCAGCCTCGGCAAATTCTGGCTTGACGAAACCAAGGGCGATGCTCCCCTGCTCCGTTTCCGTAGCGCTGGTGATCATGCCGATAGCGCGGTCATCAAGGCTGATGGTGGAACCGAGCGCAGGTAACGTAGTCAGATGCAGCTTGACCAGCGTTTTCGCGAGGCGCTGACGGCTTTCCATCCGCGCGATGATCTCTTGCCCGATGTAGCAACCTTTGTGGAAGCTCACCGAGTCCCACAAACCAGCCTCTAACGGGATGTACTCCTCGCTCAATTCGCGGGGAGCGCCCGCCAAGCCCGCCTCGATGCGCAGCCGTTCGTAACGCGCCGCGTCACCCTCAACCGCACCAACCTGTGCCAACAAGCGCATCTTGATGGTGGAGAGCGCTGCCATCGGCACGATCAGGATGAAGCCATCGCCAGCAATAGGTAGTGTCCGCGCGATCATCCCTTTTTCGCCACTGATCTCGATCTCAGCACAGCCATGCAGCGCCAGCTTGGACGCCCCTGCCATAAAGGTATCCGCGATGGCAGCCGCCTGATCGCCATAAAATTCCAATTGACCGAACGCTGCCGAGACATCTTGCAGGCGCACCTTGTCGTTGAAGAAGATGTGCCGCTGCAACCACGAACGCACGATTGCCGGATAGTTAGTGATCATCAGCGCGCTTTCGCCGCGATTGTACACGATGACACGGTCGATGATGCGGGCTAAGGCTGTAGTCAAGACGGCGGAACGTCCCTCGCCAACCTTAATCGTGTTGAAGTCTTGCGTGGTCATGTTGTGTAGCAGTTTGAAGCGGTCGCGATCCGTGAGTTCGAGCCGTCCCTGCTGCGTAGAGCGATCAAATACCAGTACCATTGTCATTACCTTTTACACCCCATTCGTTTTCCGCCACTCAAGAATCTGGTCGGCGTGCTCGGACTCGTGCCAGAAGCCATTTTCCGCGATCAGATACGACAGTGGCTCGCCCTCCATCCACGGGAAGCGGCGCGGATTGGTCAAGGTTTTCTCATCGATCTCCTCAACCGCCTTCAGTAGATGCTTGTGGACGCCCTGAAAATCTTCCAGCACATCGCTCAGCGCCCGCCGCGCGTTGACGGCGTACACTTCCATATTCCACTCGTCAAGGTCGTCAATCTCGACGATGTGCGGAATTTTCCGCGAGACCGCCAAGCGTGCCAGCGCCGTCACCAGTTCAGATTCCCACGCGGTGAGATGCGCCAATAAATCTTTGATCGACCATAAGCCGACCACGCCTGCCCGCAGCATGGCTTCCTCCGGCAACCCTTCTATCGCGCTGACCAACTTCGCACGGCTGGTGCGAAGTTCGTTAAGGACTGCTGCCTTATTCATGAGCTATCGCTAATTACCTTTCATTGCGCCAGCGGGCACTGGCAGCACAACACTACCCGTAGAGGACTCGAATGGCATCACGCGCTTGGCACCCTGCGGCGGATGGATCGGCAGATGGATGATGAACACCGAACCCGGCAGTTTTTGGGGTTCGTAGCCGGGGCTTTCCACCGTGATATGTCCGCCGTGACCTTCGATCACGCCGCGTGCGATAGTCAGACCGAGGCCGGGGCCAGCACCCATGAATTTGGTGGTGCCCGTCGAATGCAACCCCGGATCAGCGACGCGGAAGAATTTCTCGAAGATCAGTTCGTGGTTACGCGGATCGATGCCGATACCCGTATCCGCAATAGTCACAACGATCTCTTCTTCTTCGGTCTGTTCATTGCGCTCCACATGTGCCACGATGTCGATACGACCGCCATCGGGCGTGTACTTGACCGCGTTCACGCAAATGTTGCGGAAGGCTTGCACCAACCGTTGCATATCGGCTTCGATGGGCGGCAGCCCCTTTAACCCACGCGCGGTGAGCTGTAATTTGCGCTGCTTGATGCTTTCCGCCAGTGGTTCGATGGCGAGGCGCAAGACGCTATCGAGCGTGGTCTGCGCGAACCGCAAGTCCATCGCGTCCAAGCCCAATTGGCTAACATCGAGCATATCGGCAATCAATTTTTCAAGGCGGTCAGTGGCTTTGCGCATGTTGCTGACCATGCCGCCGACCTGATCTTGATCGAGCATGGCTTGCTCGTTCATGGCATCCAGAATATCGGTATAGCCGCGAATCTGAGCCAGCGGTGTGCGCAGTTCGTGGCTGGCGATGGTCACGAAGTCGGTTTTGACCGAGTCAAGCTGTTCCAAACGCTCCTTGGTGCGCAGCAAATCCGAGTTCAGCGCGTGCGACTCGATGGACGTACGTTTGAGATCGGTAACCAGACGGGCATTCCTCAGCGCGACGCCAGTTTGATTCGCCAGCGTTGCCAGCATATCGACATCTTGGGGATAGAACGGGTCATCGTTGATCTTGGCACCCGCCGACAGCACGCCGATAAGCTGCCCTTGCACGACAATCGGCGCGTAGGCGCTCATATGCAGTTGCCGGAAGAAGGCCGCGATCTCTGGCGCTAACGAACTGTATTCCCGCGCATATTCGAGATCGTATTGCAGTACGGGCAGATGGTTGATAAACATCCGACCGTAGATCGGGCTGCTGCTCGGAATGCGCACCATCAGCGGCGGGCGCGGCGTGGTATCCACGATCATCGGCTCCAAGCGGACGGTATCGGCATTCTCAATCGTCGCCAGCAGCACACCGCCACCACGCACACGCATCGCTTCTCGCATGGCGTCCGTCACCGTGCCCGCCAGATCGCCAAGTTCAACGATGCTCGATACACGCTGACTGTAAATGCGCACTGCCGAAGTGGTGTCTTCGGGCGTGGTGCCAGACATGCGCCGCACGACTCCCAAAGTCATGGCTTGGAAAGGTGTATAAATGATGGCGGCGATGGTCGCGATGATCGCCAGCGCGAGGGGCAGCGCGCCGGAATCGGCGTTGATGGCGTTGCCCGCGAACAGTGCGACGAGGATGAACAGCGCGGTCACGAAGGTGATGACGCCGGACGCAATCGCCAAGCGCAGCAACCGCCGCATATCAAGGACACGGTGCTCGGCGGCGCTGTATAACAAGCCACCTAGCCCCACGAATTGCAACGCCCAACCGGACTCGCGCAGGAAAGCGCCGCTAGATACGCTCATCACCATGCCCATCACGACCAGCGGGAAGACCAACCCCCAAAACAAGGCGCGGTTAGCGGCCTCCGGCAAATGTGCGCGATAGTAGTTGTTGAAGGTGATGGCGAGCGATAAGCCACTCAACAAGAGCCAGCCCAAGAAGACCACCAAGCCCACGCCGTCCTGACCGTTGAAAACGCGCCCAAACCAGCCCACTTGTCCGGTTTGGCTATCGGGCATCTGCCACAGCAGCAGCAGGATCAGCACAAGCCACACTGCGCCCGCGCCCGCTACCAACCGTGCAAAACGGCGGTACAGGAAGTTGAAGGTGAGAGCGCTCAACGCGACCAAGACCGCGCTCGTGAGGACGACATTCAAGGCAGGCTGTGTCAAGCCGAGGATGTTGGCGCTCGGATCAAGCGCGTTGGCAGCCTGCGCGACCAGCGCCGTGATCAGCACCGCCATCATCCACAGCCATGAATTATCCAGTTGTGTACGCCGTCGCTGCGTAGTACCCAACAGGATCACGTAGCCGATGCACAAACCAATCGCCAATATCGAGGCAAACGTTAGCGTTCCCAAAGCGTTCTCCGCAATCGCAGACTCGGGATGATCGTCCGCACTTCACCCCTGCCGAGGAATAGACGAACTGAACCATCTAATTCTACCCAAATTCGTGCTTAAGCGTTAGTTTCCCCTCCTGCGGTTAGGCTGTTGCTGTCAATCACTGCTTGCGAATGAGCAGAAATTGGTCTTACACTGACGATAGGATCTTCTCCCGCCTATAGGAACCGCATATCATGACCTATCTGACGTCCGTCCTCAAACGCCATGAAGTGCTCATCTTTTGCGTTTTAACGCTGGGATTGTCGTTCGCGGCCTATTTCTTGCCCTTCCCATCGGAAGCCCGCGCCCTCGGTTTTTCGATGGTGGTGGTCTTTATTCCGGTTTCCGTCGCCAGCTTGCTCACTGTGTTGACACAAGGTTGGAGTGGTGTACGCGATCTGTTGGCGCAAGCCGTGCGCTGGCGGATGGGGTGGCAACGTTTCCTACAAATTATTGCGCTGTGTCTGGCTATCCGTTTCGTTGTGAACATCATCGCTTTTCTGTTTGGATGGGTGTCCGACCTGCAAATAGGCGAGTTCTCACCATTCCTGATCATGGTCTATATCTTCGCGGCGGGTGAGGAACTCGGTTGGCGCGGGTTTGCCTTGCCACGTCTGCTCAAACAGCACGCGCCGCTCACGGCTAGTCTCATTTTAGGCATCCCGTGGGCGACTTTGCACCTAATTTTGCTGCTACCGGGGATGCTCTCGGAAGGCGCACCGCCCGTAGCTCAATTCACCGTGATTCTGGCGCTGTCTGTTATGCTGACATGGGTCTATCTGAAATCCGGCAGCAGCGGCGTGTGTGCGGCGATCCTGCTGCACGGCACACAAAATCTGCTGGCCTTTTTGAATGCCCACGTAGAAGTAACACGAGCCACGTGGTTAATGGCGCTTACTTACAGCGCCGCCGCGATCCTATTGGTCGTCATCGATTCGCGCGTGTGGCAGCGAACGCCGATTCCAGAGACGGTCGTGGCGTCGTCGTAACCCACGGCTATCGGGAAGCGCAATCGAACAGGGTGAGTGTTCCGTCTTCCATTACCTTGAAGGTCGAAGCGGGCGCGAACCACTGCTCAACGTCCACCTTGACAGGCAGTGCGTCCACCAACTTGCGCAAGCGCTGCTCCTCTGCCGCCGATGCGTTTTCCGGCAGCGCGAATTGTATTTCGGGCAGTTGACGACGATATGACGAATGGGTGGCACGGACGGCGCGAAACCCCATGCCCGCTAATTGAGTTGGCAGCAGCAGTTCGGTTAGGGCGTGGGGCGGGTCACTGTTCGGGTACAGGGTCAAGTCATAGATAACAGCTTCACCGTCTGCCAGCACAAAATCTGGTAGCCAGAAATCCCAGCGTCCGTTAAAGCTGAAGGCTTGCAGCGGCTTTTCGGTTGGCATGGAGAGCTTAGGCAGCGTGCCACACGCTTGCACCGTCAGCCCATAGGACGGCGGATAGGCATTGATCAGATTGGCGGCTTCCGGCACATCGCTAGTCTCGGTATACCACAAATTGAGGATCACGTCTGGCAGTGCTTTAATGATGCGCTTGGTCAGGGCAAGGTTGGTGATCGCGGTGACGGTTTGCTGCACCGCTTGGCGCGATAGTGTCCACACCGTCAGCTTGCCATCTTTGACCGCGAACGGCGTGCCGACTGTATAGCGCAGTATGCCTGAGGGCAGCGTGACTTGACCAAGCAGCACTATCTCACCCGACATTATCCCTGAACTCGTCTTGTCTGCATCGATGGAGGCGAGGTAATAAGCATGGATCGGCACATGGTCGGTCATGATGTCCGCCGCCACGGGATTTGCGGACAGCGCGGCTTGCAGTTCAGCCGGAAGCGGCACCATCAACACGGCGTCATCCTCATGCCAGACGCCCTGTAAGCGCCCTTCAGTGCTGATGGTTGCGCCCTGATCGGTGCCGAAGGTGACGGCAATTGGGAAGTCGTATTCCTGTCCGGTCACAATCTGGAGGCCGTCACAGGTGAATTCCCAATTCGCCGCCGACGGATCACTAGAGGGAATCTCTTTGATGGCGCAGTCGATAGGCTTGCCGTTGGGCGTGACCTGTACTTTGGTCAGCTTGGTGATGGTGCCGATGACCATGTGACCAAAGCCACCAATTGAAGACCGCCCTTCGATGACGCCGCGAATGGCGTGCCCGTTCGGATCGGCTTCATAGCGGAACCCTTCCGCGATCGGCAGCAGCCCGACAAAACCGGAGGTGAGCTGTGCCAGCCAGCCGGAAGTGGCGAAAGCGACGCCGGGAATCGTCGTGCCGGGATCGAAGGTCGCCGCGGGCACGCCTTCGTCGCTGCTAAACAGCCTGCCCAACGATCCGGCGAGGCTACCGTCATATTGCGCATACAGACGACCGTTATAGATGACGTTCCACGGCGCGGAACCGGGGTTGGCGGTGCTGGCGGAATATAATTGGATGCGCTGGTCATCCATGCCCGTGATTTCGAGCATCCACGACGGGTAATCATCGGTATGCCCCTGACCGACAAGGAGAAACTGCGTTGGATGCAGATTGGTGAGCGCGTGCAGGAACGCCGTCACCAGCGCGGAATCAACCGCTTTGCCATTGCGTTGGTAAGTTGTGCCGACGCGTGTCACGGTTTGAGCGTCAAAAACGGGGTCGGCTAATCCCCACCATTTGTACACATAGTCAAGGCGGGCGGCTTGCCAATCAGAGCGTAGGTGGAATATGCCCTTTTCTTCGACAAACAGATCGGGTTGATCAGCGCGGCGCATATCAATGAGCGTCCACGCCGTCAGATTCGGCTGCTGCACGGCGCTGCCGCCTGTTAGCGATGTACTCCCCGCACGCACAAGGGTTGATGGAGTCTCACCGAGCACGAGCATGGCGACGATTATGCCAAGGATAAGCGACCGAACAAGTCTCATCGCAGCCTCCACGCTGTCAGATCATGCACAGTATCGGTCTATTCATCTTCTAGCACAATTTCTAAACCCAATTTTGCCGTCCTCACCCTGTTAGCGAGTTCGCGACGGCAGTGTTTCGCTCAATTGTCCCGCCACCTCAGCGCCGATCTCCGCCGCGAAATGGACGCGCCCGCCACGTAGATAGTCGCCCGCAAACCACAGCCCGCGCTGCACGCCGTTAACCCTCTCCGGCTCGATCAAAACATCTGGCTGCGAGAAGCGCCATTTTTGCAAATCCGTCCACGATGGCGTGGTAAGGTCTTCTTGCATTAGCTCGGAAGCAAGGCGCATCACGTCATTAACGAGGGCAGAGGGCGCGGTGTCCCAATGCTGTAGGCTGTAGTCGCCGGACATCTGCACCACCAACACACTGTATTCCGGCGGCACATGCCCGATCTTGGTGTGCTCCAGCCCGATCCACGCGATAGGGTGCTGGTGATCCGTGTTGAGCAGCGCACAGCATGGACGCTCGATCAGCGGGCGCTCATAGGCCAGCACGATGGAGAGGCACCGACGATACTGGGCTACCTGCAATTCGCTGACCAGTGTATTCCGCGCCTCGGCGGGCAGCGTATCACTGAGCGCGATCAGATCAGCGGCTTGCGGCGCGGGCGTGGCGATCAGTACGCGATCAAAGTCACCTTGCCCCATGCCTTCTGTGTTGATCAGACTGTAGCGTCCGCTGGTGAGCCAGCCGAGTCTGCCAATCCGCACTTGCGGCTTGATGCTGACGCCCATTTGGTCAACCACCAACCGCGCCAGCGTCGTCAAGCCATGTTCATAGCTCAAGCGCGGCACGGCATTTTGCTCTGGATCGCCCGCCGAAATCTGGTTCGCTGAGTTAAACGTCCAAACGGGCAGTTCGATCTCGGTCAACGCGTTGGTCGGCAGCAGATCGTACATGAGCGTACGCAGCGTCTCGGTTTCAGCTTTTAGAAACTGCGCACCGTAATCCACATACACGCGACCAGCGGGTCGGTCATACCAGCGAGTCGCCATCCGACCACCGATACCCCGACTCTTCTCGAAGATGACGATTTCCGGCGCGGGTTCGTGGAGGCGCAGCCTGTACGCTGCTGTCAGCCCCGCTACCCCCGCCCCAACGATTGCAATACGCATAGTATCTTCTATCAGCTTGTGCTATGATAATAGGATAAGTAGGCTAGATCATACAAAATTCTAGGCATAAACCAAACCAGAATAGAGGTTTTCAGTAGATAAGGATGGACGATGCAGCAACGAGAGCGGATTTGTGAGCATTGTGGAAAGACCAACAGCCAATACGCTCTAGTTTGCGTCGATTGCGGGTATTTTCTTGTTGACCCTAAAGAAAGCACCGCCGTCATTCGTACTGATCCCCTCGTCTTACGAAAACGCCGCACCGAAACTGAACCAACCACAGCCTCCCTCATCCAGCGGGTATTAGTACTGCACATTCGTGGCGCTGTTGAGCGTCTGGTATTTGAAGACGGTACTGAGGTGGTGTTGGGGCGTGCCGACCTCAACAACCCCAATCCGCAGTGCTTCGACCTGACACGCTTTGGCGCGCATGATCGCGGCGTGTCGCGTGCTCACGCCATGCTGCGGTTCGCGGAAGATCAATTGACGATCTCTGATCTCAACAGTGTCAATGGCACCTTTCTGAATACGAAACGGGTGCCCCCGCACGAGCCACAGCCTTTGCGCGAAAACGACGATCTCTTGCTTGGTCGCCTGCCGATCAAGGTACATTTCGAAGCGCCGAGTGAGAGCGAACAGGTACGTGCCTACCGCGTGGGGAAAACGGGACCATTGACGCCGCCGAAAACCGGGCCGCTGCCCACGACCGGCATCCTTTCCAAACGCGACTGATCGCCTGCCATTCGCAGTTCTGCTATCCTTGCCACTTGCCTCCATGCCGATTGACACTTGTCGGTCGGTTCGGGCTGAGGTAACGTAACGCCTCATCCATCGTGCTAGAGATAAAAGGACATCTCCATGAGTAGTTCTAACCACACACCCGTACTTATCGTTGGCGGCGGCGGGATGGGGCTGTCGGCGGCGTGGCGGGTAGCGAAGCGCGGCGTGAACGTGCGCGTGCTGGAACAATTCAAGTTTTTGCATACGCGCGGCAGTTCTCACACCGAGCACCGCATCATTCGCCGCACCTACAACGACGATATTTACTCGCGCCTGATGGTAGACGCGTACCATTACTGGGAAGAACTGGAACACGACAGCGGCACGAAATTGATGCATCTCGTGGGCGGCGTGGACTTCGGCCCCGATAACGATCCGACGCTGAACGACCTGATCCACGTCAGCCACGAACTGAACATCCCGATTGACGTGATGACGGCGGCGGAGGCCAAGCAGCGCTTTCCGCAGTTCAATCTGCCCGCCAATTTCCTGATGACGTACTGCGCGCTCAACGGCTTTCTCGCCGTAGATGACTGCATGAAAGCCAAGCTGGAAACGGCGCGGAAGTTCGGCGCGGTGCTGCAAGACGAAGAACCCGTGTTGGAGATCATCCCGCTGGCACACGGCGCGGAAGTGCGCACCGCCAAGGCAACGTACACTTGCGACAAGCTGATCGTCACGGCTGGCCCTTACGTGAATAAGCTGCTCAAGCAGATGGGCTTGGACTTCAGCTATACCATCGAGCTGAATCAGGCGCACTGGTTCAAGGTGAACAACCCTGAGCTGTTCCAACCGGGGCGATTCCCCGTATTCATCGTGCGCTACGACGAGAGCGGGATCGGCGGCATGTACGGCTTTCCGACCTTCCGCAATCCGGGCATCAAAGTCAGCGTGCATCATTCGAACAATTACCTCGACATCGATAAATACGATATGCAGCCGCGCCAGAACACCATTGAGCGCGTGACCGCCTTCATGCGCGAATTTATCCCCGACGCGGGCGAGATGATCAATGTCGGCACCTGCCCGTATGACTTCCCGAACGATGAGCACTTCACCATCTCGCTGCATCCGCAACACAAAGACATCGCGCTGGCAAACATGGCGGGGCACGGCTACAAATTCGCCTCGGTAGTGGGTGAGGCGTTGGCGGAACTGGCGCTGGACGGCAAATCTCACTTTGATCTGACGGGCTTCGACATCAACCGCTTCTTCGATCCGAGCGTCCCGCGCCGTCCGGCTATTCACGTCGATATTCTGCGCCCCAAAGACTAAACAGGCGCAGTTTCAGCAAATAAAGGATTCTTCATGACCGATTCACCTCAATTCGTGGTTGCGACGGACTGGCTCGCCGCGCATCTGGATGACCCCAAAGTGCGCGTGGTGGACATTCGCGGGCATGTGCTGCCCGCTTCGGAGCCGCTGCCGCATTACTTCAATCATCAAGCCGATTACGACAAGAGCCATGTTCCCGGCGCGGTATTCGTGGATTGGGTAAACGAGATCACCGATCCCGACGACCCCCGCCACGCCCAGATCGCCAAGCCAGAGCGCTACGCCGCCGTGATCACACGCTTGGGCATCGCGCCGGATACGTTGGTGGTCGCCTATGACGATGCCAACGCCATGTTCGCGGCGCGGATGTGGTGGTCGCTGAATTACTACGGTCATCCGAACGTCGCGATTCTGGACGGCGGCTGGCAGAAATGGGTGAAGGAAAACCGACCTGCCACCGCTGCTGTGCCCGCCATCACGCCGAAGCCGTTTGTTGCAATACCCAACCCTGCATGGCGACGGACGGGAGATCAGGTGCTGGCTGTGCTCGGCTCGGACACCAAACTACTCGATCTGCGCTCGAAAGAGGAGTACGACGGCCTATCATCGCGTGCCAAGCGCAAAGGCCACATCCCCGGCGCGATCAGCAGCCCGCGCCAGAACTACTTCGATCCGAACGATGGGACGCTGCTGCCGCCTGACCAACTTCGCCAGAAGTTCGCGGAACTCGGCGTTGACGAGACCACCGGGGAAGTCGTCACGTACTGCAATGGCGGCGTCTCCGCGAGCTTCGGCTTGTTGGCGCTGCGGGCGGCTGGCCTCACCAAAGCCGCGATGTATGACGGCTCTTGGAAGGATTGGGGCAACGACGATAGCAAACCAATTGAATAGATACCGGATCATTGAAATGATCGAATCGATCATTTCAATGATCTGTTTGTGCTTAGAATCAGATCATTTAGATCGGCTCAGGAAGGGTCAAATGATCTGAAAATGATCTGATTTGGCTGCTCAATTCAGATCATTTCTGCTACGAATCGAAGAGAAATGTGGATTCGGATCATTTGTTTTTGAAATTTCAGTCAGAACCATTGATCTCCTCCACGGATTGACCATATTAGCCTTTAGTGTATCAGAACACTTGAGTTGAGTCAACGGCGAATTTTTGAGCGCCTCGATTCGCAAAGTAGACGCTTGCCCTATCGCGGCTTTACGGGCATCCCGCGCTTGCGTTACACTGGTAGCTTCCGTGTCCATGTTAGTGAAGGTCGGGAGCTATGCAGCGTAAACTTGTTTTAGTCCTTATTGCAATGGTCGTTTGTTTACCGCTAATCAATATGCCGTCGGTCGCCAACGCGCAAAATTGTACGCGGGTGGTGGAGTCGGCGGAATGCAAATTCGGTTTGCCCGCTGGCGAGTACGACGGATTATTCGGCACGATGCAAGCCAACCCCGCACCCGCCGTACAGCAGATCGGCGTGGATCAGGGTGAGCTATCGCGCTTCTCGTTCTGGCGCTTGTCGGGCGACAGCATCACCTTTTACGATGCGCCGAACGGCAACGCGCTCGGCACCATCGATCCCGGCTTCAACTTCACTGGTATTCTGCGGCGCGACGGCGATTGGGTCGAGATCGCGCCGAATCACTGGATTCCTGAGAGCGATCTGGCGGGCGTGCGGGCATCCTCGTTCAGCGGCGTGATGCTCGGCGGTCTGCCGCTGCAAATGGCGTGGATCGTCAAATATGTACGCGCGAGTCAGGTGCCGGGTGGCAAGGGTCAGGGCGCGATCCTGCAACGCTATACCCGCGTGTTCATCTACAAAGCGGTGCAGGTCGGTCAGTGGGAATGGTATCTGATCGGGCCGGGGCAGTGGGTAGAGCAGCGCAACGTATCACGGCTGAACCTTACGGGCGCACCGGGCGGCGTTGGCGGGCGTTGGGTCGCCGTCGATCTGTATGAGCAAGTATTGGTGGCCTATGACGGCGGCAATCCCGTCTTCGCCACGCTGATCTCGTCAGGGCTGCGGCGCTTCCCCACGCGTGAAGGTGTGTTCAAGGTGTGGGCGCGCAAGACCACTGACGCCATGAGCGGCGCGATGGGCGGGCCAGACTATTACGCGCTGCCGAGCGTGCCCTATGTGCTGTACTTCGATAAAGACATCAGTTTGCACGGCACCTACTGGCATGATGAATTCGGCTTGCAGCACAGTCATGGCTGCGTGAACATGTCGGTCACGGACGCGCGCTGGATTTTCGATTTCACCAATAACAGTGATACGACCGTCGTGGTGTGGAGAAGCCGCTAGCAAGAATTCTACCTCAGTGGCTTAAAGAAAACGCCCTCACTTAATGTGTTGAGGGCGTTTTTCGTGTCATCTCAACGTCAGAAATACGGCCCCGCCAAATTGGTCAGGATTGCATATATGCATATATAAAGAACGCGAACGCCATGCACGCGAGGATGCCGATCAAAGCTACAATGATTCCCCACGCAAGCCGCTTGCCCATCGTTATATGACTTGTTCAGTTGGTTATTCCTGCCCCAAGCCTTTGGTGACCTTCATGAAGACGGTTTCGAGGTCGTGAGACTCCTCATTGAAGTTCACCATCGGGATGCCCTTGCTGGTGATAGCGGTCATCATCGCGCTCAGGATGGCGTCGTCACCGTTGAAGCTCACTCGCAAGCGTTTCTTGTTGGCCTCATCCGGCAGCGGTTCGACGTTGATCACGCCATCGATGCCAAGCAGGACGGATTTGGCTTCGTCGGCCTTATCCAGCAGCGTGACGATGGCTTCGCGGTGCGGCATGAGTTTACGCTGCACTTCGTTGAGGCTGCCCTGCATGACCATCTGCCCCGCTTCCACGATACCAATATGCGTGCAGATTTCGGCAACGTCCGCCAGAATGTGCGACGAGAAGAAGATCGTCTTGCCCATCTTGGATAGCTCGACCAGCAGTTCACGGATTTCGATACGGGCGCGCGGGTCAAGGCCGGAGGCTGGCTCGTCAAGGATCAGCACTTGCGGGTCGTGGGCGAGGGTACGCGCCAAGCATAGACGCTGCTTCATACCGCGACTCAGCTTATCGACCATATCCTCGCGGCGGGTGGAAAGATCGACCAGCTCTAGCAAGTCGGTGATCATTTGCGGACGTTCGCTTTCGGGAATGTCGTAGCACGCCGCGAAAAAGTCGAGATATTCCCAGACCTTCATGTCATCATAGACGCCGAAAAAGTCGGGCATATAGCCGATAACACGCCGTACTGCGCGGGGGTCTTTAGTCACCTCGTGCCCCGCGACGAAAGCCTGCCCTGACGTGGGCAGCATCAAGGTGGTCAAGATGCGCATGGTACTGGTTTTGCCCGCCCCGTTCGGCCCCACGAAGCCATAGATCGCGCCTCTGGGCACCTGCAACGTCAGATGATCGACGGCGGTGAGCTTACCATAGCGCTTGACTAGATCTTTCGTCTCGATGATGTTTTCCCCCGCAAACGTGGAGGCTGGTGCGTTGGTCATGCTTACTTCGTCCCTCGTTAGTACTGGCTTATCCGGTATATTTTCCGTAGAAATAGACTTCGATCACATCGTAGAAGACGTAAGTGCCGCCATCGGCTTCGGCGCGCAGTTCGACGGTATTCCCCGGCCCGACGTACTTGGTGGCGTCATCTGCTGTTAATGTTACGTTGAATCTGCCGTTGAGATTGACAATGTCCCACTTTTTGTCCGCCCAATTCCACAAGGAGATCTTGGCGTTTTGCGGGACGTTATTGCTCATCATCAAGCGCAGCCGCAGCTCGGATATGGTCATATTGCGCAGACTGGGCAGCGGCGCAAAACGGAAGATCGCATCATCGTCCTGACGGAGCGGTAGATTGTAGGGAGTCGCATCCTGCAACTTGGAGGCTTCGCTGACCGTCCATGTGGTGAAGCCGGACGGGATTTCGACAAAGCCATCTTGCGAGGTTGTCTCGATGTGGACGGGCAGACGATGTACCCACAGTGTCGAATCTTCCGTGATGAAGCCGACCCCGTTCAGATCGACATCCATAGGCGAAGTCGATGTCCAGCCCGCGATGTAAACATTGGCACCGCGCCCGCCACCGGGATCGCTATCCAGCGCCAACGAACGCAGGAAGGTCTGTCGCCGCCAATTTTCCTGATCTTCCAGACTGCTACCGAGGCCGCGTCCTTGCTGGTAGTAGTAGCCGGGGCCGAGCAAATCTTGCACAGTGCGTTCACGATAACCAGCGTCGTTATATCCTGTGTAGCCGCTGAACACTGGCACGAAATTGTTTTGGGCAGCACGGGACGCAGATACATCGTTCACGTCAATCGTAAAGGTGATCTCTTGATCAGCGGCAAAGGTGCCGATTCGGTACGTGCCGCCCATGCACAACGCAACCACATCATTGAGTGTCATCCCGCTGGTGTTCTTCACCTTCACTTTGAACACCGTGCCCGTGTTGGATTTTGCCAGTTGCAGTGTTGCTGTGCCTTCCATCGGCGTCACTTGCGTGTAGCCTTCCACGAGGAAAGCCGCCGTGGTACCAGCATCGACAGGGACGTTGCGCGCCTCGTAATTGCTGCCTTGGAAGATGGTCATGTTGGAATTGAGGGCAGGGTTGATGGCGACGGCAGTATTGGTGAGAGTCTGCAAGGTCATGTTATTGCGCACGGTCAGATCGTAATTGGCACGGCGCGGCGCAAGGATACCGATCACGCCATCGACCTCAGCGCGGTCGCTACCGGGCCACACCTGTACCAGCGACAGCCGATTAATGGTGACTAACGTGCCGCGCAAACTGAAGCCCGTCGCGTAGGTGTACACACTGGTGGCGATCACGATCAGAGGGATGGTGAACCATGCTAGTTCTGGACGCTTGAGCCAGCGCAAAATCAGATAGTTGACAGGGCCGATGAGGATGATATAGATCAGCAAAAAGCCGAGCAGTTGCAGCACATCGGGCAGACGCAGCCCCTTGATGAAGTCCGCCGACAGAGAGGCTTGATCCGGACTCGTCACGCCATATGACCACGATGGGCGCTGGTCAGAGGTGGTCATGGTGCTGATCCAGAAGCGGCTGCGATCTTTCCACGACAAGATCGGTTCGGTGCCGGGATCGAGGGCGAGATAATCGACATAGCCTTCGCCCAATTGCCGACGCGAGAGGATGGGCGTACCGCTTTCTTGCGCCAAAACGACTGCATCGTTGGTCAGCGTGCCTTGTGCTACGACAATTGGCGTATCCGATTGCAGCGGTGTGTCCGCTACGCCGGAAAATCGTGCGATAGAAGGCAGTGAAGTCAAGGTAATGGTGGCGGTGGGCACGAGCGGAATGAGTTCGCTGACACCGGCTTGTGTCTTTTGCCAGTTGGGGCCACCCGTGACGACCAGATGCCCGCCCGCCACGACCCACTCACGGATCGCTTGCCGCTGATCAGCGTTGAGGTTGCCAGTATCCGCGTCAGTGAGCAGCAGGCCATCCAGCCCTGCCAGACCATCCGCATGACGGGGCACGCTCTCTACGCGCCAATTCGCCTGATAGACGCTGCCTTGGAGACTCACCGAGGTTTGCAGATCGACCACGCCACGCGGCGACTCGGTCACGACTGCGTAGAGAATATCGGACGAAGGAACGAGCTTCACGGCACTGGTGACGGTGGCAATGATGCCATCGCCTGTGATCAACTCCACCTGTACAGCGCTGGTGTAATCCATCAGGCGGACATTGAGGTTAACGAGCTTGCTGGATTGGGTCGCCAGCGTGATTTCCGTGGCATAGGCATTGGCGGCTAGTCCGCTGGTGGAATTCGAGCTTACCCGCAGTTCGCCATTGATTTCCGCCCCTGTGTTACTGATATTGATCAGCAGCGGCGTCCATTGATTCGCCCGGAAATAGCCATCGTAGCCTGCTTCGACGCGTACTTGAATCGGGCTGCCTTGAGCGGCACGAACGGGCGTGCCCAGCAAGAGACCCACTATCAAGCATAGGACTAAACTAGCGATAAATAGCGCTCGCTTCACGGTGAGCCTCGTTCAACTAACAACAGTGACAGTAGCATCTAGTGTTACACGACAACAGCGTTATGCTCACCACCAAAAGGGTGGGCATTTTTGCGATTGTAACACAATCCATTTGTGTCGATACTTAAAAGTTGCCTGAACGTAACACAATCGGTCAGTGGTGGTGGGGTAGGCTGGTCAGTGCCGCATAGATTGGCTACACTTATGTTCCGCCGAATTTCCGACGAGCCTTTCAACCATCTGTTCAAGTTACCAATAGAGTGAGCGACACCTCATGAGCAACGCATCCACTGAACCGCCTCTCAGCAAGGTCATGGCAATTTACGCGCACCCCGATGATCCCGAATTCTTTTCCGGGGGACTGCTGGCGACCTTTGCCGCGCAAGGGAAAAAATTGACGTATGTGCTGGCGACCAGCGGCGATAAGGGCAGCGACGATCCCGAAATGACCGCACAGCGCTTGATCGATACGCGCGAGGCAGAACAGCGCGCCGCCGCCAAATGCCTCGACGTAGAGAATGTCGTGTTTTTGCGCTATCCCGATGGCGAGTTGATGCCTACGTTAGGCTTGCGGCGCGACCTCACGCGCTTGATCCGTCAATATCAGCCCGACATCGTGGTCACGAACGATCCGCAGACCTTCTGGTACAAGTCCGGCGGGATCAATCACCCCGATCACCGCGCGATTGGGGAAGCAGTCATGGCGGCGGTGTTCCCCACGGCGCGGGATCGGCATAATTTCGTGGAGTTGTGGCGCGACGAGGGGCTAGAACCGCATAAAGTACGGCGTGTGTACCTCGCCGGAACGTTGAATCCCAATGTACGCGTCAACATTTCCGCCGTACTGGAGCGCAAGATCACCGCCATTCTCGAACATCACAGCCAAATCAAAGATGTGGAAGCACTAGTGAAGCGTCAACGCGAGAATCGTGACGCCGAATTCGATGATGCGGACGCCATGTATACTGAGATGTACCGCATGTTGACGTTGCGCTAGAAGACGATAGCAGCACCGACTGATGAGGAGGCTTGATGCAATGGTCTTCTCATCAGTCAACGGGATGCTTCATCACTCTATTCGAATGTTGCAGACCTTTCAGCAAGGCCGTTTAGAACTTGTGCGGTTGTCATATATCCCGGTAATTGCATCAAATCCAGCTTTCCGCCAAAATAAGTGGGATGTTTGAATTCACAATTCATGAGGACGATTGACGATGACCAATGCAATAGTCAATACTTCCAACCAAACTTTTGACTCGGATCATCCGTTTAGCGTGCTCAAGCGCGAGATGACGCGTCGGCGCGAGGAACGTGATCGCATCGAGCAGTTGATGCAGAGCTTTGTGAAAGAGTTATTCAGTTCCATCGAAGCCGTCTACGCGCATACACAGGCGGCGGGCATTAGTGGTTTAGCCAAACCGCGCCGTATCCAGCATCCCGCTGGCGATTGGCGTCAAGCGATGCAGATCTTCATCGAAGACTGGAGCGTAATCATCGTGCCGCTGGTTGGGTCAGCGTGGCCTAACCCGAAAGACGACGCCAAGATTCACTCCTCGAAGTTCAAGGAGGCGTGCGGACGCATCGCCATGTTCGTCGGTGATGACCCGAACGCCGAGTCGTTTTACGACTTCCTGTTGTTCGCAGATGGATCGTGGTTCGCGTGGGGCTACGGTTGGCCTCGTATCGTGGATAACATCGAGCAGACCAACTTCGAGCAGTTGGCGTGGGAACTGGTGGCGAGCTTCGTCAAGGATATTCACACCACATGGCGACCGCGTAAGGCGCTCCGTCAGCGCAACGAGGGAACGCTGCTCAACCAGTCGATGGATGCCAAGCGCCGCGCTTATGACTACGGTTTACCGGGCGACGAGTAGCTTTCACGCCACGATACTCATTTCAGCACACAGTAGGGCGATGGTTTATCCCCGCCCTACAATTGCCATTAGTTATCTACAGCGTAAGTTTGTTTAACGCCAACCACTGATCGATCTCTTTAACGCGCGGATTTGCTTGCGCAATTACCAGTTTCGCTGCATTTAAGTCCGTCATGATACGGGCTTGCTGGTCGGGCGTTGAGGGTTGATTGTTCTTAAAGTTTGCATCTAGCAAAATGCGGCAAATTGCCCGATTTATCTCATACCACAAGTAGCCGCTATCGCCCGCATTCCCGCGCAAATTGATGGCCTCGGTTAGCATGTCTTCGGCCTTGGCATAGTCCGGGGATCGTTTATCTTTGTAAGCAAAGCCAAGCTGACCACGTGATATGTATTTTGCCATCTCCGTCTCATCGACATCCACCAATGCTTCGAAAATCGGTATCGTCGTTTCCATTTTGGCCTTGTTCTTATCCCAAGTTGCCTTGCGCACTTGACGGGCTTCTTCTCCGATGCGTGAGCGAAGTGCCGGAGATGCTAATTTGATGGCATTTTTGAGATCCTGCACCTTGGGCGGCGGTGTATCCATGCTTGGGTCTAGCTGCAAGGACACTAACTGCTGTGCTTTCACATCGCGTAGCTGAAGTGCCGTAAATGTTTCGGATGCGTCAGCCTGAAGTAGTACGCCAGCGAAAAATTGACGCGTCCATAGGAAGCCGTACAAAAAACCGCAGATTAGGAAATAGAGTACGATGGCAATTCCGAAAATGCCGCCACTGGCGGAGTTGCCTAAACCACCTTGCAGAAATTTGCTGAGATCTACAAGCAGAGTAGGAATATTGGACAATTGAGTTAGTCCGACACCGACAAGGATTTTAGTTAGCCAATCCGAAATCTGTTCCAAATTGGTGTTGGCTAAATACCGTCGCTCTGATGTTGGTACTGCAGTTTCGCTCTGCAACGTTTTGGGAATTCCAAACAAAAATCCCAGTAGCAGACCTATAAATAGGGAAGATCCAGCAATTATTAAACCAATGCCGAAGATAGCCCAGCCAGACGGCCTACTAGCAAGATATTGCGTTGTCGATGTCGCAGCAGAGTTAGTTGTTGTTGACGTTCCTGCTTGCGCGGTCCCGGTTGCAATCAGCGTGGGCTGCAACATCTGAGTTGAGGTCGGCGTTTGGGTCATTTCGCTTGTAGACGATGCGCTTGCACCCTTAGTTGCTGGGGCAGTCACCTGATCCGTAGCGATGAGGTCGCCCGTTTCAGGTCTACGCAAGGGAACATCGTCAATCACGGGGCTGATAGAGTAAACGATTATCCCCAATACTCCGACAATCAGGAGCACTCTCAACCAAAAGATAACGTCTCGCCCTTGATCTGTGAGTCCCATACGCTCCCCGATCTTGTTTATCTAATTTAGAAGTAACAATTTACATCCATAACGAGTATATAATATATTCCAGAAATCCATATATTTTCATTGCGACGCGAGATCCTTATTTCGCACTTGTTTTCGGCCTGCCACATGCTATAATCCGCCCGCTTAATACTGACGAGAGAGAATTTTTCGCATGAATACGACATTGGGTATCGCGCTGCAAGTAATTCTGATCATCATTTCCGTCGCGCTGGTGACGACGATCATTTTGCAGTCGAAGGGCAGCGGCATTGGCAGTTTGTTAGGCGGCAGCGACGCCAGCTTAGGAATCACCAAGACACGGCGTGGTGTGGAAAAAACCTTGTTCCAGATCACGATCATTTTGTCTGCGGCGTTCCTGACCACGGCGATTTTGCTCCTGATGGTACAGCGCTAACCGACGATTTCCTGACCCAAACACGGCAATTGATTTTACAGGGGGATTAACGCGGCATAATACGCCCGTCAATCCCCTTTTTGCGTTCCGGGAGACATTTATGCTCAGACGTTACGGCGTGCCATTAGCGGCGCTTCTCATCTCGATCACCCTGCTCCTCGCAGTCGGCTGGCTGCGCGGCACAGACACCACCTCCGCGACCAGCACTCCGAATGCGGAAGCAACCACCACCTTCATGGCCTTCATCAACCGCGCGCCGACTCAGCCACCCGCCAGCCTGACGCCCGCGCCGACGATCCCCTTCCAGCAGATCGACACGAGCACGCTGAATGAGGCCTTGGTTGGCAATTCGTGCGTGACCAAGCTCAACCCGCTGTTAGCTGGTTACAATCACGCTGACCGCGATATTGTGTCGCTGATCTTCGATGGGTTGATGACGACGGATCAGCGCGGCGCGATTGTGCCCGATCTCGCCGCAGCGCAACCCACTGTGTCCGAAGACGGCTTGATCTACGTGATCACGCTGCGTACCGATGTTAAGTGGCAAGATGGCGTGCAGTTCACCAGTGACGACGTGATCTTCACCATCCGCACGATCCAGAGCGCAGATTTCCCCGGCCCGACCGACCTGCGTGATTTCTGGCGCACGGTGGATGTGGACGCCATCGACGCACAAACGGTGCGCTTCACCTTAGCGCAGCCGTTGGCGACCTTCACCGACTATTTACGGATCGGGATGGTGCCGGAGCATGTACTGCGCGGGACAACGGGCGCGACATTGAGCACACATCCCTTCAATCTATCGCCAATCGGGACGGGCGCATATCAGTTTGCAGGCTTGATCGGCACGAGCAGTCAGCGTACCGGCGTCCGGCTGCGTTTCGCGCCGACGTTTGCCGAGCGTCCGGAAGGCCAGAGCGGATACGCGATCAAGCAGATCATCTTCCACTGTGTCCCCACGTTTGACGAGGCGATTGCGGCGTTCCAGCGCGGCGAAGTCAACACAATCAATCTGATCGCGCCGGAAGCATTGGGGCAAGTGGCAGCGCTGTCCATCAATCCCTTGCCCGCCTACCGTCCCTCGCTTGGTGCGGTGATCTATAACTGGCAGAAGGATACGACGGTATTTTTCCGCGATCTGCGGCTGCGGCAGGCATTGGCTTACAGCGTGGATCGCACCGCGCTAGTGACGAAACATCTAGCGGATCGTGCCATCGTCGCGGATAGTCCGATTCTGCCATCGTCGTGGGCGTATGCTTCCGGCGTGCGCTGTCCAACCTACGACCTCGAACGTGCCAAGAATGATCTAAGCCTTGTGCAACTGATCCCGACCGCCGTACCAACCACCGCGCCCGACGCAACGGCTGAGGTCAGCGCGGCTCCGGCGATGGCGAATGAGGGCGAAGGCAGTGGCAAGATTCGCTTCCAAATTTTGAGCAGTAACGATCCATCGATGGCAGCGATGGCGAATGACATCGTGGCAAGCTGGAAAGAACTCGGCGTCGATGTCTCGCTGATCGTGGTAGATCGCAGCACCTTCCGGGATAGGCTGGCGACGGGCAATTTTGACGCGGCGTTAGTAGAGCTGAACCTCGAACCGTTCGCGGATCCCGATCCGTACAGTTTGTGGCGTCAGTCGCCAGCCGAAGGCGGCCTGAACTTCGGCGGGTTGAACGAGCGACGTCTTAGCGAGATCATGGAAGCGGCACGACGCGAACCAAACGGCATCACGCGGGCATCGTTGTATCAGCAGTTCCAGCAGCTATTCTGTGACCGCGCCGCCGCCATTCCGCTGTTTTATCCGGCCTATTTCTACGGCGTGGATCGGCGGCTGACAGGCGTGCAGATCGGTTTCATGAGCGATCCGAGCGACAGATTCCGCACGCTTCGCGATTGGCGCTACGTTGAGCAATAATCATGCCCTCTGTTGAGCGCTGGATACGTGGGGTTGATCATGCGCTTTGCACGTCATGTGATCGCGATCTGGGTGGTCGCGATTCTGCTGTTGGGTGCCGTTCTGCTCTATAGTCGCCTGTCTTCTCCGCCGAATGAGCTGGCAGCGTTAGGCTTGGGACTGTGCGACGGGCAGCCGTGTTTTATGGGCATCATTCCCGGCGTTTCCACTTGGGAAGATGTCACGCCCATCCTCAAGCGCTTCGATGATTTGGATACCTACGGCTTATTTGCCTCCGGACGGATGAAGGACATCTACATAAATATCACGTCCTCCACGAGCAGGATTATCACATCAGTAGAATTCGTACCGGTGATGAATAACGGCAATCTAGGTGTTTCGCTGCGTGCAATCATGCAAGGACTCGGTGCGCCCTGCATAGTCGGATTCTTGCGGGAAAATTCGCACCCCCGCTTGATTTTCCCCGCGATGTCGGCGGATGTATTGCTGGATCGGGCGCGCCTCACGGATGCCGCTTTAGCCGACTATTTACTGATCATCCCGAAGAACGATGCAGTCCAACGCTGTACCAATACCAGTATGTCGCTCATTCGCTGGAAAGGCTTTGCCGCGTTGGGGCATTATTTGCGCAGAAATTGATCGAACAAACATGACTTATATCAGCCGCGCTCCGTGACTAGCACTGTCCTCAGCAGTGACCCTGCCCCCCTTATCCTGTGATACAATCGCTACGGTTTAAGCTTCAACTGTGAGCCGACTGGCCTGAGCAGATCGGCTCAAGTTGTGTTCGTTTACGGAGCCAAGGAGTAACACAATGCTCATTATTGATTCGGTCAAAGGTCGGGAAGTCCTTGATTCGCGCGGCAATCCTACCGTTGAAGTTGAAGTCGGGCTGCTGGATGGCGGCTTCGGTTCTGCAATCGTCCCCAGTGGTGCCAGCACAGGTCAACACGAAGCGTGGGAACTGCGCGATGGTGACAAGAAGCGCTACGGTGGCAAGGGCGTCTTGAAGGCAGTCGCGGCGGTCAACGAAGTGATCGCGGATGCGCTGATCGGCATGGACGCGCTCAATCAGAAAGAAATTGACGAGGCGATGATCAAGCTGGATGGTACGCCCACCAAATCCAAGTTGGGTGCGAACGCCATCCTCGCCGTATCGCTGGCGACGGCCAAAGCAGCCGCCAACGGCCTCGGTATGCCGCTGTACAAGTACGTCGGCGGTGCCTATGGTCACATGCTGCCCGTGCCCATGATGAACATCATGAACGGTGGCAAGCACGCGGAAAACAGCACTGACTTCCAAGAATTCATGGTGATGCCAGTGGGTGCGCCGACGTTCGCGGAATGTCTGCGCTGGGGCGTGGAAATTTATCAGGCGCTCAAGAAAGTCCTGCACGACAAGGGCAAAGCCACCACGGTTGGTGATGAGGGCGGTTTCGCGCCGAGCAACCTCAAGTCCAACGAAGAACCGCTGGAATTCATCCTCGAAGCGATCCAGAAGGCGGGCTATACCCCCGGTGAACAGGTCATGATCGCCCTCGATCCGGCGACCACCGAGATTTACGAAGACGGCAAATATCACCTGAAGCTGGAAAACCGTTCGTTGACCTCGGAGCAAATGGTTGATTTCTGGGCGAAGTGGACGGAGAAATATCCGATCATTTCGTTGGAAGACGGCCTCTCCGAAGACGACTGGGCACATTGGTCAATGCTGACTGAGCGCATCGGCAAGCGCGTGCAGCTCGTCGGTGATGACCTGCTCGTGACCAACGTCGAGCGCGTGCAGCGGGCGATCAAGGAAAAGGCCGCCAACAGCCTGTTGTGCAAGGTCAATCAGATCGGTTCACTGACCGAGGCCCTCGCCGCCACGCAGATGAGTATGCGCGCGGGCTGGACGGTCGTCGTCAGTCACCGTTCGGGCGAGAGCGAAGACAGCACCATCGCTGATCTGGTGGTCGGCCTGAACGCCGGTCAGATCAAGACGGGCGCGCCTGCACGTTCTGACCGTGTAGCGAAGTACAACCAACTGCTGCGCCTCGAAGAAGAACTCGGCAGCGCCGCGAAGTTCGCGGGCATGAGCGCCTTCTACAATCTGCAACGCTAATTCACTTATGCTTGATTTCAGTAGGGACGTGATTGCTACGTTCCTACTGAGCCTTCCTCAGCCAAATCGATCCCCAACCGCGCCCGCAGCATCACCAGCACTTCCGAAAAGATCATCGTTGCATCGTGTGATCCATCAAGGTGGACGATTCGATCCCGCAGCACGGCAGGGATGTACTTCTCCGCATCCTCAAACCAGCGACGCGTTCTCAGGATCAACTCTTTTCTAAACGCATATTTGGGATCAGCGGGATCGAGGCGGTCAAGCAGCACATGTAGTGGCGCGGTGAGCAGAAAGATCATGTCGGGGCACACGAGGAACGGATCGATCTTGCGTCCACGCGATGGCATTTGCAACGTATACAGGTTATTGGCGACATCCGTCACACCAGCCGCCCGCAGTACCATCGTACGCGAGGGCAAACTGCGATCCACGATCAGCACGCCGACGGACTTGCCCCGCTGGCGCACCAAGCACGGTAGCGCGCGGTCTCGCCAGACGATGAGTTCCCGCGCCAGTCGGTACGAAGTGCGGTTCCATGTTTCCGTGTCAGCAGCGGGTGTGCGGAGCCAGCGGTTGATGTCCTGCCACCACGCCGACACCGGATCGCCAGTCGTCTCGCCTAACCCTGTGCGTGAGCCATCACCGCGCACGACCAGCGATGGAATCCCATGCGACGTTAGCCGCGCTTGGAGCAGATCACACTGCATCCCTTTGCCCACGCGGTTCGGCCCATCAAAGCCGATGCTGAATATGTGCGGATTGGTCGGCATATCGATGGTTAGAGCGGAAAGCAGCTACGTGGGGATACCCCGTTTCTGCCGAGCGCGATGCATTCGTAAATGTGGGAGAGCAGGATATTCGTGCGCCGATGTGCGGAGAAATGGGATGGACTGGTACGGCCTTGCAGAAAATCCAAGAAGATTTCTTCGCGGGCGGCTTCGTTGTGCCCCAAATACGTTGGATCGGTCAGACGGCGTTGGCTGGCTTGTTCGCCAAAGCTGAACTTTTCCAGCGGGCTGCCACCCACGACGCCGCTGTTGCGGAATACGTAGACATCGAAGTGGTCGGGATGCCCCGCGCCATGTAGATCGGCGTGGCGCGTGCCGTCCCCGTAGGCTTGATACGAATGCACCTGAATCGTGAGCAGGGTGGACACCTGCACCGTCAGGCGCTCATGCCGCACGCGCCCACTGCCCTTATAGACATCGATGGGCGGTTCGGGTGAAGCCCGCCGTGAAAATGAGTTTTGCTGCAAGTTGATCGAGGCGGTCGTCGTCACATGCTGATCACGCAGCAGTTGGGCAGAGATGAATACGTCCATCTCTCCAAAACTTTCCGCCAACGCCTCTCGTTCCGGCGCAAAAGCTGGCGCAAAGCGATCGGTTTTCATCAGCCGTTGATAATCCGTCTGCTCAAGCTGGTGCAAAAAGTCGGCAGGGTTGAAGTGCCGCACGAAAACATCGGCGTTGTTCGGGCGTTTATGCGGAATAGCGTTATTTACATCCGCCAGCCAGCAAAATAGATCGATGAAGTGGTAGCCGGAATGCATCAGCTTGCCGTAACCATATTTATAGGGATGGTTCTCGCGCGTAAACAACTCATCCGGCATCGCCCACATGCCATCCGCGTGATAAATGTCGAGGAACGAAATCGGCACCTGAAATTCTTGGACAAAATCGCGCAGATATTGATGCACATACTGATAACCGCGATGACTGCGGCGCTGGCACTGCACGATGAAGTTGGCACTAGATTGCGCCAAATGCTGATCGATCTCCTCATAGTCTTCGAGGATGCGCTGCGCAGCACCGATCCGGTTCGTGACATCCAGCGGGGCGGAGATGGGCTTATCCATCAGCACATCGAGGCCATGATCGACTGCCCACAGCGCATAGGCTTTATGAGCTTTGGGTTCGGTCGAGATAATGATGCCGTCGGCTTGGGGCGCAAAAGCATTCAGGATATTCAACACATCAGGCGCTAAGGTCTCGCTGCCGCGCCAGTCAGGATCGCCAAAATAGAGTTGATCAGGTTGCAGCGCGAAGACTTTGAGGAAGGAACGGATCGTTGCTTCCTGATCGAGCAGATCGACCACGAGCAGCAATCGAAGCTCGTTCCGCGCCGCGTATTTTTCCAAAAGGGGATAATAAATGCGCCTCGCATGAGGGCCAAGCCCGACTAAAATAAGGTTTATTGGAGGCATTTACAACTCTATCCCTAAGATTCATATATCATCCATCATCCCATAAGGCGCTCACACGGGTCAACGAAAATTTATAGTCTTTATGGAAGCTATATAGGTTATTTATTAGATTTGATAAGTTATTTACAAGTTTTTTATAACTCTTCTACTAAGTACTCGATAGATATTTATGCGTGCGTTTGTTACCCTGCACAAGTAGCTTAAGCGGACAAGTCGCAGTTCGCGTCTCTGGTTGATTAACTTACACGAGTTTTCCCACTGAAATTATTGTACAAATCACCTAACTCGGTTGACCTGAAAAAACGGAGGCACTTATCGGGCATCCTCTGTGTGGTTCTACTTATGCAAACGTTACAAAAATAACAAAGTGCCGAAATTTAGATGCTTGAATCTCTACCAAAGTGAACAATACCAACGCATACCCACCTCAGTAATATCATCCCCGTATCCTACACATTCCACAACTTAGGAGCAGGGGTTATGTTTGGACGCGGACTTAAACAGTATTCGACGCGGCGCGTGATGTCGCGCATTCTCGGTCTCCTCGTACTTTTCACACTGGTCGCAGGACTGGGTTGGTCAGGCCCCGCGCGTGCTCAGGACACCATCAAAGTTGGTATTCTGCACTCGCTGAGTGGCACGATGTCGATCAGTGAAGTGTCGGTGAAGGACGCGACCCTGCTCGCGATTGAAGAAATTAACGCGGCTGGCGGCATCCTCGGCAAGCAGATCGAGCCAATCGTTGAAGACGGTGCCAGCGACTGGCCCACCTTCGCGGAAAAAGCCAAGAAGTTGATCGAAGAAGATAAGGTCGTGGTGGTCTTTGGTTGCTGGACGAGCGCCAGCCGCAAGGCCGTCAAGCCTGTTTTCGAGAGCCTCAACAGCTTACTGTTCTACCCCGTCCAGTACGAAGGCTTGGAGCAATCGCCCAACATCTTCTACACGGGTGCGACGACCAATCAGCAGATCGTCCCCGCCGTTGATTATTTGTTGGAAAAGGGTCTGAAGAAGGTCTTCTTGCTCGGTTCTGACTATGTGTTCCCCCGTACTTCCAACACCATCATCAAGGCGCAGTTGGCGGCGAAGGGTGGCGAGACGGTCGGTGAGGAATATGTCCCCCTCGGCGGCACGGAATTCAGCACCATCCTGACCAAGATCAAGGAAGCCAAGCCAGACGCAATTTTCAATACGCTCAACGGCGACAGCAACGTGGCCTTCTTCAAGCAGTACATCGACGCTGGTTACACCGCCGACACGCTGCCCACCCTCTCCGTCAGCATCGCTGAAGACGAAGTGCGCGGCATCGGTGCGGAAAACGTGGTCGGGCAGCTCGTCGCGTGGAACTACTATCAGACCACCAAGACCGACGCCAATACCAAGTTCGTCGCGGCCTACAAGGCCAAATACGGCGAAGACCGTGTGACCGACGACCCGATTGAAGCTGGTTACTTCGGCGTGTATCTGTGGAAACTGGCAGTCGAAAAGGCTGGCTCCACCGATGTTGCGGCGGTCAAGGCGGCTGCTCCCGGCATCGAGTTCGACGCCCCTGAAGGCAAAGTGACCGTCGATGGCGACAATCAGCACACCTATAAGACCGTGCGCATCGGCAAGATCAACGAAGAAGGGCTGATCGATGAAGTGTGGGCGACCGAAGGCCCCGTCAAGCCTGATCCGTATCTCTGCACCTACGATTGGGCGTCGGAACTGCCCAAGCCCGAAGGTGGCTGCCCCAAGATGTAATTTGCTGTGGGTGACTAGCCGCGTGGAAGCCTAGCCTGCGCTGCTTCAACTCAGTGACTTCGCTTAGTGCTCCGCTATTTCGTGGCGGAGCACTACCAATTTCTAGTACAGATGCGGGAGACTCGACATTGGACATCAGCATCATCCTCCAGCAAATCTTCAACGGCATCAGCCTCGGTTCGATCTTGCTGCTCGCTGCCCTTGGCCTCGCTTTCTCCTTTGGCCTGATGAAGGTCATCAACATGGCTCACGGTGAATTCATCATGGTCGGTGCGTATGTGACGTACCTGTTCCAGAAGTACGTCGCGGTCGCCGTGGGCGGCAAAAACGGCCCCAAAGACGGCATTATCTTCCTGATCTCGATCCTCGCCGCTTTTATCGTCGCCGCGCTATTAGGCTGGCTGCTCGAAATCACCATCATCCGGCGGCTGTATGGGCGACCGCTCGATACGCTGTTGGCGACATGGGGCGTCGGCCTGATCTTGCAACAATTGGCACGCAGCATTTTTGGCGCTTCAAATGTGGCGGTCACGGCTCCGTCGTGGCTGAGTGGCGCGTTCACCGCGATCCCCGACGTAGCCCTGCCTTGGAAACGCCTATTCATCATCGCGCTTGTCACTATTTGCATCATCTGCATTTATTTCTACCTGTACCGCACCAAAGGCGGACGCCGGATGCGTGCTGTCATGCAGGGTCGCGAGATGGCGTCGAGTCTCGGCGTCGCCACCCGCCGCGTGGACGCCTTCACTTTTGCGTTGGGCGCGGGTCTAGCGGGCGTCGCAGGCTCGGCGCTGACCTTGCTAGGGCAGATCGGCCCGCAGGTCGGCACTGGTTATATCGTAGACGCCTTCATGGTCGTGGTCTTGGGCGGCGTTGGCAGCTTACCCGGTACGGTGCTGGCGGCGCTGTTGATCGGCGTCTTCAACGCGATTTTCGAACTGAGTACTACGGCGACGGTGGGTAAAGTCTTGGTCTTTGGGCTGGTCATCCTGTTCCTACAGTGGAAGCCCAACGGCCTGATGGCACTCCGTACACGGTGATGGGCTGAACTGGAGAATTATCTATGTCGTTGCGCACTTCCACTGCTCGACAGATCACCTTGCGCTGGCTGCCATTTCTCGCAGTCGTGCTTGCGTTTATCTTCGTCGCGCCGAGCATTTTGTCCGATTTCCAGTTGAACCTGTTGGGACGTTTTCTAACTTATGCCATCGTCGCGTTAGGGCTAGACCTGATCTGGGGCTACACGGGGATGCTCAGTCTCGGACAGGGGTTGTTTTTCGGGCTGGGCGCGTATTGCTTCGCCATGTACCTCAAGCTGGAACAATCCGGCGCGAAACTACCGGAATTCATGGGGCTGTATGGCGTGACGGAACTGCCTGCGCTGTGGCAACCGTTCCATTCGCCCATTTTCGCCATTGCGGCGGCGATCATCGTCCCGATGCTGATCGCCACTGTTTTGGGCTACATGGTTTTCCGCAGCCGTGTGCAAGGCGTCTATTTCTCGATCATCACCCAAGCGTTGACGGCTATCGTCAGTCTGCTCCTGATCGGTCAACAGCAGCTTATCAACGGCACCAACGGCCTCACTGATCTCAGTACCATTTTCGGCTATTCCCTCCAAGAACGCAGCACCGAATTGGCCTTATATGTGATCACCGTGTTGGCGTTGGCGGTAGCCTTCATCCTGTGCCGCTGGTTGATCGAGTCGCGGTTCGGGCGCTTACTCGTCGCCGTGCGTGATGACGAAAGCCGTGTGCGGTTCGCGGGTTACAACCCCGTTGCCATCAAGGTCAGGGTGTTCGCGCTCTCGGCGGGTCTAGCGGGTCTAGCGGGCGTGCTGTTCGTCCCACAGGTCGGGATCATTTCTCCGGCCTCGATGGGCATCGTCCCCTCCATCGAGATCGTGATCTGGGTCGCCGTCGGCGGGCGTGGCACGCTGGTTGGCGCGGTACTCGGCGCGATCCTCGTCAACGCGGGCAAAAGCGCCATCAGCACCGCTTACCCTGACATCTGGCAGTTATTCATGGGACTGCTGTTTATCGGCGTCGTACTGCTGTTCCCCGATGGGCTGCTTGGCTTTGCGCGTTCGCTGTACACCAAAGCGCGGGCACGCACCCAACCTGCTAAGGAATCACCCGCAGCGGTCGCCAGCCGTGAGGCTGACGCTGCTGATATTCGTACTTATTCGCAAAGAACCTAGGAGGAAAGATCATGAAATCAGGCTATATTCTGGACGTGCAAAATGTCGTAGTCAGCTTCGATGGCTTCCGAGTCCTCGATTCCCTGAACTTCACCATGAATTATGGCGAACTTCGTTTCCTGATCGGGCCGAACGGCGCGGGCAAAACCACGCTCATCGACATTATTAGCGGCAAAACCCGCCCCGTCAGTGGTCACATCCTATTTGATGGTCATCTGGATACGCGCCACGTCACCGAGCATCGGTTGGTGCAGCATGGCATCGGGCGGAAGTTCCAGACGCCGTCGATCTTCGCCAGTTTGACCGTATTCGAAAATCTCGAAGTGGCGACGGGGTTCAAATCTCCTGTGGAACGTCTGCTTGGACGTTTGCCAAGCGATCACAAAGACGCTATCGAAGACACGCTGCAAAAGATCGGCCTGCTAGAGCGGCGTCACATCCGCGCGGGGCAGCTTTCGCACGGCGAGAAACAGTGGCTGGAGATCGGGATGCTGCTCGTCCAAGACCCCAAGCTGCTGCTGCTGGATGAACCCGTCGCGGGCATGACGCGCCGTGAACGTGACCGCACTGGCGAACTGCTGCTGGACATCAGCAAGCACCGCTCCGTGCTAGTCGTTGAGCATGACATGCAGTTCGTCCGTCAATTTGCCAGCACCGTCACCGTGATGCACTCCGGCAAGGTTTTGAGCGAAGGCCCCGTTGATGTGGTGCAAAACGACGCTAAGGTAATCGAGGTCTATCTAGGCCGCTCACACGCGCGTGTGGCCTAGCCGTAGGAGTATCCGCTTATGATGACGATTGAGCACCTGAATGTCTCGTATGGGGAAAGCCGCATTCTCAACGACGTTTCATTGGAGATTCCATCGGGGCAGGTCGTGTGCTTGATGGGGCGCAACGGCGTGGGCAAAACCACGCTGTTGAAGTCGATCATGGGGCTGCTGCGCTCCACGTCCGGCTCGATCACCTTTGACGGCAAGGACATCACCAAAGCACCGCCGCATAAACGCGCCAAAGCGGGGATCGGCTATGTTCCGCAAGGGCGCGGCATCTTCCCTTATCTCAGCGTGTATGACAATCTGATGATGGGGCTGGAAGCGCTCGACAACCCCAAAGATAACGCCATCGAGGAGATGTACACCCAGTTCCCGATCATCAAGTCGATGAGCAAACGGACGGCGGGCACCCTCAGCGGTGGACAGCAGCAGCAGTTAGCCATCGCCCGCGCATTGGTGCGCCGTCCCAAACTGCTCCTGCTGGACGAGCCGACTGAAGGCATCCAACCTTCCATCGTGGCGGAGATCGAAGAATTGATCTTCTCGCTTCAAAAGCAGGGCAATATGTCGATCTTGTTGGTGGAGCAGTTCCTCGATTTCGCGTTGCGCATCGCCAATGAATGCTATGTCATGGAAAAAGGCAGCATCGTCATGAAGGGCGAGCCAAGTACCTTGAACGAATCCGTGATCAAGGAATATCTCGCCGTCTAAAGCCAACAACGGTGTGAGTACCCTTTCTCCATTCAGGCAGAAAGGGTACTGCTTCTACCCTCTACCCTCAATCTCCCTAAAATCGTGAATGCCGCTGCGCTGCCCGTGCGCCGGAATAAATGAACGGCGTGAAGTAAGCGACGACTTCTTCCGGCATCTTGGTTTCCTCAAGCGCCGCCAACATATAGGTAATCCAGCGGTCGCGCTGTGCATCACTGATGTTGAGCGGTTCATGCACGACAATCGTCGTATAAAAACCACCGCGCTTTTTCGTGTGCTCCATCGGGCCACCGAAGAATTCCCCCAACCACAGCGCCATCCGTCCCACATGATCCTCATTCGGGTCGCGGAACAATGGCAGCATCAACGGATCGTCAAACATGTACCCGTAAAAGGTGGCAGCTAACCGCTGCATCCCTTCCGCCCCACCAGCCAACTCAAAAAGTGTTGTACTCATAACGGTTACCCATCTCCCTTTGGGATAAAGCCAATTATATAAGAAATAGGCAGCCTTGCCTTGACTTCTGTCGCTCATCCGTATTTTTATCTTAGCACGTCTGATATACAGAAATCTCGCGCGGTGCCGCTGCTCGTCGTAGTACTAACCTCTGATTAAGCATAAAAAATAACAATTGTTGCCACGCGCGGGAGCCATCTCGTTGAAATCAGGATTGACAGTCTGAAAAATTTGTTCTATAATTCAATCGGGATTTATGACAGAGAGGAATGCACAATGTTCAACAAAGTGGGAACAGTTTGTATCTTCGTAGCGGATCAAGACCGCGCCAAAGATTTCTACGTCAACACCTTGGGCTTCGAGTTGCGTCAAGATCAGCCCATCTACCCCGGTGCGGCGAACCGCTGGTTAGCCGTCGCCCCGAAAGGCGCTCAAACTGACATCATCCTGTACCTACCTGACCAGAATTGGCAGCACTATGCGCAGGTCGTGGGTAAATCTCAAGCCGTGACGATTGATGTCAGCAATGTGCTAGAACTGGTCAAACAGCTCAAGGCCAAGGGCGTCAAATTCCAGGGTGAACCAGATGTCCAGCCGTGGGGTACCAACGTGTTCATGCTGGATTCCGAAGGCAACACGATTCTCCTCGTTGAACTGCCCAAACAGGGTTAACCTGTCTTGATCGGGGGCGGTGCATGTCCACCGCCCCGTCTCCATTGCTAGGCTTGGTTCCTTTCCCGCGCCGTAACAAATCATCTGCTGGCACGTAATAGTGATCATGAGTTGCTTGTTCACTTTCCCATTGGAGGGGACGATGCATCCGTTTGATCAAGGCTACATGGAACGTCGCGAAAAGCGCATTCAGGATATGTTCGTCATGCGTGCCATCTCGCGCGCGATGGCGCTGATTTCGGTTGTGCTGCTAGTGGCGATGCTTGTCATCACCAACCGAAACGAGTTCATCACATTCATCATGGGGACATGCGTACTGGGTACGGGCATGGCGGCGCTGGTGACCTATGTGGTTGGCAGAGCAGAATCGACGGCGGAAGCAACCATCCAAAAAGAATACGCGCAGCTTGCCGCGCTGTATGAGCAAGCCACCGAGAAACCGAAACGCCATGAAGAAGTACATCTCTCTGATGACGGTGAACTGGTCACGGATGAGGGATCAGCGCTTGAAGACCGCGCCAACTATGAGACCACCCAGCGCGGCGGTTAATCGGCTACCCCGAAACCAGGATCATGTTCCTGCGTATTATTCACCAATATCACGAGGGTTGATTGATAGGGAGAGAAACGATGCGTCCATTCGATGAAGGATATATGGAACGTCGAGAGAAGCAAATTCGAGACGCGTTCATGCTGCAAGCAGTTTCGCGCGCGTTGGGGCTGATCTCGTTAGCGCTGATCGTCGCGTTGTTGGTGTCCGCGCAATGGGGACTTGTCTTCACCATTGTCCTCGGCTCGATCCTGTTGGGCACGGGCACCGGCGCGATTGTCACTTCCGCCATTGCCAGCGCACAAACCGCTGCTGATCGGGCCATTCAGAAGGAGCACGCGCAGCTCGCGGAATTGTACGGGCAGGCCGCCGAGAAGCCGAAACGTCATGCGGCGGTACGCCTGACCGACGACGGTGAGCTGATTCCCGACGATGACGCCTCGCTGAATGTCAGTTCCAACGGGCACAGCCAGTATCAATCGACCAAGTAGCTATTTTTCCAGCCGCACGGGCAGCACGCCGCTTGCCTCGCGCTTCCCGAACACTACCTGACACGCCGCCTCGATACTGGCGGTGGTGTCGCTGTAGGTCGTCACATAGCTGGTGATCTGCGGAAACGTCCGCCAATCGTACAGCGATCCGAGCGCCACGACGACCGTTTTTTCAGCGGGCAAGGTATTGATCAGCACTTGCTGCTGCGGTGTGAACTCGGCGTCATAAGTGAACACGATCAGCGCGTCCACCCGTTTCGCCAATGCCGCCGCCTGACTGATCTGGTAGCCGACTGGTGATCCGTTGACCTTCATCGAGTCCAGCGGATGCCCTGCCGCGCTGATACACAGATCGCTCATTTGTGGATACTGCGCCAATGTGATCAGCCCGATCTTTTCTTGCTTCAACGGTAGCATTTTCTGTGTATCCCGTGCCACCGTCACCGCCGCCGCTTCCAACTGCGGGATCAACGCAGATCCACCCGCCGCCGCGATCCGATCCGCAGTTTGCGCTGCGTCCAACGGCGACCACGCCAGCAGACCATACGCCTGCTTGAGCCGCAAAATCCGCTCGACCGACTGATTGATCCGTGCCTCCGTGATGCGTCCGCTGCGCACCGCCTCTAGCACTGCCTCATACGCCCCGATCTGCGTTTTGTTATCGGGATGCGCGCCGAGCAAGATCAGATCTTCGCCCGCCTCCACCGCGCGGATCACGGCTTCGTCGTAGTCGTAATGCAGTGCAATCGCGCCCATATCCATCGCGTCGGTCATCACCAAGCCCTGATACCCGTGCGCGCGTAAGTAGCTGATCATGGTGGGCGAGAGCGTCGCGGGCAGACCGCTTGGATCGAGCGCGGGCACCGTGATATGTGCCAGCATGATGATCGCCGCCTCCGTATGCAAAAATGGATACAGTTCGGTCGATTGCAAGCGGTTCAGATCATAATCAAGTTCGGAATAATCGACGTGCGTATCAGTCGCCTCACCGTGACCGGGGAAATGCTTGCCCACGCTGACCACCTGCGCCCGATCCAGCCCCGCGATAATCGCATTCGTCACGCGGCTCACCTGCGCCGGATCATCACCAAACATCCGCCCGCTCATCACCGGATTATTCGGCATCGTGGCGAGATCGAGCACTGGCGCGAGGTTCATATTCACGCCCACCGCGCGCAGTTCCCGCCCCATCATCGCGCCATAATCCGCCAGCAGCGCCTCATCCGTGATCGCGCCGATCAAGAAGCTGCGCGGCAGATCGGTGAAGCCATCCCGCAAGCGCTGAATCTTGCCGCCCTCCTGATCGAGTGTGATCAGCAGTGGCACGCCGTTGTTCACCACTGCCAACTGCTGCAAGCCATTCGTCAGCTCCGTGATCTGATCGACATCACCCAGATTTTCTTTTAGCAGCACCACCCCGCCGGGATGCATCGCGTCGATCACCTGCTGCACGGAGCTGTTCGCGTCCGTGCCCCAGAACCGCACGATGAACAACTGCCCGACGCGCTCCTCCAACGTCATGTGCGCGATGCGGTCAGAGATCGAATCCGCGCGCGCTGGCGTCGGCATTGAAATCGCCAGCAGCATGACCACAATAACGAGCGTGATAGTTCGGCGCAGCATCACAATAGCTTCTCCGACCAGAAATACGCGCAGCCCTGAGCACCCACCACCGCCGCATGAACGGTATCGCCGGGGATCAACAGCCGATCTCCCGCTTGGCAATGGTAAACCTGCCCTTCGACGCGCACGTCCATGCTGCCTTCCAGAAACGCCAGCAGCTTGGTCTCTGGATGCGTGTGCGGCGTGTATTCGTAGCCTGCATGATCACGGATCAAGATCGGATCGAAGCCCTGCTCGATCACCTTCTGGCGAATATCAGCCGTCGCTAGTCCGGCGTAAAATTTAGCGTCATACATCAGCATGGCTCCTTCTACCCACGCCGCGATTCTACATGTCGATCAACCGCCTCGCTACGGACTGTCACAAACCGCTAACCTCACCCGTCTCCTGTTATAGAAGTCTTGAGTGACAAGACAGATCGATACTTGCGAAACGAAGTCGTCTTGACTAAGCACTCAGGACTAAGCACTAAGCACTGTTTTAGAGGAGACATTTTCATGTCACAAATTCTAATCACAGGGGGAACGGGCGTACTCGGCAGCAAGCTCGTCGCGCTGCTCAAGGAGAAACACACCGTGCGGATCATGAGCCGCCGCCCCCGTCCCGCCGCGTTCGATCCGTCCGTCGAATGGGCACAGGCCGATCTCGCCACCGGCGCAGGTCTAGCCGAGGCCGTCGCGGGGATCGAGATCGTGCTGCACGCCGCCTCTGATCCTGCCCAGCACAGCTACGAAACCGATGTCGAGGGGACTCAACGCTTGATCGACGCGCTGCGCGGGCAGCCGTTGAGGCACTTCATCTACATTTCCATCGTGGGCATCGACCGCATACCCTACAGTTACTACGAGAACAAGCTCAAAACCGAGCACTTGATCGCCGCTTCAGGGGTGCCTTACACCATCCTTCGTGCCACGCAGTTCCACGAACTGATCGACCGCGTGCTAGAACCCCTGACGCGCTATCTGCCGATTCTGCTGCTGCCGCTCGATGCGCAGTTCCAATTGATCGACTCCGGTGAGGTCGCCCAAGCCATGAGCAGCTTGGTTGATCAGCCACCGTGTGGGTTGCTGCCCGATATGGGCGGGCCACAGATACAGCGGCTGCGCGATCTGCTGCCCGCATGGTTGCAAGCCCATCACCGTCGGCGGCTGATCATCCCGCTGCATTATCCGGGCACCGTCTTTGCTGGTTTCCGTGCCGGACTCAACACCTGCCCGACGCATCGACAGGGCACCATCACATGGGCGCAATGGCTCGCCCGCACGTATCCGCAATGATCATCTCACACCGTATTGACTAAGCACTCAGGACTAAGCACTACCATGACAACCGCAGCCTTTTCACTTTCAACCGTCCGTCTGAACTTCGCCCGCGCCGTGACGCTCGCCAGCGGCCTGAACTACACCTTCGCCGGAATCGCCTTGATCTTTGCGCCGGAATGGTTCTTCGCCAATATCGGGAATTACGCGCCCTACAACCGCCACTACATGGGGGATGCGGGCACCTTTACCTTGCCAGTCGGGATCGCGCTGCTGTGGGCGGTCAGCGACCCGCATCGCTACCGGATCGTGCTCTGGATCAATGCGGGGCTAAGTGTGATGCACGCGCTCAACCATCTCTACGACGATCTGAGCGCGGGCATCCTTGGGGGTCAAACCATCGGGCTGCTCGTGATGGGTGTCGCTACGTTGGCGGTTGCCTTAATCCAACTGCCCCAGCGCGAGTCCCATCGGTAACGCGGCGGGCTGGTCGCACGTTGTGCTCAGGGTGATGTGCTTGCCCTGCTCGGACGAATCATCGAACGCGCACATCATGTCGAGCACGTGATAGGCCATTTGACCGCTGGCGCGGTGTGGACGCCCCGTGCGGATCGCGTAAGCCATATCCGCCGGGCCAACGCCGCGCAGCATCTTCGACTCGTGCGTCAGCGCGAATTCGTGCCAATCCGACTCGCCCGCCTTCTTGATCGACACTGGCCCCCCGAACGTATTCGGGTCAGGCACGGACAGTGTGCCTTCGGAGCCATAAATCTCGATGCGCGGCAGGTGATGCGCCCAGATGTCGAAGCTCATGATCATGGTGGCAATCGCGCCCGACTGGAAGTCGATCACGCTGGTGCTGTGCGTGGTCACTTCCACCGGAATCTTCGTGCCGTTGTGCATCTGGCTGGTCGCGATGCGCTCCGGGAACGTCATCCGCGTCGAAGCCGCCATCCGCCGCGCGGGGCCGAGCAAGTGGACGAGCGCCGTCAGATAATACGGCCCCATGTCCAACACCGGCCCGCCGCCTTTCGCGTAGTAGAAGAACGGATTCGGGTGCCAGCTTTCCGGCCCGTGTCCCGCCATAAAGGCCGTCGCCGCCACGGGCGTGCCGATCGCGCCGCTGTCGATCAGATAGCGGCACGTTTGCAGCCCGCCGCCGAGGAATGTGTCCGGCGCGCAGCCGACGAGCACACCTTTCGCGTTGGCAGCGTCGATCACGGCTTTGCCTTCGGCGCGGGTAACGCCCAACGGCTTCTCGGAATACACGTGCTTGCCCGCGTTGATCGCCGCGATGCTGACTGCCGAATGCACGTTGGGGATCGTCAGGTTGATCACCAGCTCGATCTCAGGGTCAGCCAGCATTTCTTCGACGCTGCCAGCTTTGGGGACGTTGTATTCGGCGGCCTTTTGCTTGGCAAGTTCCACGTTCAGATCAGCGAGCATCGCCACCTCAAGGATCGGGTACATCCCGACGCCTTGCATGTATTGCTTGTGGATGTTGCCGACGCCGATGAAGCCGATCTTTACCTTATTTTCTGCCATGTGCTAACCCCTCGCTGGTCAAATATTGATAACTGCCACGAACCTCGTCCATCATGACGCCATCGGTGCGGTCAAGCTCCACGATCAGCCACTTGGCGGTGCTTTGCACTTCGGGGATGATCTTCTTGAAGTCCATCTTGCCCGACCCTACGGCGACCATCGCGCCGTCCGGCGTCACGGGGCCGTCTTTGATGTGCAGCAGCGGCGCGCGGTTACCCAATTGCTTGAGCGTATCGAGCACGTCCACGCCGCCCGTCTGAATCCAGTAGGTATCCAGCTCGAAGAACACCGCCGGATCGAGCAGATCGATCATGTACTGGAGCGCCGGACGCCCGTCAAACTTGGTCGCTTCAAACGCGTGATTGTGATAGCCAAATGTGTAGCCGTGCTTGCGGTATACCTCGTTCGCCTTGTTCAGCATATCGCACGCCTTCTTTAGGTTGTCCAGCGAGTCGAAATACTGCTTCGGATCGAGCCACGGGCAGATCGCGGTCTTGCAGTTGAGCGTTTCGAGCAGCGACAGCATCGGGGCTTCGTCCGCGCCGAAGGGCAGCGCCACATGCACACCTACCACTTCAAGGTTGAGTTCGCGGAACAACTTGGCGGCGTCGTTCACCGTCACGCCCTCAGGATAACTGCGCACACCCTCGACGCCGATATAACCCATCTCGGCAATCTTGCGGATCGTGCCCGCGTAATCTTTCGCCGCGTCATCGCGGACACTGTACAGTTGAACGGCAATAGGTAAACTCATCAACGAAATCCTTTTTCCACAGCGATCATCATCCGTTGAATTTCAGCGGCAATGCATCGCCAACTTCGACAAAACTGCTGTAATTTATGCTGATCGTGTATTGAATCTGGCAGGATGCATGATTATACACATCCTGCCCAAGATCACATCCTATTTCTGGCAGGTATCTTGATACGTCGTGCTCGACTGCGTATCAAGCCCGTAGCCGAAGGGGAACAGCGGCGCGTCACAGCCAGTCTTCGGCAGCGTCTTGAAATCGAACGGCAGTTGTGCCGCCGCGCGGGGCCACGTGAACGCCAGCTTACCTGTGAACGGCTTATCCCCGAAGATCACGTCCGTCACGCCGTTGCCCTCGGTGCCGGGGAGCCACGCCGCGACCACCGCATCCGCCATTTTCAACTGCTCGGTGATGATGACCGGACGCCCGGACAGCACAATGATCACCAGCTTTTTAGAACGTTCGCGGATCAGATTGGTGGCGTCCAGCATCATCAGATCGGGACTATCGCCGCGCCCTTCCGCGTAAGGTTGTTCCGCGATCACCATGATGCCGACATCCGCGATGATCTGGTTGCCGTTGGCGTCCTTCTCGTTACGGAAACGCGCGAACTTGTCATACACCACGTTGGCCTTATCCGACACCTGTGCCTTGATACCGTCAAGGATCGTCGTGCCGGGGGTGATGTTGCCAGTTTTACCCTGCCATTCAATCGTCCAGCCACCCGATTGGATTCCGATGTCGTCCGCGCCCGCGCCGCCCACGAAGATCGTCGGGGTGTCCTTGGCGATTGGTAGTGCCTGATTATCATTCTTGAGCAGCACCAGCGATTTGTTGACGGCTTCGCGCGCCAGCGCCCGATGCTCATCCGAACCAACGCTCGGCAGCAAACTGGGATCGCTGAAAGGATGCTCGAACAAGCCCATCTCGAACTTGACGGTCAGGATGCGGCGTACCGCGTCATCCACGCGCTCGGTCGTGATCTTGCCATCCGCGATGGCCTGTTTCATCACATCGATGAACTTGTGGTAGTCGTAAGGCACCATGTTCATATCGACGCCCGCGTTGATGCCCGTGATCATGGCTTCGGCATAGTTCGACGTGATCTGATCCATGCCCGCCCAGTCAGAGACGAGGAAGCCCGTGAAGCCGAGTTCACCCTTGAGCACGTCCGTCAGCAGGTACTTCTGCGCGTGCATCTTCATCCCGCCCCAACTGGAAAACGAGACCATGATGCTCTGTGCGCCTGCTTTGATCGCCGCTTCATACGGGGGCAGATGGATCGCCCTGAGCGTAGCCTCATCCACGTCCGTCACGCCTTGGTCAATCCGGTAATTGTCGGTTTTCGAACTGCCCCACTTCGTCCCGCCGTCGCCCACGAAATGCTTCGGGGTCGCCAGCACCGATCCCGGCGTGCCGAGGCCGTCGCCTTGCAGGCCTTTGATGTAGGCGGAGGATAGCTTGGTGACGAGTTCCGTGTTCTCGCTGTAGCTCTCATACGAGCGACCCCAGCGAACGTCCTGCACCACCGCTACCACGGGCGCGTAATCCCAATAAATTCCCGTCGCGATCATCTCTTGCGCCGTCGCCCGCCCGATCCGTTCCGTCAGGTCGGGATCGTTCGCCGCGCCCAACCCCACGTTCTGCGGGAAGATCGTCGCGCCTTTCAAATTGCCGTGACCATGTACCGCGTCCACACCGTAGATCATCGGGATCGCCAGCCGCGAAGTCAGCGCTTCCTTCTGATAGCCATCGACCATCGCTGCCCACTTTTCCGCCGTGTTGCCGGTGCCGGGGTAGCCGCCGCCGCCGCTCAACAGCCCACCGATTCCCAACGGGCCGATGTCTGCGCTCTTGATGCTGTTTTTCTCAACCAGCGTCATCTGCCCGATTTTCTCATCGAGGGTCAGACGCCCCATCAAGTCGTCCACGCGCTGCGCGACGGGCAAACTCGCATCCTGATAAGGGAGTTTCGATCCCTGTCCGCGCACCATTGCTGGCGTCGAGGTAGCGATCAGCAAGCCCGCCAACAGCATAAGTCCAAGTTTCTTCATAACCGTTCCTTCTGGCTAAAAATTCTAACCGACCGCGTGCTGCCACGTTCTGTACAGGCACACAGTCCACCCAAAATACTTATGAGAGCGCTCTCATAACGTCTTCAAAAAAGGGGGAGATGTCTCACTCCCCACCATTAGTATACTGCGATTTTGCCGATGGGGTGGTCTAGCTGGTTTGGTCTCAAGTGGTACTTAACGCGCTGCCACAGACTGCTACAATAACACTCGGATCATTTCGTAAATTACTTGCCCGTCCGCAAGGAGACCTGTCTATCATGTCGGAAGCCCTTACCATGCGCACTGCCACGCCCGCCGATGCCGCCCTGATCACGCATCAGCGCCGCGCCATGTTTGCCGAAGTTCGCCCCGACATTGCAGCGGAGACCTTCGACGCCATGGACATTAATTTCCTCGCATGGGTGCGCACCAAGCTCGAAAACGGCACCTATCTCGGTTGGTTCTACGTGAACGAATCCACCGTTGAAGTCGTCGCGGGCGCGGGACTGTGGCTGATGGAATGGCCTCCCCATATGGTTGATGTGAATCCCGTGCGCGGTTATATCCTGAACGTGTACACCGATCCCAATTATCGCGGGCGCGGGTTGGCGCGGGCACTGACGCAAACCTGTGTGGATTACTGTCGTGCGCAGGGCATCAAAATGGTCACGCTGCACGCCAGTCCGTTTGGCAAACCCATCTACGACAAAATGGGCTTCGAGCAAAGCAACGAAATGCGCATGAACTTGGGCTAACCTGAGTACAAAATGTTCAGGTCTATGGAAGGGGAGTCCCGCATGGACTTCCTTCTCTCAGACTACTTATCACCGAGTGAGCTATTCATTCCCCTCACCGCTTGCGGGGTAGGGGCTAGGGGTGGGGTTAAGAAACCACCCTGAAAATCGCTGTAATTTCTTCAACCTCATCGCCCACCCGCCCGCCTATCCCGCGTCCACATCAGCCTTTCCTTAGCACTCAGCACTAACGCGTGACCTTCTTCATAACATTTCCGTGATTTCCACTACTTATCCTCTCCCATCGCATTTCCTACGATTCAGGTACTAGCTACCGATGGCGGGAGGTCTCCTGATGAAAATTATGGTTGTCGTCGCCAGCAAGCATGGCAGCACGCGCGAAATCGCGGAAGTGATCGCTGCCGAACTGCGGCTTCAGAAATTCAGTGTCGATCTGGTGGAAGCGGAACATGTCAATGGGCTTGCTGAGTACAACGCGGTGGTTTTCGGCAGCGGCGTCTACGCAGGCAACTGGTTGCCGGAAGCCGTCAATTTTGCCAATCATTTTCAGAAGGAACTCGCGCAGATTCCGGTATGGCTGTTCAGCAGTGGCCCGTTAGGCAGAGAAAAACCACAGCCGCAAGAAGACCCGGATAAACTCGCCGCTTCACTGGGCGATGTCAAAGCCCGCGATCATCACATTTTCGTGGGTAAGCTCGATCTCGCCGATCTCACGTTTGCTGAACGTATGCTGGTCAAAGCCGTACGCGCACCCATCGGTGACTTCCGCAATTGGACTGAGATTCGCGCTTGGGCGCATAGCATCGCGTCGGAATTGCGCGCTGCCAACCACTGATTGATGATGCTTAATACGGAGTGCTGATCAAGACTTACGCTTCCCTCCTCAAAGCCCCTCGCCTGCGGGAGAGGGGTTGGGGTGAGGGCGTATATCAGTAATCAATCTCGCAGATTCCGTAAAAGAACTAAAACCACACTCTTGAGTCCCGAAGGGACTTCGTAGGGTAAGCCCGACAATGATGGTTTTTCAAAAAATAAGTCAGGAATACGATGCGTATATCAACGCATTTTCTTGAGTCCCTTCAGTGGACTTCTTGAACTTGTAGCCGGGGGTTTCAACCCGCGGCGTGCGTTCGCAACGAATCCCCGTTTCCCTGTCTAATTTCTAAACTACCATCATTGTCGGGAATCGATTGCTACCTAATTTCTTAAACACCATTAACGTCGGGCGGCGTGACGACGAATCTACGTTTCTTTGACTAATTTCTTAACCACCCGCATTGTCGGGATCGCTTGCCTGAGCTTCACGATTGGACGCACTGCCACGCCCGATGCGCAACAACGCGCTTATCGCATAGTAGACCAGCCTACGCCCCGCAAAAACTCCTATAATGAGAATGAAAACGGCGGTTTCTGAAAACATAGCTCTTTCGTGTTAGCTGCCAACCATAGGTCGGAGGGAGAAATGTCGCTGCTGCGTCGTATTGACCCCAATAACAAGAATGATCAGTCTGCGTCGAATCCCGACACAAAAAAGCGTGCCGTGGATGACTTGAAAGGACGCATCCAAGCCAGATTACCTTCGATGCTAGACCCTACGCTTGATCCAACGTCTGCGGCAGGGCGCGCCAGCGTGGAAGACACGTTCCATCAGCTACTCTCGGAAGAATCGATAGTTCTTAGTCGGGCTGAAAAGACGCGCCTATTTGAGCAGGTTGCAGCAAATCTCTGGGGCTTGGGGCCGTTAGAGCCGCTATTTCAAGATGACAACATTACAGAAATCTATGTAAACGGTGCGAACAATATCTACGTCGTTCGGAAAGGGCGTCGGACTAAAATTGACAGTACCTTTGAAGATGACGATCATATCAAGCGTGTGCTCCGCCGCCTATGGGAAATGGTCGGTCAACGTCTTGATGATCAAGCCTTGTTCGCGGAAGCCTATCTACCATATTTACGCGGACGTTTCCAGATAAACGTCATCATGCCACCGTTGGCGACAAAGGGAATAGCCGTCGCAGTTTGGAAGTTCACACGGGAGTTCCTTAGCCTTGAAGATTTGCTGCGGTTTGGCTCGCTGACCGCAGAGTTGGCCGAAGTCTTGCGCGCATGTGTATTGGCGAGGTTCGGTATCTTGGTAACAGGTGAACGATATGCTGGCAAAACGACGCTGCTGAACATCCTCGCCAGTTTTATTCCCGACGACGAACGAATCGTTACGCTAGAAAAGCGCACGGAACTACTTCTCGGTCAAGATCAAGTGATGTCGCTCAGAACATGGCGCGATGAAGTGACTCTGCCTGAATTGGTCACGAAAAGCTTACGTTTTTCGCCTGATCGTCTCGTGATAGGCGATGTAAATGCCGGAGAGGCGTTGTCAATCGTGGATGCCATCAATTTTGGGCATGATGGCGTTCTCATGGCGATGAATGCGCAAGACCCACAGGATGCAATTGCCCAATTAGAGCAAGCCGCAGGAACCGCAGGAAAACCCCAATCTATATCCGCTATACACGAGGAAATTGCCTCAGCGATCAATCTCATCATCCATGTCGAACATCTACGCGATGGTTCGCGCAAAATCACTCGCTTAACCGAAGTGTGCGGAGGTGATGAGACTTCATTCGGCCTTTTCGATATTTTCAAACTCGATGAAATAAGTGCAGGAGCCTCAAAAGCCACGCGGCTTATCCGCCCGACAGGCATCAAACCAGCTTTTATCACGCGTATCACGGACGCAGGTATTCCGCTTCCTGCCATATGGCAAAAGCCTGAGTAACGTAACCTGAGCTTCGGCTTACCACGCAGCAACCCTCAGCGCACACCGGTCTATAACATCATTGGTGGTGATGAGGGACTTCGTTTTCTAAGTCTCACGTAGATGGTCTTTCACCAAATAAGACGAGAATACGTCGATCACGCTAATACTTCTTCTTGAGTCCCTTTAGTGGACTTCGTTCTCTAAGCCCGCACGTTTTAACGTCGGGCGGCTTGCTGACGAACTCACGTTAGCCTGCCTAATTCCTTAACCACCATTAACATCGGGCGGCCTGCCGACGAATCCACGTTGGCCTGCCGAATTTCTTAACCACCTTCATTGATCTGCCTCATGAATAACGCTGGATACGCTCCGCTGATACGAGCGTAGTTCGTTTCTATCCTATTGGCGCGACAGACTAATGAACATCGGGCGGCTTGCTGACGAATCCCCGTTTCCCTGCCGAATTTCTTAACCACCATCATCAACGGGGGGTCTTTTAACGCACCCCTATCACGGATCGCTATCATGGGAACGAACACCGCGCCGGATAAACCGACCGCATCCCGAATCCTCGCCATATCTGATCTTTCGGCAACCCCATCATAGCGGGCTGCGCGTCGGGTGTCCCCAGCCCCAAGGTAATCGTCTGCACATTCATCTGCGGCGTCAGCGCTTGCCCATTCTGCGCCGCATTATACGCCGTGACCAGCATCATTCCCCCGAACTGCACATTCATCCCGCTGAACGGATTACTTGCTATTGGCGTCGCGTGTGCCAGACATCCAAACGTGTAAGTCGGCCTCCCGAAATATCGGATCATATCCCCCAAGCTAACCGTGCCGCGTGGTGGCAAAAACTGCAAAAAGGAAATCAGTTGCTTGGGATCGCGTCCCTCTCCGATGCACACGCGCCATGCGTAGGGCTTCACCAGCCAGCATTGTGTGAAGCCGCTGGGGAAAATATTGATGTACTGAATGCCGCTGAACAAATCGGGGGATTGCGCTAGTCGGGCTTCCATCTCGCCGCGTGTAGTTTTGCCCGGTTCAATCCCGAACCAGCAGGGCAGATGACAGGTGTCGGCGCTCAGGGCAAAAATCGGCAGCGGATCGCTGGCAGGTTGGTGCATAAACACAATCAGGATCAGGGCAAAGAGTACCATACTCAACGCGCTGATCCTGATCAAATGCATGTAGCCCCTCGTCGGGTAGCGTGATACCTGACCTTTATGCGCACACCAAATTCACGTCAGTCTTGTCTCACCACGTCGTCCCACGCTTCCCCCTCGTTGCAAAGCGGAGAGGGGATCAGGGGGTGAGGTTGAAGGGGTATCTAGTGCCCTAGCTCACTTCAACCTTGACTTTGGTCTTACCAGTGGTGCTCGGCCCGTCGCCCGCGCGTCCGGAGTCGTGCCCTTCGGCGGCGTTGCGCATCCGGTTGGCTTCACGTTCCATCACGCTTGCCGCGCCTTCTACCAGCACCTTGAACGACATCAAGAATTCCTTACCGGCTTCCTTGGTGTGTTCGCGAACTTCGGGCGGAATCCAGCCCGCTAACGCCTTGGCACCAGCTTCAGCGGCACGGCGCTGATGATACAAAAACTTCTCCAGCGGATTTTCTTCGCTGTTGGGGGTTGCTTGGGTGGTTTGCTCGTCTGTCATGCTTGCCTCTTCATACGTTACAGTCTTGGGAATGGCTCTCGCGATCAAGTTTACACAAAATCGTGGCGAGAACCATCTCACCATAGGGTTTCATCTGATCTCACAATAAGGTACGTAATCTACTCTCGAAAAGTTGCATCACATGCCTTACCCGTCAAACAGAACACTTGCGCTTCACCGCTAGGCTGGCGACCAAAACGCATTTTGCGCTCAGCCCCCCTTACATTTGTAAGCGTACACTTGTATGCATACATCTGTAAGCTTACATTTGTACGCTTACAAATGTAAGTCTGTACGCGTTAGAAAATCTGTTGTATTCTCTCAATCATCACCGATCAGGCGGTCTTGTTCATGCGGTGATGACCATCAACTGGTTGTTCCTTGGTCGGTTCCGCGTAGGCAAAGCGGGTCGTTCACCGCACAGCTAGTGCGTCTCTAATGGTGGCCTCGTCCATCTCCCCAATCATCCGTATGTCTCAGGAGTCCTCATGTACACCATCGTGAATCCCCGTCCCAACGTTCGCTACTATCTCCCCGGTGAAGGCGATTCCAATTACGTTCCCGCCCGCGTCAGTGCGGATGGCGGAACGACGTATCAAGCCTATATGACGGTGTCGAGCACGCCACCCGCGCCTACCGTTGCCGCATCTCCTGCTCCTGCCAATACATCTACTGAGCTATCTACGGAAGCCGTCATCGCTCTGGCCTCGCCTCAACCCGCGCTCGAATCGACTCCGGATCAAGCGCTTGTAGAGTGCGCCGCCTCCACCGTCCCCTACCACGCACCTGCCGATACAGAGCCGTCAACCCTACCTATACAACACAAAACCCCACTTCCAAATCCTGAAATGGGGTCAACTACATCACCAAACGGGATCATTTTAGGGATCATCGATCCGCGAATCCCCGCTGACCACGCCATCCCCATCAACACAAGGGATCATTCTCCGCTTCCCCTCGCCACGACCGACAGGGGCGTGGGAGATATGGGTTCCTCCCCTCGCCTCAGGGACGAGCAGTCAAACCCTAGTGCGCGCCTCCCCGCCTCTCCCTCTGGTGCCCCTCGCCTTGCGGGAGAGGGGTTGGGGGTGAGGGCTGATTCTTCCTTAGCACTTCCTCCCGCCTTCTCCTCAGCACTAAGGACTAAGCACTCAGCACTTAGCACTGCTTCCTTCCCCTCAACTGCACGCGTTGGCGAGTTGCTCATCGAAGGTCGCCGCGAATTGGTGGGTGCCGTCCGCAGCACAGCTCGCGCGGAAGTAGATGTAGTTCGTTTGCGCCGGATAGATGGCAGCTTGGATCGAGCTAACGCGCGGGTTGGCAATCGGCCCCGGCGGCAACCCGACGTTCAGGTACGTGTTGTACGGCGAGTTCACCCCCCGATAGTCGTTAGCGGTGATGCGGGGCCACCATGTCCCCGGCGTGCGCGTGTCGCCCAACGCATATTGGATCGTCGGGTCGGCGTCCAGCGTCGTCGGGACGTTGGGATTCGGGTTCGCGCTGATCCCGTTCGTGTAACGGTTCCAATACACGCTGGCGATGGTGGGACGCTCTTGCTCAACCACGGCTTCCCGCTCGATGATCGACGCCATCGTCACCATCTGGTACATCGTCATCGACTTCGCCCGCGTGTCGGCATACATCTGCGCGGTCACGTAGCGGTCGAAGGCGTTCAGCATCTGGTCGAGGAACGACTGCGCCGTCCCGCACGCCGGATGGGTATACGTGGCGGGGTACAAGAACCCTTCCAGCGACCGCCCCTGTGGAATCCCGTTGCGCGCGGCGAACTCCTGCACCGATGCTTCGCGCGGGCTGGAACTGCTGACCAGTGCGAGGAAATCCGCGCCCTTGAAGATCAACCCCGGCGTCTTGTCCAGCAGCGCGGCGATCTCCTCCGCCCGCCAGCCTTCGATGATGCGCAGCGTGATCAGGCTTTCCTCAGGGTTGGTCAGCACATGCGCCACCTGCGGGATCGTCAGGTTGCGCTTGAGCGAATACGTCGCTGCTTGCAGCTTGCTGTCGAGGTTGAAGTAACGCAGGTACGTGCTGAACAGGTCAGCATCAAGGATCACGCCTTGTGCCTTCAAGCGGTTAGCGATGGTCGCGGCGTTCTCGCCCGCGTTGACGACGAAGCAAAACGGGGTGGCGTCCGTGCCAGCGGGCTTGTTCAAGGCGTCACCCGCCATCCGCAGCCGGATTTGCAGTGCGATCGACTCCAACGGCGACGTGCGCCCGCTGATCACGAAAAACGCGGTAACGGCGATGCACAGGACTGCCACAATGCCGACGACAGCCACGAGTATGACGGCAATCCGCCGCCGATTGGTACTAAGCTGCACGATATGAACTCATCGGGACAGCACATCCGCCAGCGCATAATATTCAAGGTTAGCGGATTTGGTCTTACTGGTCACGTCTTCCAGCGGGATCGCCGCCATCTCGCGCCCATCCAAGCCGACCATCACGCCACAGGTGTTGTCCACCAGATATTCGACCGCTTTCACGCCCATGCGCGTCGCCAGCAGCCGATCAAAGGCCGTAGGACTGCCGCCGCGCTGAATATGACCGAGGATCGTCACGCGCACCTCAAACCCGACATTGCGCGCTTCGAGGAACTTCTGCACGTCCCAGATTTTGACGTTCGCGCCTTCCGCGATCACGGCGATGGCGTGGTTCTTCCCGCGCAGGTAGGCGTCTTCCAACCGCGCCGCGATCTCCTCCAGCTCCATATGCTTTTCGGGGATCATGGTCAATTCTGCGCCGCCGAGGATGCTGCTCATCAGCGCCAGATAGCCGCAGTTGCGCCCCATCACCTCGACCAGAAACGCGCGCTCGTGGCTGGACGCGGTATCGCGCAGTCGGTCAAGCGCATCAAGGATGATGTTCAGGGCGGAATCGACGCCGATGCTCATGTTGGTGCCGAAGATGTCGTTATCAATGCTGCCGGGGATGCCTACCACCGGAAAACCCTGCTTGTGGAGCGACAGCGCCCCTCGCAGACTGCCGTCGCCGCCGATCACGACCAGTCCTTCGATGCCGTGCTCGTTCAATCGCCGCAGCCCGCGCCGCTGCCCTTGAGGAGTCTTGAACTCCTCGTTACGCGCCGTCTGCAAAATTGTGCCGCCGCGCTGCAAAATACCGCTGACTTCGCGGTTGGTCAATTTCTCAAAATCGCCAGCTAACAAGCCGGAATAGGCTTGCCGGATGCCGTAGACTTCTAACCCCTTGGACAAAGCGGAACGGACGACGGCGCGTATGGCGGCATTCATGCCCGGCGCGTCACCACCGCTTGTCATTACGGCAATGCGTTTCATAAGGTGCCTCAATGGTATCGTGTGAACATCCATTGTAATTATAGCCACGATCTGGGCGCGGGGAGGTTCGTTCTGATAAGTTTCATGTGAGTCGTGCGTTTTCACCAACATCCAGTAGTCGCAACGAGAGGAAAACCAGCCGATGATTTTTTGCGCTTTGCCACACAATCGCAACACAGATGCCAAACTTCTGCAACATTCCACCTTTATAATAAGGCGGAATGTTTCTAAAGATTTTTGTGTTAGATAATTTTTGATGAACACGTCCGACCGCTTACGGGAAGAGATCAACCGCACCCCGTGGATACACGAAAGTGGCGTTGAGGCCAGAGCCAAATCGTTGGCAACCATCAACGCGATAGCGGATGCTGTCTATCGCCATCTCGATCTCGCCACCTTGGTTGAGCAAGCAGTTGAAGTCCTCGCTGAGTACATTCCCGTCAAGTCCGTCGCCCTGTTCACGCTCAACGATGCCGATTCTTACTTGAACATCGTCGCATGGCGCGGCTTCAGCGAAGCGACGTTGAAGGTTGGCAGTCGTCTGCCCGTCACAGGCAGCCTGACGGGGTTTACCGTCACCTGCTGTGACATCGTCACCACTTACGATCTCGCCCACAACGAACAACTCGAACCGCGCGTCAAACAAGCTCTGCTCGAAGAAGGCGTGACGGGCTGCATCTCCTTCCCGCTGCTGTTCAAAGGCCAAGCCATCGGCGCTGCCAATCTGATCTTCGAAGATACGCATATCCTGACGCCCTTAGAGCGCGAAACGCTGCTTGCCATCGGCAAAACCATCGGGTTGGCGATGATGAATGCGCGTCATGTCAGCCAGATCGAGGCCGAAATCCATGAGCGGCGGCAGGTAGAGGCCGAATTGGTGCGCCATCGTGAGCACCTCGAAGAATTGGTCAACGCCCGTACCTCCGAACTCGAAGACGCCAATGCCCAACTACGCGAACTGATTGCCGAACGCGATACGGCGCTTAAGAAGCTAGCGGCGGCGCAGCAGCACGCCGAGCAGATGAGCGAGGCCAAGACGGTCTTCCTGTCCAACATGAGCCACGAACTCCGCACGCCGCTCAATGTCATCATCGGGTATGCCAGTTCAATGCTCAATAACTCCGCCATCTATGAAGGGCACACGCTGCCGGATATTTACCGCAAAGATATTCAGATCGTCCTCGACAACACCAACTATCTGCTGCGGCTCATCACCGACATCCTCGATCTCAGCAAGATCGAGGCGGGCAAGCTCGAACTGCGCTTGGCTGGCGTCGATCTAGCCGACATCCTGAACGATGTCCTGACCAGTTCAACGCCGCTGCTACGTGACAAACCGATTGAATTGCGCAGCCAGCTCGCGGATGCGTTGCCCTTGGCGTGGGCGGATCCACTGCGGGTGCGTCAGATCGTGCTGAACCTGATGTCCAACGCCATCAAGTTCACCAAAGCGGGGCACATCACCTTGAGCGCGGAGGTGGAGCAAAACAATATCCGCGTATCGATCACCGATACCGGCATCGGCATCCCCACGCAGCGGCTGTCCACCTTGTTCGAGCGTTTCCATCAGGACGACAGTGACCTGCATCGGCGCTACGGCGGCACGGGGCTAGGCTTGAACATCAGCCAGCAGTTGACGCGGATGCAAGGCGGGCAGATGAGCGTCACTAGCATTTTGGGGGAAGGCAGCGTCTTCAGCTTCACCCTGCCCATCGCCCAGAATCAGAGCCGTCCAGCGGCTGCTCCCGCACGTGGCGCGGTCAGTATCTTTCAGGTGCCCGAACCCGCCGAATCGCCGTTTATTCTACTGATGGCGGAACGGTCAGCACAGGATGCCCTGCGACAACTGCTAGAGCAGCGTGGCTATCAGGTCTTGCTGGCGGAACACGCGCAGCACGCTTACGAAATGGTCGTCAGCCTCGCTCCCGATCTGATCGTGCTGTGGCAAGTCAAGGACAGTGACTGGTTGCTCAAAATGCGGCACAGCGCGGAATCGCAGCATATTCCGGTGCTCGTCGGTGTCGAAGATGCCGACCAATTCGTCCGTGACATAGCCCACAGGGTGCGGTGATGGCGTACATCTTGCTGGTGGAAGACAACGACGACCATGCCGACCTGATCATCCGCACGCTGACGAAGGCGGGCTACAAGGTGCGGCACACGGGGCTAGGGTTGGAAGCGGCGAAGTTAGCGCGTGAAGACCGCCCCGACCTGATCTTGTTGGATTTCGATCTGCCGGACATCGATGGACGCACGGTCGTCCCGCTGCTCCGGCGGAAGCTAGGCGGGACAGCCGCGCCACCCATCGTCGCCGTGACCGGACGTACGAACGACTCGGATATGCGGATTGGCGAGATGATCGGCTGTACAGCGTATGTGTGCAAGCCCTTTTTGCCGGAAACCTTAGTCCTGTTGATTGACGATTTGTTGGGAGATACGAAACAAGCATGAGCGTTCCCGTAGGAATCATCGGCCTCGGCACCTACTTCCCATCCCAGATCGAGACGGCGGCTGATCTCGTCGCGCGGACGGGCATTCCGGAAGAAGTGCTGCGCGACAAAATGGGCATCCGGCAGCGGCATGTGGCGGGCGCGAATGACAGCGTGAGCGAGATGGCAAGCCGCGCCGCGCAAATGGCGATCGCCGAGGCTGGCATCCGCCCTGACCAGATCAATATGGTGATTTCGCACGGCAGCGAGCACAAAGATCATGTGGTATGGAACGCGGCGGGCAAGATTCAATATAACGTTGGCGCGGTGAACGCCTACGCCTTCGAGATGTACGCGTTATGCGCGGGCGCGCCGATTGCGATGAACATAGCGTCTAGCATGATGCAAGCCGATCCCGCCCTCAATTACGTGCTATTGGCGGCGGGCAGCCGCGAGAACGACCTGATCAATCTCCAGAACCCGCGCTCCCGCTTCATGTTCAATTTTGGCGCTGGCGGCGGCGCGATGGTTTTGCAGCGTAAGGCTACGCGCAACTTGATTCTGGGCGCATCGGCCTTCACCGATGGCAGTCTGTCGGAAACGGTCATGCTGACCACCGACGCGATTCCCGATGGCTCGGCGGAGATCATTGGCGATGTGCATGGGCGCTTGGATGTGCGCAACGCTGACTACATGGCGGAACGGCTGGGCGAAACATCCCTGCCCAACTTTACCCGTGTGATCCGCGAAGCCGTCGAAAAGAGCGGCGCTACCTTAGCCGATGTCGCTTTCATCGGTCTGGTGCATATGAAGCGCTCCTTTTACTTGGAAATTCTTTCGGCGCTTGGCCTGAAGCCGGAACAGGGCATCTATCTCGAAGATTACGGGCACGTCCAGAGCGTCGATCAGGCGTTGGCGCTGCAACTTGGCTTGCAGCAAGGGAAGATCAAGCCGGGTGACTTGATCGTATTGGCAGGCGCGGGCACGGGTTATACGTGGAGCGCCATTTGTGTGCGGTGGGGATAAAAGAATTTTATGACACTTGCATCTGATTGGATCGCGTTTCACGCGGATAGGACGCCGGAAAAGCTCGCCGTCATCGATCAAGGCACGGGACGGCACTTTACGTATGGCGAATTCAATGATCGGGCAGCGCGGTTGGCAGGCTACATGCGCTCGGCATGGGGACTTTCCACAGGGGATCGGGTAGCCATCCTCGCCAAGAATTCGAGTGACTACTTCGAGTTTCAGTTCGCCTGCATCAAACTTGGCGTGATGATGCTGCCGTTGAATTGGCGCTTGGCGGAACCCGAACTGCTCTACATCTTGAATGATGCGGGCGCAGTCGGGATCGTATACGACGCCGAGTTTGAGGCGCGCATTCCGCCGCTGCTCGTTGGTTCCGGGGTAAAGCATCGACTGCGGATGGATGCTCACCAGCGCGGCAGCGACGATGCGCCAAGCTACGAGGACGCCATCAAGAGCAGCGCTGTCCGCATCGTCATGGATGCGCAGACGACGCATGACGTGCCGATCACGATCATGTACACGGCGGGCACGACGGGGCATCCCAAGGGCGTGCTGATCACACACGGGATGACATTCTGGAACGCCACCAACATCAGCATTCCGAGCGGTCTGAACTGCGACAGTGTGCATTACGTGGTGCTGCCTACCTTCCATACGGGCGGCTTGAACCTGTACGCGAATCCGGTCTTTCATCTGGGCGGCACCAATATCGTCGCCCGCCAATTCGAGCCAGATTTAACGCTCAAGACCTTGGGCGATGCGGCGCTTGGGGTGACACACTTCTTCGGCGTGCCCGCCAATTACCTGTTCCTCAGCCAGCATCCAGAGTTTGCCAGCACCGACCTGAGCCGCGTTCGCTCATGGGGCTGTGGCGGCGCACCGATGCCCGTCCCTGTGCTCAAGACTTACGCCGAACGCGGAATCGTGATCCAAACAGGCTTCGGGATGACGGAAACCAGCCCGACCGTCTTCCTGAGCGATAAACGACGTTCGCTCGAAAAACCGACCTCGGTGGGCAAAGCCCTGCTGCATACCCGTGTGCGCGTCATCCGCGAAGATTTACAGGATGTGGCTCCGGGCGAGATCGGGGAAGTGTGCATCGGCGGGCCGAACATCACACCGGGCTACTGGAACCGTCCTGACGCCAATGCGACGAGCTTTTTCAAGGATGAATTCGGCAACCGTTGGCTGCGGTCAGGTGATGCAGGTACGGTCGATGAAGAAGGCTGCATCTACGTCGTGGATCGCTATAAGGATATGTATATCAGCGGCGGCGAGAATGTCTACCCCGCCGAAGTCGAGCAAGTGCTGTTCCAGATGTCTCAGATCGCGGATGTGGCGGTCATTGGTGTGCCGGATGAGCGTTGGGGCGAATCCGGGATGGCGATTTGTGTGCTGAAGCCCGGTCAGTCGCTCGATATGAGCGAGGTCACGGCTTTCTGCGCGAATAGGTTGGCGAAGTATAAGACGCCAAAGCACATGGCGGTGATCGACCTGCTGCCCCGCAACGCAGCGGGCAAAGTACTCAAGCGCGATTTGCGTTTGATGTTCGTGAAATAATGCAACTACATCGTTGAGCGTCATCTTTAAGGAGTTTGTTTCATGCCGATTCCTACGTTACCGGGCATCACTGCCAAAACAATCACTACCTCGCGATTAACGACCCGTGTACTGTTCAGCGGTTCAGAGTCGGGTATTCCCGTCGTGTTCGTTCATGGCAACGCATCCTCCGCGACCTATTGGGAAGATACCATGTTGGCGCTGCCCGCCAAATATCGTGCCATCGCGCCTGATCAACGCGGCTATGGCGATGCCGATCCGAACAAGAAGATCGATGCGACGCGCGGCATGGGCGACTTCTCCGACGATCTGGCGGCGTTGTTCGATACGTTAAATATCCAGCAAGCGCATGTGGTGGGGCACTCGCTCGGCGGTTCCGTTGTGTGGCAGTTCATGATCGACTATGCCCCGCGTATCCTCACCGTGACCGTTGCCGCGCCGGGATCGCCGTATGGGTTCTGCGGCAGCAAAGGTGTCGATGGCATACCTTGCTATGACGACTTCGCCGGATCGGGCGGCGGGATTGTGAATCCCGAATTTGCCAAACTCATGAAAGCGGGCGAACGCGGCACGGAGTCGCAGACCGCGCCCCGTACCGTGATGAACAACTTCTACTGGAAGCCGCCGTTCAAATCTGACCGCGAAGAAGAGCTATTGACTTCGCTGATGTCGGAGCACATTGGGGATCGCGAATATCCGGGCGATCTAACGCCTTCCGCGAACTGGCCTAATGTCGCGCCGGGTGTGTGGGGGCCAGCCAACGCGCTGTCTCCGAAGTATGCGGGCGATGTCAGCCGGATTTATAACATCAGCCCGAAGCCGCCCGTACTGTGGATTCGCGGCAAAGATGACCAGATTGTGAGCGATACCTCGTTGTTCGATCTTGGCTTCCTCGGCTCCATCGGCGCGATCCCCGGTTGGCCCGGTGCGGATGTGTTCCCGCCGCAGCCAATGGTCGGTCAGGTGCGGGCGATGCTGGATAAATACAAGGCAGCGGGCGGCGAGTATCAAGAGATCGTCTTCGATGAGTGCGGTCACACGCCTTACATCGAGAAGCCGAACGAATTCAACGCGGCCTTCCACCAGCACATCCAGAGGTAAGTGATGTACGTCGGGGATATTGCCGGACGCCGCGCCCTCTACACGCCGGATCAACTGGCGGTGATCGATGCTGGCAAAACGCCACATCAACGCTTCACCTATGCCCAGTTGAATGACCGCGCCAACCGACTAGCGAACTGGTTGCAAGTCGAAGCTGGCGTTAGCAAAGGCGACCGCGTGGGCATCGTGGCGCACGATGGCGTGGAATTCCTCGACGCATTCTTCGCGTGCGGCAAGCTCGGCGCGATGTTGACCTGCTTCAATTGGCGGTTGCACTGGCGTGAACTGGGCGCGCTCGTTCAGCAGACGACGCCCAAAGCCATGATCTTCTCGCAGGAACACGCGGAGAAGGTGGCACAGGTGCAAGCCGACTATCCGATGCATTTGCTGCACATCGAGGGCGAGAGCACGGCGGGCAGTCTGCACTTCGAGACGACGCTGCAAGCCACGCCTAACATGCCGATCAGTACGGAAGGCTTGGAAGCCGAAGATACGGCGGTGCTGCTGTTCACGGGTGGCACCACAGGCTTGCCCAAAGCCGCCATGATCAGCCACCGCATGATCGCGTGGAACTCGCTGAACACGGTGATTCACGACGTCCGGCATGAGGATGTGACGGTCAACGTGTTCCCGATGTTCCACACGGGCGGCTTGCTCGTGTATACGCTGCCGCTGATGATCCTCGGCGGGACGACGGTGCTGGTGCGGCGCTTCGATCCGGCGCAAGTGCTGGACTTGATCCAGCAGTATAAGGCGACCTTCTTCGCGGGCGTGCCAACGATGTACCAACTGCTGACCACCGCGCCGAACTGGAGCAGCGCCGACCTGAGCGGACTGCGCTTCTGCACCAGCGGCGGCGCACCGCTGCCCGTCTCGCTGGTCGAGCAGTTCGGGCGGGAAAAAGGTGTGCGCTTTAAGCAAGGCTTCGGGATGACGGAATTCGGCCCCGGCATCTTCGCGCTCGCGCCGGAAGACGCGATCCGTAAGGCGGGCAGCATCGGGCGACCTAACTTTTTCGTGGACGCGCGGATCGTGGATGATGCTAACCAGCCGTTGGGAGCGGACGTGATCGGGGAACTGGTGCTCAAAGCGCAGTCGATGTTCTCCGGCTACTTCGGCAACCCTGAAGCTACGAAGGCTGTGATCGATACGCAAGGCTGGTTCCACACAGGCGATCTGGCACGCTGCGATGCGGAAGGCTACTTCTTCATCGTGGATCGCAAAAAGGACATGTTCATCAGCGGCGGTGAGAACGTCTACCCTGCCGAGATCGAGCAAGCCTTGTACCAGCATCCGAGCGTGCAAATGTGCGCCGTGATCGGCGTGCCGGACGCCAGATGGGGCGAGGTCGGCAAGGCGTGTGTGGTGTTGAAACAGGGTCAAACCGTAACTCCTGATGTTTTGATCGCGCACCTGAAGGAACGTCTCGCCGCTTACAAGGTGCCGAAGTCGGTCGAATTCATGGACGCGCTGCCGATTTCAGCGGCGGGCAAGATTTTGAAGCGCGAACTCCGTGACCAATTTACGTAGTGAGGAAGCATGACATTAACTATCGGACAGCGCGCCAGCCGCACCACCACGATGACATCCGAGATGATCGAGCGGTTCGCGGCGGCGACGGGCGATACCAACTCGATCCATCTGGATGATGAGTTCGCTAAGACCACGCGCTTCGGGAAACGCATCGCGCATGGGATGCTGACGGCGGGCTTGATCTCGGCGGTGTTGGCGAATGAACTCCCCGGCCCCGGCACGATCTACTTGGGGCAAACGGTCGCGTTCAAAGCGCCTGTCTTCATCGGTGATGTGATCACGGCGACGGTGGAAGTCACCGCTTACCGTGAGGCAAAACGCATCGCCACTCTAAAAACGACGTGTGTCAATCAGGACGGCGTGACGGTGGTAGAGGGTGAAGCTACCGTCCTTGCCCCTGAATAACGGGCTGCCGCCTAGTGATGGGCACAGCGCAACCAAGATGATAAAGTCAATTTCTGTAAGGAGAACGAAGAGATGTTACGTAAACTCAGCCTCGTCCTTTTGACAGCGCTGGCGATGGGTGTCGCCAGTGCGCCCGCGCAGGTTAGCCGCGCTCAGGACACCCTGAAGATCGGCTTGCTCACGGATAAGACCGGCGCGTTGGCGCTGTACGGCGTCGAGCTTTCGAACGGGTTCAACCTCGGCTTGCAGTACGCCACCAACGGCACGATGGAAGTCGCTGGTCGCAAGATCGAAGTACTGGAGCGCGATAATGCCGGTAAGCCAGAAACCGCCGTTAGCCAAGCGCGTGAATTGGTCGAGACCGAAGGCGTTGAACTGCTCGTCGGTTCGCCAAGCTCCGGCGTGGTCGTGGCTGTGCAGCAAGTCGCCGTCGATAGCGATGTGATCCTGATGGCTGCCCCCGGCGCATCGCCAGCAATCACGGGCAAAGGCTTCAACGTGAACACCTTCCGCGTATGCCGCAACACGTATCAGGACTCGCTGGCGTTCGTCAGCTATGCCAAGAGCAGCGGCATGACCAAGTTCGTCATCCTCGCGGCAGATTACGAGTTCGGACGCGCTTCGGCGGCAGCGTTTGAGGCCGTGTTCAAGGCGGCTGGCCTCGAATTCGTGCATGACACGATCTACGCGCCGCTGGAAACCAGCGACTTCACGCAGTATCTGCAACAGGTGCTCGATTCTGGCGCGCAAGCCGTGATCCCGATCTGGGCGGGCGATACCAGCGTGGCGCTGTACAAGCAGATCGAAGAACTGGGCGTCAAGAATAAGATGTCGGTCATCGGCGCGTTCAACTCCAATGACATCGTCAAGGTGAGCGACCCCAGCAATATCGGCAACACGAGCTGGATTGTCTACCATTACAGCTTCCCCAAGAACGAAATCAATGACTGGTTAGTGACCGAGCACAAGAAGCAGTTTAACGATGTACCTGACCTGTTTACCGAGTGCTCGTTCGCGACAGCGCAAGCCTTGGTAGCGGCGTTGGAAACCACCAAGGGCGATCCCACGCCCAAGGCCATGATCCCCGCGCTGGAAGGCATGACGTTCGAAGGGCCGAAGGGCACGTACTACATCCGTCCGGGCGACCATCAGGCATTGGTGCCGATGTACATCGCTAAGCTGGTGAATCTGGATGATCCTGATCAGAAGTACTACGAACTGCTTCAGGAAGTCCCCGCGCTGGACATCATCCCGCCGTGCGAAGCGCCCGCTGACCGCTGCGCGATGAATGATGCCTTCATGGAGAAGATTTCCAAGAAGTAAGCAAAGTTAGTGCTTCGTGCTGGGTGCTTCGTGCTGAGAAAATTCGGCCTAGCACCCAGCCGTTTAGATTTTGTGAGACAGAAGAAAGCATTTTTATGGCGGCGATCCTCGAAACACAGCATCTGCGCAAAGAGTTCGGCGGCTTGGTCGCGGTGGCGGACGTCAGCCTGAACGTTGAACGGGGCACGATCCACTCGATCATCGGGCCGAACGGCGCGGGCAAAACCACGCTGTTTAACCTGATCACGGGCAGATATCAGCCTACCAGCGGTCATGTGATCTTCAACGGGCAAGACATCTCGCGGTTGTCGGTGCATCGGCGCGCCCATCTGAAGATGGGGCGCTCGTTCCAGATCACGAACCTGTTCCCGAACCTGACCGCGCTGGAAAATGTGCGGTTGGCGGTGCAGGCAACGGGCGGTGGCAGCTTCCGTTTGTGGCAGCGCGCGGACTCGTTCAAACATTATCTTGACCGCGCCCACGCCGTGATCGAGATGGTCGGGCTGAAAGACCAGACACTGACATTGGCGGCGAACCTGCCGCATGGCGGCAAACGCAAGCTGGAATTGGCGATTTTGCTGGCGGCTGACCCCGAATTGCTGCTGCTGGATGAACCGACCGCTGGCATGGCGACCGAGCAAGTACCCGAACTGATCGATCTGATCCGCAGCGTACATGGACGCGGCAACAAGACCATCGTGCTGGTAGAGCACAATATGAACGTGGTGATGAATATTTCGGACAGCATCACCGTGATGCATCAGGGAGCGGTGCTGGCGAACGGCACGCCGAGCGAGGTGAGCGCCGATAAGACTGTGCAGAGCGCGTATCTGGGCGAATTGTATGGCGATTTTAAGACTCCTTGAGGCTGACAGCGCCACGAACGCGTTATTGGAATGAGGACGATGAACAACATCCTTGAAGTGCGCGACATCCACACTTATATCGGACAGTTCTACATCTTGCAGGGCGTGTCGGTGGCTGTCCCCGCGCAAAGTATTACCGTGCTATTGGGGCGCAACGGCGCGGGCAAAACGACCACCCTCAAGAGCATTATGGGACTGACCGCGCCGCGCCGGGGCGAAATTTTGTTTGAAGGGCAAAATCTGGTCGGCAAGCGCCCCTACGACATCGCGCGGTTAGGCATCGGCTTTGTGCCAGAACACCGCGCCATTTTCAAGGCGCTGACCGTGCGCGAGAATTTGGAGATCGCAGAGCGGAGCAGCGGCGACCTGAAAAAGCGGATTGACTTCATCTTCGACTTGTTCCCAGACCTCAAACGGTTGTATACGCTCCCCGGCGGGCAGCTTTCCGGCGGACAGCAGCAGATGTTGGCGATTGCGCGGGCGCTGGTGCCGGAGAACCGCTTGCTGCTGATCGATGAGCCGAGCGAAGGACTCGCGCCGGTGATCATCGAAAGCCTGATGCACGCGATCCGCACGCTGGCGAAACAGACGACCGTACTGCTGGTTGAGCAGAATTTCATCGTGGCGCGGCACCTAGCCGACCGCTACACGATCATCGAGGAGGGGCGCAGCGTCCACGCGGGCGAGATGGCGAGTCTGACACAAGACCCCGCGCTGATCCACCGGTATTTGGGGGCGGCATGATCAAAACACTGAAAACACCGCGCTTGACCTCGTATTCCACTACTGGCCTGATCGTCGTAGTGCTGCTGGCCTTCAGCTTTGTGACCTCGCCCGATCCGGGCAGCTTCGCGATCACGGTGCTATCGGGCTTGCTGCAAGGGATGCTGCTGTTCCTCGTGGCATCGGGCTTGTCCATCGTGTTCGGGTTGATGGACGTGCTGAACTTCGCACAAGGGACGTTCTTCATGCTCGGCGCGTACTTGAGCTATGCGACATTCCATTCACCCGCCGTCCTGAACGTGATCCCCGACCCGACACTGCGGTTTATCGCCGCAATCCTCGTGGCGGTGGTCGTCGGCGCAGTCCTCGGCGCGTTCTTCGAGCGGGGACTGCTGCGCCCGCTGTACAGCCGCCCGATTTTCCAGATTGTGCTTACCTTTGGCGTGTCGATTGTGCTGACCGAAGCGATCAAGGCGATCTGGACGACCACGCCGTATAGCTGGACGAGCACATTCGGGCTGCTGAGTGCCAAGTTCGAGTTCGTCGGGCAGCAGTTCGGCGTGTATCGGTTGTTCGTGATTGCCATCGGCGCGCTGCTGATCGTGAGCATCGCCCTGCTGTTGCAGCGGACACGGCTCGGCATCATCATCCGCGCGGGCGTGGAAGACAGTACGATGGTCGAGGCGCTCGGCATCAACGTGCGGTTGGTGTTCACGCTGGTGTTCACGCTCGGATGCGCAGTGGCGACCTTCGGCGGGGCAATTGCAGCGCCGTTCTTGGGCATCTCGATTGGCTTAGGCAACTTATACCTCCTGCCCGCCATCGCGGTGGTGGTGATCGGCGGCTTGGGCAGCTACGAAGGCACAGCGATTGGCAGTATTCTGGTCGGATTGGCGGTGGCGGTGGTATCACAGTTCACCATCAAATACTTGAATCAGCCCGTGTGGCAGAGCATCACGCCGATGATTTTGCTGATGCTGGTATTGCTGCTGAAACCGGGCGGTTTGTTCGGGAAGGAGAGCACATGATGCGCACTCCGCAAGAGCCCCCGACGTTAAAACGTCGGGCTTACCCTACGAAGTCTCTAACGAGACTATACATGGTACAACAGGCGTTTCGACAGCAGCGGATGAGTGCGATATGACGTATTGGATGCGGACACTGCGCTCGAACTGGTTGTTGATCTTGATCCTCGTTAGCTTGGTGGCGTTCCCGTTCATCGTGACGGCAGTGACAGGCGATGGCGCGTTGGGCATCCAGCGCGGCGACCGCTTCTTGCAGCGCGGGCAGTCGGTGTACTGGCAATCGGTGTTCAGCGAAGTGTTCATCCTGTGCATTCTGGCGATGAGCTATAACCTGTTGTTCGGCTTTACGGGCGTGATCTCGTTCGGGCACGCGCTGTTCTTCGGCATGGGCGGCTACTTGATGGGCATCATGCTGGAACGCGCCGGACTGGGCGAGGGCACGGGCTGGATCGTCGGGCTGGCGCTCGGATTAGCCGTGTGCGCGGTGCTTGGTTTGATTGTTGGCCTTGTGTCGCTGCGCTTGCGTGGCGTGTACTTCACCATGTTCACGCTGGCGGTGGCAGAAGCCTTCTACATCTACTTCTCGCGCTTGCCCGCCACTAACGCCGAAGATGGGTTCTCGATCCAGACGCTGCCCGCGTGGCTCGATCCGAGTCAGAGTCGGTTGAGCGTGTATTACATCACACTGATCTTTTGCTTCCTGACCTTTGTGTTCATCCGGCGATTGATGACTTCCCCGACGGGCGCGGTGCTACTGGCGATCCGCGAGAACGAGGAACGTGCCAGCGCGATTGGCTATCATACACTGCGCTTCAAGCTGGTGGCGATCATCATGGCGGCGGTACTGGCAGGTACAGCGGGCATGTTCCAGATCATCCTCAAGAAGAAGGTGGGGCCGGAAGTGCTGGCGGTGAGCTATACCGTCGATCCGCTGCTGATGACGATCATCGGCGGGGCAGGCACGTTCAGCGGGCCGATCATCGGCGCGACGGCATTGCATATGAGCGACCGCTTGCTGCGCAGCCCATTCAACATCGGTGACTTGGAAGTCAACCTGAGCGACTCGTGGAACCTGATCCTTGGCGTCGCGTTCATCGTGGTGGTGATGCTGTTCCCACAGGGCATCGCTGGCACATGGGCGAAATGGACGCGGGGCAGGAAGCGCTCACCCCCCAATCCAACCCCCGCACGGCGAGGCGCAGAAGGCTCGATCCCCTAGCGGCAGGAAGATGCTCCCTCCAATGATCCCGTTGGCTGCTCAGAGCGGGATCGTTGAGGAAAAAGTGCTTAGTGCTTAGTCCTGAGTGCTAAGTAAAGACAAGCCCTCATGCCCTGATCTTGTTCTCTGTAAAGCGAACCAGAGAGCAGCCCTGTTAACCCTGTTTAACAGGGAAAAATCAGAGCGCACCCAATTTTACGCTAAGATGAGCCATTCTGAACCAATAGGAACAGGGCTAATAACAGGGTTAACAGGGCTACAAGGAAAGTGCTTAGTCCTTAGTGCTAAGTGAAGACAAGTTCTCAGACCCGATCCCGTTGTCAGTAAGATGCAGGGACGTTTTCAACACATTCACTAGCCGGTGAATTGGTGCTCTTTATGAAGTTGGTAAGGTACTCACAGCGCAACCATATCCTCATGGGTTGATGCGGCTGCCCACGCAGCAGTGTCGGGTGATGTTGGTCAAGGATGCCTAACAACAGAAATCAGCGGGAACCGACGCTCGATGGTGTGCATAGACATCAGAGCATGGAGACGCCTCCTTGAGGATAGGAGTCACTCATCCATATTGGTAAGTATAGTGGATATGGAACGTATTATCAATAGCAGAACGATATTTAATTGTTAGGAAATTGTCTTTAGTATAAATCACGAAGCTGGCTGTTCGGATGCTTATAACAATTCTGAATTTATGTGCGATCAAGCAGTCAGGCCGACTGACACTGCACGAATGCACACAGGCACGATAGCATTATGGCAATCGCAGATACTTCGATCAGGAAGGCTGATGCATGAGTGAATCATCCACCGCGCCGATCCTTTGCGCGGAAATGTCTATGCAGGTTGGCGAACCCTTGATGGCGACAGCGAGCCGCGTCGATGTGTGGTTCGTATTGGAAACCGATCAGGTTTTTGGCGTGGAAGCGTTCGCCGAAGTCCAACTGCCCGACGCGGTTCGAGCGCATCTGGCAGCGGCGCTCAAGGCAGTGCCGCAATCACGAATGCAGTTGATCCGCGTGGGCAAGGAACGCCCTAAAACGCCGGGTTACTCGTTCTTCGTGGCCTTAGGGCGGGATGTCGATCCGCTGTTGTACAAATTCCAGTTAGCAGACTATGAAGACTTGCTCAAGATTGACCTGACGAAAGTCGCGGCGGGCGATCCGCAGTATGCCGCTAACCTGAGCGATGAGCCGTTATATCTGATTTGTGCGAACGGCAAACGGGATCGCTGCTGCGCCCGATCCGGCCTCCCGATCTACGAGGCGATGAGCACGTATCTGGCAAGCATCGGATTGCAGCACACGGTATGGACGACCTCGCACATCGGTGGGCATCGCTTCGCAGGGACGGGCGTATTTTTGCCAGCGGGGATTTGCTACGGGCGGATGGATCCAAGCGCGGCGGCTGAATTTGTCGAGTCGTATCGCCAAGGTCAATTACTCGCCAAATATCTGCGCGGGCGGGGTGCGTATCCTGAGCATGTGCAAGCGGCAGAACACTTCATCCGGCAGCAAACCGGATTTACGGGCATCGATACGCTTCGTTTCGTGAGCAGTGAGGCAGTGGGCGAGAAGCAGTGGCGGATTGTGTTCGCGGTACATGGCACGCCGCACACGGTGACCGTGCGGGAAACTCAATCCGAATTCCTGACATTCAAGAATTCGACGGATACTTCCGGCGTGCGCGTGCCGCAGTTTTCGTTAGTAGACTGACGTGTCGCTGAGACGATCAACCCGATGTTGCCACCGGGTTGATCTGCCTTAAGCGCAAGGAGGATTAACAACGAAAATTGATTGGGATAAAAGTTCATGGCTACAGTAGACGATAACCCGATTAAGCCCGTTGATCTTCAGGTTAAGGCTTCCCGACGCTGACTTAACACGCTTGGGAAAATGCCTAGCGAATCATGCCTCCCACGCGCAATGAGATAAATTTCACAATGTAAAGATGATTGTGATGGCTGACTTTGCGCTATAATTCACAACATTATCTTCCGCAGTTGGAGTTCCTGTACGATGCGCAACTTCCAATCCCTTGATACCCACCGAAATAACCCGGAATCAGACAGCTTAGAATTTTTTCTAAATGCTGAGGACGATGATCAGCCGAGATTAGCGCTACGGCGGGAAGGCATTTACGTGACGATCTCCGCCAGCTATGGCCCGCTGGAGATCGCGCTGCGTCCGCGCTATGAAGACCTCGTCCGCACGCTTAGTCGGCTGACGGTCGTCGAAGGCTTGCACACGACGCGCCAAGTCGGGACTGGGCAAGCGTATGTGGCGCTCGGTCTCAGTGCTGAGGACGACCTGTTGATGCGCTTGACCATCGTGGCAGACGCGACGGGACACCTGAGCCTGAACCTTGCTTTGCGCCAACGTGCCAAAAGCGCTTTGTATGAATGGCTGGAAGTTGCTAAAGTTCGGTAAGCACGAATAGTTATGCTGCCCTTCTGGTGATTGCTGTAAGATCGGATTGATGGGCAGTGCAACGATCTTATCCGGCTTACCCTGAACAAGGCACTGTAGTAGTCATGCGGATTTCCCAATTTAGGCGCTCAGGTAGACCAGTCAAACGGCCAAGTTTCAATGCCCCCCTATGGATCGGATCAGCCTTAGCGGGTGGGGCAGCAGTCATCATCATTCTCGCCGCGCTGCTGCCCTTGCATCTCCTGTTCGGTCTCACCTATCCACCGCTCAGTGTGGCGAATTACATCATCGAGACGAGTGACGCTAACATCGCCCTGACGTTGATAAATTGGCTCGGCCCGTATTCGCTGGCCTCGGCAATTCTGGGCGGCGTCATGCTGATCGCTTGCCTTGGCCTGATCGACGGGTTGATTTACCGCGCCATCATTGCCCGCTGGGGCGAACGTCTGCGGGGCGTGGCGATGCTGGCGGCGTGTATCGCCATGCCGCTGATCGTGCAGGTGGTGTTCGGCCTGAGCGTGATCGAAACGCAACCGCTGCTGCTGACGGGCTTGCTGATCGAGCTGATGGCACGGCGGGATACCGTGCAAGAGCGCGTCAATATCGGGCGGCGACAAGTGCTACAACGGCTGGCGATTTTTTCGCTCGGCGGCTTGGCTGTCAGCGTGATCAAGGGCATTCCGACGGTGATCTCCGAGATGAAGGTGGCGCAAGCGCAGACGATCCGCAAGCTGTTTGATTTCACACCACCATCGGCGCGTGTGGCGGGTTTCGACATCGCGGAGCTATCGCCGGAGATCACGCCGGTAGAGAATTTCTACGAGATGCGGAAATTCCCGACGCCGATCCCTGATGTGCCCGTCGATTGGTCGCTAACGGTGGACGGTCTTGTGCGTAATCCATTCACCTTGTCCTTGGACGAGCTGCAAGCCATGCCGCGCACCGACGAATTGCTGACGCGGCAGTGCATCAGTAATCCGGTGGGTGGCAACATGATCAGCACGGCGTTGATGTCCGGTGTGCCACTCAAAACGCTGCTGGATAAGGCCGGATTGCAAGATGGCGCGGTGGAAGTGGTGTTTTATGGGCGCGATGGCTACAGCGAGAGCATCGCGCTGGATTATGGCCTTGAGCACGGCTTGATCGCGTATGCGATGAACGGTCAGACGCTGCCGCCTGTGCATGGCGCGCCCGTCCGCGTGGAGATGATCGGGCTGTACGGGTTCAAGAGCCTGAAATGGCTGGATCGGATCGAGGTGATCGATCATCACTATGTTGCGATCTGGGAGGAGCAGGGCTGGACGGCGAATCCCGTCGTCAAGACGATGAGCCGGATCGACACGATCCAAGCTGCTGACGGCGGCGCGGTGGCGGCTGGCGTGGCGTTTGCAGGAACGCGTAGCATCAGCAAGGTCGAGGTCAAGATCAATGATGGCGAATGGCAGCCTGCTACACTGAACGCGCCGCCCCTAGCCAAGCAAACGTGGGTACAATGGCGCGCTGACATCCCCGCCAGCATCGACATCAATGTGACAGTACGTGCCGTTGACGGCGAAGATCAACCGCAAATTGAGCGTGTGCAAGCCCAGAAGCCAGACGGCGCGACGGGATTGCATACAAAACAGGTGAAGTTGTAATGGATGAACTCTGGACAGTTGAATTACACAGTCATACCGAATATTCGCGCGACTCCCGCACCGCGTTGGAGACCGTGATCGAGACGTGCCGCGTTAAAGGCATCGACCGCATCGCGATCACCGATCACAACACCGCGAACGGCGCGTTGAAGCTGCAACAGATGGCTCCTGAACTCGTCATCGTGGGCGAGGAGATCATGACGACCGAGGGCGAAATATTGGCTTTCTTCGTCAAGGAGACGATCCCCGCCAAATTGACGCCGAACGAGACGATCCGGAGGCTGCGCGATCAGGGCGCGGTGATCAGCGTTTCGCATCCATACGACCGCTTCCGTAAGGGCGCGTGGGAAGAGGATCAACTGCTGCGGATTGTCGATCAGGTCGATGCGCTGGAAGTGTTCAACTCGCGCTGCCTGATCCCCGAAGACAATCTGAAGGCGCTGTTATTCGCGCAGAAGTATGGCAAACTGGGCACGGTCGGCTCGGATGCGCACATCCCGTATGAGCTTGGGCACGCGGTGCTCAAGATGCGCCCGTTCGTCTCGCCGGAGGAATTCTTGATCTCGCTGCGCACGGTCGTCCCCGTCACCACCCTTAGCCCGTTCTGGGTGCATGGATTCAGCAGCATCGCCAAATGGCAGCGTAAGTATTTAGGGATTCCGCAGCCATCTTAATTAATTCTGTGCATATTCAGGCATAATTCACACAAGATTCACGAATCTTTCGTCCACTTTAGCCAATTCTTTCTCTATACTTGTGACAAGTTTTGGAGATAGAACATCGCTAATTGAGGACAGATCAGGCTATGCCTACCATCCTGTTAATTGACAAAGGCACCACGACACTAGACGCAGTACGACAAATGCTGCCGGGTGAAGTGCGCGACCTCATCGTTGCTGATACGCTCGAAACCGCCCTCCATCGCCTCGGTGACATGACCCCTAGCCTGATCGTGATCGACTTAGGGCTGAAGCCATCCGATAGTTCATTGATGTGCCGTCGTCTGCGTTCAGTGCCGCGTTTCATTCAAGTGCCCATCTTGGCGGTCACGTCCGCTCAGAATGCGGCTGAAATCGCCCGCGTGCTCGACTCTGGCGCGGATGACTGCCTACGCAAGCCACTGGTGCTGCGCGAGTTCGGCGCACGGATGCGCGCGCTGCTGCGCCGTCCGAAAGGCACCGAAAGTTACCTATGGATCACGATCAACCGTCAAGATCGGTCGGTGCATCTGCGTGATGAACCTGTCGAATTGACGCCGACCGAGTTTGAACTGCTAGAGGCGCTGTGCCGCACACCGGGCGAACCGATGCCCGCCGCGATGCTGCTGCAAGAAGTCTGGCACTACCCGCCCGGTATCGGTGATCCGGCCTTGGTGCGCAACCATGTACGCAATCTACGCCGCAAATTGGAGCGCGACCCAGATCGTCCGCGCATCGTCACCTCCGCACATGGGCGTGGCTATACCGTGAGCGTCGATATTCGTCATCGCTAATTTCAGCAGAACGCTGTTTTCTAGTCTCTCCTCCCTGAAAACGTCCTTGTTGGCTTCGGCTGGCAGGGACGTTTTCGGTTTAGAGAGAAAAAGGCGAGTTGATTAGACCCGCCTGCACGTTCCATCATATTCAATTGAAGGACAGCGCGGGAAATTTAGGTGATACTTTTTATGGTGAAGATAGTATCACCATCGGGCGTATGTACAGTGACCTTATCACCGGATTTGCGCCCAATCAGCGCGCGCCCCATCGGGCTTTCATTGGAAATTTTGCCTTCACGGGGATTGGCCTCGGCAGCACCTACGATCTGGTAGATTTCGGTGTCTTTGCGACCCTTTTCTTGTACCTTGACCTTTGAACCGAGTCCAACGCTGTCCTTGCTACCGCCTTCAATGATATGCGCATTGCTCAGGATCGTTTCGAGGCGCATGATCTCGCCTTCGACAAACGCCTGCTCATTTTTGGCATCCTCATATTCGGCATTCTCCACCAATTCACCGCCCTCCTCCAGTGCCTGATGCAAGCGCGCGGCAACTTCTTGCCGCCGCACCGTGCGCAGGAATTCCAACCGCGCTTCTAGTTCTTGGAGGCCTTGTGGGGTGAGATACTGAGCCTGATCGGACATGCATGACTCCACTTCTATACTCGCCCGGAAATGACGAATTCTGTGTTAAAAAGAAACTGACCGCTCAATGGCGATCAATTACCGTTCTGCAAATTCTGTTTCCGAAGCATCTATAGCAATGAAGGCTACCCACAATGGGCAGCCTTGACCCCCTTAATGTTAACAGAATCACGCTCAAAGTCAATAGACCAGTGACCTAAACAATTCTAGGCGACCTTACCTGAACTAGATCGACGTGAGAAACTTGACTTAACGAGCCTGTTAAGCGCTAGAATTTGATTTCCTGCTTGCGCCCGATTTCCGCACCGGTGTGATCGAGCAGCGGCACATCCTCGAAGCGTTTGCCTTCGGGTGTATCGGTTGACGTGTAGAAGCCGAGCAGCACGCCGGTGATCTCCGCGATGCGCTCTTGCCCGTACGGTAAGCAAAAGCGACGCGTGACGATGTCACCGGGACGCCAATATTGACCACGCAGCGAGAGGCCGTCAGCGTTCAGGATGCGCTCGCCACTGTTGTTCACGAATTGCACCGCCATGCTGAAATCTTCCGTAAAGGGGCCGCGTTCGGTGTTCCAGACGACGGTTAGACAACCCTGCTGCGTATCCCACCGATAGGCCGTGAGCTGCGCGCTGTTGGCGAAACGGAATTGATCCGCATCCGTGATCGGTGTGTACGCGGCGGGATCGAAATCTCCGGCGCGGCGGGTGGTGATCGTGTAGCAGCCCTCTTGTGCCGTGCGCAAATAATAATTTTGCGTCTGGTCGGTGCAGTGATGCGAGAGATACAGCGCTGGTTCGGCGGGATAAATCTCGGTCACGTCGTCAAGATAGCGGCGGTCAGGCAGATCGTAGAGCAGGAAATTCCAGACGGTGGTTTCGTCATGGTAGCCGATGTACTGCCCGTCAAGGTTTGCCAAGGTGTGGGCAGGTTGTTCCGCCACGACTTTTTCGCGGATGGGACTGAAGTAGCCGAGCGGCGTCCCGAACCCGCCGGGAGTGTTGGTGACGTTCAGGAAGTTGAGCAAACTGACTTTAAGCCAGACATCCAACCCTGCGATGCTCACCAAGGTTACTAGGCCAAACGTTAGGACTAAACGCCGTACCAGCGGATTATCACTTAAGCCGCGCCACGCGTCACTGAGACCTGCGCCCAAGACAAGGAAGGCGGCGGGCAAGATGACGACCATGTAATGCGGATACACACGAGTCCACGTCAGGCTGAAGACGAGCGGCGTGAAGACCAACCACACCAGCAGCGTCAGATCGACCGGGGTACGCGCATCACTGCGCATGAGCGTCCGCACCCATAACCAGATCGCCGCCAAAAGCATCAGTACGCCAAAAGCATTAAAGATCGGGTAGGCATTGGGCACGCTGGCGAGGTACTGGCGGAACGCATCTGCCCCCGCGAAGGAATGAATATCGGTGCCCGTGATGGTCAGCCACGCAAATTGAGCGGCGTCCCCCGTTAGCCCCAATGGCCTCGCCTTGTCGGACGGCTGGTTGGCCTTGATGCCTGAGGTAGCGATACGCTGGAATTCTTCGGGATGGGCACGGGCTTCTTGCGCGATCCCGATCAGGAAGGGCAGCGTGATCAGCACCGTGAGCACAAGGCTGAGGTAGAAGGCACGCGTCAGACGGCGGCGACCAATGAACAGCAGTAGCAAGGTGATCGGGATCAGGACGAAGGTCACATAGTGAATCTGCCCCGTCCACGACAGCAGCGGCAGATGCAGCCATTGCGCCCAGCGTTTGCCCTCTACGAAACCGATCAAGCCCGTAGCGACGGTGGCGACGATGAACAAAGGCAGCAAATCTTGTGCCCAGATTTTGCGCGAATAGACGACCGCCCATGGACTGACGGCGAACATCAAGCCTGCGCTGACCGCCGCAATCGGGCCGTAATAGCGCCGCGCCAGCAGATAAGTGAGGATGACCGCGCCGACGTTGAGCAAGCCGACGTACTGCGTGGCAACCACTGGATCGCTGCTGAACAGATAAGGTACCGCCATGATCCACGCGTTGACGGGCGCGTTACGGATGCCGACGGACGAGTCGATGCCGAGCAGCGGAATGCCGCGCCCGCGTGCCATATCAAGCGCGAGGGACGAAAGATTGGCCTCGTCACGCTTGAATTCCACGATGCCGGGTGCGCCGAGCCGCAGCACCGCCGCGATGATCACGATGACGGCAAACGCCAGCCATTCGAGAGATGTTGGTTTCTTGGTGTAAATGCTCACGTTTTGCATGAGGCGGAATTATAGCAAGCAGTAGTCCAGACGAAGCTCGGCAAGGTGAACAGTAGAGAGATCGTCGTGTTCAACTTAACCCTTTCAGATCGCCTACCCTGAAATCGGCTGCCAGTGGATGAACACGATCGGCTGGTGGCGGGAAGCCGATGCCGAGCGCCGTTCCCATTGTGATCACGGCGGCGTGTTCCGCACCCGCGTAGGCTGCTGCTGCCGCTGTGCCATCATGCATCAGATGGAATGTGACTGGACGTTTCAGATCAGCGCTGAGACGGTTGGCAAAATACTGCTCGACGTTATCCGAGAGCAGACTCAGCACGCCATAACACCCACGATCTGCGGGTTGACCATTCTGCACGTAGCTGGCGAGACTGCACATGATGGTGAGAGGCGATGAAGTTCGGTATTTACGCGCCGTATCTGTGATCACACGGCACATGAGATCAGCGCGATAAGCAGCTTGAACTTCGTCGCCTGCGGCATACGGATCATGCGTATCTAGTTCGCAGTTGGATGGCATTGATGGCAGCAGATGTAACGCCGCTAAACTCTCATGTTGGTATACAGCGAAGGCCCGCTTGATGTACGTTTGCCCGAAATCGAAGATCCGCGCCGAAGTAAATCCAACTGGAACCGAGCGCGCGGCACCGATCAGCGGCAAGACTTCCGCATTGCCAGCGCGATCCACTGTCATGTCGGGGAAGCCGTGCTGTTGCAGGAAGGCTTGTGCGTGAAGGGCGATCCGATGACCGAGCACATCGCGATTCAAGCCACCACCAATGATCACATGCTGGATCGTCGCCCAATGTATCCAATACGAGTCGTCCCAGTCGTCCCGCGCTTGACGGTTGATCGGATCGCCACGCTTGAGCATGAGCAGCAGACAACCGAGCCGCACGCCGATGATCGCCGCTACGGAATCGGCACGTTCACGGGGCGCAGCATCGTCAGATCGCAAGCAATAGTCGAGCACGGGTGGCAAAATGGCATCGGGCAATTCGTCCTCAATGCCGAGCGCGGCTTTGTGCGGCTTGATCGCGGCGCTGATGGCGAAACTAGCTAACAGATCATAGGCGCGTTTTCCGCGCACATCAGCGGGCAGCTCGACTCCCGGCAAGTCGAGGATGGCGGCACGGTTGATCGAAGCGTTTCGCGTCAGGTTAAGCGGATCAAGCGGCATAGCTTATTCCTTGGGCACCACCTCATAAACTTGCGCCCCGTCGAAATCTTGCACCAGCTTGAGGTATGGCTGCTCGTAGACGGGATTCAGGTACGGTTCGGCGCGTGGCACGGGCGGACGCCAACGGAAAACATCGCTCTTGAGCGTCTCCGGCTTGGTCACGATCTGCGGGACGATCACATAGCGGATGTCGTAGCGGCGGAGTAAAGCTTCGTTGGCGGGATCGTTGGGTTTTAACCAGAACTGATAGAAATCCTGCCACATGGCTTCGACCTTTTCCATATGCTGGAAGAAAGGCTGCGGACGGAAGTAGACGGTATTGCGCTGCATGACGATGGGTGCCCAATCGCCCTCGTGATCGCCGGGATGATTCAGGATCAAGTCGGCGGGATCGCTGTGATCGCGCAGCCACAACATGGCTTGGACATCGGCACGCGACGAAAACGCGCCATAAATCTGAATCGGCGTGCTCTTGGTGGCGGTCACCAGTTGATCAGAATACAGCGCGACACCGACCATGATCAAGGTGAGCACCGCCAACAGCGTCAGACTCCAGCGCGTCAGCCAGATTTCCACCCGTTTGCGCCCGATGCGATCTAGAATCCACAGCAAGCCCGCGCTGCCAAAATACATATACGGGATGATCGGGCCGTGCCACGCCACGCTGAATGGATAATCATATTTGAGGATGGGCAGCCACGGCAGCAGCGCCTTGACGATGCCTACCGAGGAAAAATCGATCACCAGCAGCAGCCAGACCAGCATCAACAGATCGACACTGTTTTTGAGCGGCCCACGCCGCACCGCCACTACGATCCCGATGATCGCCAGCACCACGATCACGCCGCCGTTGTAGACCACCAGCGGGATCACATGCCGCCAATCGATCTCGAACGGGGAGCGAATATCAGCGCCTAACAGCGGCAAAATCTTGGCTAACCACGGCGCGAGGCCGATCAGCGCGAGCAGCGGAATACCGATTGCCAAGCCTAACCAGCGGGCAAAGGTCGGGCGCGGCTTGACCAACCACATCGTCGCCAGCCACGGCACATAACCAAGCATCAACACAATCGTCATGTCGGGCTGTGCCAGCGGCATCCCTGCCAGACAAACCGCCGCGCCGAAGAAGTCGATGCGGCGACCTTCGCGCAGATAGCGAATGACGAAAGTGAGGAAGGCCAACGCGAAGACCAAGCCGAGCAGCGCGGTAAAATGCGAATCGAGATAAGCGGTCAACAGTCCGGTCGTGATCACGGCGCACAACGCCATCGCGATTCCGGTGCGGCGGCTTTCTGTATTCGCGATCTCGTTGCCAAAATCGTAGGCCGTCCACACGAAGATCATCGCCAACACCGCGCCCACCGCCATCTGGATCGTGTGCAATCCGGCGTTAAGCTGCGTGCCGAGGTAAGCGACCAGCGCGGGAAAACCGGGTGAATAGAGATAGGTGACTTCGGGATGAAAGGGGCTGAGCGTGGTGAAACTGCCGCCGAGTTTGAGCATCAAGGCCAGATAGCCGAAGCCTTGCCCGTCCGTATCCAGTGGCACAGGTACGATCAACGCGGGCACGATGAAGATCAGACTGAGCACGGCAAACATGGTCAGTTCGCGCGGGCCGGGCCAACCGCTGTACTGCTTGGTGCCGCCTGCCGCTTCGGCGCGGTACATGCCCGCCGACATGGTGCCCGCCAAGAAAATGCCAACCACCATCGCGAACCAGAGATAATCGATGACCAGTGTATTCCAGCCGAACAGCGAGGCGTAAAATAAACTGCCCGTCAGCACGAAGGCCGTGGTAAACGCCGCCGCCAGCCCGATGCGTGGGCCGTGCGATGGCAAGACAGGCGAGAGCATCGCGCCCGCCCCGAAAACGACTGCTGCGAAAACGAAAATGACGAAGATTGGCATAAGCACCTAATTCACACGCGAGCTTATGCTACCCACCATCACCGTTTGTGACAAGGGGAACAACCACTAGTGGCGTGGTTAATGTGAAGCGGATAGACTTGTCGTGTTTTGCTGGAAACGGAATAGTGTTGAATGTCGATCACCTTAACTGCTGCCAATAACCTCCTCATTGAATTTGATGCCGACCGTTGGACGATGCAAGTCAACGGTTCGTCTGAGCCAGCCGTACATGCCGATGCAACCGGCTTGCGGTATACATCAGCCTTCGCCTCGGCGCGTCGTCTTGAACCCGGTGGCTTGGCGGCGGATCAGATCACGATGGTGGTCACGGGGTGGTCGGATGAGGATCGGAGCTGGCACGTTGGCTTGCTGCTCGATCCGCAGTACGCGGCGACTCGCGGCGGGCGCTGGTGCGAACTGGCACGCTGGACGACGCTGAGTGGCAGTGAGGCGGAGAGCGCGGGGCGGCAATTAGCCACTCTGCTGCAACGTTCCTTTCGCCTAGTAGCGCCAGAAATCGTCGCCCCGACGCCTGCCCCTGCTGAACCGAATTATGATTTTTCTGAAGAGTCCGTTGAAAAGCCAAAACACGAAGTTGGCCTGAATCCGCTTCCGCTGCAAGTGGGCGAATGGACGGTCAGCGCGTTGTACAACGGGATGCAGTGGGAACGCACCACGCGGTGGCGCAACGATCAATTGATTCGCGGTGTGTTTTTCGCCGTCTTGACGCCGATCTTCGCGCTGCTATCGCTCGGCGCGTGGTTCAGCCCATATGCCAATGTGCAACCGGAATGGCTGCCGCTGCTCGGACTCGGCCTCGCTGGCGTGATGTTATTGAGCGCGCTGGCGGCCTTCTGGCAGATTCTGAGTTCGCCCACCACCACCATCGACTCGCGGCTGCGCGTGATCCAGCAGAAGCGGCGCAGCAGCAACAAGATGATTCAATCGCCGTTCGAGGGCTTGGAATACGTGTTGATCAGTCATACGCTGGTGCGCAAACAGAACGCCGATGCAGAGCGTATGATCGCGGCGATGGAAGTTTGGCTGCATGTGTATTCGCCCCGACGCGGCTTCATTCAGGTGTGCAACAGCGAGCACATCGAGGGTTACCTCAAACGTAATCTGAAAATGGAGAGCCGCCGTCCGCTCGACCTCGGTGAGATCGACACGCCCGCGCATCACGCCGCCGCACACGTAGCGCAAGCAATCGGGATTCCGGTGTACTACGAGGAACGTTGACTCTACCGGTGCCTTGACAGCCGCAACCACGTTGGGCACAATACTGTCGCGTTGAGGCTATTCCGAGAAGGAGGAATTATGTGTAATTCGTGCTTTTATCATCATTCCGTCCTTGGAATTCGCCTCGTAAAGCGTTGATCTTTCGCATTCGCCTCTCAGTTGGTACTGATTAGACGATGCCTCGATGCATAGCACGCTCACGGGTGAATTCCGCCCGTGGTCGTCAATGGCATTTGAGGCATTTTGTTATGTCTATCGAGCTACCTTCAAGCACGTTGAATCGCACGTTAGCCAGCGGTCTACAGTTGCGGCAAGCCACACTTCAGGATCGGCAAGCCGTGGTCGAGTTCGTCTCACACTGGTTGCACGAAGCACTTGGCATCAATGTTTTCGATCTGATGTCGGGTAACCATCCCACCACCCAAGCATCGGATTTCGCGATCATCACTGATCCCGCTGCTGGTGATCAGATCGTAGCAACAGCAGGTTTGATCGGTCATACGTGGTCGTATGAGGAGCTTCCTTTTGGCGTCGGGACGCCGGAATTCGTCGCCACCCACAAGGATTATCGACGGCGCGGCCTGATGAGCGCCGTGATGGAAGCGCTGCACCAGATCAGCAAGAATAACGGACAATTAGTACAAGCCGTCAACGGAATTCCCAACTTTTATCGGCAATTCGATTATGAATATGCGCTCGATGGGGATAACCAACGCGCATTCCGGCTTGGCAACGGCGCGCTCGTCATCCCGGACACATCCGCCTATCTCGTCCGGCGGGCACAGGTCGAAGATATTCCGGCGCTGCTATCGATCTATGTACGGCAGCGCAAAGGACGCCTGATCACCAACGTCATGGATGAGAAGCGTTGGCGGTTTGACCTGACGGGACACAGCGCGGGTTCTGACATCAAGATGCGGCATTACAGCGTTCTCAGTGGCGATGGTCAGATCGTCGGGTACTTCAAGCTGTGGGGCGACGAGGACGATCCACATGGGAACGTGATCATCAACGAGTTCGGTGTGATCGATGAGGATAGGCTTGTCCCGATCATGCAAGCCGTGGTGAAAGCACTGGCGGAAACGACGTTGCAAGCGGCGTTGCCCGACGCGTTGGCACGGATCACGCTGGCGTTGGGACGTGCTCATCGCGCCTATAACGTCATGCAGCGCCAACTCGTGCCGATCGGACGACCGACAAGCTGGTACCTGCGCGTGCCTGATTTGGTGGCATTTGTAACACACATTCTTCCCGTTTTGAATCGACGGTTGGCGCGTTCGATGTACAGCAGCGTGAGCCGCGCTGTCGTGATCAGTTTATACAAGGAAGCACTGACGCTCAAGATCGAGGCGGGGCAGGTGGTGAACGCGGCGAACATGCCAATGGGTGACGTGGATGAGGACACGATCAGCGCATGGTTTCCGCCGCTGGTGTTTTTGAAGCTGCTGTTCGGCTATCGTGCGCTGGATGAGCTGCTCTACGCTTATCCTGATGTGCAAGTTAACGAGGCTGATGCAGATTTGGTGAATGTGTTATTCCCTAAGCAAGAGTCATGGATGATCTACTTAGGATAGTTTGTGTGTGCGCAGTGAGGCGACTCGCTGCGCACAACACATGGGACTAGTTGATCAAACTGATGTTGCTCATGTTGATGGTGTTGAGATCGGCGGTGGCGATCAGGTCGTAGTTCATCGCGCCAGTGATCCGCACGGGGACGATCTCGCCCATCGGCGCTTCGCCATCGAGGATCACGAGGCCGTCGATTTCCGGCGCGTCACGGTAGCTGCGAGCGATAGTCAGCGGCTGACCCGTTTCCTCGACCACGCCTTCGCCTTCGACCAGCACATTGATCGTTTTGCCGACCTGCGCCTGATTCTTGGCGAGGCTGATGCTCTGTTGAAGCTCCATCAATTCGTCGCGGCGAGCCTGCTTGACCTCTTCGGGGACGTGATTGGCTTGATCCGCCGAGGGCGTGTTTTCCTCGAAGCTATAGGTAAAGACGCCAACGCGATCAAATTGCAGGTCGCGCACGAAGGTCTTGAGTTCGTCAAATTCCTGATCGGTTTCGCCGGGATAGCCGACGATGAAGGTCGTGCGGATGGCGAGATCGGGCATGGCGGTGCGCATCTTCTCGACGGTACGATAACACCAGTCGATGTTGGCGGGACGGCGCATCCGCAGCAGGGTTTGGCGGCTGCCATGCTGCAAGGGAATATCGAGATAGTGCAGCACCTGTGGACGTGTCGCCATCGTCTCGATCAGCCGATCCGTGACCGCGCCGGGATACGCGTACATAATGCGAATCCACGGCATTGACGGCACTTGCGTGGTGAGTTCATCGAGCAGCGTGGCGAGGCCGTCTTTCATGCCGAGATCGTGCCCGTAGTCGGTGCTGTCCTGCGCGACGAGGATGACTTCCTTGACGCCCATCTGCTCCAGTTGACGCGCTTCCGCCACGATGGACTCGATGGGACGGCTGACGGCGGTGCCCTTGATTAGCGGGATGGCGCAGAAGGCGCAGGGACGGCGGCAACCATCCGCGATCTTGATGTAGGCGCTGGCTCCCTGCACCGATACGCGCAGTGCGCCCTTTTCGTCGCTGCCGACGGTCTTGACATCGGTAGGCAGATGGTACAGGGGTTCAGGATGCTTACGCGCCCGCAGCCGACCAACCAGATCAACGATGTCCATCCAACGGCGCGTGCCGATCACGCCATCCAAGCCGGGGATACGCTCGACCAGTTCACTGCCATAGCGCTGAGAGAGACAGCCCGCCGCGATCAGCAGTTGATCGCGCTTTTTGTGCTTGGCGAGCTGCTGCAACGCGCCGATGCTCTCTTCTTTGGCGGCGTTGATGAAGCCACACGTATTGACGATCAGCACTTCAGCTTCTTTAGCGACTTCCGTGCGGCTGAGACCAGCGTTATCGAGCAGTTGCGCCATGCTCTCGGAATCGACTGAGTTTTTACTGCAACCTAGGGACAGGAGAAAATAGTTATTACGCCGTTTTGACATGCTTGATGGTTCGCTTTATCTACTCGGTGATCGGTTGGGGTGTACCCGCTTACTAGCAGCCAAGTCTAATCGAGAGGGATCGGCGCTGTCAATATGCAGCCACCGATCACACGTAGATGATGCGGAGAAATCGCGATCAACGTCAACGAGGCACTAGGAATGCTGCGTGTGAGATGAAACAGTGTCTCACCTCACACATGAACGCAGATAATCGGGAGGCCGCGCTATTGAGGTTGGAAGGTTGGCGCGGGTTCGCTACCGGGCGCGGACACAGATACCCAGAAGCCCGCCAACGGATAGTCGTTGGCGCTGCCGAACACGAACGAGAGGTCGGCAAAGCCCGTCGTTAGTGCATTCTTGAGATAGGTGATGCCATTCGATTGACGGTACACGCCGACGCCCGTTTTGCCATCGCGATCCCAATCGCCCACGAACGGCGTGTCACCCGCAAGACCGAGACCAAGCTGCGCGTCGGCAAAGACCGAGCAGTTGCAAATGCTGTTCGTCAGGTAGAAAACCTGATTCGAGGGGCGGTAGACGCCGGGGCTATCTTTGCCGTCACCGTCCCAGTCGCCCGAAAGGCCAACGTCACCGGGGACGCCGAGCACCATCGTATAGTCGGCTACACCCGTCGTCAGCGCATTGCGCAGATAGATCAGACCGTTGGAGGGACGGAACACGCCGACGCTGTCTTTGCCGTCGCCATTCCAGTCGCCCACTAACGGCTGATCGTTGGGCACGCCGAGCACCAAGGAGTAGGTGAGCGCCGCCGGATCGCTCGTGCTGTCGGTGAGGAAGAACTGTCCCGTCGTCTGCCGATACACGCCGGGGGTATCGATCCCGTCGCCGTTCCAGTCGCCCGTGATCGGGAAATCTGTCGAAGCGCCGAAGGTGATGCTTTCATCGGCAACGCCAGTCGAGTTGCTGTTGCGCAGGTAGAAGGTCGTGTTGGAACGGCGGAAGATGCCGATGGTGTCGCGGTTGCCGAAGTCTGCCAGCGCGGTATCGAGCTTCAGACGCGGGATCGTGAAGCCGTCCGTCGTGATCGGCACACCTTTGCCCCGGAAAATGTTGACGATCTTGTCGATGGTCGCCGTGGGCAGTTTTTGGCGCATCACGGCGAAGGCACCTGCCACATGCGGCGCTGCCATCGACGTACCCCAGTAATCCGCATAGGTGTTGTCGGGAACGGACGAGTTCACTTGCGATCCCGGTGCGAACAGAGTCGTCAGGCTGTTGCGGTTCGAATACGAGGCCACCGCGTCGTTATCTTCGGTCGAGCCAACGCTGATGGCAGTCTGGATGCAGGCGGGCGCGGTCATGCCGATGGAGCCGTTATTGCCTGCCGAGACAACAGACGCGATGTTGATCGAGCGCAGATTGTCGATAGCGGGCTTCATCGGTTCGTCGTTGCAGTAGACCGATCCGCTGTACAACGTGCTGACCAAGCTCATATTTACCGCTGCGATTTGTGTGCTGGCGGAAAGCGTGGTGTAAACATAGTTCAGCGCGGCGATCAGGTCGCTGTTCCAATACAACGCGCATGGGGACGAGTGTCCGAATCCGGTGCAGTTCGAGCCAGTGAACTGCGAGAAGACTTGTACGGCGACAATATTGGCTCCCCGCGCTACCCCATCATAACCGGGGCCGCCGGAATAATTCTTGCCCGCCGCGATGCCCGCTACGTGCGTCCCATGCGCGCAGCCATCTATCGACACGGGGCAGTTCACGCCCGACCCCGCCCCACTTTGCCCCGGCGTGCTGCCGCTGGTCGATTGTCCATTCGGGCATATGCTGGTGCTGCCAAACTGTGCGCTGGAAAAGCAGACTTCCGCGACGACTTTGCCGCTGAGGAAGGGATGTGTTTTCTGAACACCAGAATCGACCACCGCGACCGCCCAGCCCGTGCCGTCATAGCCCTGTGCCCACGCGTTCGGCGCGCCGATCACGTTGTTGGTGCCGAGATCAGCGCCGGGGTGCGGTGTATCCTCGACTACGCTGGCGACTTCCGGCGCAGTGCTGAGAATCGGGATCGCGTTGGCGTCCACCTCGATCACCGCGATGGGCATGGTGTCGTAAGCGATCACCAGCCTCGCATTGACGCTGCTCAGACGGGACATCAGCGTGCTGCTTATGCCTAACACATTACGCCGCTGATTTTGTACCGCCGCTGCATTGCTGAGGGTGCCTTCCGCCTGATACCCCGGCGCGCGCAGGGTAACGATCAGCCGCTTGATGACGCCCGCCGTGAAGCTGCGTCGGAGCGCCTCGAACTCACCAGCGCGGCTGACGATCATGCCGGCTGTGTAGACTGGAACTGGTGCAGTAGCGGCCTGACTCAGTGTCCCCGGACTGCCGCCGATGATCAAAACGACCAGCGCGAGGCTGGTCAATAACATGCTCACCCGTTTGGATAAAGTAAATAGCCGCATAACTCCTCATCTCTCGATATACAGTCTTATTCAGCCTTCTTCATTGTATGGGAAACTAGGCGCAACACAACAACACACAGGGTTATCGAGCGTGAATCGCCGCCGATCCACGCTCAAGCGGGTGCGAATTGCATCAGCTAAGGCTGAAATGGTGGCGCGGCTTCAAGCGCCGGAGCAGCGGGCAGCGGAGCCGTTTTGCCGACCCAATGACCCGCCAACGGGTAGTCGCTGGCACTGCCGAACACAAACGATGTATCCGCGAAGCCTGTCATCAGCGCATTCTTGATGTACGTCAGGCCGTTAGACTGCCGATAGACGCCGACGCCGGATTTGCCATCGCCATCCCAATCGCCCACGAACGGCGTATCGCCTGCAATGCCAAGGCCAAGCTGTGCATCCGCGAACACCGAGCAGTTGCAAATGCTGTTCGTCAGATAAAACTGCTGGTTCGAAGGACGATACACGCCGGGGCTGTCTTTGCCGTCACCGTTCCAGTCGCCCGCGATCCCGACGTCACCGGGCACACCCAGCACCATCGTGAAATCGGCAAAGCCCGTCGTCAGGTTATTCTTGAGGTAAATCAGGCCGTTAGAGGGGCGAAACACGCCGACGCCATCTTTGCCGTCACCGTCCCAATCGCCCACAATCGGCTGATCACTGGGATTGCCGAGGACAAAACTGTATTGGAGCACCGCAGGGTTGGTCACGCTATCGGTGAGGAAAAATTGACCTGTGGAAGTGCGATACACACCGGGGGTATCGCTCCCATCGCCGTTCCAGTCGCCCGTGATGGGGAAATCTGTCGATGCGCCAAAGGTGACGCTGCTATCGGCAAAGCCCGTCGAGTTGCAGTTTCGTAGATAGAAGGTCGCGGTGGACTGCCGGAAAATCCCGATCGTATTGTTTTCAGGCAGCAGACTGCCAATGCCTAGCGGATTGAAGTTCATGGCGGCGAAGATCAACCACGCCGTGCTCGATACCGACTCGTAATTCGTCATTTGAAAATAGCCGTTGTGGGTGCCAAGCAGCGAATAGGGCACGCCGCCGGAAAGATGCTGACCTTTCAACGCTTCGGCATAGAAATGATCCGCATCAGCGCTGCGACCCGCTAACCTGAGCGCGACTACCGCTTGAAACGTGCCTTCAAACCAGATGTCGTTGTGATCGGAATTGAAGTCGAAGGCGTCTACCGTCACGCCTGCTGTTTGCGTATTGCGATGATGCGCCATGATGTAATCAAGCGAATTGGCATACGGGCGCCGTCCGTTCGCCCCCAACGCACTGACACCCCACGTGTTGACATCCAGCGGATCGGCGGCATCCCCGCGCCCGCCCATCCAATGCTGGTTGGACGGCGCGTTGATCCATACGTCGTTGTCGAGGAAGCGTTTGACCAACGACGCATTCTCGCAGTGTGCGCTGCGAAAATAGGCCGAAGCCGCCCATGCATCTTCATTATGTTCGGTAGAAGCCCATGTAACGGCGGTCGCGCCTTGCAGTCCGCCGTTGATGCCACCATCCGTCTGCTGGTAGCTGTAAGCCCAATCCAGCGCATCGAGTGCCATCGTGTGGTACGTCATATCGCCCGTGCGGTATTCAAAGTAGCCGACTGCCAGCGCGACCCACACCACAGGGCCGACGAAGCGATTGAACTCCCAAACGGTCGGTTTTACGCTGTCATTACACTGGGCAAGCGAGGTGTAGGCCGTGTACCACGTCTTGTTGACTTGCAAGCGTTTCAGACAAGCCAGCACACGCCCGGCGTTGGTGGTGTCATTTCTGAGCAGGAAGGCGATCACGGCGAGGCTTTGATCGTAGGTAAAAGCGACATCGTTCAAACTGTTGGGGCTGGTGACGGCGAAACTTTCGAGCAGTCCACTCCCTTGTTGCTGGCTGAACAGCCATGTGTAGGCATCCGCCGAAGCGTCCGCTCGGACGGTGTGCGTGGGCAATAAGAGGCAGAAAAAACTTAGGCAGCACAGAGCCTTAAAAAATCGATTTATGGTGCGCATCGTGACCTTCTTTCGGCACTAGACGCTTAAAATCACATCCTTAAACTCAGTTGATGGGCATCATCGATTGTGGTTCACGCCGTAGTGAACACACTTCAAATTATAGTATAGGCTTTGGTTGTTAGCAGCGGGATTGACGAAAAAGAGGACGAACCAGTGTTGATGCGTCCTCCTCGTAGATCAAGTTGAAGACATTGATGCGTTAACGCGGTTCAGGCTGGAAAGGCGGTGCCGTTTCGCCCGCTTGGAAGGCAGGTACCACGACGCGAATCCAATGCCCCGCCAATGGATAGTCATCAGCGCTTCCATACACGAACGAGCGATCCGCAAAACCCGTCGTCAGTGCGTTTTTGATGTACGTCAGGCCGTTGGAGGCGCGGTAGACGCCGAGACCCGACAGCCCATCACCGTTCCAATCGCCCACGAACGGCGTGTCGCCCGCGAGACCGAGACCGACTTCCAGATCAGCGATCACCGCACAGGTGCATACGCTGTTGGTCAGGTAAAACACTTGATTGGACGGACGATAGACACCGGGCGAGGACACCCCGTCGCCGTTCCAGTCGCCCGCGACGCCAATATCACCGGGCAAGCCGAGCACCATCGTGAAATCCGCGAAGCCCGTCGTCAAATTATTCTTGAGGTAAATCAGGCCGTTGGAGGGGCGGAACACGCCCACGCCATCTTTGCCGTCACCGTCCCAATCGCCCACGATGGGTTGGTCGCCGGGGCTGCCGAGCACAAAACTATAAGTGACGGCAGCGGGGTTGGCCGCGTTATCGGTGAGGAAAAATTCGCCTGTCGTCGGGCGATACACGCCATATGTTTCGCGCCCGTCGCCATCCCAATCGCCCGCGACGGGAAAATCGGTGGCTGCGCCGAAGGTGACGGTGTTGTTCGCGAAGCCAGTTGTGTTGTCATAGCGCAAGTAGAAGGCGGTTCTGGATGGGCGGAAAATGCCGATGGTATCAGCGTCACCTATGGTACGGCAGCGCGAAAACTCCGATGTGTTGCCACCGGGATCGGTCGCCGTCGCCGTGATGAAGTGTTTGCTGGTTGGCGGCGCGTCGAAGTTGAAAATAGCTTTGCCCAACGCGTCGGTCGTCACGTTGATGAAGCCGATGTATTCCTCGCCCTCGCCATTGCCGCTGACATCACAGGCGGTGTTGGCGAAGAATTCTAGGCGGTACGTCTGCACGGTGGCTAAGGAGTTGAAGGTGCCTACGATCCGCGTTAGCGTGGCGTTGCCGATGATATGCGTGAGCACCGGGAAATTCTGCAAGCCGTTACCGCCAACATCGGTATCATCGGGGTCGTTGGGCGTGACGCCGCTCACAGGCGCGTTCGTGCCCAGATCGATCCCCAGATCGCCGTTATTGAAGATGGTATTGCCAAGAATTTGGTTACCCGTACTGTTATTGAAGGCGATATTCACGCCATCGCCATGATTGAACATGATGCGGTTGCCCGCGCCGCTCACCGTCCCGCCGATCTGATTATTCCGGTTGTGCTCGATCTTGATGCCATCATTGAGATTGCCCAGATCGAGCAGTCCGGTGACATCGGTGCCGATGTAGTTGCCCTGTATGATCGTCTTGCCTTGTGTGTCCCCAATCAAGCCAATCCCGTAGCCGTTACCCGCAATAACGTTGCGGGCAGCGGGCGTTGTGCCGCCGATCACCGTATCAGGTGCCGTATCAATAAATATCCCATAGCCGCCATTGCCCAACGCGATAGTTCCTGTGGCGTTGGTGCCAATGTAATTGCCCTCGATGTAATTGCCCTTGGCGAGACTGCTCGTGATTATGATGCCATCAGACTGTGCGCCGGAAATGACATTCCCAGCGCCGATGTCACTGCCACCAACGAAATTGCCACTCGCGCCGAAAATAATCACGCCGTTAGAGGTACCGAGTTTAGTATTCCCGTCAGCCCCCACGCCTATATAATTGCCTTGAATTTTGTTGCCTGATGTGTTTGTACCGTCACCCACGGTACTATGCAGACCCACTCTGACGATAATATTGCGGTGTGCCGCTGTCAGCCCACCAATCGTATTATTAGATGAATCTTCAATCCAAAGGCTGACGGTAGCCTGTCCGGCGATTGTGTTCCCTGTTGCGTCTGTGCCTAAGTAAGATCCTTCAACATAATTGCCACTTCCGGTTTTGATGAGAATACTGCGCTCAAAATAACTGATGATAAGCCCGCGAATGGTTGAATCATTTCCTCTGAGCGTCAAACCGTTTATCCCTAGACCACCTGTCGTTACAGTTGTGCCATCGATCTGGATCAGAGGGATACCCGCGAAACCGGGTTGAGTCGTGCCGTCGATGCTGACGGGCGCGGTAATATCGGGGAGCGCCACTTGCGGCGTGATGGTTTGCAAGCCGCCTGCGCCAATGTTGAAGGTGATCGTATCTAGTTCGGGCGTACTGTTCGCATCGAGGATGGCTTGGCGTAAGCTGCCAACGCCACTGTCATTCGTGTTGGTGACTGGAATCGTCGCGCCGTGTACCCGAAGTGGCGCAAGGAATAGGGAACTCACCGTTGTTAACAGGATCACAACTACACTGAGCCAAGCCGCACGCCGCGTACGCATCAATTGATTTTCCTACCGATCTACGTGACCATGTTGATGACCTAACTCAAGTAAGGGACAAGCCCAGTACGCAGCAAAACGCACCAGCCGTGTCCTTCTTCCGAGATATTCGGAACCAATATAGGCTATCTTAATATTAAATCTCAAGCTACTTGGCAATATTTTACGAAACAAACCGAATGCAGACGGGATTGAAGTTATTTGCCGATGACAACGAGATAGATGAAGGTAAGGCGTTGGCGTAGCCATGCCCACAGGCATGGATCATCGCGATCCATGCCTGTGGTAGATGCGTAAGGTTAAGGTTTAGGCTGGAAGGTTGGCGCGGGTTCACCGGATGGCGACCCGACGCGCACCCAGTAGCCCGCCAATGGATAGTCGCTGGCGCTACCGAATACGAACGAAGCGTCCGCGAAACCCGTCGTCAGGGCGTTCTTGATGTACGTCAGGCCGTTCGACTGGCGGTACACGCCGATGCCGGATGTGCCGTCGCCGTCCCAGTCGCCTACGAACGGTGTGTCGCCCGCGATGCCCAGACCAATCTGCGCGTCGGCAAACACCGAGCAGTTGCAGATGCTGTTGGTCACGTAGAACTGCTGGTTGGAGGGACGATAGACGCCGGGGCTGTCCTTGCCGTCGCCGTTCCAGTCGCCCGCAAGCCCCACGTCGCCGGGACTGCCGAGTACCATCGTGAAGTCGGCAAAGCCCGTGGTCAAGGCATTCTTCAGGTAAATCAAGCCGTTCGACGGACGGAACACGCCGACGCCGTCTTTACCATCGCCGTCCCAGTCGCCCACGATGGGTTGATCGCCCGGACTACCGAGCACGAACGAATAGTGCAGGACTGCCGGATTCGTAGTGCTGTCGGTGAGGAAGAACTGCCCTGTCGATTGCCGGTATACGCCTGCCGTATCGATGCCATCGCCGTTCCAGTCACCTGTGATCGGGAAGTCGGTCGGTGATCCAAAGGTGAGCGAACTGTCGGCAAAGCCCGTCGTGTTCGAGTTGCGCATATAGAAGGTAGCCACGCTCGAACGGAAAATGCCGATGGTGTCAGGATGTGGCGTGGCCGACGTGCTCGTCGCCGTCGCGGTGGCGGTCGATGTTGAGATCGGCAGCGGCGTGTTGGTTTTCGTCGGGGTTGGGGACGGGCTACCAGTGCGGGTAGGTGTGACGCTGGCTGTTGCCGATGGCGTCGGGCTGCTGGTGCGCGTCGGCGTCGGAGAGCCTGTCACCGTGGCGGTCGGGGTAGCGGTTTTGGTAGGCGTTGCGCTTGGGGCTACAGTCGAAGTCGGGATCGGGGTGCCTGATCCGCCCGGCAACTGCGCCAACGCCAGATCGACCCTGATCCGCCGAGCAGTGACCCCGTTGCGGGCATCCGTCAGCGCGGGGCCTGTCGTTTGCAGCGCTTGCAGAATTTCCGCTACCGTGCTGGACGGCGATTTCTGCCGCAAGATCGCCCATGCGCCAGTCACATGTGGCGCTGCCATCGAGGTACCGTCGAGTTCCATGAAATCGGGAATGCCCAAGAAGGGCACCGACGAGTTAATCGCCACGCCCGGTGCCAGCAAACTCAGGAAACTAGCGCTTTGCGAGAAACTGGCGATATTGTCTTGTTTATCCGTCGCGCCAACGCTCACTGCCGACGAAATACAGGCCGGGAAACTGATGCCGTTGATGAAGGTGCCAGAGGGAGCCGCATCATTACCTGCCGCGATGATGGTAGCGATGTTAACCGAGCGCAGATTATCGATGGCGAGTTTGGTGGAAGGATCGAAGGTGTCGCAAGTGGTCGTGTGATAATCTTGGGGAATCCCCAAGCTCATGTTGACGGCGACGATGTTGTACGACCCTCGAATGCTATAGACGTATTCCAAGCCCGCAATGATATCGTCGCCCGTTGCACTTTCCGTAATACCGAAGCCATCGGGGGAAAAGAAGACGTTGATGGGAATGATGGTAGCACCTCTGGCGACACCCGATAACGGCGTGCCGGACGCTTGCCGACCTGCCGCGATACCCGCTACATGGCTGCCATGTAATTGAAACAAGCCACGATGCGCGGCTGCGCCCGACCCAAATTGGCTAGAGGTGCCGTTTGGGCAGGGATCTTCCGTGCTCTGTGTGAAACATGCCTCCGCACCGAAGATGATTTTGGTGCTCAAGAATGGGTGCTCTTCCATGATGCCGTCGTCAATAATGGCGACCACTTGTCCCGTGCCATCGAAGCCCATTCCCCATGCCGTCGTCGCGCCGATGATCTGCGTACTCTCCGACAAATCGAGTGAGAGGTTAGGGATGGCGTTGATGCTGGCAATGAGCGGCGAAGTGCTGAGCTGTTGCAGCCCTGCGGCGGTCACTTCGAGCGAGAGCGCGGGAATGTAGCGGTACTGATGCCGTACCCGCGTGATCTGGGTGGCAAGCGTGGTCAATAGTTGGGATTGTGCCGCCGCAATCGTGGTTCGCTGTGTAGTGATAGCACTGCTACTGAGCGCCCCTTCAGGCAGAAAGGAAGTATTCAGCGTGACCATCACGCTGGCGGTGCCTTGTGTTTGTGCTTGTTTGAGGAGATCAGCGGGGATGGTTACTGCCGCGTGCGCGCTAACGGTTGCGTTACGCGCAGTCTGCATGATCCAGAATAGACTGATGATAGCAATGAGTAAGATGGTACGACTAGAAGAGAACCCTCTCTTAAGCATAAAGACTCCTCGTGATAAGGATTCGGTTGGAGGTGGGTTAAATGAGAATAGTACATTGGTGAGCTACAGCGCTCGGAACTCATTATATTAGGGATTTGTATTATACCGATAAATGGAAAACATAAATTGTGTTAAGGTTGTGTGTATGCACAAGGGCTTGCCATAACATTGAAAATCTAGCAAAAAACGCAACAGGCGCGGATCACGTTGATCCGCGCCTGTTGTACAGTTGATTTAGTATGTCACTTACTTATTTGGCTGGAAAGTTGGCGCGGATTCACCGGATGGCGATCCGACGCGCACCCAATAACCTGCCAACGGATAATCATTCGTACTGCCATAGACAAACGCGTAGTCAGCGAAGCCAGTTGTCAGCGCATTCTTGAGATAGGTGATCCCGTTGGACTGCCTATAGACGCCCACGCCAGATTTGCCATCACCATTCCAATCGCCCACGAACGGCGTATCACCGAACAGACCAAGACCGAGTTGTATATCTGCGATCACCGAGCAATTACAGATGCTGTTGGTCAGATAGAAGATTTGGCTAGTGGGGCGGAACACGCCGGGGCTATCCTTGCCGTCGCCATCCCAATCGCCCGCTAATCCAATATCGCCCGTTATGCCCATGACCATCGTGTAGTCAGCAAAGCCAGTAGTGAGCTGATTTTTCAGGTAGATGATGCCGTTGAACGGTCGGAACACACCGACACCGTCTTTGCCGTCGCCATCCCAATCGCCCACGATGGGTTGATCGCCGGGACTGCCTAATACGAACTGGTAATCTACAGTGGCTTGCCCGCTGGTGCTATTGGATAGGTAAAACACGCCTGTACTGGAACGATAAATGCCCACTGTATCGATCCCGTCGCCATCCCAATCGCCAGTGATGGGCGAGTCGGTGGACGTGCCAAACGTGACCGAACTATCCGCAAACCCCGTCGAATTGTCATTCCGCAGGAAGAAGGTAGCCGCGTTAGGCCGGAAAATGCCGATAGTATCCGGTCGAACCACAGCCACACTTGTCGCCGTTGCCGTACTCGTCGCTATCACAGGCGGCGTATTGGTCGGTGGCGGCGAAACCGTTATCGACGCGGTAACGGTCGATGACGGGGTTCGTGTTGTGGTCGGTGTGCTACTTGCTACGAAGATCGTCGCACTAGCAGTGCTTGTCAGCGTCAATGTCGCGGTACGGCTTGGCGTTGGACTCGATGTGAATGTCCGCGAAGGAGTAGCGCTTACCGTTCGACTAGGCGTCACGGTAAATGTTAGCGTGCGCGTCGTCGTGACGCTTGGCGTTAGCGTGGCTGCGCCGGACACTTCATACGAACCGCTGTCGCACGCGGAACCCTGCGGTCGCGCAATGCCACGCTGATCTCCGGCTAAAATTTGGTTCTGTGCATCACGACAGTAATTGGTAGGAGCGACAGGCACCCGATCAATCGCTGGACTGCCCGCAAGCAGTGGAAAATAGGCGGGGCTGCCCGTGAGAGCGCCTAATCCTATGTTGCTCACGTTGAACAGGTCAGTGCTAACGGAGCCAGCCAACGATGCCTGACTGAACAGGTTATAGCCAAGGGAGGCTATTGAAGCGACCTTAGGATCAATCGCAACACTATCAACAAAGATCGAATTACGCCATAAATTATTAGGTCCGGCGGGATAAGCAGCATACATGGCGCTACCCGCCGAACTGGCAAAGTTTCCCGAAAATGTGCTATGCGAGATAGCAAATAACCGGGCATATACTGCGCCGCCGTAGCCTTTGCCATCGCGACTTCCGCCTTGAGCGACATTGCTGGTGAACGTGCAGTTGGTGATATTCAGCCCGGCAAACCAACTGAATATGGCACCGCCTAAACCAGCGCCGCCGCCACCACCATTGCCACCCTGTGCTACATTATTGATAAACGTTACGCTATCTAGATAGATCCCATTTCCACCGTAAGAAAATATGGCGCCGCCCATGCCTGCCCCACCACCGCCGTTGGAGCCGCCAGCGATACCATTGCCGCCGCCATCGCCACCAACTCCGGGTGTTCCGTCTGCCCCGTTCGCTATGCTGCCGGAACCGCCTTGTCCGCCATCACCACCGCCGCCGCCGAATCCGCCATTCCGACCACCACCGCCGCTGCCACCGTATCGCGCGCCGTCGCCACCGCGACCACCACGGCCGCCACCGCCACCAAAGCCGCCCGACGCTCCATAGCCACCCACCGCACCGGAGCCAATTGTCCCTGCATAGTAGCCACCGCCACCACCACCACCGCCACCACCACCCGTATTTCCTGTGGCAGCATCCTTACCACCTGTAGTAACCGCGCCGCTCGTACCGCCATCACCGCCTTTGGCTCCATTCAACAGTCCTCCGGTACCGCCAGTGCCCCCAAGATCGCCATTCAGGCCGGGATTGCCACCGGAATAGCTACCACCACCACCACCGCCACCACCGCCATTAGGATTACCAACGACACCACCTGCGCCGTTGGTGCCACCATCACCGCCCATGCCACCACCACCGCCATAGCCATTGCCACCCTGTGCAAAGCCATTCGCGATGGTCAGGTTGTTCAGTTTAAGAGTAGAGGCAGTTTCAATGGTGAAGATTCTGAACTTCTGCGTACTATTACGCCGAATGGTTGCCCCATTCCCGTTGATGGTAATCGTCACTAAGCTATTTAAGACGGGTAATCCGCTCACCCCGTACATAGAAGTATACGGAGCATCGGTCAGTTCGTAGATGCACCCCGGAGCTAGATCAATGACAGTTTGACTAGCCGCAATTGCGGCGCGTAATTCTGCCACGCTGCACCCGATTGCGGCCTGCGCGGATTGTGGTTGTGTCAACGCCAATAAACCACTGACCAGCACACAAAGTGTGATAATGGCTGATTTGCGGATGACTGGATGATGAAATTGAAAACGAATAACTGGGGAAGAAGAGGAGTTCATGTGCTTGCCCTATCGCAGCAAGATAAATAAAGACGAGTTGAAGGCAGTGATCGTTCGTACTTCAATGAGCAACGGCACGCTTCACCGCCTTGTAAAAATATGCGTGTGCATATGGGGCACCGTGTGTGTTGCCCTTGTTAATAATACAACAAAATCTCATTTTATTTTGTGTTGTATTATGATTGGACACTCACAACATAGGTGGGCGACAGCATATAAAGTCGCCCGATGAATGCGGAATCCGCGAGGAGAATTAGCCCAAACCCGCACGTTTGCGGGCTTCTTGATAATCGGCGGGGGTGTCGATGTCGCGCAGGATGCTGTCGGTATCGACGTTCACGTAGTAAATATCATCGGCATGGGCGTTGATCACATCACGAGGCGCGCCGCCGCGTGGCAGATCGAGGATCTCAGGCCAGTACATGCGATCCAGCAGGATCGGGTGCCCGCGCCGCTGCTGATAACTCGGCGCGACGATGGTACCGCGTCCTTCAGCGTAGGCATTCATCACTTGCAGCACGATGCGGTTATCGAGCTGCGGTTGATCGCCCAGCACGACCAGCGCTGCCGAAATTTCCGGCCCCAGCGCGCGTAAGCCCGCTTGCAGTGACGACAGCATATCGCCTTCGCGATACTCTTTGTTATGCGCGAACCGCACAGGCTCTTTTTCGAGCGCATCCCGCACCTGTTCCGCCATGTGCCCTGTGACGATCACGATGTCGTCCATCCGTAGCCGCTTCAACCGATCCGCGATCACGCGGATGATTGGGCGGTTGCCTTCCCACGGCAGCAGCACCTTCATTTGCCCCATCCGGCTGGAAAGCCCAGCGGCGAGTACGACCGCACCAACACGACGTTGAGATTCGAGCACGGGTGTCAGCTCCTGAACAGAACCAATCGCGACGGCATTAATCCGATTTTGACGTAAGATCAGCTTGGAAATGACTCGCGCCCGCAGCCGATGCGATTTCGTGTACGGGACTTTGTTGAGCAGCGCCACGACGCGCGCTTGATCGGGCGTATTCTTCAGGCCGAGTTCTTCGTCACGCAAGACGGAAGCCACCCACGGCGCTTTGATGAAATCGCCGCTCAGGTAGCCGTAGCGCTCGATCATGGCTTCCGGATTATAGACGTGTTCGGCGTCCAACGGTTGCCCGATCACGTCATAGCCTGCCGTCGGCACAACCAGCGTCGTACACGGCGGGATCACCGGCTCATGCGCATACGGCGCTTTGAATGGCAGCCGCCGCGATCCATCGGCTTCGATCAGGATCACATCCGAGTCCACGCTGTCAGTCAAGGCATTGATGACGCTTGGCGACAGTCCCACGACCTTGCCATTATCAATTTGCGTGTGCAGAAACACCGAGCCATGTGCCGAGAGTAACCGTGAGATCGCCATCGGACGCAGCGAATCCTCGCTAACCGATAGCTGTGAATAGGCGTGAGTGAGTTCCTCCTCAGCGATCCGCGTGGTTGTCGTACACAGCACGCGCCAGCCTTCCGCTGCCAGCTCGCGGCTAAGACGAAACAGCGCGGACGTTTTCCCGCCCGCGCCCGTGAATGCAACCACATCGCCGCGCTGAACATTGAGCGCTTGTCGAAGTTTCATCTGGGGCGTATTACACTCCAAACCGACGAATAACTCAATTTTAGCGTTTTTCAAATTTTCATGCTTGCGCAACTGTTCAAGTGCGGAAGACAGCCTACTGGATACGTATGAAGTTCATAGCGAAGCTCAACCCAACCGCCTAATTTTTCAGGCGGCTGCGTTCAAGATACTGCGGGGTCATCTGCATCCGCCAATACAAATTCATCACACGGGGGAAATGACGTTCGCACCACATCAATAAGCGCGTCATCGTCGTGCCAAAATACACGTTATCCAGATTTTTCAGCAAGCCATCGATGGTGCGTTCCGCTACGAATTCTGGCGTATCCATTTCCCGCACCGTAGCTAAGATTTCCGGCGGCACCAACTCGGTGCGTGTCCATCTTGGCAGCACGGAAATCACATGCACACCTGTCCCGAACAACTCGCGGCGCAGCGAATCCGAGAACGCCAGCAGTCCATGCTTGGTCGAGCCATAGATGGTCGAAGTCGGGTTCGGGACGCGTCCATTGACGGAAGCGATGTTGATGATCTTGCCGGAGCGCTGCGCTAATAGGGTTGGCAGCGCCAGTTGCGTGAGCATCATTGCCGCCTCATAGTTGGTGCGCACGCTCTGATGAATGTTATCGGCGGTCATGGTATGCAGCGGGCCAGTCACGAGCACGCCCGCATTGTTGACCAACACATCGATCCGCCCGAAGCGATCCAAGGTCTGGCTGACGAGCGCCTGTAAACTGGCTTCATCGGTCACATCGGTGGGAATCGCCACAACATCGGTGGCATATGGCTCGATTTGCTGTCGCACGCTTTCCAATAGTTCCGCGCGGCGACCAGCCAGCACAACCTTCGCGCCACGTCGGGCGAATGAATCCGCCAGTGCGCGCCCGATTCCGGACGATGCGCCGGTGATCACGACCACGCTGCCATTCAGCACCAGCGAGGATTCCTCCGGCTGAAGATACCGCAGCAGCCAATATCCCCCTACCCCCGCGACTCCCCCCACCGCGATCCAACGCAGCCAGTTCATCACGACACCTCTGCTATCTTGCGGGCGATACAAACTTGATTGACGCCAAGTGATAACGGCGTGAACGTCGTTTGCGTCATCACCTGTACGAACGCCGGAAATCCGAAGGCCGCGAATTGTAATTTCGTCGGGATGCCTTTCAGGTATGGCACATCCCATAAACCATCTCCGAAATGCGCCACCACCTTGAAGCCGTTGGCCTCTGCCCATTGATGCCAAACTTCCGGCGGATGCACATTGATGTGCGTCGGGTCTTTGCCAATGGCGTCGGTCTGGTGATCCTTATAACGGCGCAGCGAATAAACCGGATTCGGCGTAGCGAACAGGAACAGCCCGTCTGGTTTGAGCAGTTTATTCACCTGCCGGATCGTGTTCTGCGGATCAGGGAGATGCTCCACCAGATGCAGTGCGACGACGGCGCTAAACGTGCCCGCCTCAAAGTTGGAGAGGTCATCGGCGCTTTGCACATAGGCTTCTGCATGAGGCGCGTTCAACTTGGTCTGCTGAATGCTGTAGTCGATCAGATCGATGCCGACGCACTGAAAGTCATTTTGCAGCAGGCCAAGCATGTGACCCAACCCGCAGCCAAGCTCTAACAGCCGTCGATTCACACCGGGCGGCGCATAACGGCGTACCAGCGCGGCATAGTAGCGACGGGCGAACCAGTACATGCTGTATTTGCCCAGCGGACGGTCAGCATAGTTATAGCGCTCGAAATATTCGGCGCTGTATTCTTCCATTGGTACTTCGGGAGGCGTAGTCTGAGTCATAACATCCTTACGCTTTTGCGTGCATTCTGCTTATGTACACAGCGGTGGGAACTTTCCCTTAGTAGACCGCTTGACGATGGTCACGACACCTCTTACAATTTTGTCATCCCATCGCTCGATAGTTTAACTACTTGAGGTCACACAATGCCACTCTACGAATATTTTTGCCGTAGCTGCAACACCAAACACGATAAAATTCGCGCTATTGCCGACGCCGACGCTCCAATCGAGTGTCCCGAATGCCACGAGGTGAATAGTGTGCGGGCGCTGTCGATGGTAGTCATGCACGTAGGCGGGCGCACGAGTGCCGCTTCCGGCAGTGATAGCGCACCAGCCGCCTCATCCGGTGGGTGCTGCGGTGGGGCGTGCGGCTGTGGACATTCCCACGCGCACAGCTTGAACTAGATTTGATGAACCCATACGTATAGCCACTGATCTACAAATTCACCGGGCGCAGATTGAGGGCAGTGATATACAGTTTGGCTTTCAGCGCACGATGTTTGAGCTTGGTGATTTTGCGCAACCCAGTCGCACTAGACCGTTTATCGCTCAACACGTAGCGTAGCGAAATTTGATTGTGCGTGGCAGCAGTCAACCAGTCTGCCACGCCAGTCCCGGCAGTCATTCCAAATGTATTTGAGGAGATGATTGCTAAAATCGCTATCGATGTCGATCACGCCTTTGTTTTTCATGCCGTTCGTTCAGCTTGCCAAAATTCGATCTATTTGGCGGGATTTTCACACATCTCCAAACGACGTGAGCCTCAAAGATTAGTTTCACTTTACGATAGATGAATACTACACCCTGACCTGTTTCCACGTCCGCAGGTTCGTCTGCGCCTTTTCGCGTACACGGTCGATCTGCGCATCGGTCACGGCGCGTTCAAAGCTGCGGAATCCGCCGAGCTTGAAGCCGTGCTTGGTACAGATCGCGCCGATTTCTAGTGCTTCCTCGATAGTCAATTCCTTACCGATGCTGTAATCCTCATAGCGACCTTCCAATGCCAGCGCCATCGTTTCTGCCATGCACGCGAACGACATTTTGGGCGGGAATCCGAAATCGAAGTGGAAATCAACGGGGCCGGGGACTTCGACCATGCCGCCTTCAAACACCAGCACATCGTCGCGCTTATCCGCCACCAACTTCGACACGTCGCGCGGGCGTGCCACATCGCACACCACCGTACCCGGCTTCAAATGCTCAGGATAGATCACCTCTTGGATCGCGCTTGTCACAGTCAGCACCAGATCGGCCTCGTAGATCATGTTCATGTCCGTGCCCGCGCGGATCGTCGCCCCGCGCCCCTCGCACTTCTCGCGCACCGTCTGGATCGCCTCGTCGCGCCGTCCGATCAGGATCAACTCGCTCACGTCGGAAGCCAACATTTGCGCGCACACGCTGCCAATCGCGCCCGTCGCGCCGACGACCGCTGCCGTCGCGCTGGCGAGTGGGATGCCCATCACTTCGGCGGCTTTGCGTACGGCTTCCACCGCCATGTAAATCGTGTAGCTGTCGCCCGTCGTCACAGGCATGTCTAGCCGCTGCGCAATCGTCACGCCCGCGTCGCCCACCACCGATGTATACGCGCCGAGGCCGAGGATACGCGCGCCGAGCTTATCCGCCTTATGCCCGCACGCCACCAGCTTGTCATACACCATGTTCACGGGCAACTGCATCATCCGCTGCGGCGTGAATGGGCACGCGATGAACCACCCCGTGATCTCGCGTCCTGTGGCTTGCGAAGTGATCCCGTTGATCTCGGAAATGTACACGGGCGGGAAATACGCCGAGAAAAAATTGACTTGTCCCTCGGTCAGCAGTTTGCCGAGCCAAGGCCATTTACGGCTCACATCACGTTTAGGGTTGATCGGATGGATGATGAAGGCAAAGGTATCGTTGGTCAATTACCACGACTCCAGATAAGCTTCTTCTCCCACATGCTCGGTGCGGCGCGGATAAGCGCGTTTATGCAGCCGTGCGATCTCAGGCCGCAGATCGTGGTGGTCGCTTTCCTCGTAGCTGATATTCTTCTTGATCACGCGCCGTGAGGGAGTCGCGAACAAAATTACGTCGGATTCGATCATACGCGCAGGATAAATTACCAGCCCCGATCCCAAGCGGCAGTTATGCCCGACGCAGCCGCCCAACACCATCTGCCCGACGCGTTCCAGCGAACCGTCAATCGCCTCGACCTTCAACGGCGTCGGCAGCAAATTGAAATCGGTGAAGGTTGTCCCCGCGCCGACGAAGCTATTGCGCCCCACCACGCACATCTGCAAGCACGTATTCTGCGCCACGATGCTGTTTTCCATCATCACGGTCATGAACGTGGCGGCGCGGAACGGCAAGAAACTGTTGTCATTGATCACGCTCAACATCAACTGACAGCCCTGCCCGATATTCACGTTGTTGCCGATGTAGCAGTTACCGATCACGGTGCCGGGGCCAATCGTCACGTTATCCCCGATGATCGTCGGCCCCTGAATGACCGCTGTCGGGTCGATCACGCAGTCTTTGCCAATCGTCACCAGTTCAGAGCACGACAGCACCTGTGTCTGCTCTAGCAGCGCCTTCCACAGGATTTTTAGCCGGAAAAAGTTGCTTTCTGCCTGTCGAACTTCAAAACGGTGTCCAATCGAGAAAATGCCAAGGATCACATTCGCATAGAAAACATGAATCCAATTCTCAATTGAGAGCATCGTACGTTTAGCCAGATAATGCGTCAGGTCGCCTCGTCCGCTCATGTATTCCGGCACCGAATAATAGCCCACTTCTGTCGCACCGCTGGAGATGTAGATCGGTACGATGGGCGACTCCGGCTGATACCCGCGTGGGAAGTACCACAGATCGATCTCGTAGTGATCGATTACATCCCGACCACGGGCGTCGCGCACAGGACGTCCCGTGCTGTCACGGCGTGGTTCCGCGTGGATGTTGCGTGCCAACGGGATCGCGTATGAGGCGAAGGCTTTATCGCTCGGTTTGAAGGCTGCGCGGCACGGCAAATTCGTTTTGCGTGCTTGCGTGATGAAATCCGTGATGAAGGGTTGATCGAAGTACAAATTATCGCGATGGACGATCATTTCTTCATTCGAACGCGGCACATCTTTCAGCGCTTCCACCGGAATTTCGGTATCGCAGTAGTCAACCAGTGCGTCTCGCTGTGCCAACCACAATGGCTTATTCAACACGCTCAATTCGCGCGCCGGTTGATTAAACGGCGCGATTTGGCGCGTATCGGATATGATGAACTTTCGCATCTTCGCCATATGCAGTCAGCTCCGGGCAAGGATTTTCTACTTATTGATAACGTGTACATTCCCCAACGGGCTACGAATATTGTATATCGTTGAAGGCCGTAACGGTAATATGCTTCGCTTCTGCTGTCACAACTGTGATCAAGCTGATAGACCTATACGCTATACTCGCGACGCAGACGTTTCTTACTCACGGCGATGTGCGAAATTGCAATCTCAGGGCTTCTATCTCTACAATCAAGGAAAGAATCGCCGCTAAAGGATGTTGCTCGTGGAACCGCCAACTACGCCCTACGCTAATGCGTTGCTCACCGATTTTTATCAACTGACGATGATCGCCTCTTATTTCAAGATCGGAATGCACCGCCGCCGCGTGGTATTTGAATATTTTTATCGGGATGCACCATTTCACGGGTTGTATTCAGTTTTTGTTGGCCTCCATGCGCTGATCGAATACCTGCAAAACCTGCGCTTCACTGACGAACAGATCAGTTATTTGCGGGCGCAAAATGTTTTTGATGACGAGTTTCTCGTCCACTTGCGAGAGTTCCGTTTCACCGGCACCCTCGAATCGATGCGCGAGGGCGAAGTGCTGCTCCCCGGCGTCTATGGTATCCGCGTCTTGGCGGCGCTCGAAGAAGCACAGTTGATCGAGACGGCGCTCCTCACCTTGGTCAACTTCCCCACCCTGATCGCGACCAAAGCCTCGCACGTCAAATTCAACGCCGAAGACAAAAATGTGATGGAATTTGGTTTGCGGCGTGCGCAGGGCGTCGATGGCGCGATGACGGCCTCCCGCGCGGCCTATATCGGTGGCACGGATGCGACCAGCAACGTTGCAGCGGGCTTCCATTACGGGATTCCGGTGGCGGGCACGCACGCCCACAGCTACGTGATGTTCTTTTCCGATGAGGTCGAAGCCTTCGAGCACTACGCATACAGCTTCCCCAAAGCCGCCTTGTTTCTGGTCGATACTTACGACATTTACAAAGGGTTGCTCAATGCCATCCGTGTCGCGCAAGCCATGCAGCAGATGGGGCAGCAAGCCAGCGGCGTACGCATCGATTCCGGCGATCTCACCTATTGGTCAATCGTCGCGCATGTGATGCTGGAACATGCAGGGTTGCCTGAAATGCGCATCGTTTTGAGCAATGACCTGAACGAGCGTAAGATCGCCCTGCTGCACAACGAAATCCGCCGCAGTGTCCGCGACGAAGGCTATCGGCGTGAGATCAGCTTGGAAGTCGGTTACGATGTCCCTCAGATCAACGCCGACGAGGTGGTTGAGCGCTTGATCTTCGGCGTTGGTACCCAATTGATCACGGGCGGCGATCAATCTTCGCTAGGCGGCGTCTATAAGTTAGTGGCGGTGGAAAACACGCTGGGCGAGTGGGAACCACGCATCAAAATCTCGGCGCAGCCAGAAAAGGTCACTAATCCCGGCCTCAAGAAAACAGTACGTCTGCTGCGCAATGGCTTCATCGTGGCGGATATTGTCGCGCTTGACGATGAGGTGATCGAGCCGGGACGCCGCTTTGTGGGCGTCAATCCCAACAATCCTAGCCAGCAAACCACGTATGAACACTACGATGCCGTCGAGGCTCTCCACATCCCGATCTTCGTAGACGGCAAACTGGTGTACGAGATGCCGCCCATCAAAGAGGTTAGAGCCTACGCCAAATCGCGCATACGTACCATCCGCTTGGAAAGCCGTCGTCTAGAAAATCCGCACACGCTCAAAGTCAGTCTCACCGAACACTACTGGAAATTCAAGCAGGAGATCGCGGAGCAAGCCCGCCAAGCCGAGGAAATGAGTTAACATCGCGCTGCACCGTTCGCCTTCTAGCATGAGCACGCACTGACCTTACAACCCGCGAACTAGGACGACCTTCTCAGTGTATAACTAGCAAGGGCGCGGATCGGCAGCGGTGCGCGCTCATTGTCAACGCACAGTTGAGAACCATAAAAGTGTCGGAGAGTGAAGCGTAGGCACGCATCAGCTCGTGTTTATCTGAAATCCGCGTCAGGCGGCTAGGTTGGCGCGGTTGACATCTGCCGAGACGATGGCTTCGAAGGCACTCCAGAAGACGCGCGACTCACCGCCGATGCGCTCGACCAGTTTTGAGCGCCGCAGATAAGCGAGGACGGATTCGTTCGTCCCGCTGAGGTAGACCTGACCACCACGCGCCTGCACGCGGTCGATGAGGTCTTCCAGCATGTGCAAGCCGGTTGTATCGATCATGGGGACAGTACGCAGACTCAGGATGATGTCGTTCACATCTTCGAGATCACGCATCTCGTTCTCAAAAGTGGCAGCCGTGCCGAAAAATAAGGGGCCGAGGACATACACCACCTGAATTTGGTGTGCCCCCGATAGCATTTTGTGACCACGTTCTGCCATCTTTTGCACATCTACTTCGCTCCGTTCGATCTGAATCTGGCTGCTCTGGAATACGAAGACGATGGCGGAGAGGCCGACCCCAAGGATGATCGCGGAGGTGAGATCGAACAGGATCGTCCCAATGAAAGTCAACAGGAAAGCGATGATGGCGCTCTTGAAGCGCTGCTTGAACATTTTGCGAATCGCGGGCCAATTGTTCATGCGCCATGTCGTCACTGCCAAGACCCCCGCCAGTACGGACAGCGGGATTTTGGAAAGCGAAGGCGCAGCGATGAGAATGGCGAACAACAGCGTAACAGAATGCACGATGCTGGTGACGCGAGTACGGGAACCGCTGCGCAGCCCGATGCTGGTGCGGGCGAAGGCAGAGGTAGCAGGTACGCCGCCGAAGAACGGACTGATCAGATTCCCGATGCCGAGGGCGATCAGATGTTGATCGTTCACCATGCGCAACTGCGATTCGGGCAAGCGATTCGCCGCCGCGCCGCTCAACAGCGCCTCGATCACGACGAGCGCGGCAATCGACAGCGCGGGGACGATCAACTGACCGACCAATTCCCATGGGATGGTCGCCAACGTCAGATGTTCATCGAGGACGATAGTTTGCGGAATAGTGCCGATCACGGGGACGTTGATGTGGAAGACATCGACCACGCCCGTGATGATCACGATGGAGGCTAACGTGCCGGGGATGACTTTGTTCCACGGCTTAGGCCACAGCACAATGATCAGGATGACCGCCACACACAAGACGATGGTCGTCTGATTAGGCGTGAATCCACCTTGAAAATAATGCACCAATTTCAGCAGCGCGTTGGAGGTCGAGGGCGTTTTCACGCCCAATAGATTGTCGATCTGCCCGATGAAGATGATGGCAGCGACGCCACTGGTGAACCCCGTGATCACGGATGCGGGAATAAAGTTGGCGATGTGACCGAGCCGCAGCAGCCCCAAACTGAGGATGATCAGCCCCGCCAACAGGGTCGTGATCCACACGGCTTGGATGCCAAACTGACTGGCGATGACCACAAGCACGGCGGACATGGTGCCGGTTGGCCCCGAAATCTGTGTGCCTGCGCCGCTCAGGACGCCGATCACGAGGCCAGCGATCACAGCGGTGACGAGTCCAGCCGCCGCCGTCGCACCGGACGCTACCCCGAAGGCCAGTGCCAGCGGTAAGGCCACCGCCGCGACGGTGATGCCCGCGATGAGGTCTTGTCGGAAACTTTGCACAGTATAGTTCTGGAATTCGTTACGCAGTATTCGAAACAGCGTGAAAGAGGAGAGCAATTGCACGATGCGGCTGATCCTTTTAGCAATCAACGGTGGAATCAAGGATGGAATTGACGGCGATCAATCTGAGGCACGTGGGCATTAGGTATTGGCGGTTTCCCTGTTAAGTTCTTGGAGCATGTCTTGCGTCCCGACGAGCTGATTGTTGAAAATCTCGCGGGCGACATCCAGCAGCTTGAAGATCATCGGATCGCGTGCGGTGTAGTAGACCGTCGTGCCGACCTTGCGCGAGTCAACGATGTTGGCGCTGCGCAGTTTGGCAAGCTGCTGCGAGACGGTCGATTGATCCGCGTCGATGAGCACTTGCAGCTCGTTGACGCTTTTTTCGCCATCGCGCAGATGATCGATGATGGCAAGACGCGCGGGATGCCCCAACGTCTTGAAAAATTCGGCCTTAAACCGATGCAGCGGCTGTTTCATGTGTGTCTCTGCTTACTCTGCTAATATGTGAATATTACAGTATTTGCATATTACGATGGTTCTTAGTCTATGCCAAATTACCGCTAAGTCAAGGGGGCAGCGTTGTGGAAATGCCTAAGTGCTATCGAGTTGCGTTTGGGCAGGCTACAATTCCGCAGAGCAAACGGGCGCGATGCGCTTTTTGAGGCGCGCTAGGGAACGTGAGGACATGATGACGCAGCCGATCACGACGGGGACGATCCCGTTCAAGGGCTATCAGACGTGGTATCGGATCGTGGGCGCGGGGGAGGAACCGGGCAAACTGCCGCTGCTGGTGCTGCATGGTGGCCCCGGCGCGACGCATGACTATCTGGAAGCGTTCGACGCGATGGCGGACACGGGGCGGCGTGTGATCTACTATGATCAGCTTGGCTGCGGCATGTCCGGCATCCCCGACAGCCGCCCCGATCTATGGACGGTTGATTTATACGTGGAAGAGATCGATGTGGTGCGGCGGGCGTTGGGCTTGGAGCACATTCACCTGCTAGGGCAGTCGTGGGGCGGGATGCTGGCGATGGAGTATATGTTCACGCAGCCGAAAGGCATCGCCAGCCTGACGATTGCCAGCTCGCCCGCCAGCATGATCCAGTGGGTGGCGGAAGCGAACCGTCTGCGCGACGAGCTGCCATCCGATGTGCAAGCGACGCTGCTGGCTCATGAAGCGGCAGGGACGACGACCAGCCCCGAATATAAGGCGGCGGTGGAGGTGTTTAACCAGCGCCACGTGAACCGTTTGAATCCGCTGCCGGAGTATGTGATGCGCAGCCACGACTTCCTTGAAAAGAATGGCGAGGTGTACAACACCATGAACGGCCCCAGCGAATTCCACGTGATCGGCACGCTCAAGACGTGGGATGTGCGCCACCGTTTGTCGGAGATCAACGCGCCGACGCTGATCACATCGGGGCGCTACGACGAGGCGACGCCGCTGATTGCCGAGACCGTCCACAAAGGCATTCGCGGATCGCAGTGGGTGTTGTTCGAGAACAGTTCGCACAGTTCACATGCAGAAGAATTGACGCGTTATATGCAGATTTTAGGCGAGTTCATCGCGCAGTATGACACATAAGGCCGCGCCCCGATGACTGGTCACTTCATCGGGGCGCGTTTTGACAGGATGCAGTCGGATGAGACTCTTGACTCGCTATCGAATTTCTCTACAATAAATTGTGGTCGTCGCAACCACAGCGTACGATCATCGCTCATTGAGTTAAGGGATTTCAGATGACCTCTCAGATTTGCCATAGTAACCGTTAATCCGGTCTACCCATGCCGCTGATCTGAGTACGTCACAGCGTGATTGCGCTGTCTATCTGTTTGCTTGCCGAACGCCGCACGGGACACCGTCGCGGCGTTTTTGATTCTCGCGATGCTGCCCGAACTCATGAGAGGATGATCCTTGTATGCTAGTGGTTTCAAATATCTCAAAACGATTTCCCGGCGCTGATGCGCCTACCCTGAAAGACATCTCGTTCACCGTCAACGGCGGCGAACGCGTCGCGCTGATCGGGCCGAATGGCTGCGGCAAAAGCACATTGATCCGCATCATCGTCGGGCGCGATTCGGCTGATGGCGGCAGCGTGCAGTTTTCGCCACCGAATTTGCGCATCGGCTATCTATCGCAAGGGCTGGACGTTGGCGACGCGCAGCCGATCCGCGCCGCGTTGTTTCCGCAGCTCGCCGCGCTCCATCAGGCCGAGCTAGAGGTGGAACGCCTCGCTTCGGCACTGACGACGGCTGGCACGCGTACCAGTTTGGATAACTACACGGTGGCGCTGGATCGGCTGGAACGGCTCAACGAGGAGATCGATTTCAATCGGGGCGAGCGGCTGCTTGAGGCATTGGCGCTAGGCCAGTTCTCGCTCGATACGCCTATCGGTGCGCTCTCCGGCGGGCAGAAAACCCGCTTGGGCTTGGCGGCTGTCCTCGCCAGCGATCCACAACTCTTGGTGCTGGACGAGCCGACTAACCATCTCGACGTGACCGCGTTGGAGTGGCTGGAAGCGTGGCTGCAAGAGTTTCAGGGCGGGGCGCTGATCGTCTCGCACGATCGGACGTTCCTCGATAACACGGTGAACCGCGTGGTCGCCATCGATCCAGAAAAACATACGGCGCGCTTGTATACGGGCGGCTACAGCGCTTATGTCCACGCGGTGCGCTCCGAGCTGGATAAGCAGTGGGCACTGTGGCGCGATCAGCAGTTAGAGATCGAGCACCTGAAAGAAGACGCCCGCCGCACAATGGAATACTCGCAGAAGTCGGAAGCCGCTGGCGGGGATCGGTTGGCGAAGAAAATGGCAAAAAAAGCCCACGCCAAAGAGAAGCGCCTTGAGCGCTATCTGGACTCCGACGACTTGGTCGAAAAACCCAAGCTTGGTTGGGGGCTTAAGCTGGATTTTGGCGATCTGCCGCCCGTTGGTCAGGACGTGATCAGCACGACGAACCTGTCCATCGGCTACGATCCTGTCGCGCCACTCCTCACTAACCTGAACTTGAACCTGCGCGGCGGGGATCGCATGGCTGTCGTCGGCCCCAACGGTCATGGCAAAAGTACGCTGCTGAAAACGCTGATCGGGCAGATCGAACCGCTGGCTGGTCGTGTACGAATCGGCGCGAGCGTCAAGGTCGGTTATCTCGCGCAGGAGCAGGAAATCCTCGATCTGGCGCTGAACGCGACGGAAACCGTGATGGCGGCGCTACCATCGCTGAACGAAACACGCGCGCGTTCGTTTCTGCACTACTTCTTGTTCACGGGTGATGATGCGCTACGTCCAGTAGGGTGGTTGAGCTTCGGGGAGCGCGTCCGGCTGATGTTGGCGGTACTCGTCGCACGCGGCGCTAACCTGCTCGTGCTGGACGAACCGATCAATCACCTTGATGTCCCCGCGCGGGAACGCTTCGAGCAGGCGCTGGAAGCTTTTCGAGGGAGCGTGCTGGCGGTAGTGCATGACCGCTACTTCATCGACAAATTTGCCACGACGGTCTGGCATGTACAAGCTGGCAAGCTAACCGAAGAGGTCAGAGTCAGCGCGGGTTAGCAGGTTTGACAAACGTGATACAGCCGGTTGGTGAGCGCTGACGAAGCACCGACAGGCGGCGCAATGCTCATTTCCCAACGCCGCAGCGCTATCGAAGGGCGATAGTGATGTGGTGTTGGGACTATGGGGTGTGATCAGTGTCATTGTGCAGTTGACCCATTTCAAGCCAAATCCGAGGCGAATTTCACCATTTTGCAGCCCAAAAGTATCAAAAATTAACCATTTTCCTAACGTTTTTCAAATTAGTTAATGAAAAATTTGTAAAAGGTTCTTGACAGGTTATAAAATCTCTCTATACTGTTAACCATAGGTTCAATACGTTGAGCCTTTGCACCCCACCCGCAAGATGAGCGCCACCCAGTCCTCACAGGTGGCGCTCTGCGTTTGTACAATTGTTTGTTTTCACAAATCTTCACTTTGTTCTTTTGTTCACAATTCGTATAATCTCCTTGACGCGCTTCGCCTACCTGACTGAGAGTTCGCGCTGGCTTCCTTCATTTTCTCCATCGACGGAGTGCTCCGTCTCACGCTCGCGAGTATCGTGCTGCTGCTGTTCGGGCTGCTGTACAGCACTGTGCGCGTTGCCCGCCGTCGCGCGCGCGCGGGCATCTTCGTTGTGATCATCGCGCTGTTGACGAGCGGTTTGTTTTGCCTGAGCACATCGGCGGCTGCCCTGATGATGTGGCATGATGTGCGCTTGACGCTGGCGGTGCTGGCGGCGGGCGCTGGTAGTCTGGTGATCGGCGTCGTGATGTGGCTGAAGGAACGCCGCGCCGATGAATTCCGCGCGGATCGCTCGTTCGGGCTGCTGTACGCGGGGATCGGCGTGTTCGTCGTCATCAGCACGTTGATCCTCCCCACGCTGCCCGCGCAGTTGAACCCACCGCCGCCGACGCGCTTCGTGATCGCGTCCGCAACGATTACGCGCACACTGTCTGCCAGCCAGACGCCGCTCGTCACGGCGACGCGCACCGCTCTCCCTACGCTCACCTTCACGCCCACACCACTGCCGAGCCTAACGCCCACACCGACGCCCGTGCCGTTGATCGTTAGCCCCACGCGCGGCATCCCGACCATCACGTTCACACCAACCATGAGTCCGTGTACGGTGACAGTGCGTCAAAACGTCAATCTGCGGGAAGCGCCAGCGCTCACCGCGACGCGCCTCACGACGATCCCGTTCAATGTGGTGCTGCCCGTATCCGCCCGATCTGCCGATGGTGGCTGGTGGCGCGTGACGTACGAAGGCCAAACGGGTTGGGTTAGCGCCGAATTCGTCAACGCTGACTCGCGCTGCACACAAGTCCCGACCCTGACGCCATGACAGGCGGGGTTTTCCCACCGTCTAGCGAACCAAGTATAATGGCGCAGCATCGCGGAAATTGATGTTTCTTTAAACACTCGTGTTCTTCAGGAGCTATCATGACAATCGAATTTGGCTTGGGCTTGCAAGCGGGGCCGCCCAAAGGTCAATTGCACCGCTTCATTGGCGATCTCGATACCAGTTTGCCGCAGCTCGACAAATTTATGTCCGACCTGTGGATGACCGATCACTTCATCTGGGAAGATGAGCCGACCCACGAGGCGTTGATGACCATCGCCTACCTCGCCGGGCGCTATCCGCACATGAACGTGGGGCCGATTGTGCTCGGTCAGGGTTACCGGAATCCGGCGCTCACGGCTAAGATGGGCGCGACCTTGCAAGCGCTGAGTAACGGACGCTTCATCATGGCGATTGGCGCGGGCTGGAAGCTGGATGAATATCTCGCCTATGGCTACCCGTTCCCCTCAGCGGGCGTGCGGGTGGAACAGCTTGAGGACACGCTCGAAATCATCACGCGTTTATGGAAAGCCCCCGGCAAAGTAAGCTACCAAGGCAAACATTATCAGATCAGTGACGCCTACTGCGAACCCAAGCCCGATCCGATCCCGACGCTGGTCGTGGGTGGTGGTGGCAACAAAGTGATGCGGTTGGCCGTCCGCTTTGCCGACTGGTGGAACTTGCCTGACGCCAACTTCACCTACTACAACGAGCATTTGACCGTCCTCGAACGTCACTGCGAGGAACTGGGGCGCGATCCGAAATCGCTGCGCCGGACGTGGTTCGGGCGCATTGCCGTCGGCAAGACGGAAGCGCAGGCCAAGGAGTTCGCGGGGCCGCGCTGGACAACCTACAATGCGTTCGTCGGCACCTCATCGCAGATTCTCGACCAGATCGCGCCGTTTATCGAGGCGGGCGTCGATTACTTCATGTTCGTCGTGCAGGGACTGCCGAATCCTGATGTGCTCGGCCTGCTCACCGAGGAAGTCTTCCCGCGCTTGCGCAGTTGACCTGATCACGTGGCGGTCAGCGCTTGACCGCCACGCGGCTCCTCGGCTTCCGCGATCACGGCGCAGTTTGCCCCAAAATTCTCAAGACCGACGATTTTGGATGCGTAGAAACGTCATATGATGTGGCTATGTCATCACGAGGTCTGATGAGGAATTTCTGATGGATGAGCAAACACTCGCCCTCTCCGCGCAAGCTGGCGATGCACAGGCATTCACGACGCTTACCGAGCGTTACCGCCGCGAATTATTCGTCCACTGCTACCGGATGCTTGGCTCGGTACAGGACGCCGAGGACATCTTGCAAGAAGCGCTCCTGAAAGCGTGGGCGCGGCGTGAAACGTACGAAAGCCGCGCTTCGTTCCGCGCATGGCTGTACAAGATCGCGACGAACGCGTGTCTGGATGCGCTGCGTCAGCGGCGTCGTCTCGGCAGTTTCGAAGATGATCAAGACAGCGCGGCGCGGCTGGAAGCCTCACCTTCGGCAGATTTGCGCGGTGTCGAGCCGCTTTCGAGCGATCTGCTGCCGAGCTACGAACCTGATCCCGAAGCGGTCGTCCTCCTGCGCGAAAGCGTCAGTATGGCCTTCATGTCGGTGCTGCATCGGCTATCCGCCCGCCAACGCGCGATCCTCATCCTGCGGGATGTGCTGAACTGGGAGGCTAAAGAAGTCGCCCAATTTCTCGAAACCACCGAATCGGCGGTCAACAGCGCCCTGCTGCGCGCACGGGAGGCGCTGGCGATCCAGTCGCCAGCGCGGCACGCTGAGCAGCACAGCAAAACCCGTCTTTCTGCGAGCGGCCTCGCCAATTTGCTGCGCCGCTATACTGACGCATGGCAGCGTACCGATATGGACGCACTGCTGGCGCTCGTCCAAGAGGACATCCTGATTACCATGCCGCCCGTCGAACTGTGGTATCAAGGGCTGGACGGCCTCGCCGCGTTTATGCAGGTTGTGTTTAGCCCTGAGCGCGCATGGAAACTGATCCCGATGCAAGCCAATGGTCAAGCTGCCTTCGCGCTCTACCTGAGGCTTGAGGCTTCTCAGCCCGCGCGCTATCAGTTGATCAGCCTACAAATCTGCACCATCGTGGCGCACTCGGATTCCGAGGGGCGCATCGCGCGGTTGGATAATTTCCTCGTCGGCGACACGCCCATCCTGCCCGAACCGCTGCCCGCTGATTGGTTGGCGCGATTCGGGCTTAGTGCTGAAATACTGGAATAGTACGGCGTCTTATTTCGCGGCGGGCATCGCGCCCAATTGGGTCAGCAGTCCAATGGCGTTCAGTTCTGCCCAATGCTCAACGATCTTGCCGTCTTCGATGCGCCACAGGTGGTTTTCCGTCCATGTGACCTCTTTGTTGGTCGCCGGGATGCCGTTGAACGCCCCCTTGTTGGTCGCTTTCACCGAGTGGCGCGACGCAACCAGATCACCTTCGGCAAGGATCACGTCTATCGTCACGACGACATCGGGGAAGGCGGCGAGGATGCCACTGGCGGACATTTTGAAGGTGTCGATTCCCGGCGGCGCATCGGGCGGGGTGAAGGGGTTGTGCTCTACATACTTGTCGCTCGTGATACTGTCCAACAGGCTCAGATCATGCGAGTTCAAGGCCGCCACAAAATCTTGCACCAGCTTCTTATTGGCAGCCAGCGGATCGGACTGTGCTTTGACCGCGCCGAACCGACTCGCCTCGACCGCTACGAACGTGGTGAATGCGAGCGCCAACAGCCCTAACCGACGAACAAATTTCGCAGACATGGTGTGTTCCCTCTCTTCATATGAAACGAGTCCATTTGCCCGTTTCACCACATAGGACGAACGAGGGACATCAAACTATGCGCGGTTTCGGAAACTCGCCAAAATGATCGTAATTTCCCAAACGAGAGATGGTTGGCACGGTAATAACGCACACTCACGGCGACGGCGTTGGCGACGCGCCCACCGGCTCGATAAAGCGATCCGCCGTATCGAGCGCTTCTGCCGACCAACCCGTGATCTCGCCAAATTGCACTTTCCACCATGCCACCGTGAGGTTACCGGATTTCCCGCATACAGGGCCATCCAGAATTTGGATGATGCTGCCATCTGGAATCTGCCCTACGACCTCGGCGGAAGCGCTCGGCTCCAACCGGATGTTAAGCCGTGTCGCGCCGCTGGAAATGGTTACGCGTCCAAAGTTGCCGACCTTAACTTGTGTGAAAACAGCGCGCGAGGCACCGGGGCAGATGAAGACTCCGTTTTTTGCCAGCTCCGTCGATACCGCGCCAAGTTGTACCGCCAGTTGGGTGGTCGTAGGCGGGATCGCGGTCAATTGCTGCGAAACCACCTTCAACGTGGCCTCGCCGTCTATCACCCGCTGTGCCACGCTCGTCAGCGTCACGGGAATCGGCGTGAGCGCTTGCCCCGCCACGGCGACCTCGGTATTCGCTTGGGCAGCCCGTTCTGCCGCACTGCGCTGCCCCTGAAAACTCAACCATGCCGCGCCAAGCGCCACCACAATGACCACCGCCGCAAACGAGATCGTGCCCAATAATTGCTGGCGTGTGCGTGCAGCAAAGTCCGTCGCCCGTTGCAAGGCGGCGATGCGCTTCTCGTCTTCTGTCGCCCGTTGACGCTCGGCGGCTTTAGCCTCATCTTCGAAACGGCGGCTCTCCGAGATGTATTCTTGCTGTCCATCGGTTGGTTGTGGGCTGGCATTCATCTTGCCGGACTGTTTCAACCATTCCTCGTATGCCACCAATTCTTCACCACGCAGCAGTGCGCTCGGTGAACGCCCGCGCCCTTCCCAATCCCGCACCCGCAGCAGTAACCGTGTGTGTGCTCTTACCCGTTCAGGATCGGTATCGATGGTTTGCACGAGTTCGTTCAAGGACTGCTCAAGGTCGCCATGCTGAGGGTAATCGATCCACTGGATGCTTTTCAGGATTTCCCAATTTTGACGGGCGAGTGGTTCAATCGGTTTCATGTCGCTGTCGGTGTACCAGTGCCCGACCGTCTCCGCTTCGTCCACAGCGCGATACACCAGCGGAATGATGCGCTTCTTGAAGCGATAAGCGTGCTCGATCTCCCGATGACAGTGAACCGACTTCAGCGAATCGGGGCTGACGATGAATACAAAATGATCAGCGCCCTCGATGCCCGCGCAGATTTCGTCCCACCAGCGGGTCGAGTACGTGATGCTCTGCCAATCTACCCATGCTTCGCGTTGGTGCTCTTGCAACACAGCATAGAGTTGTCTGACGAAGTCGGTGTCTTTGCGGGAATAGGAGATAAAGACATCTGCCATAGTACGCCACCTGAGTAAGAATCAGCAATGAGTCGAACCATTGATCAGCGTGATCAAGGTCGAACCCTGATTATACTTGGCTTTGATGACGTAGCTGCTTCCTTACCCTTCGCGGCGGTACGGCTTGAGCAGCGCGGCAGGATACGAGGCGTTGCGCCCCGCCAGCACCAGCGCCACGATGGTGATCAAGTAGGGCAGCGCGATCAGGAACCAGTACGGCAGATCGACGCCTTGCGCTTGGAGGCGTAGTTGCAGCGCTTGGAACAGGCTGAACAGCAGCGTGCCGAGCATCACCCGCCACGGCATCCAGTTGCCGAAAATCACCAGCGCAATCGCCACCCAGCCACGCCCCGACACGATCCCGAAGGTGAACGAGTCCAGCAGCGCCATCGACAGGAACGCGCCGCCAATGCCCATCAATGCGCCGCCCGCCGCCAGCGCAATGTAGCGCGTGCGGAAGACATTCACGCCCGCCGTATCCGCCGCTTCGGGGTTCTCGCCACACGCCGCCATGCTGAGGCCGAAACCCGTCCGCCGCAGCAGCCACCAGCAGATCGGCACGAGCAAAAAGGCCACATACGTCAGCGCGTGGAGGTTGAAGATCGGCGCGAGTGCGGAACCTTCCGGCAGGATATTGAGCACGGGCATGGCGGCGTCGAGTTTGGGCTGCTGCTGCGCGTTCGGGAAGGCTAAGCGGAACAGGAACAGCGCTAGTCCCGTCCCGAACAGCGTCACGCCCAAGCCCGATACATGCTGGCTGAGGCCGAGCGTCACGGTCAGCAAGCCCATCAGCAGCCCCAATACGATGCCCGTCAGTGCCGCCGCAGCCAAGCCGACCGCCAGCGATCCGCTCGTCTTGGCTGCCCAGAAGCCGACGAACGATGACAGCATCATGGTGCCTTCGATGCCGAGGTTGAGCACGCCCGCTTTTTCGACCAGTGTTTCGCCCAAGGCCGCGAACAGAATCGGGGTCGCCACACGGAGCATCGCCGCGATCAAGTTGATGATGAATGCCGCATCCACGAACGTTTCTCCCTTGACATTGGACTCACCCGTCTGTACGCTCTCACAGACTTAGCACTTAGCACTTAGCACTTAGCACTTAGCACTTAGCACTTAGCACTTAGCACTATTTCTGCCGTCGCAGCCGATAATTGGTCAGCAGCAAACACGCCAGCATCGTGATCAGCGTGACGGCCTGCACCACATCACCCAGATACTGCGGCACATTGAGCGCCTGACTGAGCGACAGCGACCCCGTCTCGACCAGCGCGATGAAACAGGCCGCGATCAGCACGCCCGGTGCGCTCAATCCTGCCAACATAGCAACCACTACGCCCGTATAGCCGTAACCGGGCGAACTCTCCGCGATCAAGCGCCCCTGAATGCCGAGGATTTCCGTTGTGCCCGCCAGCCCCGCGATCCCGCCGCTGACCAAGGCCGCGATCAGCACCGTGCGCGGGACGTTGATGCCCATGAAGCGGGCGGCACGCGGTTCCAGCCCGACAGCGCGCAGTTTGACGCCAAACGCGGTGCGGCGCAGCACGAACCACAATATCAGCAGGATCGCGATCCCTAGCAAGATGCCCGCCCGCAGCCGCGAGGGTGGTGCCAACCGTGGCAGCCGGATCGCCTCCGCGATCATCGGCGTGCGAGGCCAGCCGCTCGGATCGCGCCACGGGCCGGTCAGCAAACCGGACAAACCGAGCGCCATGACCGAGTTCAGCAGCAGCGTAGTGACCACCTCATCGACGCGCAGATAGACGCGTAGCAGCGCGGGCAGCAGCGCCCATAACGCGCCCGCGATGAAGCCCGCCAGCAGGATGATCGGGATCGCCAGCCACGGCGACGACTCTTGCAGCGTGACGCCCAAGCCCGCCGCCGCGATTGCGCCCGCCAAGAGCTGCCCTTCCGCGCCGATGTTGAAATAACCGCCGGAGAAGGCCACCAGTACCGCCAACCCCGTGAACAAGATCGGCGTGGCTTTGACGAGCACGTCGAGCGCTCCGTTGCGCGTGCTGATCGGCTCGATCAGCAAATAATAGAAGGCGTCCAACGGGTTCGCCTGCGCCATCAGCACGAGGATCGAGGTGATCAGAAAGGCCAGCCCGATCGCGAGAAATGGGATCAGCACTTGCACCCACACGGGCGACGGCAGCCGTTCGATACGCCAGCCGCCGGATCGCCGCGCCGGACTCGCTGTGCCAAGGGTGGTATCAGCCATGCGTCACCTCACTGGTTTGTTTTTGCCCGCCCATCAGCAAGCCGATCCGTTCGCGCGTCGCTTCGGCGGCGGGCACACTGCCCATGATCTGCCCCGCGTACATGACCACGATGCGGTCGGCCAATTTCATGATCTCATCGAGGTCTTCGGAGATCAGCAGCACCGCCGCGCCGTCGTGACGGGCTTGGCGCAGTTTGTCATGCACATATTCCGTCGCGCCGATGTCAAGGCCGCGCGTGGGCTGCGCCGCCAAGATGAAGGCGGGCTTACGCGAGAGTGTCCGCGCCAAAATGATCTTCTGGATATTGCCGCCGGACAGCCGCCGCGCTTGATCGTTGGGCTGCGCTTTGATCTGGTATTCCTTGATCAAGTCCGCCGCGTGGCTGTTGATATGCGGCTGATCGACTACCCCGTTGCGCGTGAAGTCGTGCAAATGCTCCAGCGCAAGGTTATAGGCGACGCTCATCGTGCCCACGATGCCCAACAGCCGATCTTCGGGGATGCGCCCGACGCTCGATCCTGCAATTTTCTCAGGATTGGCGTTGGTCAAGTCTTGCCCGCGCACCGAGACCGTGCCCGCCGTGACTTTGCGCAGACCGCTCAACACTTCGCCCAATTCGCGCTGACCATTGCCCGCTACGCCCGCCATCCCGACGATCTCGCCCGCGCGGATGCTCAGATCGATGTCGCGCAGCAAAGACACCCCGCGTTGATCGCGCACGGACACGCCGCGCACGTCCAGCACCACGCCGCCCGCCTCTTGCGCTGTCGTGGTGCTGCTCACCACATCGCGCCCGACCATCTGCCGCGCCAAGTCCGCCGTGCTCAAGTCTCCGACGGGGCCGCTATAGACGACCTGTCCCAAGCGCAGCACGGTCACTTCATGGCAGTGATTGGTGATCTCGTCCAGTTTGTGGCTGATGAACAGGATCGACAGTCCTTGCGCCACCAGCAGTTTGAGTTCCACGAACAGCGCATCGGATTCTTGCGGCGTCAGCACCGCTGTCGGCTCGTCAAGGATCAGCACGCGGCAGTTGCGGTAAAGTTGCTTCAAAATTTCGACGCGCTGCTGTTCGCCCACTGCCAAGTGGCGCACCGTCGCGTGCGGATCGATCTTCAGGCTGTACTGCTGGCTGATCGCTTTGATGCGTTTGGCGGCGGCTTCGCGATCCAGCGTCAGACCGTTTTCCAACCCCAAGACGATGTTTTCGGTCACGGTGAAACTCGGCACCAGCGAAAAATGCTGCGTGACCATCCCGATCCCCGCGTTGATGGCATCGGCGGGCGAGGTGAGCCGCACGGGCTTGCCGTATACGCTGATCGTGCCCGTGTCGGGTTGATACAGGCCGTACAGAACCTTGCTGAGGGTGGATTTGCCCGCGCCATTCTCACCGAGCAGCGCATGAATCTGCCCCACCTTCAGCGTCAAATCAACATCATGGTTAGCTCGCAGCGTGCCAAATTGCTTGGTGATACCGCGCATCTCGACAGCGGCAATCTGAGGATTGGGAGAATCGGTGTTGGCTGGCATGGCGGGCACTTCTTGAGAGAAAATTGACGTCAAGGTGGCTGGGCACTCTGCCTTCTAGGAAGGACTGAGCACCCAGCACTGAGCACTATCTTCTGCTTACTTGCTCGGCAGGACTTCCGAGTCGGCAGGCGCTTTTTCGTTGATCTCGACGCGGAACTTGCCAGCCTTGAGTTCTTCGAGGCGCTTGTTCACGAGATCGAGCACTTCCTTGGGCAGCGACTTTTCGAAGTCGTGCAGCGGAGCCAGCGAGGAGCCGCCCTTCGCCATCATCGAGAAGTCCTTGAGGTCTTGCGCGGTGTATGTCCCGCCCTTGATCTGCTTGAGGAGGTATTCCACCGTCGGCGTCATGCTCCACACGGGGCCAGTCACGACATATTCAGGCGCGAGGCTGTTCTGGTCGCTCATGTTGCCGAAGACCAGCACCTTACGCTCTGCCGCCGCTTCGATCACGCCGAAACGCTCGGCATACAGCACGTCCGCACCTGCATCGATCTGCGCAAGGGCAGCTTCCTTCGCCGTCGCCGGATCGAAGAAGCTGTTGATGTACGTCACACGGATTTCAACTTTTTCGTTGGCTTCCTTGGCACCCTGCTCGAAGGCGTTGACGAGGCGGTTGACTTCGGGGATGGGCATGGCGGCAACGACGCCGATGATGTTGCTCTTGGTCACGCTGCCCGCGATCAGGCCGCAGAGGTAAGCAGGCTCGTGAATCCAGTTATCGAAGACCGACAAGTTCGGCTCCGAGGGGCCAAGCTCCGACCCGAAGGCGAAGGCGATGTTCGGATAGTCGGCAGCGACGGCGCGGATGGCTTCTTCGTTGCCGAAGCCGTCTCCGATGATCAGGGCGGGGCTATCTTTTTCCGCCGTGTCGCGCAGCACTTTTTCCATGTCGCCCGAATAACCGATATTATCGGTGTGCTTGTAGGTGATTTCGCCAGCAGTTTCAGCCGCCAGCAGCGCTTGGTGAATCACGTTAGGCCACGGCTCCTCCAGCGGCGTCGCATAGATGCCAACGACGAGGGGTTTATCCTGTGCATGAGCCGCACCCATTGGGGAGAAGCCGCCGATGACCAGTAAGGCCACTACCATCAAAAACAAAGCTGCTTTACGGTTCATAAAATAGTGTCTCCTCTTTGTGCATGGATGAAATCTGCCGACGCCCGTCAATTATATTGGGTAGGCCGGAATAGTGTTAAGCGAATTTGCCCAAAAATATCACCTATTTGATCGTGATATTTGTCTGCGCGGGGATAGTTTCCGCAATGATCTTGCCGCGAGAGATGACATAGCGCGGCGTGACCTGAAGCCGTAGCGAGTCGAAGGCGTTCTTGGTGGGCAGCACGACGATATTGGCGGGGTTGCCGACTTGCAAGCCGTAGTCGTCTAGGTGCAGGGCTTTGGCGCTGTTGCCCGTGATCATGTCGAAGCACGCGTCGATTTCATCAAGGCCGGTCATCTGCGCGACGTGGACGGTCATGTAAGCGACGCCGATCAGGCTGCCCGTGCCGAAGATGTACCACGGATCGTAGATGCAGTCCTGTCCGACGCAGATGTTGACGCCGCTCTGCCACAGTTCCTTGATCCGCGTAAGGCCGCGCCGCTTGGGATAGGTGTCCATGCGCCCTTGCAGCGTGATGTTGATCAGCGGGTTGGCGATGAAGTTGACGTTGGTGCGGCGCAGGAAGCCCATGAATTTGTAGGCGTAGGCATCGTTGTAGGAGCCAAACGCGGTCGTATGGCTGGCGGAGACGCGCTCGCCGTTGCCGCGCTTGATTGCCTCCGCCACGATGACCTCGACAAACCGCGACTGATCATCATCGATTTCGTCGCAGTGAACATCGATCAGGCGGTCAAAGCGCTCCGCGAGGTCGAAAATGTGGTGAATCGATTGTACGCCGTCTTCGCGGGTGAGTTCGTAGTGTGGGATGCCGCCGACGACATGCGCGCCACGTTGCAGCGCTGTTTCCAGCAGGCTCATGTTCTCCTTGCGCGAGAAGATGCCATCCTGCGGGAAAGCGACGACTTGTAATGTCATCCAGTCTTTGACTTGTCTGCTCAGATCGAGGAGCGCGTCAAGAGCGACCAGACTCGGTTCAGTCACATCGACATGCGTGCGGACGTATAAAACACCGTGTCCCGCCATCAATTTGAGGGCTGCCAACGCCCGTTTCTGAACATCTTCGTAAGTGAGCGAATGTTTGCGTTCGCCCCAAATCTGGATGCCCTCAAAAAGCGTGCCGCTGCCGTTAAAACGCGGCTGACCCGCCGCCAGCACCGAGTCGAGATGGATATGTGGCTCGATGAACGGCGCAGTGACGAGGAGATTGGTGCAGTCGATTTCTTGAGATGCCGTGAGCGAGAGTGATTCTCCGATGGCTTCGATCTTCCCCGCCGTGATAGCAATGTCTACGGGGGCGGTCTGGCGGTGTAAATTGCAATGACGCAGTAGTAAATCGGGCATGGTACGCTTCCTGTGCTGCAAGATTTCCCTTACTATAGCCAGCGCGTCCGCAAAGTGGCGAAAAGTTGTTGAGTATCAAAAACGCACATTTCTGGGAGCGCTCCCAAAAAGTCCTTGACAAACGTAAAAATGTTGCATAAACTGGAATCAATCTGGGAGCGCTCCCATAGAGCAGTTTTCTCAGGAAAGTGTTTGAAGATTTTTGTTTTTCTTAGAGCAGCGCATGAATTTGGAAGATATTGCCAAAAAAGCAGGCGTTTCACGCTCAACAGTATCGCGGGTGATCAATAATGATCGCTATGTAAGCGCTGATACTCGTGAGCGGGTGATGCGTGTGATCGAGGAAGAAAACTTCCAACCGAACCCGGCTGCGCGTGCCTTGGTGACCCGCCGCACCGAGATCATCGGCGTGGTGATCCCCAACACTGAGAATATCTTCTTCACGGATAACAGCTACTTTCCCATGCTGCTCGCGGGGTTGGGCGAAGCCACCCGTCAGCGTGATTACGCCCTTCTGTTGTGGTTGGGCGAACTGACCAACAAAGATGAACACTGGATTCGCAAGATCACGACCAGCCGTCAGGCCGATGGACTCGTCATCGCCTCGCTGACGCACGATCATCCACTGTTCCCGCGCTTGTTGGAAATGCACATGCCAATCGTGATGATTGACCGTCCATTACAACACGAAGAGCGCATTAATTACGTCACCATCGACAACATTCATTCGGCGGAAACAGCAGTCGGACATCTGATTGCACATGGTCGCCGCCGGATCGCGCATATCACGGGTCATGTAGAAATTTCGGACGGCCGTGACCGTCTGATTGGCTACCAGAACGCGCTCACCAAAGCGGGGCTGCCCGTTGACCCCAACTTGATTTACTACGGTAAGTTCACGCGCACGGCTGGCTACCACGGGATGAAATATCTGTTGCAGTATAAGCCGGACGCCGTGTTCGCTGGTGGCGACACCATCGCGATTGGTGTTTTGCAGGCCATCCAAGAAGAGGGATTGCGCGTCCCAGATGACATCGGCATCATCGGGTTCGATGACATCGATGTCGCGCGGCAATCCAATCCGCAGCTTACAACCATGCGTCAACCCGTCCAGCAAAAAGGTGCGGTCGCGGCTCAACTTCTCATCGACCTGATCGAGGGGAAACTACAAAGCCCACAGCACATTTTGCTGCCGACTGAATTAGTGATCCGAGGCTCCTGTGGAGCGGATCACCCAGCATTACCACTATCGTCCAATAATCATCGAACCCAAGCCACTAAAGGGGGTGATGTCCAACCGTCGCAATAGCAATGATGTACAGTCTGCATTTCGTTTTTGCTTCATACAACGAGGAAGAGTGTGATGAAAACTAGTTACCGTCTACGTCTACTGCTGCTCGCTCTCGTCGCAGCATTAGCCCTCGCCCCCGCGATGAACGCGGCCAAGGCGCAAGAAAAAGTGAAAATCCTGTGGTTCGTCGGTATCGGGTCGGGCACCAACGAGCAGCAGATCGCCGCTGAGAAGGAAGTCGTCGCTGACTTCAACGCCAGCCAAGATAAGATCGAGTTGGAAATCAACATCGCTCCTACGTTCGAAACCGCGACGGACACCCTCAGCACGCTGATCGCCGCTGGTACGCCCCCTGACATCGTCGGCCCCGTCGGCGTCGGTGGTTCCAACCAGTATGCCGACCAGTGGGTTGACCTGAAGCCCTTCGTTGAAAAGGCCAAGTATGACCTCAGTGGTCTAGACCCCGCCCTGCTCGACCTGTATGCGACCGCCAACGGTGGCTACAGCGCGATCCCGTTCGGTGTCTTCCCCTCGGTTGTGTACTACAGCCGTGACCTGTTCGATGAAGCCGGTCTGAAGTATCCACCCCAAGCTTTCGGCGATCAGTACGAAATGCCCGATGGCACGAAAGTTGACTGGAACTACGACACGCTGGCGACAATCGCCAAGATGTTGACGGTTGACGCCAATGGCAAGACCCCGGCTGATGCTGCCTTCGATGCCACCCAGATCAAGCAATTTGGTCTGACCCAAGGCTACGAGCGCATTCGTCTGCTGTGGACGCAACTCTCGCCCGCCGAGTTCTACAATGCCGAGACCAAGAAAGTTAACGCTCCCGAAGGTTGGGAGAAGGGTCTACAGTGGTGGTATGACCGCGTATGGGTCGATCACTCGATGCCCACTGACTCCTATGCTCAGAGCGAACTGTTTGGCAGCGGCAACCCGTTCAACTCCGGCAACGTCGCCATGGTGATCAGCCCGCTGTGGTACACCTGCTGCATCAACGACAGCATTGGTAAGTTCGAGTGGGATATGGCAGTTGTGCCGCAGTCCTTCGACGGTCAATATCACGTCGCGATGGATGCCGACACCTTCCGTATGACCAAAGACAGCAAGCACCCGGATGAAGCCTTCACGGTTCTCACCTACTTGCTGAACGACGCAGTGCCCAAGCTGGCCCCGACCTACGGTGCCTTCCCCGCCCTCACCAAGTACCAACAACCGTGGATCGACTCCAAGGCTGCACAGTACAACTGGAACGTCAAGTGGCAGGTCGCCATCGACAGCTTGAGCAAGGTGATCCCCGCCAACATGCATCACGAGTCGAACCTCCCCAACTGGTCGAAGGTGTATGACCGTGAGTTCGCGCTCCAGACCATGCTGCTCGGTGAGACCGGCAAGGATATGGACGTGAAGGCGGAATTCGCCAAGTTTATCGCTGATGTTCAGGCCATCACCGAAGAGAAGTAATCTCCCCGCGTTAACCTGAATATGGAGGGGCGTGCTCCGGTACGCCCCTCTCGTTGAGCGCCATCTCGATAAAGAATAGATTTCTTAAGATTTTTAAACCCCTGTGTTGAATTCGAGTATAGTGTAATAAATCTTTAAAGAATGACACTAAATGAACCCTCAAGATAGTTCTTTTAGGTTAGATTGGAGATCTGGGATATGACAACTGCTAACCAGACTGGCATCCTTGCAAATGCTAACGTATCCACTACTCCATCCGGCGTTTCGATGCAAGAACGGCAGCGTCGTTGGGGTTGGGTATTTCTTTCACCGTGGCTGATCGGCTTCACCGTCTTTTCTGCCATTCCTATTATCGCTTCGTTGGTCTTCACGTTCACCGAATTTAATCTGAACAATCCAGAGATTAAGTTCGTTGGCCTAGATAACTGGGCGAAGCTATTCAATGATCCGCTCACGTTGACTTCGCTCGGCGTGACGCTCAAGTTCGCGCTGCTGTCCTTGCCCGTTAGCATTTTGCTGCCGTTAGGACTTGCTACGCTGCTCAACTCCAAGTCGCTGATGGGCAAATCGATCTGGCGTCCCCTGTTCTACATGCCCTACATCGTGCCCGCTGTGTCATCGATCTTCGTGTGGCAGAGTGTGCTCAACGGTGAAACTGGCTGGATCAACCGCATTCTCAAACTGCTCGGCGTGGTTGACCCCCCAAGCTGGCTGAAAGACGCGAACTGGATATTCGGCGCGTTCATCCTGATCGGCATCTGGGGCGTCGGGAACGCGATGTTGACGATGCTGGCGACGATGCAAGGCGTACCCACCGAGCTGTATGAAGCTGCCGAAGTAGACGGGGCGAATGCATGGATCAAATGGTACAAGATCACGCTGCCGATGATTTCTCCCGTGATTTTCTACAACATGGTACTGTCCGTGATCGGTTTGATGCAGTACTTCGTAGTGCCGTACATCATCACCAACGGTACTGGGCAACCGGGAACCTCGGCATACTTCTTCAACATGCACCTTTATAAGACGGCTTTCAAATTCTTTGATATGGGCTACGGCGCAACACTGGCGTGGGTGATCTTCTTGATCGCGCTCGGTCTGACGCTGATCCTGTTCACCACTGCTAACCGATGGGTGTACTACTCCGGCGGAGATCAATAAACATCATGGCAACTGTATCTACATCTATGTCACCTGCGGTCAATACATCGCCGCACTACAGTATGCAATTGCGCAAGTTTGCCGCCAAAGCGCTCGTGACGCTGTTTACGTTGATCATCGCGATTGCGTTCCTGATGCCATTCGGCAACATGGCGCTGACCGCCGTCAAGTCGCAAGACCAGATCGCCGCCAATGCCAACGGCCCGATCCTGCCGATGCAACCGGAAGTGTTCAATTACCAAGGCAAGGATTATCCGGTTTATAAAGTGCCGATGGAAGATGGCAGTATCCGCGAGTTGGCGCTGGTGAAAAAAGGGCGCGAGACTAGTTCCTTTGTTGACCCGAACAATGCCAGCGGCGATCTGATCGAGTGGCAGGGCGCATGGCGTACGCTTGAACAAGTTACCACGCTGCAACCACACTACGAGAATTTCCAAATCGCGTGGGATACCATCAACTTCCCAATGCTGTTCCGCAATACGTTGATCGTCGCGATTACCGGTATGATCGGCACGCTGCTGTCCTCGATTTGCGTGGCTTACGCCTTCGCACGGTTCCCGATCCCCGGCAAAAACATTTTCTTCATCATCTTGATCGGTACGATCATCCTACCGAGCCAAGTTACCCTGATCCCGACGTACGTGTTCTTCTCCAAAATCGGCTGGGTGGGCACATGGCTACCGCTGATCGTGCCGCACTTCTTCGCCAACGCCTACAACGTGTTCCTGCTGCGCCAGTTCTTCATGACGCTGCCGCGTGAACTGGACGAAGCGGCGATGATCGACGGCGCGGGGCCGTTCCAAATCCTGACGCGGGTGATCATCCCGCAATCGTGGCCCGCGATCCTGTCGGTGGCGGTGTTCCACTTCGTCTTCGCGTGGAATGACTACTTCAACCCGTTAATCTACTTGATCGGCAAGCCCGACTTGCAGGTGATCTCGGTCGGTGTACAGGTCTTCAACTTCGTGTACGGCCCGAAGCCACAGTTGATCCAAGCCACGTCGTTGATGGCGCTGATCCTGCCGCTGGTGATCTTCTTCTTCGCGCAGCGCGTGTTCATGCGCGGCGTGGTGATCACGGGCGTCGAGAAATAAGCGTCGCTGTTCCGAGCATTTTAGCCCGATGCTGATGGTTTGGCATCGGGCTTCTCTTTACAGCCAACATCGAAGCTTATCCTAAAGATTGCTAACTTATAAGCCACATTTTGAAGGTGCGTTGATGAATCGCAACATTGTATTTCTTTTGCTCGTGATTTGCCTCGGCGTGGCGTTCCCGCTGCGGGGCGCGGCGGCGCAAGAATCCGTCGCCCTGAGCGTCGATCCAAGCGCGAGTCTGGGCGCGATCAGTCCCTACGTGTACGGCTCGAACCTACAAAATTCCGTGATCCCGCCCAAGATGATGGACAAAGCCAAAGCGACGGGCATCAAGTTCCTGCGTTGGGGCGGTGGCGACAGCGACCGCAAAGACCTCGAAAAATCCAGCATCGATCTGTTCATGTATCAGGTCAAGCAGCTTGGCGCTGAACCCTTGATGACCGTCCGGTTGCTGAACGGCACGCCCGAAGCCGCCGCCGAGGATGTGCGCTACGCCAACATCGAGAAGGGCTACAACATCACCTATTGGAGCATCGGCAACGAACCCAATATTTTCACCGAGGTGATGAAAGTCGATAAATACACGGCGCAAGACCTAGCCAGCCAATGGCGCGTGATCGCGGAAGCCATGCGCAAGGTCGATCCGAACATCAAGTTCATGGGGCCAGACATCACCGGCTACGTCGTGCTAGACGCCACGCCGGGAAGCATGAAATATCTGGATCGCGCGCTCGGCGGGCATTCGCAGGATAACCAAGGCACGGACTGGCTGCAAGAATTTTTGCGTGTCAACGCCGATCTGCTCGATGTGGTGACCATCCACCGCTATCCATACCCCGGCGCGGCACGCAGTTCCACCGCTGCCGCTACCATCGAAGGCTTGCAAGAAGTCAACAAGGAATGGGATATCGCGATCCCGAATCTGCGTGCGGTCATCAAGGCAGCGGCGGGACGCGATATTCCCATCGGCGTGACCGAATTCAACTCGCATTCCGGCCCCAGTTCCGGCGCGGAAGCCAGCCTCGACTCGTTTTACAACGCGATCTGGATGAGCGATGTGCTAGGCCGTCTGATCTCGCACAAGGTGGAATTCATCGCCTCGTGGGACTTCCAAGGTGTTGCTAACCATCCGTGGGGCTTGATCACGCGCGACAGTGTGCGTCCGAGTTATTACGCTTACATCATGTACACGCATTTCGGGACGGAACTGCTCACCTCGCAGTCGTCCGATCCGAGTCTGTCGATCTACACTGCCAAACGCGCCGACGGGGTGCTGACGGTGATGGTCATCAACCCGACGCGCGGGGCCAGATCGGTGACGTTGAGCGTCACGGGGATGGACGCGCCCAAAGCGGCGGAAACATGGCGGCTTGATCCTGAACACAACGCCGAGCAAATCGGCACTGACGAAGCGCTGAACGGTACATTGACTCTACCCGGTCAGTCCGTCACGCTGTACGTCATTAACCCTTAATAAATCCGACTCTCCTAACACGTCAAATGCTGGCTTTCTGTGGGATGCACGTCCCGCGAAGGCCAGCATTTGATTCTGGTACGGCGCGTTAGTTAAGCCGATCCAAGCGCAAGGTGAAGGTGCCTGTGGCGCTGGTCGTCTCGCGCCCGAAGCGTGTCACGCGGATGGTGTACTCGCCTGTCGCGGGCAGCGTGAACGCCGCGATCTGCGCATCCGTCGGCGCGAGTCCCGCCGCGCCCGCGTCATCATTCGCCGCCAAGCGCTTGTCCTTGGGGCTGATCAACTCGACGTAAGTATCCAGCGTGCTAGGATCGCCCGCTTGCGCGGTGATCGTCACTTTGTCGTTGCGGCGACCAGCGAAGGTATATTCGTAGACAAAGCTAGTAGCTGAGATCGTGCCGCTGGCGCTATCGCCATAGATGATCTTGCCCGCCGCCACCGTCCCCGCCGTTACATTGATCTCAAGGTTGTTATCCACCGCGAACGAGACGATCTGCGGGAATTTGCCGCCATCGACTACGTACAGCAGATTACCATCCGCGCTGACCGCCAACGCCACCGGACGCCCCAATTGACCGAGTTTTGGTTCCGCCGCCTGATCGTAAGGCTGTCCGATCACGCCGATCAGTGCGCCGGTAGAATCAAATTTCAGGATGCCTTTGTCTTCCGTCGCCACCAAGATATTGTCGAAGCGGTCGATAATGATCGCGGTCGGAGCGGTGTCCGCCAGATAGGCACGCCCGATGTCCGCTTGCGCCAGCGTGCCATCCGCGTACAGCTTGATCACGCTGCCAGCGTTGCGCGCGGTCACATAGACGTTGCCTGCGTCATCGATGGCGAGGACAGGCAGATCGAGCGTGGTGTTGGTGATCTCCGCCAAATCCCAACGCGCCCTCAACACGCCGCCGCGACTGAACTCGATGATGCGCGCGCCCGCTGGATCGTCATCGATTGCCAGCAAACGCCCTTCCAACCCGAACGCGAATTGACGCGGCGAGTTGGCGCTGAAGACATTGCCCTTCGCGCCGATGAATTTGCGTGGTTCAGTGCCCTCCGCTTTGAGCGACCAGATCACGCCATTGGCCGGATCAGCATAGTAGGTGGTGCCATCGCGCAGCAAGCCGAAACTGCCGAATGCGCCGATTCCCGCTGGTCTCAAGGCACTGCTCAGGCTGCCTGCGGTACTGACAGTGAAGACACCTTTGTTGACTTCGCTCACGTACAGTGTCGTCTCGGCCTGATCAAGCGTCACATCGAGCACATTGGTTAGATCAGGCGTCGCCAACTGCCAGACGGGTAAGCCAATCTTCGCCAAGCCCGCGTTCACACTGGTCGGGAAGAAGTTCAAGGTACCGAGAATTTGATCGATCTGATCGTGCCCGCCACCGAGCCAACCCGTTTGCGTTGCCAGCCCGCGCACCAGCGCCACGCGCCGTTCGCCCACCGACATGATCGCTGTTTTGATGGTCACATCGTTATCAGTGTCGCGCAGTTCGGAGCTTAGACCATCCGCACCGCCAACTTTGATCGGGTTGACCGTGCCGCCAACCTTCGCCATCACCTCACCCAACTGCGCGACGTTCTCGATCCCCAACTGGCGGAAACTGGTCATAGTGACGGTGAACACTGCGCCCGCTGGCTTCTGACCGCTCTCGATGATCTCCAGATCGGTGCGGCTGCCGACCATCACAGTTTGGGCGTCGGCGCGTTCCGTCACCGTCCACGCGGCGGGATACTGAAATGAAATACCCAACGCTTCATTCTGATATAAAACCGATTCTTCCTGTGCGCTGCTGCTCAAGCTCGGCGCGAATAGCAGCGAGACGATCACCAGCCAGACAAATCGACGCATCTGACAAACTCCCAACTAGTAACTCATGGTTATGTTCATGCCCGTGTGCTTCATTGTAGTGGCGCTCTGCGCGGCGTCGATCAGTCAGCGGCGAGGCGACGGGCGAGCGTTAAGGAGCGCTATCGATGGGCATCACGCAGCGGAAGCCGAGATCGTTTTGACGAATATTCGGTGCGCGGAGATTGCGATTCGCCGTGCGGAAAACGGTGCGTTGTGCCACGTCTATGCCGTATGCCCACGAACCGCCGCGAATCACGCGCTCTTTGGTCGTGTCCGTCGGGTCTTCGCGTTCACCGGGCAGATCGTACTTGTAGTAAATGGTACTTGTCCATTCCCACACGTTGCCGCTCATATCCAGCGCGCCGACCCATGATGCGCCTGTTAACTTGCTGCCCACGTTTGCCGTGCTCTTTCGGTCACCGGCGAGCCAGATCAAGCGGTCAGTATCCCAGTTTTCGCCCCACGGATAGATCAGTTCTTGCGGCCCGCCAGCGATCCATTCCCATTGCTCCTCGGTGGGCAGCGCACCGCCGCGCTTTTCCCGACAAAACGCCTCCGCCTCGATCCATGTGATCGTCTCGCGAGGCTGACGGGGATCGGTGAAGGTGCTGGTTTGATCCGCTTTACCGCCGAGCTTGGCGAATTGCTCGTTGGTCACTTCGGTGCGATCCACCCAGAAGGGCTGCGCGATCTCGACTTTATGCGCTGGACGTTCGTCGGCCTGATTGCTGTTATCGTCACCCATCATGAACGTGCCAGCGGGAACGTAGGCCATCTCGACCTTGTAGCCGTCATAATCCACCGTGCGCGTGATGGGCGTCCACGCGGCGGCGTTGGTAGCATCGAGTGTGGGCAGTAATGTTGCCGTGACGATAACTGTAGGCGTATCTGTCCACGCGGCGGCGGTTTGCGTCTGGAAATTGAAAGCTGCGACTGTTTCGTTAGGCGTGTTATAAGCGATAACTGTGCCAGCGAATTGATTGCTGTTATTGTTATTCGCGATCAGCATCCCGATCACGCCGACAGCGATGATCAGTGCCGTACCGATGAGGATCGCCGCCGCTGTCCGTCCACGCGCGGGACGATTGGTACTTGCTCTGGAAATATCTTTCGGCAGCGTCGGCGTGTTGGTTTTCAGCGCGCGGATCACACGCGTCAGGGCTTCGTCGTAAGGCAGTTTGGTGAAATCGTGGATTTGCAGCATACCGGGACCGACCACCATCGGGATACTGTCGTAATTTGTCTCGCGCACGATGATCGGGACGACGATCTTGTTGTGGCGCACCGCGTGATAGACTTCTTTCATCGCACCCGATTCCCGCGTGATCGAGGTCGGGGAGACGACGAAAATGAAATGTTTGCACGCTTCAACGGCATTCTGGATTTCTTCCCAGTATGGTAGTTGCCCCGTGATGTCCGAGGTGTCCATCCAGATGTCGAAGTCCTGTTTGCGCAGATCATCCGCGATGTGCTTGACGAATTCGCGGTCGGTTGAGCTGTAGCTGATGAAAACGCGGCTCACGCTGCCCCCATGTCGGCTGTCCATTTGCCCTTAGCTATTGTAGTCAAATGGAAAAATGCTGCATAGTCAGGGCAAATTAGCCTTCATGAGGCTTCAATCTTGCGAGGCTAACCTGCTCGATGAGTAGTACCGTCACCAAACCAACTGCATAGGCGAGGATGTCCAGCGGATCGAGCGTGCTGCCAATTGTGACCTCCGTCAGAAAATTGCGCGGAATTATGCCCGCGCCTAGATATTGAATCACTTCCACCAGAATGCTCAGGACGAAGATGCCCGCCGCCAACCAATAGCGCCAGCGCACACCGATCCAGAATCGCGCGATCAGGTAGAGGAATTGCACGATCAGCCAGTCTCCGGCGTAGCCGCGCACGAACTGCCAGAACGGGCCGCGATACACCAGCACGAAAACTGCACCGATGAGCGTGCCAAACAGATAGCATAATCGATTGCGAGGTTGCATGGATAACTCCTACGATGTGTCTGGTACGGTAAAACGTGTTCGTGATCATGCGCATTCAGCAAGCACCTATTGTAGGGGCGCTCTAGGTGGCGTCGAGCAATCGGCAGTGAGACGCGGGGAGGGCGTATCGAACACGGACGATCACAAATTCATCACGAATTGAATAGGCGTCACCGATTAGGCTTTTTTACCAAAATAACGCGGAATCGTTCCATGCTAAACTACCTTGGCTCGTATCAACCATGTGTTAATACATATACATAGGATCGATCATGCAACCACCAATCGACGCTAACGAATCACCACCAACGCCTGCCGAAGCCGAACTATCACCACTGCCGGATTCGCCCACGGGAACCAGTAAAATAGCGTTACCACCGTGGTTAGCCAACTTGCCTATCAGCACTTATCTCGCGAATACGTGGATCGCTGGCGCGGCGGGCGGAATCGTCTTGGCGCTCGTATTTGGCGTCGTCGCCCTCTTGCTTCCGGCGCATATCAATTTGCCAATAGTAGGTGACACGTTACTCCATACAATGTTATTGGGGCTGGCTATACCGATGTCGGTGCTGGCGGTTACAATCGCAGAAAGACGCTTTTCAGGCACATCGAGTTTCTTGAAAGTTTCCCTATCTGCTCTAGCCACCTTTATCGTGATCTGTCTCCTCGTTCAATGGATTGCAGGGCCGCGTCTTCCGCTTGGCTATAATCAGCAACCAACCAATATCGCCGCCGCCATGATTATTGCGGGTGCGATACCTGTATTCGTGTTCGCGCTGCTCGCTTCGAGGAACAATTGGGGTTGGTTTGGCGTGTTGGCTACCATCGCGGTGGGATTTACGTACATTCCCTTGCTGATTCTAGCCGCTATCGTGGTGATCATTATGCGGTCGGGGTTCTTCAATCGACCACCACCGGTATCTATGACTGCGGACGAAATGCGCGAAGCGATGCGCCGCAATGGACGCACCTGACAGACTAATCTCATTTAACTCTCTAACCGCATCAGATAGAAAAGAGCAGACAATATGAAATGGCAACTTGTGCGTGGTGCTGGATGCCTTGTGCTGTTGGTCGTCGGGCTTGGTATTCCGGCTCTCCTTGTACTGATCACAAATAATCCCTCGCTGTTATTGGTTGGCGTCGTCACGATCATCGTAGGGGCGGTTGCCTCCCGCATGGCTCAGCGTCGATTGTCAATCGCGTTGGGCATTGAGGATCGATGGAAATACGAAATGAGTCCGAAAGGGCTGTTTGCATCCGCCATGCGCTCTCGCGAGAATAATAAGCGAATGGGGCAGATGCTCAAGGGAGCGGTGGTGCCATCGCGAACATGTGATGTATGCGGCGGGAGTGGGCGTTCTCATGGCGGGGTTTGCCCAACCTGTGGCGGCTCTGGCAAAGTCATCATGTAGGGTTCTGTGTATTCGTGCAAAGTACCCTAATGTAATCTCTTGACAGGTCTTGTTATCGCTGCTATTCTCACTACCATGAACACATTTGACCTAAATACCTTCGCTACGAAAAAAGGCGGCAAAAAAACCACCCCCACACTGGGAGGATAATGCACGCCTGCTCATTTGTAGCTTGTAAGCACCCTTCCAGAGCGTTCTCGGAAGGGTGTTTTTTTTGTGGGGATCGGCTGATGATGCGGTTACGAGGCAACAAAAAATCCCGTCGCGGAACTCGCTGCGGGATTGGGAATTGGTACCCGATACGGGATTCGAACCCGTGTTTTGGCCTTGAGAGGGCCGCGTCCTAGGCCTCTAGACGAATCGGGCAAACACAAAAAGCATTGTAACAGTCTTGATGGTGATCGTCAAGACCACACTGCGAGATGGAGACAGGAGCAAAACTACATGATCGTTGTGAAGATTGGAGGCGGTGCGGGTGTCAACACGGACACCATCTGCGCCGACATCGCTAGCAGGGTGACGCAAGGGGAGCAGATCGTCGTCGTACATGGCACCAGCGACGCCGTGAACACGCTCTCCGAACGCGTAGGCTTGCCGCCGCGCACGCTGCAATCCCCGCAAGGGCACGTCAGCCGCTACACCGACCCCGACACGCTGGAGGTCTATACGATGGCGGCGGCGGGGCAGGTCAACAAGACGCTGGTTGCCAAGCTGCAAAGCCTCGGCGTCAACGCGGTAGGACTCAGCGGCGTCGATGGCAAGCTGATGGTCGCCAAGCGCAAGGATGCCGTCCGCGCCATCGATCCCGACACAGGGCGGCAGCGCGTGGTGCGCGATGACTACACCGGACGCGTCGAGCAGATCAACGCGCCGCTGCTGGAACTACTGATCGGCGCTGGTTACGTGCCCGTGATCGCTCCCCTCGCGATCGGCATGGAATGTGAACGCCTGAACGTGGACGGTGATCGGGCGGCAGCACAAGTGGCGGGCGCGCTGCAAGCGGATACCCTGATCATCCTCACCAACGTCCCCGGCCTCCTCGCCAAATTTCCTGACGACTCCTCGCTCATCAAGCATATCGACGGTAAAGACATCGAACGCGCCATCGAGATCGCGGGCGGGCGCATGAAGAAGAAAGTCCTCGCCGCGCAAGAAGCACTCGAACTCAAGGTCAACCGCATCGTACTGGCTGATTCGCGCAAGTCAGCCCCCATCAGCGCCGCCTTAGCAGGAGAAGGAACGGAGATCACGCCATGAGCACCCCAACCGATACTCAGACATTCATGCAGATGGAAGAAGCGCACACCAGCGGCGTCTATCCCAAGCGCCCGCTGACCGTTGTGCGCGGCGAAGGCGCATACTTGTGGGATGAGTCGGGACGCCGTTACATCGATTGCGTCGGCGGGCAAGGCTCCGCCAACTTCGGGCACGCGCATCCTGCCATCGTCGCCGCTATCCAGCAGCAAGCCGCCACGCTGATGACCGCGCCGGAGATCTTCTACAACGACAAGCGCGCGCTGCTTTTGGATCGCCTGACCTCGCTGGCGAACATGCCGCGTGCGTACCTCTGTAACAGCGGCGCGGAAGCCGTCGAAGCGGCGCTCAAGTTCGCGATTCTGGCGACCAAGCGGCACGAGATCATCGCCACCAATCGCGGCTTCCACGGGCGGACGATGGGCGCGCTCTCCGCTACATGGGAACCCAAGTACCGCGAACCGTTCCAACCGCTGATTCCGGGCTTCAAGCATGTGCAGTACAACGATCTGGCGGCGATGGACGCGGCGATCACCGATCAGACGGCGGGTGTGATCGTAGAAATCGTGCAGGGCGAAGGCGGCGTGCGTCCCGGCGATGCCGACTATCTGCGCGGCGTGCAAGCGCTGTGCCACGAACGCGGCGCGATGTTCATCGTGGACGAGGTGCAGACCGGCTTCGGGCGGACGGGCAAGCTGTTCGCGCATCAGCACTACGACCTGCAACCCGATCTGATGTCCATCGCCAAGTCGATGGCGGGCGGGCTGCCGATGGGCGCGTGCCTGATCGGGAGCCGTGTGCCAGCATTGCAAGCGCAGACACATGGATCGACCTTCGGCGGCAATCCGCTGGCCTGCGCGGCAGCCTTAGCGGCGCTGGATGTGATGGTCAACGACGATCTGCCCGGACGCGCGGCGGCGCTCGGTGGCTGGCTGCTAGAGCGCTTCGAGAACCTGCCCAAGACCAAGGTGCGTGAAGTGCGCGGCCTCGGCCTGATCATCGGGATCGAACTGCGCAGCAAGGTAAGTCCCGTGCTCAAGACGCTGCAAGAGCGCGGTGTGCTGGCGCTGCCCGCTGGTATGAACGTGCTGCGCTTGCTGCCGCCGCTGGTGATCGAGCGTGACGCGCTGGACGAAGCCGCCACCATCATCGAGGACGTGATCAACGGACTGCCGGAACTGAGCAGTTAACGGCAAGGGCTAGTACGGTGCTGCTATGATCGGCTATGCTCATTCATGCAGCAAGTACTGAACCTGTTTTGGAGGAGGGTCACTATCATGACGACGTTAATTCCGCGCAGTGTCATCTTCGGCAATCCTGACCGCATCACCGTCCAGATCAGCCCGGATGGTAAGTGGTTGAGCTACCTCGCGCCGCATGAGGGCGTCCTCAATCTGTGGGTCACGCCGACCATCAATCCGTCGTTGGCGAAGCCGATCACGCACGACAAAGGGCGCGGCATCCGTCAGTATCAATGGGCCTTCACCAACCAGCACATCATCTACTTTCAGGATACCGACGGCGACGAAAACTACCGCGCCTTCAGTGTCGATGTCGAATCGCGTGCTGTTATGCCGCTCACGCCGCTGGATAACGTCCGCGTCATCCCCATTCACGCCTGTGCGGATTTTCCCACCGAAATCCTGATCGGGATCAATGATCGGATGCCGCAGCTTCACGACGTTTATCGCTTGGACATCCTGACGGGCGAACGTACCCTCGTGCAGGAAAATCCCGGCTTCGCGGGCTTCGTCGCGGATGATCACTACAATATCCGTTTGGGGGTGCAGCAGCGTCCCGACGGCGGCATGAACATCCTGCGTCCGGCTGGCGATGGGTGGGAACTCTTTCTCGATGTGCCCAACGAGGATATGCTGACGACGAATCCGATTTCTTTTGATCATGTGGGCGAAACGCTGTATCTGGCGGATAGTCGCGGACGCAACACCTCGGCGCTGATGCACCTGAACATGGCGACGGGCGAATCCGTCCTGCTGACCGAAGATCCGCGCGCCGATCTTACCGACGTGCTGCGTCATCCGGTCACGCATCAAGTGCAAGCCGCCGCCTTCACCTATGAGCGCAAGCAGTGGCATGTACTCGATACCGACCTCCAAGCCGATTTCGACTACCTGAAAACAGTGGCGGATGGCGAACTGAGCATCAACAGCCGCACGCTGCATGACCAGCAGTGGATCGTTGATTTCGAGTTGGATAACGGCCCCGTCCGTTACTACCGCTATGATCGCGCCGCCCGCCAAGCCACCTTTCTGTTCGCGCATCGCGACGAACTGGAACGTTACCAGCTCGCCAAGATGCATCCGGTCGTGATCCCCGCGCGGGATGGTCAGTCGTTGGTCAGCTACTACAGCCTGCCCGTAGGCACCGATACGCGCGAAACAGGCATCCCCGATCATCCGCTGCCGATGGTGCTGTTCGTGCATGGTGGCCCGTGGGGACGCGATTTCTGGGGTTACAACGGCATTCATCAATGGTTAGCCAATCGTGGTTACGCCGTCCTCAGCGTCAACTTCCGCGCCTCGACGGGCTTCGGCAAGGCCTTCACCAACGCGGGCGATAAGCAGTGGGGACGCGCCATGCACGATGACCTGCTGGACGCGGTAGCATGGGCGGTGGAAGCTGGCCTCACCACGCGCGATCAAGTCGCCATCATGGGCGGCAGCTACGGCGGCTACGCGACCTTAGCCGGACTGACCATGACGCCGGATGCCTTCGCGTGCGGTGTAGACATCGTCGGCCCCTCGAATCTGATCACGCTGCTGGAATCGGTGCCGCCGTACTGGGAGCCGATGATTGCGCTGTTCCGCCAGCGCGTCGGGGACAACACCACCGACGAAGGCCGCGCCCTGCTCAAGGAGCGTTCGCCGCTGACTTACGTCGAAAGCATCCGCCGTCCGCTGCTAGTCGGGCAGGGCAAAAACGATCCGCGCGTCAAGCAAGCCGAGTCGGATCAAATCGTCAACGCCATGCACGCCAACAACATCCCCGTGACCTACGTCCTGTATCCTGACGAGGGGCACGGCTTTGCGCGTCCCGAAAACAACCTGTCCTTCTTCGCGGTGACGGAAAGCTTCCTCGCCGCGCATCTGGAGGGCAGCTATCAGCCCATCGGTGATGATTTCGCCAAATCCAGCATCACCATCTTAGCGGGCGCAGAGCAGATTCCCGGCGTGGCGGACGCATGGGCGGCCTTACAACGCAATGCCTGAATTAAATTAGGAGCATCGCCGCGCCTCAAAAACGCGGCGATGGAAAGCGCATTTAGTTATCAAGCCTTATGGTCATGATAACCTACCTTATCGGAACTAATCGGCATTTTAGCCTTATTCACAGCAAAACACGGAGATAAACTGGATGTCGCTCGAACATTTCGCCATTATCGAATCTACCCTGCGCGAAGGTGAACAATTCGCGGGGGCGAACTTTACGCAAGAACAAAAAATAGAGCTGGCGACCGCGCTGGATGACTTCGGGGTGGAATTTCTGGAACTCTCCTCGCCAGTTTCCTCGCCCCAGAACGAAGATGATGTCCGCGCCATCGTCAAGCTCGGTCTGCGGGCGCGCATCCTCACCCACATCCGCTGCAACCGCGAGGATGCGCTGCGGGCGCTGGATACGGGCGTTCACGGCTTGGATGTCGTGATCGGCACGTCTGCTGCGCTGCGCCGTTACAGTCACGGCAAGAGCATCGATGAGATCATCGACCTCGCCCGCGATGTGCTTTCCTTCGTCCGCGAACAAGCGCCACACATCGTCCTGCGCTTCAGCACCGAAGACAGTTTCCGCAGCAGTGAGGCCGACATCCTGCGCGTCTATCTCGCCATCGCGGAACTCGGCGTCGTCAACCGCTTGGGTGTAGCGGATACCGTCGGCGTGGCAGCTCCCAATCAGGTCGCGCAGATCGTCAGTCTCCTCCGCCGCCTGACGCATCTCGACGTGGAATTTCACGGGCACAACGACTCCGGCTGCGCGATAGCCAACGCCTACGCCGCCCTCGAAGCGGGCGCGACGCACATCGACACCACCATCCTCGGCATCGGGGAACGCAACGGCATCACGCCGCTCGGTGGTCTGATTGCCCGCCTGTACATGGTCAACCGCGAGATGATCTGCAACAAATACCACTTAGATCGCCTCTACGCGCTCGATCACCGTCTCGCGGAGATGGTCGGCATCAATGTGCCGTTCAACAACTACATCACGGGCGCGACGGCCTTTACCCACAAAGCGGGCATCCACACCAAGGCAGTATTGGCGAATCCCGAAACCTACGAGAGCATCGATCCCGCCGATTTCGGCCTGCATCGCGAGATCAAGATCGCCCACCGTCTGACGGGCTGGAACGCCATCAAGTCCCGCGCCGAGGAACTTGGCCTGTCGCTGACCGATAATCAGCTCAAGCAGATCACGCAGGACATCAAGACGCTGGCGGATAAGCACGTCATCGACATGACCGACATCGATGATCTGCTGCACGAACGCGCCGCCGCCAATCCGGAATTAAGCTAACTTCTCGATAAGCGGTAATCAGGGTACAAGACAACATAATTTTGTCAGGGAACCCGACGTTGTACCGTCGGGTTGTCATATTGAGCAGATCGCTTGAAGGTCGTGTATAAATCTTGCCAACGCGGAGTCTAGATTTTCACACGCGGAGTTTGATGCATGAGAATTGCGCTGATTTCCGATATTCATGGCAATCTGGTCTCATTGGATGCCGTACTTGCAGACATTGACCAACAGCACGTTGATCGGCTTATCTGCTTGGGAGATGTGGTGACGACAGGGCCACATCCTCATGAGTGTGTCGAACGGCTGCTGGCGTTGAACTGCCCCGGCATCACAGGTAATCATGAGGATAATCTGCTTGACCCGCAAGTCGTGCGGATGAGACGTGACTCGCTATGGGCGGCAACGCTGGATTGGTGCGATCAGCAGCTTACAGAGGACGATCTGGTTTATCTGCGTTCCTTCAAGCCGTGGATTGAAGTTCCATTAGACGCAACGCATAACCTGTTGTGTTTTCATGGATCGCCACGCTCGAATCGGGAGTGCATTCTACCTACAACGCCTGATGATGAACTCAGAACGATGTTGAACGGGCATAAAGCGACCTTGATGGCGGGCGGTCATACCCATGTCCAGATGATGCGCCGCAACAAAGATGCCACGATCATCAATGTGGGCAGTGTCGGGCTGCCGTTTGACCGCTGTCTTCCGAATGCCGAGGAAAAACGTATCGTACCGTGGGCGGAATACACAATCGTTACGTGGTCGCGTGGCACGTTGAATATTGATCTTCGTCGGGTTGCGGTTGATTTCGAGGCGATCAAACAAGCGACCGCCGCCAGCGATAATCCGTATAATTGGATTCCATACTGGTATACGCCTGCTGAACGTCCAGTCGATTACTGATACGGCTGTTTATTGTATTAGGATGATATCATGCGCCTATTCGATGTAATGTCCCCGCCGGAAGTCCTGACCGAGATTCAGCGCGCCACTGCTGAATCCGGCTTCGGGATGGCCTCCGAACCGCTAACAGGTACGCTGCTGAGGACACTCGCCGCCTCCAAACCAGCCGGACGCTTTCTGGAGATCGGTACGGGGACGGGCATCGGCACGGCGTGGCTGCTCGATGGCATGGACGCCGCTTCGACGCTCGTCACCATCGATAACGCCGCCGCGCCGAGCGCCATCGCGCAGCGCTTTCTCGGTCACGATTCGCGCGTACGCTTCCTCGTTCAAGATGCGGAAGTGTGGCTCAAGCAGCAAGGTGGCGATCAATTCGATCTGATCTTCGCGGATAGTTTCCCCGGTAAATTCTACGCGCTAGATGAAGCGCTCCACATGCTTAAAGTCGGTGGCCTATATGTGATTGACGATCTGCTGCCGCAGTCAAACTGGCCGGAAGGTCATCAGACCAACGTTGATCGTCTGATTACGACCCTCAGCAACAGGGACTCGTTACGGCTGACCAAGCTGGCATGGGCATCTGGCATCATCCTCGCCACCAAAATCACGCAATAATGCACCATATTTCTTGATTGCTGCGATGATCGATCCTGATTATCGCGATCATCAGGGAACATACTAATCGTGACTACTAACCTTCAAGGGAAAACTATCCTCATTACAGGCGCGACCAACGGCATCGGCAAAGTGGCCGCGCTTGAACTGGCGAAAATGGGTGCGTCCGTCGTCATTGTCGGGCGTCAACGTGCCAAGACCGAATCCGTAGTGGAGGAGATCAAAGCCGCCAGCCATTCTTCATCCGTAGACATGCTGATCGCGGATTTGTCCGTGATCAGTGAAGTGCGCCGCTTGGCGGACGAATTCCGCCAGAAGTATCAACGGCTTGATGTGCTGATCAACAACGCGGGCGCGGTGTTCTCCAACCGCCATGAGTCGCATGATGGGCTAGAAATGACCTTTGCGCTCAACCACATGAGCTATTTTCTGCTCACCAACCTCCTGCTCGATCTCCTGAAAGCCAGCGCCCCTTCCCGCGTCGTCAATGTGGCCTCGGACGCGCATACCGGCGGCAAGGTCAACTTTGATGACCTTCAAAATCAACGCAGTTACGGTGCAGGTGGTTTTGGCGCGTATGCCAACACCAAGCTCCTGAATGTCATGTTCACCTACGAACTGGCGCGGCGGCTGGCGGGTACGGGCGTCACCGCCAACGTTCTGCATCCCGGCTTTGTCCGTTCGGGCTTCGGGCACAACAACACGGGACTGATGCGCATCATCATGCCGCTCGTGCAATTAGCGGCAATCAGCCCTGAACAGGGGGCGGATACCATCGTTTATCTCGCCTCGTCGCCAGAAGTCGAAGGCCAGACGGGGCGCTATTGGGATAAACGCAAAGCTATCCAATCCAGCGCCAGTTCCTACGTAGAAGCGGATCAGCGCCGCCTGTGGGACGCCACTGCCGAACTCGTCGGCTTGCCCGTCACGCCCCATTCTATCGCTTGATCAACTGTTCGCTGCATCATCGTCGTGATGCAGCGCGCATAACTTTTGTTTCACACGAGTTAGAATATTCGAACTTGACAAATAGCGAATTGTCGTTGATAATTATCCTCAGAGCAAAACTACCCCTTGCTTGCTGAGTCGCGGTGTCAATTTCCTAGAACTGCGCTCAGTCGGAATGGCCTGACCTACGCAACTGTCACAGGTCATTTGATCCAACGTGAACCACCTACTGGAGTTGATCGCCACACTGTCCGTGTGAGGCTCGATCATCGCCAACCCTGCTGATCATCCTAGTTGTTCAGCTATCAGTAACCTGCTAATGGCGCGGATTACCATCATGGACTCTCTCAATCATCGCACTAGAACCTTAGGTTCGTCGCCTGTTTTTGCCTGTTATCGCCTGATAATTGCCTGTTCCGGTCAGGTCAGGACGGTTCATTTGAGCATAAACTCCGCTTTTCCCTGTAATTTGCCTGTTAGATCAGGCAAAACAGGCCATAACAGGCAATTGCAGAATCTCGACGCAACCGCGCAAAGGCGGGGTTCTCTCATGCGCCTATCCACCCCCACCGCGATCAGCAACCCGCCTCCAGTATCAAAAATGATCCCGCTGGCAGGTCAGCAAGGGATCATTTCAGGGATCATAACGAGTGTTGCGCGGGGAATCACCGCTGACTACGAAACTGGCGTTTTACCTAGCACTCCACACTTAGCAGGAAGCACGACCTTCCTACATCAGTACCTGAATATCCTCGATCAGAATCCAGCCAGCCCGCAGCGCCATCAACGCGGCGTCGGCACGGCTCGCCACGCCGAGCTTGTCGATGGCCGACTTGAGCAACCGTGCCACCTGTGTATCCGTCAGGCCGAGCTTATCCGCGATCTGCTCGTTTTCTTCGACGCCCGCCGCCACGTAGCGCAGGATCGTGTGTTCATCGGCATCCAGCGGATCCATCGAGCCGAGGTTGCGGATGCCGTCCACCAGTTTTTCCGCGATACCCTCACCGAGCACCAGACTGCCGGAATAGACGTCCCGCACGGCCTTCAGCAGGCTTTCCTCGTTGGTGGTCTTCAAGATGTAGCCATTCGCGCCCGCCCGCAGCGCTTGCATAATCAGCGGCGTCTCGTCGCGTCCGGTCAGGATCAGCACCTTGAGCTTGGGATTATCTTTCTTCAGGTGCGGCAGCGCCAACAAACCGCTCATCTTGGGCATATTCAGGTCAAGCAGCACCACGTCGGGCTTCGTCTCCCGCGCCAGTTCGATGATCTCCTCGCCGTTGGAGGCTTCGCCCACCACTTGAATATCGCCAGAGAGTTCCAGATAGGCCGCCAGCGGCGCACGGATGATCGCGTGGTCATCCGCCATCGCCACTTTGATCTGCGGGGCGCGTGGCGTATACGTCACGGGCATCGATCCGGTCTCGGTGAGTTCGGGGCTTTGCAGCGCTGCCGCCATCGCCGCCGCCGTTGGGAAGCGGTCTTTGGGGTCTTTTTCCAGCGACCGCAAGATCGCGATTTCCAGCCATTCGGGGATGGCGGGGTTCAACTGGCTAGGTGGCTTGGCGGGTTTGGTCACATGGTGGATCAAGATCGTCGGGATGTCGTCCGCGTCAAACGGCAGTTGCCCCGTCGCCATCTCGTACAGCACCACGCCTGTCGAATAAATATCGGTAGACGAGGTGAGCGGCTTGGCTTGCGCCTGTTCCGGCGAAAGGTACACCGGCGTCCCGATCACGGAACCGGGCGCGGTCACGCGTTTGCGGCTGCCATCCGTCGGGATCGCGAGGCCGAAGTCCATGATCTTGACGTTGTTATCGTCGGTTACGTAGATGTTGGCGGGCTTGATGTCGCGGTGGATCACGCCCGCACGATGCGCGTAGTCCAGCGCCAAACAAATCTGATTGCCAAGCCGCGCCACCACCTCCGGCGACGAGGGGATGTAGTCATACAGCGGACGCCCCGTCACCAACTCAACGATGATGTAAAAGGTGTCCTCATCCCGACCCACATCATAGATCGTCATGATACCGGGATGGTTCAGCTTGGCGACGGAAAACGCCTCATCTGCGAAGCGCTGGCGGGTCGCTGCCTGAGAATGTGGCAGCAGCACCTTGATGGCAATCGTGCGGCGCAGCCGGGTGTCCGTCCCTCGATACACGGTCGAGGTAGCGCCTTCGCCAATCATATCCTCAATCAAATAACGATCATTGAGTTTCTGCCCGATCATGGACGGCCTCATTGCGAACATAGGCATCACAAATTACGTCTCTGAGTCTACTCAAGCAGCGCAGGGATGCAAGCCGCAATCTAGATTGTATAGAAACCATTACGTTAGGAGCCGCAATCTGCATGATGAATAGGCTGGAGAATTGGAGTCGCACTCACAAGGGGCAGGTTCCGCTGGCAAGCACATCGCTGCCATCACGGGGTGTTCCCTTCCAGCCAAGCGGGTGTTGTGGTCTGGAAGGGATTATTGGGCGCTGTGGATGCTCATTTCAAGCTCGTCAAATAGGCGATCAGGTCATCCAATTGCGCGTCGGTGAAGGCTTTTCGGAAGGTCTTCGGCATGATGTTCTGATAACCGTCTACCACGTAGGCACCCGGATCGATGATCGACTGCCGGATGTACGCCTCTGCGCTCAGGCCATCTACACGGTGCGCGGCGCGAATGCTGACGTTGAACAGACCCGGCCCCACCAACCGCTTTTCGCTGTCCACGCGGTGGCAGGCGTTGCACGCCATTCCCGCTACAGGTTGAAAGGTGCTGAATAATTTCTTGCCACGCGCGGCGTCACCTTTGGCGGTGTTGTCAACCACCTTTTCGACGCCCGAATCGCCGCTGTCGTTGCCATTGATAGGATTATCGGCGGCAGGAGCCTCGCTCTTGGCGGGTTGTGCCAGCGGAGCCACGGGCTGCCCCTTCATGGTCACAACTTCCGCGATCAAGCAGACCGTAAGAACGATGATGATCCCGATGATTTTCAAGAGCGAGTTCTTCATGCTATGCCTCTCATTGTCTCTCACCTACATGGTGATCAGGTTGTGAATGCCCTTCACCATATCTTCTGGCGCTGCACCGTTGAAATACACCATCCGCAGCGTGCCATTGGCGTCGATCAAGAACGACGGCGAGGTGTGCTCGACGAAATAGTTGTCGCTCTGCACGCTCTCGGTATGCCCGCTGTGCTCATCCCCGTGGTTGTGTTCGGGGATCGCATAGGTTGCACCAAATTGAGTCGCCACTTTGCGCAGAGTCGCGTCGTCCGAGGTCAGCCCGACGAAACTCGTGTCGAAATTCTTCAGGTAGTCTTTCATCACGGCGGGGGTATCGCGTTCGGCGTCCACGCTGACCAGCACAAACGTCACCTTGTCGGCATCCGTGCCAAGCAGTTTCTTTACCCGCGTGTAATCCGCCAGTGTCGAGGGGCATACATCGGGGCAGTGCGTATAACCGAAGAACAGCACGACCGCTTTGCCATGCAGCGCCGTCATCGACAGCGGTTGCCCGTTCTGATCCGTCAGCGTGAAGTTGCTGATCGCGGTCGGCGGGTTGACCAGTGCCCCACCCGGCGCGAGGTTGGCGGCTTCATTCTGCGTGTTGGTGGTCGTGGTGGCTGCTCCGCTCACCGCCCCGCCGATCTTCACACCGACGAAGAACAGCGCCACGATCAGCACGCCGATCACGACATAATTCAGCCATTTGCCCTGCTTGATTGCACCACTTTGCATGATCGTCTTTCCTCTATATACCCCGAAGAACGAAAGCGCATCTTGATGAACGTTGATCAGGGGCGGAGGATTGCCTCCACCCCTACATATTCTACATTACTGGACGACAACCACACCGTTCATACCGGGATGGATGTTGCACACATACGGGTAGACTCCAGCGTCAGCGAACGTCAGCGTGAACGTGGTGCCCGGCGTGATCAATCCGCTCGACCATGTGTCACCCATCTTGACGGTGGTGCCGCTCTGCGTCATCGGAGCCAGCGTGTTGCCAAGGGCAAGGATGGGCGGCGCATTCTTCTGCTCAATCGGATTGAATTCCTGACCATAGACCGCCGGATTGCTGATGGTATGTGGCTCAATCGAAGTGGCGGGGATCGTCCACGACACGCTCTCGCCCGCCTTGATGATCGTCGTGTACGGGAAGAACAGGTTCATCACAGCGCGACCAACATCGTTACCGGGCTGCACCGTCGCGGTGCCATCCTTGGACATCATCGTGGCGGAGGATTTGCCGTACATCTCGTAGTAGGTAGGAAGGGACGCGCCCACCGAACCGCCGAGTTCAGCCGCGCCTTGCAGTTGGACATCAGTCGGGCTGGGGATTTCAGTCGCATCATCAACAACGGTCACATTACCAGCCATGCCGGGGTGAATGTCGCACTGATACGAGAAGGTCGTGCCCGCCGCCACATCGACGATCAACGAGTAGGCTTGCGGTTGATCAGCGGGGATCAGGCCGCTACCCGACTCCGTACCGGTGAACGCTTCGCCGTTCTTCGCGCCGTACGGGAAGGCCACTTCCGGGTTGATCTGCGGGAGTGGCTTGCCATCGACTTCAGGAGCGATCACCAATTCCTTGGGGGCGGTGCCGCCGACGTGAACATTATGGAAGCCGCCGATTGCCCACGTGATGATGTCGCCGCGATGCACTTGCAGCGTCGCGGGGCCAAACTGGAGCAGATCGGTGTTGGCAGGGCCGGATGCGCCGACCTGCACTACATAATGAACGGGCGTCGCCGCCTTCGCCGGATGGCTGCTGGCGACCCCGAGGCCGATGCCGAAGGCCAAGGCAGCCGCAAACGCGACCTTCAGGGCATGTCGGTGGTGCAACAAAGAGCGATTGAACATGATAATTTCCTCTCTCCGAACTGCGTCGATCTTAGAATGCGGCATTTCACACAGGAGTTCAAACGGCGTTGGAGGGATGCCTACCTAGCATTCGGGATGACCGCACATTCCGACTTTAGTAGGATACGCACTCCTGTGTCCATTACAGCTTGCTTGGCTCGAAGACCTGTTTTGGCAACTAACCCTGCTTGCCGTGCCGCCTTCGAGTCGATAGCCGTCTATAATGTGCTCAAATAAGCGATCAAATCCAGTATGTCCTGTTCGCTCAGGTGCTTCGCGTAGTCGGGGTACATGATCGGACGGAAACCCGACACGATGAAGGCTTTTGGTTCCAAGATGCTCTGCCGGATATACGCTTCGGCGCTCATCCCTTCGACCCGTGTTCCTGCGCGTTCCGAGATGCCTTTCATGACTGGCCCAAGGCTGAAGCCGCCTTTCACCAGCGCGTGGCATCCCACGCAGGCAGGAGCGTCGTTGATTCCATGCTTGAAGATAGTTTCGCCGCGAACAGCATCGCCATGTGGTGCGGGTTGGGTGGCGGATACCATATTGATTACCGAAACCGGTAAGGCACCGCTGCAACCTGTCACCACGAGCAGCATAACGAGCGCGGTCAATTTCACGATGGTACGCATGGACGTCCTGACTCCTACCTGCTTCGTAGGGACGTGCTGACACGTCCCTAATCAATAACTACATACTGCCGAACTACATGCTCTTGAGCTTTACGACGCCGCCCGTCATGCCGGGTTGGAAGGCAATCGTACCGAAGCTGACGTACAGTGAACCATCGGGGCCTTTGGCAAGCGCGAACGGAGCCAACAACCCTTCTGCCACGGGGGTCGCGCCACTGGCGTCAACCTTGACCACGTTGCCGGGGCCGGGGCCTTGCTCACCGATGATGGTCAGTTGCACGGCGTACAGTGTGTCACCATCGAGTAGGATGTCCGTTACGGCGTTCAAGTTGGCGAAGGTTTCCTTCACCGCACCGTTCGACCAATGCTCGATCTTGCCCGCACCCGGAGCCAGCCCAGCGCCGAGGAAGCCCACATAGATGTCACCATTGGCGGCGACTTCTACAGAGGTTGGTACGGAGTTTTCTTTCCACGCGGCGACCACCTTCAGGCCGTCCTTTTCCGTCCACGACAGCAGGGCATTCGCACCAGCGTCGGTGATCAGCATGGTGCCGTCAGCCGTCCACGCGAGGTCGGACACGTTGCTATCGATTTCATTGCCATCAGGATTGTTGGCGGCTTCGAAGGGGAACAGAGGGATTACGCGCTTGACGGCGAACGTCTTGGCATCATACTCAACGATGTTGCTGCCCCACGGGGTCGTCGGGCCAGCCGTGCTCAACAGCACCCACAGCGAATCGCCGTGCGGAATGGCGCGGTACAGGCCGGTCACTTCCATTTCGCCCGCATAGCTGGGGAAACCGGGCATCACGGGGGTTGCTTTGCCATCTTTGTCAACCGAGAGCAGTACACCGGACAAGCCAGCCTTGATCGTCATCGGCTTGGTGGGGTCTTCGGTGCTTGGTACGGTCAGTTCGGTGCTGCCACCATTGCCCGCGACGGCAACCAGAAGATTGCCAGCGGCATCAAAGGCCACGCCGCGCGGAGATTGCAGATCGCCCACGACGAGATCACCGGGCAGAGGGGGCATTTCGCCGCCACCCTGTGCAAACGCGGCGTGCTGACCAATGCTCAATCCCGCTGCTGCAACGGCGACGACTAAACCTAGCTTGAGGTTGCGCGTAATGCTTAAGAACTTCATACGACTGTTTTCCTTCCTTCAAAGTACTTCACATTTAAGGATGCGACATTTCGAATAATTTGTGAAACCGCTTTGGACGGACAGGGTATTAGAAACTTGGGATGACTGTTTATTCCTACTTTGGTAGGATGTGTCCCTGATCTCCCGTTCGTTCACGGTCAAGCACTATGCTTCCGACCATTGCGTTGCGCCTCGCGTCCTATCATGCAGTAATACAGTAGAAAAACATCGTGAAGTGATCGTGAATTTGGTCAGACAACCTTCACGATTAAGACGTCCCCGCTGTCGTTATGATGAGGATGTTATTTGCGCTATACGCCCCGGTTACTCATTACGCAGGAGATTATGTGTCAGGAGGGTGTTCAGTCTACAGGTCAAAAACTGTTCAATTTTTGCTCACCTTGAAGCGTGCGCAGACAATAGATGCAGTGAGGCATGGCTCATCTTGACAGTGTGTGGAGTGACCTGCCGCATGCGCAGCAGGCCAAAAACATGCTTGGTAGCTAGGCGGGTTCCCAATCGAAGACCATCTCGACGGGCGGCTGCGCGGTGTTGATGTGCTCAATCTCGTGCCGATGCAGCAGCGCCGTCTTGACGATCAAGCGCAACCGTGCCGTGTTATCGACCTTCACGGCGACGGGTGTCGGCATCATGCCTTTGGCGTAGCACGCGGCGTTGCGCCCGATCTGCTCGTAATGAGCCAGCGTCAAACTGGGCGACTGCGGGAACAATTCGAGGTTGCTCAGGCGCGGCAAGCCCTTCTTCTGGATGATCGTCGTCCCACGCGACTGAATCCCGATCCCGATCCCGCTGCCACTCAGGGTCGCCGCCACATGCCCGATCGCGCCGCAGTCCGCCGTGTGATACACCTTGATCAGCCGCGCGATCATGCCTTCGCTGGCGATCCCCGTGAGGATCGCCTCTAGCACGGCATTGTGGTCGAGTCCCTCGATGGTCTTGACCAAGCCCGTCCCGAAGGCTGGCCCCACCGCGATCACGACTTCCGGCTGCGTGCCGACCCGCGCCTGTTCGAGTTCCACCAAGCGTTTGAGCGGCGCGCCCTGTCGATCCTGAATGAAATCGTGCGGCGATTTCGCCTGTGGAATGTTCTGGACTTCCTGCCAGCGTTCGCCGCTCAGACGGTAGCCCGTCCCCGGCCCCGCGTAATCGTTGGTGTCGTTGATCCCGCTTTGCACATTGAAATCGCGGTCAAAGATCGCGGATGGCTGCAAATAATCGCCCGCCACGCGCTGTTTCGCCATCGTCAGCAAATTCTGCGCGATGTCTGTGAAGCCAGCTTCGCGGATGGCCTTGATCACCGTGAATAGGGTGTGCTCGCTCTTGAGGAAGGCATCCGCCGCTTGCAGATCGTTGACAAGCGCACGCGGCGGCATATCTTCGCTGCTGTGCGCATAGGCCGCTGCCTCGACTTCTTCATCGGTGATCGCTGGCATCCCGCACACGGCGTACACCGCTTGGATTGCTTGCGCACCCCGCCGCCGGATCGTGACGGCTTCGGTCTCGCTGATCGGCCTGAGGCCGCCGTCGATCTGCATATCGCGCTGCAACACGTTGTAATCATCGAAGTCTTCTGCGTCGAAGTTGCCGCCGCCGAACATGTTGTCGCGCTTGGGCACAGCACTGTAGCCGGAGAATATGAAGTCCGTGCCGGGGATGAATTGCAGCATCAATTTCGCCGTCTTGCGGATCGCAGAATGCGAGGCCAGCGCGTCATTGCCAGATGCCACTTCGAGGCCAAGCATCGACGCCAATAGATTCTCCGCCAGCACCGTCTGCACACCGCCGGGGAGCGCTTCCGGTAGCGCGATGCATGAGATCGAGCCGTTTTGCACGCCCTGACTGCCTGCCCCGCGCGTGACCAGCAGACAGCGCGCTTCCAGATACAGCATCGAGCGCTGTTCGGCGTGCCCCATCAGCGCTTCCGATCCCGTTCCGCTGGTGAAGCGCACTTTGACCCCGCGTGACGCATAAGCCGCGTTCAAAAAGCCCTTCGACCACGGCGTATCGTCGCCGTCCACGAAGGCGCGCTCCGTGCCATACACCGACAGCGTTTCGGCGTAGGTAGTCAGACCCTTCATCGCCAACCGCAGTCCCAACGACTCCTCGACCGCGCACTGCGTCAGCACACCGCCACGCCCTGTTTGCGATCCGACGAGGATCGACAGCGCGTTCAGCGGCGCAGCCCGCGCCACGCGCACCGTCGTCTCGATCTCGGAGAAGCCCCGCAGCGATGCCTCCGCCGCGTCTGCTGCCAGCAGCGCTGGATTTTCCGCCCAGTTCGTCACATGTGCCTGATTCGCGGGCGTGCGCCGGACGCGCATCTTCGCCAAGCCCATCATCATCTCTAGCACGTTCATGTGCCGGATGATATCGACCAACTTGGCGGGCGTACAGCCATCGATCAAGCGCCGCACCTGTGCGCCTTCCACATTAATATCGACCAGCATCCGCGCGATGGTCAGCGAGGGAGTCGCCATCGCTTCTTCGGCAACATTCAGATCGAGACTGTGCGCCGCGATGAACGCATCCAGCGCGTCGAAGTCTGCCAGCGGCTTCCCGTCCATCTCCGTGATCCGCCCATCCTCGATCCGCAAACTCGGCGCGGGATCGTAAGGGCTGTTGGTCACGCTCAGGCCAGCCTCCGCCCACGGCGTCACGTAGGTTTCTTTGTTGATGTCCCGTTCCGCCAGCCGCGCAAACCGCGCTGATCGCTTCCCGTTGACCGCATCCGCTTCGCTAACCATGTTATGCTTGCCCCGTTTAAGTTTCGTGTGAGGGTTGGGTTCAGTGCTGGAAATGTACCTGACAACATTATAGGTGCTGCCCGACGATTCCTACAACGTGTTGATGCAAGCGTTGCAGAAGCATCAAACACAGTATAGTAGCCAACGACTGGTACGGCGGGGCGTGCGGTAAATGTCTCACAGGCGTGTTCGTTAATCACTTACCTTACTCAGCAATCTAGAGTCGCCCGTAGCATAATACGTAATGATCCCGTGTATGATCCCGTTGACTGGTGAGCAAGGGATCGTCGGGGAAGAAGTGCTAAGGGCTGAGTGCTGAGTAAAGGCAGTAGCGGCGTGCCAAGTGCTAGGTGAATGCGAAAGGCACTCGCGATACGATGGTGGGCGGATGGGAACGGTAGTATTGGTAGCCGCATGGGTTGATCTACCTCGCATTGACGGATGGTGTAAAGCCCTGTTAACCCTGATAAACAGGGAAAAATAGGGCTATCGAAACTTCTCTGCTCAATGGCCTGTTTTGAACCCGAAAATAACAGGGCTAGGAACAGGGTTAACAGGGAAAAACAGGGCGTCAAAAAAGTGCTAAGTGCTTAGTCCTAAGTGCTAAATAAAGCCAGTAACGTAGTATGCATAGATAATCGCAATAGAGCAGACCTGATCATCAAGATCACATGGACGCCTCTTGAGGCGTCCGTACAAAAGCAGGAATAGACATCTCTTTATCGGTCGTCTAAAATTGCTTAGTCCTGAGGGCTAAGTAAAGACGGTTTGCGATCCTGATAAGGCTCATTTGCCTGATCTGCCTGATAAACAGGCAAATAATGTAACAGGCAACCTTCTCTGCTCAATGAGCCATCCTGAACCGAGTGGATCAGACAAATAACAGGCCATAACAGGCAAAGATCAGGCAAACGGCGGAACGAACACGCGGGAACTCATTCGGAAGACGGATAAGGGCGTTCAACGCCAACAGCAAACGCCAGTTAGGGACATTTACCCATCATACGTATTATAAGACATATTTTCGGATTGTCAACGAACAAACTGTTAGAGTTGTGTATGAATTGGAGAGTATGTTCTGATAGGCAGCGAACATGAAAGGAGGGTATGAGGTAAGAGCTGACGAATTTTTGTCGGTAGCTATGAAGACAAGCGCAAGGTAGCCTGTTGAAAACCGCATTGCGTTAGGTGAGTTCGTCAGTCAAAGATAGGGTTATTGGCCTTAACCGGGGCGGCTTGACTGTCACTTAATCGAGTATTGTCGAATTTCCATTTCATCCATACTTTGTTGATTTATAAACAATCGTTGATCACACTATTGGCTATGCTCGCAAATTGGCTCCGCACGACTCACGCACAATTAACTCGCCATAGACCAGCGTCTTGACCGGAATATCCGCCTCTTCGCTGTTGATTAGGTGTTTGACGCGCCGGAAAGCCAGAATGCCCATCTCAAGCTTGGGGATATTCACCGTCGTCAAGGGCGGGCGTGTATGCGCACTTTCGGCAATATTGTCGATGCCCACGATGGCGATGTCCTCTGGAATACGCAGCCCGCTCTCGCGGATCGCCTCCATCGCGCCCAAGGCGGTTTTGTCGCTGATCGACACCACCGCCGTCGGATAGTGATCCAGCGTCAAGATTTCCTTCATCTGCAAATAGCCCTTCATCGGATGACCGGAAACGGGCGGCGGCATCCATTCGGGACGGATGAGCAGCCCCGCTTCCGCCAACGCCGCCATACAACCGCGCAGACGATCCACGAGGCTGCTGTACTTCGCTGGCCCCGGCAGGACGGCGATGTCACGGTGTCCAAGACTCAAGAGGTGCCGGGTGATCATGTAACCTGCCGTAAAATTGTCACCCACGACGCACGAAAACTGCTGATCATCGATGTGATTCTCGATCAGGACGACCGGCAATCCCGTCGCTTTCAGGCGCACCACCATTGCGGGCGTGATGTCACCATCGTTGGCGACCACCAAGCCCGCAATCTTCCCCATCAGTCTTTTCTTGAGCAGTTCCATGTTGTCCGTCGCGCGGTCAAACATCATGAGCATCACATGGTAGCCGAAGCGCTGGGCTTCAGCCTGCAAGCCATGCAAAATATCCCCGTAGAAGCTGTCCATCATCGCGGGGATCGACCCCTTTTCGATCATCAGCCCGATCGAATTCTCTGATTGCTCTTTGGAATTCGGTTTTACGATGTAGCCAAGCTGGTCAATCGAAGCCCAGACTTTTTCTGCGGTTTCCGGCGCGACGCCCGGTTTGTTGTGAATTGCCATCCAGACCGCAGATAAGGAGACATTGGCAGCTTGCGCGACATCGCGCATATTTGGTTTATCCTTGCCCACAACGATTATCCTTCTTCGTTCCTCTCAAGAAAACGTGCGATGTAACAATAAAACTGGTCTAGTCGCAGATGGGGCCGAACCAGCTTCATACTCTCTACTTAGATGGTCACCACGGAACACGGATGAGTCTACCATCGGCAGCGCGGTTCAACTTCCCCACACCACAGTTTATCCTTTGCAGCATGAACAGGCGCGTGATTAGGAAGGAGATGGTACGTACATACCAAAACCTTACGAGAGGTGCGGGTAGCTGTGTAGGCGTTACCTGAGTGGTTGTGTCACCATCCACGAATGGACTGTTGATTTGAAGAGCATGTTACCACCTTTCACTGCGGTGCTGGTCGCCTTGTACATTTTACTAGTATGTAACGCTCTGTTTAGGTTTTTGTCCAGTGGACAACAAGGTAAACAACACGAACAGGCTACTTGACAAGGTAATCAGATTTTCATAGAATAAGGTCGAATGCAGAGATTAAGTACAGATTCATTGACTGCATTTCCAATTAAAGCATATTTTTGTTTACTAAACAAGATAGGAGTATTCAGCATATAGCAAGTTTTTAGTGCAGCGCAGTAATTATTCTCGACTTTATTAGGATGCTTTGTTCCTTGAAGTATTTTTCACTCCACAAAAGAACGCCTCTTGTTCTCCCCTACAACCAATCTTGGGATCGGGGGATGCTATGAATCGGATCAAGCTTGATCTTGACCGCTGCCTCGCCCCTATTGAGCGGAACATTTTTGGCGGTTTTACCGAGCATCTCGGACGTTGCATCTACGGCGGAATCTATAGCCCCGGTTCTCATCTAGCGGACAGCGACGGCTTGCGTACCGATGTTTTAGCCGCGTTGGACAAACTGCGGATTCCCATCATCCGTTACCCCGGTGGCAATTTTGCTTCTGGCTACCGCTGGCAAGATGGCGTCGGGCCAAGTGAAGAACGCCCTGTGCGTGAAGACCTCGCATGGCATACGCTCGACTCCAATCATTTTGGCACCAACGAATTCATCAAGTTTTGTCGCAAGCTCAACGCGGAACCCTATTTAGTTGTGAACTGCGGCGATGGCGACATGCGCGAAGCGCGCGACTGGGTTGAATATTGCAACGGCACGCAGGAAACCGCGCTGGTCAAACTCCGCCACAAACACGGGTTCAGCGCGCCACACGCGGTCAAATATTGGGGACTCGGCAACGAGGTCGATGGCCCGTGGCAGATTGGCTACAAAACGCCGGAAGAATACGCCCGCACCTATCACGAATTCGCCAAGGTCATGCGCTGGGTCGATCCTTCCATCAAGTTGATTGCCTCGGTCACATCCGGTTGGATAGATCGGGTTGTCGAACGAACCCAATTGCTCGTTGAACAGGCCGCCAACTTCATCGACTATGCCTCGATCCATTGGTATGTGGGCAACTACGATGGCAATTTCGCCAACTATATGGCCTGTTCGGAAATTATCGAAGAGCGCATCGGAGCCTTCGAAGGGCTGATCCGCGCCCTGACTTTCCAGCAGAAGCTGACGCACCGCATCCATATCGCGGTTGACGAGTGGAATGTCTGGTACCGGGCACGCGGCGATGATGCCCGCGCGAACGGCTTGGAAGAAACCTACAACCTTGAGGATGCGCTGGTGGTTGCCATCCAGTTGAATGCCTTCATTCGTCACGCGCGCTCGGTGAAGATGGCGAATCTGGCACAGCTCGTCAATGCCATCGCGCCGATCATGACGGATAACAACGGACTGCTGCTGCAAACGATCTTTTACCCATTCGAAATCTACAGTCGCACCTGCGGCGATACCGCGCTGGATGTCTATTGGGAAGGCAATACCTTCAGCAGCGGCGAGCATAGCGCGCTCCGTTCGCTGGACGTGTCGGCTACGCTCAATCAGCAGCAAAAATATGTATCGGTATACGTCGTCAACCGCAGCCAGACTGAAGCGATGGAAACCACGATTTCGCTGGACGGCGGGCAGTTTAACGGAAAAGTTCAAGCCTACGTCGTGAATGGCACGGACATCAAGGCCGAAAACACCTTCGCGCAGCCCGATCAGGTTCGTACCGTTGAGCAGCCCTTGCGTGCGGATGGACACACGTTTACGCATACCTTCGAACCGCATTCGGTCACCGCGCTTGTTTGCGCACTCTAGCAGTCGGCTGGTTAAGACGCTTGTCAGGAGGAGCTGTCAATCGAACGAAATCGGTAGTCTCGATGAGCACAGGAACTACTTCAGGCGGAATAGACAAAGGAGGTGTTCAGGGAGTTTCGCGATAGCGAGTTAGTGACAGGTGAGATTATTCGTTTAAGGGAATTTGTATGCTTGGTCATGGCCCAATAATCGGGTGTGTCCGACGCATCCATAAGCTCGATATTCCCTTTTAGGTGTGTTATGGCGTGTTGCTAGAGGCCATTGAGTCAGTCTCTGCACACAATCTTATGCCGGAGGAAAAGAATGAAAAAACTTATGTTAACGAGACGCGATTTCTTGAAGCAGGCTGCCATCGTAACTGCGGCAACTACCCTTCCCGGTATCGCACTAGGGTCTCAACAGCCAGTCTCTGCCCAAGGGCCGGAAGTCGCGCCGGGCGTACCCCGCGACGAGTGCCTGATTCTAGAGAACCCGACCGGAACCGTCTTACCAGCCGATGACTTTAACCGCTGGCGAAGCAGCTCCAACACCTACTCGACTGGTTTCCAGCAGTTGGCCTTGGACGCGCTGTGGTACATCGACCCAGATGCGGGCGTCAATGGCGTATGGGATAATGCGCTGGCCGCCGAGAAGCCCATCTACAATGAAGATTACACCCAGATGACCGTCAAAGTCCGTCAAGGACTGTATTGGAGCGATGGTGTAGAATTCACTGCTGATGACGTGTTCTATACCGTCGATGTCCAGATGAAGACGCCGGGATTCAACTATTCCGGTCTGTTCTCTGGCAGCATCGACAAGCTAGAGCAACCCGATAAATATACCGTCGTCTTCCATCTGAAAACCCCGAATTCGCGCTTCCATGCCGCCTTTACAGTACGTTGGGGTGCCTGCTTCATTATGCCGAAGCACGTCTTCGAAAAGGAAGCAGATCCGCTGGCGTTCAAGTTCTATCCGCCGGTCAGCATCGGTGCTTACACGCTCAAGGACTTCGATCCGAATGGAAAATGGTTCCTGTGGCAGCGCCGCGAAGACTGGAAGCGTACTTCGGTCGCTCTCCTCGGCGATGTGGGCGTCAAGTATGCTATGTACATTGACCCGGGTCCCAGCGATAAGCGCGTTATCGCTCAGAAAGCCCACCAACTGGATGTGATCCACGACTGCACACCAGAAGGCCGTATCACATTAGCAAAGACCAGCCCGACCTCGGTTGGTTGGTTCAATGGCTTCCCGTGGGCACATCCTGATCCCACACTGCCAGCAGTCATCTACAACAACGAAAAACCCGGTTTGGACAAGAAAGAAGTCCGCTGGGCGTTAACCCTTGCCATCGATATCGTGCAGGTTGCGATGGCCTCCTACCGTGGTGCGGCAACGATCTCCGCGATCCATGTGCCGCCGACGGGTTTGTATCCGCATTACTATCACGAGCCGCTGGAACCATGGCTGAACGATTTCAGCATTAAAGTCGGTGGGCAGGACTACAAGCCCTACGACGCGACCGCCGCCCAACGGATTGCTGATGAGGCCCGCAAGTCTCTAGGCGATCTGGTGCCGACTGATGCCGAGACCATCAAGAAATACATCGGCGCTGGTTGGTGGAAATACGATCTCGCGGCTGCCGAACAACTGATGCTCGACGCTGGCATGAAGAAGGTGGACGGCAAATGGGCACTGCCTGATGGCTCGCCGTTCAAAGTGCCTCTGATGAGCATGAATGAGACTAACCCGACTATGAACCGTGCGGCAGCGATGGTTGTCGAAAACTGGAAGACCTTCGGCATCGACACTACCCTCGACTCGCAGGCTCAACCGTGGCCGATTATGGTTAGCGGCAATTACAGTGCCAACCTAGCGTGGACGATTGAGACATGGGGTGGTGATCCCGACCTGTTCTTCTTCCTCCAGTTCTGGCACTCAAAGTTCTACGTAGCGAGTGGTCAAAATTCTGCTGGTAGCAACAGTATGCGCTGGAAGAACCCAGAACTTGACAAGATCATTGAATCCATCCAGAAGCTTTCCTTCGACGACCCGAAGGGCATCGAACTGGGACAGGATTTTGTCAAGCTCGCCGCGCAGGAAATGCCGATTACGCCGCTCATGGCGTACAACGTCTTCACGACGATGGACACCACTTACTTCACCGGGTACCCAACCATCGACGATCCCTACACGGATCCGGTGCCGAACTGGGGCAATACCAAGTACATGTTCGTCAAGATCAAGCCAAAGAAGGAATAACCTCACCACTGCAACGATGGCACAGATCGTTGAATTAGTGCTAGGCTATTGAATGCGAACATTGAAGTAAGCAGTAGAAACAACTTCCCTTCCACAGCGGTTGTCTTCATCGGCAGCCACTGTGGAAGGGCTTTTTGAAGGTAGTTCCAATGCGAAAGTTCATACTTCGTTACTTGATTCCGCGCATCATACAGACGTTAACGATTATTTTTGTCGGGATCACAGTCACTTTTATCATTCCCCGGCTGTCTCCAAATGACCCTGTAGAAGCGCAGATCGCCACGATGATGGCGCGAGGGAACACGCTCGACGCGCAGTCCGTTGCCTCGATGCGCGCTGCTCTGACGGAAATGTACGGGCTATCAGGTTCCCCGTTCGAGCAATATATCGCCTTCTGGGGGCGCTTGCTGCGCGGTGACCTCGGCCCGTCGTTGGCTAATTTCCCGACGCCAGTATCCGAAATGATCGGTCAGGCCATGCCGTATACGCTCAGTCTATTGGTCACGGCGCTGATTATTTCCTTTATAATTGGTAACCTGTTCGGCGCACTGTCCAGCTACTATCCTAAGAACAGAGCCTTAAACGTGGTCGAAGTACTAGGGCAGGCAGTCCGGCCTATTCCCTACTACATTGTGGCTATCGTTCTGCTTGTGGTGTTCGCCTTTTTCATCCCGATCCTTCCCTTCAGCGGGGCTTACGATATAGGGACACACCCCAGTTGGACGCTCGAATTCATCGGCTCCTACATCCAGCATTCGATACTCCCGATAGCCACCTTAGTGTTGGTCGGGTTTGGCGGCTGGTTTATCGGCATGAAATCGCTCACCTCCAACATCATCTCCGAAGACTACGTGGTATATGCTGAAACCGCTGGTCTAAATAAAAATAAGATCCTCAATCGGTACATCATGCGCAATGCCTTGCTGCCACAGCTTACCGGACTGGCGATGTCGCTGGGGACAGTCTTTAGCGGTGCCCTCATCATGGAGGTCGTCTTTGGTTTTCCGGGGCTTGGCATGTTGACCATGACCGCCGTCTACAGAAACGATTATTCCATGATTATGGGCATCACCATTTATTCCATTGTCGGCGTGGCTGTTGCCGTTTTCCTCATGGATTTAATCTACCCCCTGTTCGATCCGCGGGTGCGGTACCAATAGGTAAAGAACTATGTTTAAAGTGTTGCGCGACCTCCTCAGATATGACGGTCGCTTCCGAATCGCCTTCATTTTTCTGAGCGCTGTGGTCTTGATGATTATCTTGTCCTTCGTCTCCCCGTACGATCCAAACAAGTCTTTCGAAGTACTAATGGACGCCCCACCGTCGTCTGAATACATTTTTGGTACTACTTCCCGTGGACAGGATCTCTTCTGGTGGTTGACCTTTGCCGTACGCAATTCACTGTTCTTGGGGATCGTGACGGCGATTATCTCGCGTGTGATTGCCGTCCTCGTCGGTCTGACGGCAGGCTATCAGGGTGGCTGGATCGATAAGGGGCTGATGGCGCTCAATGACAGCTTCGTGATTTTGCCCCTGCTGCCCATCTTGATCTTGCTAGGGTTCTTGCTCCGTGAGCAGATGAACCTGTTTAATTTGGCGATTATTTTGGGGTTATTTGGTTGGCCCTATGATGCACGTCTGATACGTTCCCAAGTGCTGAGTTTGAGGGAGCGTTCCTTCACCCGTACAGCGGTCTATTCCGGTACCAGTGGCTTCTGGATCACGATTAACGAGCACCTCCCCTTCGTGCTGCCGATCGTGTTTGCGACCACCATCAACAATATGTTGTGGTCAATTGGCATGGAAGTCACGTTGAGTATTCTCGGGCTTTCCGATTTGACCACCCCAACCATCGGAACCGCGCTATATTGGGCGAACCAGCACGGTGCTCTGGTAGCCGGTGTATGGTGGTGGATCGCCGCGCCGACGCTGGTGGCTATCGTTCTATTTCTCGGTCTATATCTGCTCTTCGCGAGCATTAACGAGTACATCGATCCACGTACTCGCTTACGCCTAATTGGAGGCTAACCCGTGACCCTATTAAGCGTAAAAAACCTTCGTGCCTACTACCAGACGGAGGTCTATGGCATCTCCCGAACTGTACGCGCTGTAGATGGGGTTTCTTTTGAACTCTTTCCGAATGAGATTTATGGCGTAGCAGGCGAGTCGAGCTGCGGAAAAACGACCCTGATCAAAGTGATTTCGGGGAATATCAAACATCCCCTAAAAGCGCTTGAAGGGAGCGTCAATTACGACTTTGGTGAAAACAGAGTTGATATGCTGAACGTCTCACAGGATGAACTCCGCCGGAACATCCGCTGGAAAGAAATCTCGTATGTGATGCAGGGATCGATGAGCGTCCTCAATCCGGTGCGCAAGGTGATTGAGACCTTCAGAGACATTGTTGATTCGCACGAACGCATTACCGATAAGCAGAAGTTCCTTGAAGAAACGCGCGCGCATATCAACCGCCTCGGCCTCCCGCCCGATGTGCTCAACTCATATCCGCACCAACTCTCTGGCGGTATGCGTCAGCGCGTGGCAATCGCCCTCGCCACCGTGTTCAAGCCCGCCATGATTATCGCAGACGAACCCACCACGGCCCTAGATGTTGTTGTGCAGCGCGGTGTCCTACAAATGCTCAAGGAGATCCAAGCCATAAGCAACAACACCATTCTCTTCGTAACCCATGATATGGCTGTACACGCCAATGTGGCTGATCGGGTGATGATCATGTACGCGGGGCGGATCGCGGAAGAAGCGCCTACCGAAAGCATCTTTAATGCGCCGCTCCATCCCTATACTCAGCATTTGATCCGTTCACTGCCGATGATCGGGGAAAAATCAACCAAAGTGAGCTTAAAAGGTACACCCCCTAACCTCGCGAATCCACCGAGCGGCTGTCGGTTCCACCCCCGCTGTCCGTATGTGATGGATGTGTGCCGAACCGAGGTGCCTAATCTGGTCACGATTAAAGACCGTCATCGCGTGGCCTGCCACCTAGTAAAAGAGGAATCTGTATGAGCGACAACGGCAAACTGCTGGATGTTCAGCATGTGACGGTTGAGTTTCATATCGGTGGCTTGTTGGGCGGCACCTTGCTGACGGCGGTGAACGATATTTCCTTCTCCTTGGACAACGATAAACCGGAGATTTTGACCCTCGCTGGTGAAAGCGGCAGCGGCAAAACCACTCTCTCTCGGCTGCTACTCCGCGATCTTGAACCGACACGGGGCAAAGTGCTGTTTGAAGGCCGCGATCTATCCACCATCCGTAATCGATCCGAATTCAAAGAGTTCATGAAGAAGGTTCAACCGGTTTTCCAGAACCCGTTTGAGACGTTCAACCCCTTGCGGCGGGTCGATGCCTACCTGTTTGATACCGCCATGAACTTCGGGATCGCGAAAACCCGTCGGGATGCGGCGGAGGTCGTCGATGCGGCGCTGCGCAATGTGGGCTTGTCGCTGGACGAAGTGCGGCAGCGCTATCCGCACGAACTATCGGGCGGTCAGATTCAGCGCGTTTCGGTGGCGCGGGCGCTGATCTCAAAGCCGAAATTGATCCTCGCTGACGAACCTGTCTCGATGGTCGATGCCTCGCTGCGCATGGAGATCGTGAACCTGTTCCAGAAGCTGCGCGACGAACAAAAAGTCAGCGTCATTTACATCACGCACGATCTGGCGACGGCTTACTACATCAGCGATCGGATCGGCATTATGCTGCGTGGCTACGTCGTGGAATCAGGGCCAGTCGAGGATGTCCTTGAACGGCCTGTCCATCCGTACACGCAATTATTGAAGGAATCGGTGCCTGATCCTGCTCCCAAAGAGCGCGAGACGTGGGCTAAACATATCGCGCTTGGAACAACCGAAGTCAAGGAGTACGGCAGAATCGGGTGCAAGTTTGCGGGGCGCTGCCCGCATGTCATGGATGTCTGCCGCAAGGCCGATCCGCCCGATGTACAGGTTGGCAACCAAACCGTGAAATGCTACCTGTACACAGAACAAGGCACGAAAGCGGCGGCTGGAACGCCCAACTGACCTCCGGTCTTGCTTGCGTTATCGGTGCGATAGGAAGGCATCGTGGTCTGCTTGCGCAGACGCGAAGTTTTTGCACCGCGCCGATAACCAAGCTCCCTCTTCACGACACGGCGTAGTTTTGCCTACCCCGCGCTATAATCAATTTCCAATTGATCCAGTCAAGTTGCTTGCGATTCATCCAACCTTAGCTTGCTTGAACAAAACTTTATCTGCCGCCGCATAAAAATAGGTTGACTCGTCTGGACGGTTTAGCGTTGTTGGGGTGTCGTATATTTCTGTATGCCTACGTCAGTGTTAGCCACCAAGCTATACATCCCACCGCCCCGAACAAAGGTGGTTCTCCGTCCGCGTCTGGTTGACCGCTTGACGGAAGGGTTGCAAGGCAAACTGACGCTCATCTCGGCTCCGGCAGGGTTCGGGAAAACCACCTTGGTCAGCGAGTGGATCGAGGTCAATGACCGCCCGACCGCGTGGCTCTCGCTGGACGAAGGCGATAACGACCTCACCCGCTTCCTGACCTATTTCGTCGCGGCGTTGCAGACAATCGCGCCGAGCATTGGTGACGGCATATTAGGCGCGCTCCAAGCCTCGCCGCCCGCGCCCACAGAGGCGCTGCTGACGGCGCTGCTCAACGACATCACCACGCTCCCCATCCAATTCGTCCTCGTGCTTGACGACTACCATGTCATTGAAACGGCCTCCGTCAACCATGCGCTGACATTTCTCCTTGAGCACTTGCCGCCTCAGATGCATCTCGTGATCACCACCCGCGACGATCCCCAACTCCCCGTAACGCGTTTACGTGCGCGCGGTCAGTTGACGGAATTACGCGCCACCGATCTGCGCTTTACGCCGTCCGAAGCCGCCGAATTTCTCAACCATGTGATGCGTCTGAGCCTATCAGGGGCAGACATCACCACACTGGAAACCCGTACCGAAGGCTGGATCGCGGGTCTGCAATTAGCCGCGCTGTCTGTGCAGGGGCACCGCGATGTTGCGGAGTTCATCCGGGCTTTCGCTGGCGACAATCGCTACATCGTGGACTATCTGGTCGATGAGGTCTTGCGGCGTCAGCCCGCAACCGTCCGCACCTTCTTACTCCAGACCGCCATCCTCAACCGTATGAATGGTTCGCTGTGTGATGCAGTCACCGGTCAGCAAGATGGCAGTGCCCGCTTGGAAGCGCTCGAACGCGGCAACTACTTTGTTATCCGGCTGGACGACAAACGCCACTGGTATCGCTATCACAGCCTGTTTGCCGATGTACTGTATGCACATTTACTTGTCGAACAACCCGATCAAGTCGCTGTGCTGCATGGACGCGCCAGCGCGTGGTACGAGCAGCATGATTCGACCGCCGACGCGATCCATCACGCACTCGCCGCCAAAGACTTCACGCGGGCGGCACGGCTGATCGAGCTATCCATTCCGGCGATGCGCCGGGGTAGACAGGAAGTCACCATGCTCGGCTGGCTTCAGGCGCTCCCCGCTGAACTGCTACGGAATTGGCCTGTCCTCAACATTCACTACGCAGGCACGCTGCTGCTCGGCGGCAAGACCGAAGGCGTTGAAGCCCGACTGCTAGACGCCGAACGCTGGCTGGACGCGACTGCCGACACAGGCGACATGGTCGTGGTGGATGAAGCAGAATTTCAAAGTCTTGCAAGTTCTATCGCCATGTATCGCGCCGCCATCGCGCTCACTTTGGGCGATGTCGAAAGTACGCTGAAATATGCTCACCAACTATTGGCACACGTTCCTGACGATGACCATCTGCGGCGTGGCGCGGCGTCGGGCTTCCTCGGCCTCGCCTACTGGCGCTATGGGGAGCTAGAGGCAGCGCACGAGGCGTATATCGAATGCATGGCGCACTTGCAGAAAGTCGGCTTCCTCTCCGATGTCCTCGGCTGCTCGATCACGTTGGCCGATCTGCGCATCGAACAGGGGCGGCTGCGCGAAGCCATGAGCACCTTTGAGCGCGGCCTACAGCTTGCGACCCAAACCGTGCCCGTACTACGTGGCGCGGCAGATATGCATGTGGGCATGAGCGCGCTCTACCGTGAGCGCAACGAGCTGGCTTCTGCCGCGCAGCACCTGCTCAGGAGTAAGGAACTGGGTGAGTTCAACGGTTTACCCCAGAATCAGTATCGCTGGTGTGTGGCGATGGCGCGCGTGCGGGAGGCCGAAGGCGATCTGGACGCCGCTCTCGACCTGCTCCACGAAGCAGAGCGCCTGTACATGAGTGACTTTTCCCCGAATGTGCATCCCATCCCCGCGCTCAGGGTACGGCTGTGGATCGCACAGGGAAAGTTGGGCGACGCCCTCGCCTGGGCGCGTGAGCAGCATCTATCTGTGGAAGATGACCTGACTTATCTGCGCGAGTACGAGCACATCACCCTCGCTAGACTGCTCATGGCGCGATACAAGCGTGACCATGATGATCACGCCGCCCTTGACCTCATGGGCTTCTTGCCACGGCTTCTGCAAGCGGCGGAAACAGGCGGCAGGATGAACAGCGTGATCGAGCTGCTCGTCCTGCTGGCGCTTGCCTACCACATGCAGGGCGATCTCGCTGCTGCGCTCGTGCCGTTGGAACGCGCGCTGACGCTGGCTGAACCCGAAGGCTACGTCCGTCTGTTTGTGGACGAAGGCCAACCCATGTCGGCGCTGCTGGAAAAAGCCGTCAAACACGGCATCAACCCGACCTATGCCCGGCAACTCCTGAGCACGTCGGGCAAAGCGGAGGACAAGCCAGCGGGCAAGCAAGCGTTGATCGATCCACTGAGCGAGCGAGAGATGGAAGTGCTCCGGCTGCTCGGCACCGACCTAGACGGCCCCGATCTTGCCCGTGAACTCACCGTCTCCTTGAACACCGTCCGCACGCACATCAAAAACATCTACACCAAGCTCGGCGTGAACAACCGCCGCGCAGCCGTCCGCCGCGCTGAAGAACTCGATTTGTTATAACCACCACAGCGCGCCGTACCGCCGCGACAGAAGCATCGAAGCCTCACAATCTCCCATCTAACAATCACCACCTGAATCACCATAGCTGGTGATGTCTGCTCACCACCTCTTTTTGTATCTTTTCCTCAAGAAAGGAGCACAAACAACGATGTGGAAACGCATCCAGTGGGAAAACAGGCACGAGGTACCGCATGAGTGAACCACTTGACTCGACCGGACACGCAGATGACGCCGGGTGCTACACGATCCGCCTGAAGGGGCACCTTGATAGCCGCTGGGCAGACTGGTTTGAAGGCTTCACCATCACGCTAGAAGACAACGGCGAAACGCTGTTAATCGGCACGGTGGTCGATCAGTCCGCGCTGCATGGCGTGCTCAGGAAAGTGCGTGATCTAGGAATGCCGCTGGTATCGGTCAATCTCGTGACCCCCGAACAGCCAGATGTGCCGGATGTCAATCGCTCATCCTAAGCGCTTTCGTAATGAAGGCGACCCGCATACACAGACTATCAACCAGAACGCAGTAACGAAAAGAGATAACACGATGACTAGCAAACAGCCAACCGCGACGAAGCACAGTGTCAGTACCACAACGATCACGCCCCCGACTCTCGCCCGTTGGGCAGGATTAGCAGCGATGGCGGCGGGGATCATCTTCATCTTCGTGCAGATGATTCATCCGCCTGAAGTGCTGTCGTCGGTCACGACCAGCACATGGGCGGTCGTCCACTACCTGACCATTGCCATGTGTCTCTTGGGGCTGATCGGCATGACGGGACTCTACGTCCGGCAAGCCAGAGCGGTCGGGTGGCTTGGCTTGCTCGGTTACGCCATGTTCAGCCTATTTCTGGCGCTCACCATGACACTTGTTTTTGCTGAAGCCTTTATCTTGCCACTGTTGGCAACCGAAACGCCGAAATTTGTCGAGGGCTTTTTGGGGATTGTCAGTGGTGTCACCAGCGAAGTTGACCTCGGATCCCTCCCAACGTTAGGAATGCTGGCAGGCGTATTCTACATGTTTGGCGGCGTACTGTTTGGCACCGCGATATTCCGTGCTCGTATCCTGCCGCGTTGGGCAGGCTTCGTCCTTGCCTTCGGCACTGTGTTACCGCTCCTACTTCCACATGCTATCGTGCGGCTGGCGGCGGTGCCAGTAGGGTTGGGGCTGGCGTGGTTAGGCTTTGCGCTCTGGTCTGAACGGCAGCAGCCCGCCACCGAACCCCGCCTTGACCAAAACAGCCTCCAATTCCGCCAAGCTGAGTGAGCTTGCTGGAAATCTCTTAGCGCGGATTGGTGGTCAGCGTGCCGCTGGTTCCACGGTGAACTCGATAATCACCCGATCAATCACCATAGGTGGTGATGACCACTCACCACCTTACTTTGTATCTTGTCACTAAGAAATCGGCGCAGACAACGATGTGGAGAGACATCCAGACATTCGGCGCTAACAATGAAAAGGAAGTAAGCACATGAACACCAATCGGCAAACCGTTACCCTCAAGAACGCAGCGAGAAAACTCGCTATCGCAGCAGGCGTCTGCTACCTCATTACGCACGTCACTTCCATCGGCGCGGTCTTCTTATATGATCCCGTGCTCAAGAATGCCAGCTACGTCCTCGGCGCTGGCGCAGACTCGCAGATCATTCTGGGAGCGATCTTCGACATTATCCTCGCGCTTGCCATCGTCGGCACGGCGGTCTCGCTGTTCCCCATCGCCAAGAAGCAGCATGAGGGGATTGCGCTCGGCTATGTGGGTCTCCGCACGCTCGAAGCGGGCGTCATCGCGGTCGGTGTGCTGCCGCTCCTCGCCGTCGTGACGCTGCGCCAGCATCTAACGGGGACTGCCGAGGCCGATCCGGTCACGCTCGTCACATTCAGCAGCGCCCTTGTGTCGCTCTACAAGTGGACGACCCTGATCGGTCCCGGCTTGATCTGCGGGACGAACACGGTGCTGATGGCTTACCTGATGTTCAAGTCGCGCCTTGTGCCGCGCTTCATCCCCGTGTTGGGGCTGGTCGGCGGCCCGATCATCTTCGCGCTGACTGTGGCTAAGATGCTCGGCCTCTATGATCAGAATCCGGCGTGGGTAGCTGCCATCGCTGTCCTCCCGATCTTCTCGTGGGAAGTGTCGCTTGCCCTCTATCTCATCATCAAGGGCTTCAAGCGCACCGCCTTTGCTCCTGACGCCGCCAGCACAGCCGCCAACGCGCTGTTAAGCGTAGCCTAGCACCTACCTTTACCGGAGGGAGGGACTTCAACCCTCCCTACAAACCACACCATTCGCACGGATTCAGCACTTGGCACTCAGCACTATCTTCAGGGGAGGAACCTTAAATGAAAGCGATCATCTACACGCAATACGGCTCGCCGGACGTCCTTCAGCTCAAGGACATCGAAAAACCAGCGCCGAAAGACAATGAAGTCTTGGTGAAGATTCAGGCGGCGTCCGCCAACGCGCTGGACTGGCACTTTATGCGAGCCGCACCGTTTTTGGCACGGCTAGAAAATGGACTGTTCAAACCGAAAGTCACCAAGCTCGGCGCGGACATCGCGGGACGGGTGGAAGCGGTCGGCAAGGGCGTAACGCAGTTTCAGGTTGGCGACGAGGTGTTCGGGGACATCTGGTTGAACGGGTTGGGCGGGTTTGCCGAGTATGGCTGCACGCGTGAAGACACTCTCGTCTTGAAACCAGCCAAAGTCTCGTTTGAGGAAGCGGCAGCGGTACCGCTGGCGGCACTCACCGCCTTGCAAGGGCTGCGCGATCACGGGAAGATTCAAGCTGGCTACAAGGTGCTGGTGAATGGCGCATCTGGCGGCGTCGGGACGTTCGCTGTGCAGATCGCCAAAAGCTTCGGGGCGGAAGTCACGGGCGTGTGCAGCACGCGGAATCTGGGCATGGTGCGCAAGATTGGCGCGGATCACGTCATCGATTATACGCAGGAGGATTTCACCGCCAACGGGCAGCAGTATGACCTGATCTTCTGCACGGTGGGCAATCGCACCCTTGCCGCCTACCAGCGCGCGCTGAAGCCACAGGGCGTGTGCGTGGTGGCTGGTTTCACCTCCCTGCCGCTGATGTTTTCGCACTTGATCCTCGGCCCGCGCCGCTCGAAGGTAGGCGGTCAGCGTCTCGGCCTGATGCCAACGGTGAAGCCCAACAAAAACGATCTGATCGTCATGCAAGAGCTGCTTGCCTCTGGCAAGGTCGTCCCTGTCATGGACAGATGCTACCCGTTAAACGAGACAGCAGAGGCCATCCGCTATCTTGAAACAGGCCGTGCGCGCGGCAAGGTCGTCATCACGGTGGCATAGCCGCTGCAAGTGTTATTGTGGTGGTCAATGAAGTAGTCCCACGTGGTTTTCCCGTGGGATTGTCGTCATGATCCATCACAGTGCGGGCAGCATCACCGAAATCAGGTGTCCAGCAGGTCGCCAACGAGTTCAATCGGCATCACGCCAGCGCCGACCACACTTGGGCCTGTATGCACACCTAGCACCGGCGAAACACGCCGTACATCGAGACGGGCAACCTTGAGTCTGGATTTCAACAATTCCTCGAAAATGACGGCTTTGTCGGGGATTTGACCGTGCATCAACGTGATCCACAAAGGCGTGTTCGTGCCGAATTTGGTCACGAAATAGTCAACGATGGTCTTCATCGTTTGCTGCATCGTGCGCCCCTTGCCAAGGGTGTTATATTTCCCATCCGTTTTTTCAACGCTGATGACGGGCTTAAGTTTGAGCAGTGAACCAGCCAATGCTTGCACCCGCCCGATGCGTCCTCCCCGCGCTAGATAGTCCAGCGTTTCGAGGGTGAAGGCAATATCCTCGGATTTTTGGATGGTGGTGAGCCGCTCCATGATTTTGTGAGAAGGCCAGCCTTTCTTGATCGCCATTGCCGCTACCAAGACGGAAAACCGTTCCGCCGCCGACAGGGTCAAGGTGTCCACGACCGTGATCTTGGCCTCCGAGAGCTGCTGTGAGGCCAACCGCGCGGTATTGACGGTGCCGCTCAGGCCCGAAGAAATATGGATGGAGAGGAGTTCTTCACCCGTTGCCGTAAGTTGGCGGTAAGTATCTAGAAACATGCCAACCGAGGGCTGCGCAGTCGTTGGTATTTGTGGCTCCATCGCGCGCAGACGGTTATAGAATTCATCGGGATCGATATCACCCGCCGCGATTTCCTCATCGGGAAACTCGATAAACAGCGGAACCACGTGAATCCCCCAAGCTTGCATTTCCTCACGGGTAATTTCGGCAGCACTATCCGTAACTATTTTCATCGCGTTTCTCAAATCGGCGCATCTGTTCAGGTCGGAGCAGAGTTCAATGTAGTCATGACCATGAAGAATGCTGCCAGTAGCTCAGACTAGTTGCGCCATTATACCCGAAACAAGGTGAGGAACCCCGATTGCGCCATCTATCCCCGTATTCCACCAAGCGAGTCCAGTGCGCCACTGAACTCGCAGCGGTCGCGGTGCTTGGAAGTTGAATCAGGTGACAAACCGCCTAGTAGATAGGGATATTGTACAATATACGCCAATAGTGTATAATGAATATATCACTCCTATTCAAAACTTAGGTAACAACATACTCATAAAGGAACCGATGAGAACACGGCGTATTAGTTCAACTGAGATTGTGATGGCGTACAAAATACGCGGCTTAGTCGGCTCCTCTAACCTGAGCGAGCAGACCGCTTCGATTCTGCGCGATGCCATCAAGAGTGGAGAGATCGAACCAAACACCCATCTCGTTGAACAGGACATTGCCAACCAATTAGGCATCAGCCGCATCCCCGTCCGAAAAGCGATTGAGACGCTCATCGAAGAACGCCTCGTCGTCAAAGACGCGCACAAAGGCGCATTCGTCCATCCGTATTCAAAAAAAGAACTAGAGGAAGTGTATTCGATCCGCATCTTGTTGGAGCACGTTGTCGTTGAGCGCGTGCTGGCGAACTGGTCGGCGGAGAGATACGAACAATTGAAGACCCTTGTTGACAGGATGGCGGAAGTGGACGCCAGCACGCAGAAACAATCGTTGGACGACCTCGATACGCTGTTCCACGAAACCTTGTGGGCGATGGCAGAGCACAACATCTTGGCTGAGTTGCTCGCTGAATTGAGATCACGCTCTCACATTTTCTATTTCTTGCGTGAGCAAAGTTACTTTACGGAAAACGTCGGATTTCTCGACTCGCATCGATCTTTGCTCGCCGCCTTGAACAGTGGCAGTGTTGCCGAAGCAAAAGCAGAGATGACACGGCATATCGAGAAAGCCAAGCACTTTATCGAAAATTATTACGCGTATCTAGATGAGTAAGCGTTAGCCCTAGCACTTCTAAAAATAGCATGTGAGGCAACTGAACTTTTTGGGCAGTTGCCACCATTTTAAGTGTCAGAAAAGAGTATTAATGGCAGACGTTACCGTTATGACCGATATTTCTGTACGTGAGTCAACCCCATTCGAGGCGCGTAACAAGTCTCTGTTTGGTCGCTTGCTTGGTTTGTCCGAGACGCGCTATTGGGCATATTTGCTGTTGGCTCCGGCTCTGGTCTTGATCGTCGTCATGATCTTGCTGCCGCTCATTTCGGGAGTGGCGACCAGTTTTAGTCAGACACGCCTCAACCGCCCTGCCCAAAATAAACCTTTCATTGGCCTCACGCACTATACCGAAATGTTGGAAGACCCTGTATTCCGTACGGCGCTCGGCAACACAACGCTGTGGGTGATCGCGGGTGCGGGCATACAACTGGTGGTTGGGCTGGTCGTAGCGCTAGGATTGAACCGTCCCTTGCCGGGGATACGCTTTGTGCGCGTGCTGGTGCTATTGCCGTGGCTGATGCCTTCGGTGGTGGCCTCTCACATGTGGGCGCTGATGCTGGATACGCGGCTTGGCGTGATCAATGATCTGCTGGTGCGCTTCGGGTTCATCGCAGCCCCGCATAGCTGGTTTGCTGATCCCAATACTGCGCTGCCAACCGCGATTCTGGTTGAGGTGTGGCGCACGGTGCCTTTCTTCTCGCTGCTGCTACTGGCGGCGCTGCAAACCATCCCGCATGATTTGTATGAAGCGGCGGAAGTGGATGGCGCGAACATCTGGAACCGTTTCCGCTGGGTGACACTGCCTATGCTGATGCCCGTCATCGTGGCGACCGTCGTGGTGCGCATTATCGGGCTGGTCAACAGCCCCGATGTCCTGCTAATCCTGACGCAGGGCGGACCGGGGAACGCGACGCAGGTATTGTCGCTCTATGCGTTTCGTGTTGCCTACACCAAGCTCGATTTTGGTTATGCGGCGGCTTTGTCTACGGTGATGATGATCTTGCTGCTCGTTTTCACCATCCTCTACATCCGCGTGTCAGGCATAACAAAGGAATAAAGGCTCATGAGACTCTCTCATCGCACGACCAAACGCCTGCTCGATATCGGGACATATTTGATGCTCGGCGGTGTCGTGATGACGACGCTACTGCCTATCGTGTGGACGCTGATCACGTCTTTCAAAACGCCCGCCGACATCATTTCGCCCGTCCTACATTATCTACCACCAACTATTACGCTAGATAACTATTTCAAGCTACTTGATCAATCGCCGTTCCCGCGCCTCATGCTGAACAGCGTGATCGTGACAGCGATTACGGTCAGTACGTGCTTGGTGATCGGATCGTTGGCGGCGTACAGCTTATCCCGTTATCGCTTTCGGGGTCGTACCCAGATCATGGTATTGATGCTCGCCACGCGCATGTTCCCCGTGGTACTGCTGTTGATTCCGTTGTTTTCTTTGCTGCGTAGTCTGCGATTGCTGGATACCTATCTCGGTCTGGCACTGGCCTATACGACGTTTTTGCTGCCATTGTGCATCTGGTTGCTCAAGGGCTACTTCGACGCGATCTCGCCTGATTTGGAAGACGCCGCCCGCATCGATGGTTGTTTCCGCGTTGAAGCGCTGCTCCGCATCGTACTACCGATTGCCCGACCGGGCATCGCGGCAACCGCTGTCTTGATCGCCATCGTGTCGTGGAACGAATTTCTGTTTGGCTTGCTGCTAACCTCCAGCGATGGGGCGCGACCGTGGCCTGTCGGGTTGCAGTCGATGGTCGGTGAGTTTGAACTGCCGTGGGGACAGTTGGCAGCGGGCGGCATCTTGAGCGTTATTCCCGTCGTTATTTTCTTCTCGTTGGTTCAACGAGCCTTGATCGGTGGTATTGCGAGTGGTGCTATCAAGGGCTAATGCTCCATAGCCATCTATTTCGCCCTTGAGAAAAGGGAGGTCACGCAGAATTAAGCCGTTTACGTTATCAGTTACTCACTTACGCAAAATAAAAGGATTAGAGTATTCATGGTTAAAAACACTTCAAATGGACAACCCGGCTCCGCGATGAGCCGCCGCAATTTCCTCAAATTAGCGGGACTAGCAGGCGCAGGATTAGCGGTTCCGGCATGGTCATTGGCAGGTGCGCAGCGTGTCGCCGCGCAAACTTCGCTCTCGTACTGGCATCACCTCGCAAGTGACGCCGAAAAAGCAGGTTTGCAGGCGATAGTCGATGCATATAAAGCCGCGAAAAATGTCACGGTCAATGTCGAACTCGTGCCTAACGCCGACTTCATGGCGAAGTTCATTACGTCTGCACAGGGAAACAGCTTGCCCGATTCGACGATGGCGACACAGCAGCGTTTGCCCGATATGGCAGCGGCGGGTGGTCTGACCGACATCACCGAGCGCGTAGATGCGTGGGCGCATAAAGCCGATTATTCAGACGTGATGTGGCAGGGAGCCAGCTTCGACGGCAAAGTCTACGCTGTTCCCGGTTTCATGCTGGTTTACTGGATGTTCTACCGTGTCGATCACTTCGAAGAAGTCGGCATCAAGGACTTCCCCAAAACATGGGATGAATTCCTCGAAGCTGCGATCAAGCTGACTGATCCAGCAAAGGGGCGCTTTGGCTTCGCGATGCGCGGCGGCGCGGGTGGCCCCGTCCATATTCTGGACGTGATCGAGTCGTGGAACGGGCCAGTGCTGGACGCCGAGGGCAAGATCACGATGGATGAGCAGAAAACCACCGATGCGCTACGCTACTACGGTGAACTGCTGACCAAGTATAATGTCGTTTCTCCGAGCGCACCGAGCGATGGTTATCAGCAGATCAGCACGATGTTCAAGGCGGGACAAGCCTCAATGATGCCCACGCACACGGGCGCGCTGGCGGATATTCAAGGCACGCTTGGCAAAGATGGCAAGATGTTCATGTCGGCGGCGACGCCCGGTGGCGCGGCGGCACAGATCGCCCGCATCCTCCCGATCAACAATGGGATGGGCAGCGCTGCACAGGCAGATGCGACATGGGATTGGCTGTCGTTCTGGGGCGAAGCTGAAAACCAGATCACCTTCAACCAGAAGACTGGCTACTTCCCGACCCTGACCGCTGCCTTGACCGACAAGCGAGTCACCGAGAATATCTTCAATAAGGCCGCGATTGACGCAGCCCCGAACTATCATTTGAATCCCAACTTCCTCGGCGCGGCGTTCTGGTTTGATCAGGTCATCGGCCCCGCCTTCCAACAAGTGCTGACCAAGCAAATTCAGCCTGAAGACGCTGCCAAACTGATCATCGACGGACTGGCGACAGCACTGAAGGGCTAACGGCGGATGGATCTTCGTGGGAACGAAGGAGCGCAATCCAGAACAGACTTCTGTGGCTAGAAGTCTGTCCCAAGATCGAAAATAGTGTCTACTAACCTGCTAGGAGCGCAGACACTATTTTCTCATTTTACCAAGTTTTGAGAAAGTGAGACCATATTCAATGGGCAAGACACCACGCGAAATTGCCGAAGCGTACTGGGAAGCGGAAAGCAAGCGTGACATCGAAGGGGTGCTGGCCTTTTATCATACAGACGCCGTGATGAAGCCACCGGGGCAGGTGCTGCGCGGTCACGCTGAGATCAGGAAATTCTATGAGGCGTCGGCTGCCCAGTATCCCGCTGTCGAGGTCAAGATCGTGCATGACATCACCAAGGGCAATGAGGCGTTGCTAGAGTGGGAAGCTATTCTGATCGATCATGACGGCGGGCGGCATCCACTCAACGGGGCGAACGTGATCTTGATCGAGGATGGCAAGTATCGCTACCTGCACACGTACTTCGATCCGACGATACTCCCCGGTAAGTAGTAGGGCATACGTGATGAGCAACCCTACATCCGTTTGCTCATCACGCCGCACTACAGATAGTGGTCAGATGCCCACGCCCCATCCACGCGCAAGGTTTGCCCCGTGATGTAAGCCGAGTCGGTGCTGACGAGGAACAATAGGGCTGTGATCAGTTCAGGTATTTCACCGAGCCGCCGCATCGGGGAGCGGTTGGTGTAAACATCCATATTTGCCGAACCATTCGCAAGATTGCCACGCACCAGATCGGTCATGATGACCGCAGGCGCGATGGCATTGGCACGAATGTTATGCGGCCCCCATTCCGATGCCAACACTTCCGTCAGGCGAATGATGCCCGCTTTCGCCGCGCTGTAAGAGGCACGTCCTGCTTGCGCCACCACCCCGTTGATCGAGGCGATGTTGATGATATTACCTTTGCCCTGCTTTAGCATGATCTGTCCCGCTGCTTGCGATCCGTAGAACGTGCCGGACAGCATCACGCCGATCAGCCGCTGCCATTCGGCGGGCGTGACCAGTTCGGAGGGGGCGTTTTGCGATAAACCAGCATTGTTTACCCAGATGTCGAGACGTCCAAATGCGTCGGCAGTTTGGCGGGCAACATTTTGCATGTGGTCAGGATTACTGGCGTCGCACAGCATGAACTTCGCTTTCAAACCTTCATTGGTCAGCATTTGTTCAGCACGCTTACCGGCTGCTTCGTTGATTTCGGCGATGATCACAGTCGCACCATGCTCTGCCAAAGTACGGCAGAAAGCCAAGCCGAATCCTGCGCCCGCACCCGTTACGACGGCAACCTGCTGCGATAAATCAACTTCGGTGAACATGCTACTTATCCTTTGGTGCGACCGCGTACAGCCGCCCCCAACTATCCCACCCACCATCGACGCGGAGTATCTCGCCGGACACATACGAGGCGGCGGGATGTACGAGATAGAGCAAGGCTTGCGCCAGATCGTCCGGCGTCGCGATGCGTCCTAATGGAATCCGCTTGATCACAGCATTGGGATGTGACAGCTCGATCTGGTGCTGCATCGGTTCCGTGACACCGCAGACCAGGGCATTGACGCGAACACCCTGATCACCCCATTCGGCGGCGAGGGTATGCACGAGATTGTGGACACCGCCGAGCGTGGCACTCTGCGCCAACCACGTCGGCCATCCCCCCAGTGCTGCTAACGTCGTCACGTTGACGATTACGCCGCCATTACCCGCGATCATATGGCGTCCTGCTGCCTGCGCCCATAGAAAGGCGTGGATCAGATTGTTCTCCACGCTACGCCTGAAGTCGGCTTCGCTCAAATCGGTCGAGGCGACAGGCGTGCTAGAGGCTGGCAGTTTTACGAGGATGGTGGGTTGTCCATGTTGTTTCGTGATCGACTGAAGAGCGGCGTCGATGGCCTCAGCGGAGATGTCGGTTTGCCACGCGAAGGCGGGAATGCCCTGTGCTTGCAGCGTGGCAGCGACATCGGCTGCTGGCGTTTGAGCGGCATCCGCGATGATCACTGTGCAGCCAGCTTGCCCTAGCGCTGCGCTAAAGGAAACAATCAATTCGCTGTTGGCGGGCGTGAGAATGGCGACGTTACCATCAAGAATGGGCATAACAGGTGTCCATGATCATTTATCCTAAACGTACTACATTGCGGGCAGGAGAACGCACGCTATACTCGTCGTTGTCATATAAGTATCAGATTTTTGTATGACAATATGTACTATATAAATATCGATGAGGCTTGTCAAGAATCTTGTGGTTGGCGTGAGGTAGCATAGGGCACATATCAACCAAGTGGAGGAACCTACATGCCCAAGCGCGACAACCTATTGTCCGAAAGAGTAGCGGACGACCTGCTGGAACGAATCATCGCAGAGGAGCTTGCACCGGGTAGTGTGCTCCCACCAGAACGCGAACTTCAGGAACATTATCAGGTCAGCCGGACAGTGGTGCGCGAGGCGATCAAGCTGCTCTCAGCGCGCGGCCTGATCAATGCCAGCGCGGGGCAACATGCCCTCGTCGGCGCTGACCTGACGGGGCCAGCTGCCGAAGCGCTGTTGTTGGCTTTCCGCCGTGCTCAGGTCGCAACCGAAGATGTGCTGAGTACGCGCCAGTTGTTTGAACCGCAGATCGCGGCGATGGCAGCTCAAACCGCGACCAACGTTCAAATTCGTCAGTTGAAGCATTTGTGCCAGACCTTCGCGCGGATTTCGGAAGAATACACCGAGCAAACTGGCAGCGAAGCCAAGAATCGAGAACGGTGGGTGCATTTTGATGGTCAATTTCATCACATGATCGCACAGGCGACGCAGAATCCCGCCCTGATCATCCTGATGGAAGTGATCGGCATTATGTGGCGGCAGTATATCAATCAGGGCATCGATTTTTCGCCCGAACATCGCGCCAAAGGGGTGCAACATCACCTTGACATCACGGCTGCTATCGCGGATCGGGATGCGGAACGTGCGCGTCAAGCGATGATCAAGCATCTGGAAACGACCAGCAATTATTTACGGCAGATCGGCAAGCTGGATAGCGAACAGCCGATTAAATCTCCTTAGCAGAAGACAGGCAATGATGACCGCGATTGTGACGAAGATCGAGACGCTAGAAATCACTATTCCGCTGCCCAAGCCGCTGCTGCTAGGCGCAATGCCCATCATGGCGCGTCAGTACGCTATTGTGCGCGTCTACGACAACGAGGGCAATTTTGGTGTCACGTATGGCTTGACGCGAGGTGCGCCTATCGCTGCCACGATGGAGCGGTTGATCGCGCCGCGATGGGTTAATCAGAAGCTAGAAAACCACGAGCAGTTTTACGAGAACACGGTGGCGGGCAATCACTTCATGGGCACGCACGGGATTTTCTGGCGGGCGCTAAGTCTGGCGGACTGCGCTCTGCACGACCTGCTGGCGAAACGCGCGGGCAAATCGTTGTGTGGATATCTAGGGGGATCGATCAAGCCTGTCCAGACGATGGTAGCAGGCTGCTATCCCACTTCCGACGAAACCGAAGCCAGCCTGACCGCCTTGATGCAGCACATGCTCAGTTACGGTGCGGCTGGCATCAAGATCACCAGCAGCACGGATTACGTTCGCGATACGACGCGGTTAGCCATTTGCCGTCGCGCTATCCCCACTGGCCCACCGTTCGTCAACGATTTATACTGCATGGTCAAGGATGTCCCCGCGCTGATCGACCAAGCCCGTCAATGGACTGATTTCCGTATGTTGTGGGTAGAAGACCCGCTGCCGTTCGATGATATTGCGGGCGTCACACAGATCGCCACTGCGTTGCCGTATGCGGTTGGCGTCGGTGACGAGCAAGCGAGTCTATTGCACTTCGAGCGTTTGATGGATCAAGGGCAGATCGGCGTGCTGCGGTTAGATGCAACCGTATGTGGCGGTGTGCGGGCATTCATTAAGATCGCTAAGGCGGCGGCAGCGCGCAGAATCCCTGTGTCGTGCCATATCTTCCATCATCTGCACGCGCAATTAGCCGCCGCGATTCCAAACGTCCAGTGGATCGAATATATGCTGCCAGCAACCAATGTCGAGTCGATCCATCTGCTGTGGAATTCCGACTTGCGGTGGGAGAATGGTCGATTAGTGCCTAGCGCCCTTCCCGGCATCGGCTGTGATTGGAACGCCGAGGCGATCGAGCATTACCGATTGCAAAGCTGATAATCTCACGCTAGTCGGGAAATACTTTCCCCGGATTCAAAATGCCATTGGGATCGAGGGAATGCTTCAGTAGCCGCATGGTGTCTAGTGCCGCGCCATGTTCTTCGACCATGAACTGCGTCTTACCGATGCCCACGCCATGCTCACCTGTCGAGGTGCCTTCTAAAGATAGTGCCTTACGGACGATCAACCCGTTGATGTGCAGCGCTTGATCGTAGGACGCTTGATCGGTGAAGGGAATATCGACATGGATATTGCCGTCGCCCGCGTGACCGATCATATAGGCGGTGAGCTTGTATTCCGCTTTCACATCCTCGATGAAGCCGACCATCGCTGGATAGGCGCTCAGGGGGACGGCTACGTCATTGATGAAATACTCGATGCCGGGGCTGTTGCGCGTCAAGATTTCGTAGCTGGCGTGACGTGCATACCACAATTGCTTACGTTCGGTGGGATCGCTGGTGGCCTTCACGCTTAACGCGCCCATCTCTACGCAAATCTCACGCACCATTTCCAAGCCGTACTCTAGCGCGGGTTGGCTGGCGGCGTGGAATTCCATGAACAACGTCGGCTTCTCATCGAGATCAACATTCTCGGCGGTACTCAGCATTTTGCAGTGTGCCGCGTCCACGAATTCAAGCGCCGCCGGATCAAGGCCGCTGCCACGCACGGCGACCACCGTTTCAATCGCGGCGGCGACAGATTCGAAGGCGACGACGACCGCGCTCATATAAGCCGCGATGGGTGTCAATTTGAGCGTCGCTTCGGTGATTACGCCTAAGGTACCTTCGCTGCCTACGAAGAGATGCAGCAGATCGTAGCCGGATGATTGCTTGATCGAGCGCGAACCGACTTGAATCAACGTGCCATTCGCCAGCGCGACCTGCATCCGCAGCACATTGTCTTTGGTCGCGCCGTACTTGACCGTGCGGATGCCCGCCGCGTTGTTCGCCAGCATCCCGCCGATGGATGCGTTCGCGCCCGGATCGGGAGGGAAGAACAGGCCATATCGCGCTACCTGTGCATTCAAGTCCTTGTGCCCGATGCCCGGTTGCACCGTCACTTGAAAATCATCGGCGTGAACCTTCAGGATTTTGTCCATCTGCTCAAAAGACATCAGAATGCCGCCATGCAAGGGAATGGCGTTGCCTTCTAGCCCTGTGCCGACGCCCCACGGCGTGACGGCAATGTGCTGCGCGTTCGCCAATTTCAGCACGGCGGCGACCTGCTCGGCTTCCGTGGGCCAAACCACGACTTCTGCCAGCGCGGCATGATGATGCGATTGATCACGAGCGTGCAAGTCGAGATCAGCGCGGGCGACACTAACGCGGGCAGATCCCAGAATTTCCTGTAGTTGGCGCAGAATTTCCGGCGTGATCGGAGCGAAGGCAGGCGTAGTCATGATGATTGTTCGGTTCTAGTTAGGTTAAGCCAGCTTATAAAATGTGATCGCGTTGTCGTGAAACAACTTCTTGAGTTCATCCGGTGAACAAGCTTGCACCGCCCAGAGCAGTGCTTCTACCCAACGCGGGTACGACGCCGCTTGCGAAGCGACAGGCCAATCACCAGCGTACATCACGCGGTCAAAGCCGAATTGTTCGATCACATAATCGATATACGGCTTAAGCAGCGTGTTTTGCCAATTATTGTGATCGGCTTCGGTGACCAAGCCGGATATTTTACACCAGACATTGGGGAACGCCGCTAACGTCGCAATATCTGCCCGCCAAGGATCGAGCCGCTGATGCTTGACATCGGGTTTGGCGCAGTGATCGAGCACGAACTGCACGTTAGGACACTGCTGCACCAGTTTGATTGTGTTCGGCAAGTGCTGTGGAGCGACACAAATGTCGAAGCTCAAATTATAATGAGTGAGAGCCTGCACTCCACGCACAAAATCGGGACGCAAGCAGAATGTGATGTCCGGCTCGAATTGGATGATACGGCGGATTCCTTTGACGCGGGGATTGCTCGCCAAGCGTTCCAGATCATCGCGCACGGCGTCGCCATTTTCCAGCGGTGCCCACGGCACGATGCCTTGCAAACGCGACTCGTGATCCGCCAAGCTATCGACCCATTCGGTTTCTTGCATAAACTGCGAGAACGCGGCTTCGCACTGCACGAACACCATGCGCTCAACAGTCACTGGCGCACAGGCGCGGTTGTAGTCGTCGAGCAAGAAAGTCTTGTTGATCAGCGGTACTTCTTGCAGCCACGGGTATTCAAGCCTGTCAATATCCCAGACATGCAGATGGGTATCTACGATGGGAAAGGTCAATCGTTCCAGCATAATTTTGGTTCCTCAAATAAACGGTCAAAACAGGCTATTCATTATTCGGTTCCGGCAAAGGAGGATGTTTCTCCCAACCCTTCGCTGCCCATGCCCAGATAACCGCCATCGACCGCCAATTCCGCCGCCGTGATGAAGCTGGCATCGTCGCTGCACAGGAATAGGATGGCGCGCGCGACCTCGGACGGCTGCCCTAACCGCCGCAGCATGTGATAGCGACCCCAGATTGGCCCCCATTTTTCACGGTCAAATTCGGCGGCTTTATCCACTTCGGGCGTCCAGATCCAGCCCGGATTCACCACGTTGACGCGGATATTCGCGGGCGCAAGGTCGAGCGCCTGACATTTCGTTAATGTGATGATCGCGCCTTTGGTGGCGTTATACGTCCAGCGGTTTGGCTGCGCAATATGCCCGGAAATGCTGGCGATATTCACAATAGCGCCACCGCCTGCCGCTTTCATATGCGGGTAACAGGCCTGCACCATATTCGACCCACCGCGTACATTCACGCCGAGGCTGCGATCCCAGTCCGGTGTGGTCACGTCCAAGCCTTTGGCGGTAAAACTGACCGCACTGTTCACCAGACAATGGACACCGCGATATTTCTCTGCGACCGTGTCTACTGTCCGTTGAACCAACGCGGCATCCGATACGTCTACTTTATAGAAGCTCGCGCGGTGCCCCGCCGCTGTCAGTGCGTCGGCATGTGCTTGCCCTGCGGCCTCATTGATGTCGAAGATGGCAACTGCTGCCCCTTCCAGCGCAAACTCCAGCGCTACTGCCGCGCCGATGCCCGACGCACTGCCTGTAACTATCGCGACTTTATCCGTAAATCTGTTCAAGTTATGCATGATTAAACTTCCCTATACTTTTTGTAAGTGCCTCAGCAGCTTGAGGATGAACTACCCTCAAGCGAAGTTTACAACCGTATGGCACGGATTCAGCGCCGCTCTAGAATTCGTTGAAAACCTCATGATGCGGGCGTACCGTACCGTCTAATTCCACGAAATGGCAGGTGCCTGCGTGTCCCACTGGCCCGTATTCAGGCCAATGTGAATCCGCGACACGACTGTGTGTCAGCAGATAGGCCAGCCAGCCGAAGTTGCGCTTCTTGAATTCGCCTAGCGTATAGCGGATGTTGTTGGCACGTTTCGCGCTATCCAACGATCCCCAACACGCCTCCGTAACCAACAGTGGTTTATTGACGCTGGCAGCATAGGCGACATAACCATCCAGCATCGCTTCGAATGTCTCCTTCGCGTGATGCTGAATACCCATAACGGGCGGCGGGCTGTTCTCAAACCAGTAAGGATGAATCGAAAGTATGTCACTGATGTGCTCAACGCGCTGCAAGCCGTCCACGTCCAGTTGCAAAATGCTGATGGTGAGCGGAGCCTTCGCACCTAGCTTTTTGCATGTGGCGTAGGTTTCTTCTAGCCACGCGACTTCCGCCTTAAGCGCGTCGGGAATCTGCTCAACAAGGTATGTGAATGGTTCGTTGCACAAGTCCCAACCGAAAATGCGCGGATCATCAGCATGATCACCTACCATCGCCTTGAGGAACGGCTCGAACATACCGGGACGGTTGCCGTAGGTGACGCCCTTCATGATGTGGTCGATGTACACGCCGCCGTAGTCGGGGTTGCCACTATGCCAGCGATTATACAAGCATGGCATCACACTAAAGCCGAGGCGGTCGCAGATTGCCAACGCCGTCTCGAAGCGTGTGCTGGCTGCTTTCGGATAATGCGAGAAGTAATCCCACGACAGCCAGATGCGCACGGCATTCATCGCCGGAAAATGGCGCTTGCCTTCCTGTAATTCTTTTTCAATCGTGGCTGCATCGAACTGCTGCCACACCTCAAAACCCGACGAGGCATAACTTGGCTGGTAATTAAAACCGCGAATCTTGGAGAGATCAAGCATAAGGAATACTCTCTCTATACGAGATACAAATTATTTGTATTTTGTATAACACTGAGTGAGGGGTTCTGTCAAGTAGTGTCGTTCGCATTTCTAGCGTGGTTGGTGTTGGCCTCTGCTGCGGTGCTCCGTTCGCACGTATCCACTATTTCTCGCGATTCCTAGTACAATCTACATACGATCCATCGATTTGCCACCAGTCGTGGCTTGACGGGGTCAACCACCATTCTGCATAGCCTAGAGCAACTTCTGTTATCATGATCGTCACGCTACAAGATGGTACCATCGAGCAGTATCAAGATGAGCCGTTCGCTTCCGGCGGACAGGGCGAACTGTACTTCTCCAAAGATAAGCAAGCCGTGATCAAGCTCTATCACACGCATGACCCCACGTGGAATCGCACCGTCGAAGAGCAGCGCACGATGGTACTGCGCAAGATCATCGGGGAATTCAACGTTACCAAAAACGACTCGGCTGCTAAAGAGCTGTTCGCGTGGCCCAACGGGATCGTGAAAGCGCCCCGTCTCGGCGTGCGGATGAGCAATGTCAATGCCCGTATGGAACATAAGCCGCTGACGTGGTGGATCGGCAGCAAAGCCTTCAACCGCCTTTCCACCGATGTACGCGGCAACTGGCTGGATCGCACCCGTGTCGCCAGTAATATGGCGCGCATCGCGTGGAAGTTGCACGGCTCCGGCCTGTGTCATTCCGATTTTTCTAGCGACAACTTTCTCGCTAACGTTAACCGCCAGCATGTCGTCCTGATCGACCTCGACAGCCTCGTGGTGCCCGGAGTCCTGCCGCCGGAAATGCTCGGCACGGGCGACTACATGGCACCGGAAATCGTCACCGGGCACGCCAAGCGCGATACCAATACCCGCCCCTCGATTTACACCGATCTGCACTCGCTTGCCGTGTTGATCTACCAACTGCTGTTGATGCGGCACCCGCTTAAAGGCCCCAAACATCACTCCGACGACGCCGAAAGAGACGATGTGATGGCTTTGGGCGAAGGGGCGCTGTACGTCGAAGACCCCGATGATCGCTCCAACCGTCCACCCGATCCCTTCAACGGCGCGTGGCTGCTCGGTGACGAAGTCGAAACGCTCATGCGGCGCGCCTTCACTACAGGTTTACGCTCCCCGCAGAGTCGCCCTCTCGCCGCCGAATGGGGCGATGCCTTGGTGCGTATGTCTGACCAGATCATCCCCTGCGCGAATGAAGCCTGTCCCGGCAAAGCCTTCGTGCTGCTGCGGGATCGCCCCGCTGTCTGTCCGTGGTGTGGGACGAAGGTGCCACGTCCTGCCAGAGTGCCGATCATGCGCCTTTTTACGGGCGTCGGGCAAGCCGGACACTACCAGCCGGACAAAGCGCGTATTGTTGGCTGGCAAGCCCGTACGCTCCACCGCTGGCACACACATACCGATCTCTCCGAACGCGCCGCCGTCAAACAAGATGAGCGTGCGCCCGTCGCGGAAATTCAGTATAAGCAAGGTCAATGGATGCTGGTCAATAACACCATGACAGGGTTGCGCGTGGCCTCCAGCGGCTCGGTACGCAAGATCGAGCCGGGACAATCTTCGACGCTTGAACATGGGCAACAGTTGTTATTCGGGACGGGTAGTTCGGCGCGGCTAGCTTTAGTTACTATGCAGGAATTGTGACTTTGGTATTAACTGGTGCTTGAAATTATCTCAGCTTCACGCTAATCTTGCACTTGCCATACGTATTACATGCGCGGAGCTACCATGCAGTCCTATAAAATCGTCACGCAGATTCAACACCAGCAAGCTAGCGGCAAGCCCTACCTTGAATTTCTGCGTGAGCCGTCCATGAGCCTCGGCATCTACACACTACCCGTCGGCGGTGTCGATCTGCAACAGCCGCACACCGAAGACGAAGTCTATTATGTCGTACATGGGCGCGCCATGATCCGCGTTGGTGACGAAGACAGCCACATCCAACCGGGCTGCGTCATCTTTGTAGCTGCCAATGTGCCGCACCACTTCCACGACATCACCGAAGAATTGAGCGTCTTGGTCTTCTTCGCACCCGCCGAATATTCGCGGAAGAAGTAGTCCTACTCATGACAACGCTGTAATTTCCAGTGGCTTAGTCCCCTTCAGAACTTCGTTTTCTAAGCCTGCATGTTTCAACATCGGATCGCTGCACTTACTTGGCATTCACCTTACTCGGATCAAGTACGCCCGTGAGCTGTGCTTGCGGCAGCGCGATGGTGAATGTGCTACCCTGATTCTTCCCCGCGCTCTCCGCCCACAGCCGACCGCCGTGCGCCTCGATCATCCCGCGTGCGATAGCCAGCCCCAAGCCCATCCCGTTGTAGCTGCGCGTCAGGTGATCCTCGACCTGATGGAACATATCAAAGATTTTCTCCAACTGGTCTTGCGGGATGCCGATCCCCGTATCGATCACCTGTATCCACACCTCACGCGGGCGCGGCTCGATCAGCATCGTGATCTTGCCACCGTTCGGCGTGTATTTGACGGCGTTGTTCAGGATGTTTTCCAGCACCATCCCGATCTTCACACGATCCACGTTGACAATGAAATCTCCGTGCGTCAGATCGAGCTTAAACTGATGCCCCTTCGCGTCTACCAGCGATTTGATATCGTGTTCCGCCGCCGACAGCAGCGCGCCTACTTGCACCTTCTCGAAGATCAAATCAGCATCGCCCATTTGCAGATAGCGCAGGTTCACGAGGTCTTCGATCAAGGTGCGCATGTGCAGTGCGGCGTTGAGTACCTGTGCCGCGTGTTCGCTGGCCTCACCTTGCGACTCATCTTGCAAGAAACTGGCATAGCCGAGGATTACCCCTAACGGCGTGCGCAGTTCGTGCGAGGCGATGGCGATGAAATCTGTCTTGATCTTATCCATCTTGCCGAGTTCTTGGAGCGCGCCACGCAGTGCTTCGGACTGCTGCGCATTCTGGATCGCGACGGCAGCTTGCGAGGCGAGGATCAACATGCTGGCGCGGTCATCCAGCGTCCATTCGCCTTGCTTCTTGTTCACCGCTTCCAGCACGCCCACAATATCGCCCTTGATCGCCATCGGGACGCCGAGCAAAGATCGCGTCTGGAAGTTGATCGACTCGTCCACTTGGCGGAAGATGCGCGGATCAAGGCTGGCATCATTCAGCACGACGGGCGTATTTTCCCGCACGATCTGCCCCGCGATGCTGCCTTCCATCGGCACGGGAATTTGCGCTAAACGTTCCGGCGATGTCCCCGGCGAATTACTCGCCTCGAAATGCAGCTCGTCCAATTTGCGGTCATACAGCAAGATCGATCCCGCCTCGGCATTCGTGATCTCGCACACGGCGTCCATGATGAACACCAACAACGGCTTGAGTTCGAGATTCGAGTTCAGGATCAGGCTGACATCGAGCAGCCGCTTCAGGATGCTGTTGCGACGTTGTAGTTCTGAGACGAGCGAGACTGAAGATTGCGTCACGATAAGACTCCCAACCCCGACATAGTAGCTAACACATAGATTATACTAATGAAGTCCGCATTGCAGAACAATAAAGCAGTGCGTGAGAGGTTTTCGAAGCGCGTAAATTTCCAATTCCGATCAAACTGTCGCTAGTAGCTGCTGCCAAACTGCAATTTCGTTACAGATTTCACAAATAATCTTATAATATATAAGCATCAGTATGTATTGCGTAGCGCTGATGCACCTAAAATCCAACTAGATCGGAGGAAAACCATGATCAGGAGGATTTTCTTTATTGCAGCGCTGCTCTGCATGACCCTCGCTCTACCTCATCCCGTCTCGGCGCAAGAAGCATGGCAAGAGGGAGCCTATCTCACCTTCAACGCCTGCGGGCTGCAATCCAGCGGCTATCGGGTTGCTGAACTCACCGCCACCAAATCCATCGACCGCACCGTCCCAAGCCGCACCTCCAATTTCACCCTCTACATGGAGAGCGGCGTGCGCATCGTACATCAAGTCTCCACGCTGATTGGGCCTGTCACGGTGCCAGTGCCCATCGATGTGGATTATCTGAGCGTCAGCCGCGATCTCGGTTGGGCGGGCTTGGATGGCTCGGTCGTCGTCTTTGACGCTGCCAATAATGAGAATGTCACCGTCGATGTGCATCTGCAATGGGTGGCAAACGCGGGCGTCGTCCAGCAGGGCAGCCTCTACAAACGCGCTGCTACCATTACCGGTACTCTCACGCTGCGTGGTTTCAATTGGCTGAGTCCGTGTGGTCTGAGCGGTTATATCTACTCGACACGCGAACCGAAACCACGCTATTAGTCTTGCGTCAATCCATCGTCATGCGGCACTGTGGTTAGCGCCCTCACGCTGATCTCAGCCTGCATCGTTTGGGGGATTGGGACGGTTGTTTGTCGCTCCAAGTACTCCCGATCTGTCCACTCGCCAATTCCTACTGGCGAGTGGACAACCTTGTCTACTTATTCATCGAAATATCATTACTCTCCAAGATCAGGCAGCGAAACTGCGGAATTATTTCGGCTTAATTTTCCCGAAGTTTTCCAGCAGTTCGATTGTCGTACCGAGCTGATCTTGGCTGTCCATATAGGTATACATGCCGCTGCGGTCGCCGTACAAGCCTTGCTGCGCCACGTTGATCCCGTATTTGGCGAAATGATCCGTCGCGCGTTTGGTGTCCGCGACACGTATAGCGATATGCTGCGCACCTTCGCCTTTCTGCTCAAGGAAATCGCGCCAGACGCTCGGTTTTTCGTCCGGCTCGATCAGTTCGATCTGAAGCTGACCGACGCTGAAAAAGGCGAGTTTAGCGGTGGCTTCGGAAGGTTGGCCTTTGTAGGTGGTTTCGACCTGCGCATAACCGGGCGTAGTCTGGAAAGCGGGCGGGGGTAGGCCGAGCACCTCGACCAAACGCCGCGAAGTCTTCTCGATATCGCTCACGATGATCCCGACCTGACAAACCCAATCCGAGCCGATGCCGCGTTTGTCATCGAAGGGCTGCGCCGTGAAAACAGGGTTGCCATTGAAGTGCTGCAACAGCTCGACCACGACGCCCAAATCTTTGTCGGTGTCGAAATAGGTGTACATGCCGGACTGACCCGTAAACAAGCCTTGCTGCGTGACGACATAGCCGCAATCCACGAAGGAGTTCGCCGTCGCGTCGGTGTCCGTCACCTGAAAGGCGATGTGGTGGATGCCTTCACCGTGCTGGACGAGGAAATCCATCCAACTGCTGGGCGGATCAAGCGGTTGCAAGAGTTCGAATTGGATGCCACCTGTCTGGAAGCAAACCAGTTTGGCACGCGCATCGGTTGGCTCCCCGAAGTAGACGGCTTTGGTGTGATCGTGTAAAAAGGTGGTCTGGACTTCTGGAATATCGAAGCCGAATATTTCGACATAGCGCGCCATCATCTGTTCGACATCGCGAACGATAATGCAGACTTGCGCGATGACTTTTTCACCAATTCCGGTGACTGGCATAACGGTTACTCCTTAAAATAGTGCTAAGTGCCTAAAAGAAAGTGCTAAGTCCTTAGTGCTTAGTGCTAAGTAAATACAATGAAAATCATGGGTTGTAGTTGTAGAGCGTATCCGCGAACGGGATATGCGGATTCACCGCGTCGCTGACGGCGGTGAGTTCCGCGAACACATCGTCGGGAATGTCGCCGTAAAGCGCGTCGGCGTTGGCATTGGCTTGCTGCGCATTACGGGCGCTGACAACAACGCTGCTTACCCCTGAGCGCCGCAGTAGCCAACGGATGGCAAGATGCGCCAACGGACGGTCTGCCTTTGCCGCGATAGCTTTGAAGGCTTCGTTGGCAGCGTAGACTTGGGGCCAGATGTCCTCGCGGAACAGCAAAATGCTGTTGCGCTGGTCGCCTTTGGGAAAGTCGGGCTGCTGCGGGATGCGCCCCGCGAGGATGCCGTGCGCAAGCGAGGCGTAGGTGACGATGCTGATGTAATGCGCGTTACAGTAGGGAATCACATCACGCTCGTTGACGCGCCAGAATAGATTATAGGCGAGTTGGTGCGCGTCGATACGCCCGACTTCCCCCACCTGTTCCATCTGCTCAACGGAAAAGTTACTGACGCCCACCGAGCGGATTTTGCCTTGCTGGCGGGCAACCTCCAGACCTTCCATCACGGGGCGCATGTCTTTGCCCGTGCGAGGCCAGTGGATGTAGTAGAGGTCGATCACGTCGGTTTGCATTCGGGCGAGGCTGCCTTCAATCGCCTTGAGCATACTTTGCGGCGTGAGGTCATCCAAATTGGCTTTGGAGGCGAGGAACAAGCGATTGCGGCGGCTTGGCGAGGCCGCGATGAAGCGCCCGATCAGCCGTTCCGAGTGCCCGCCGCCGTAGCCTTCAGCGGTATCGAAGTGCGTGATGCCGCGTTCGTAGGCGGCCTCCAACGCGCCCAGCAGGTTAGCGTCTTCGTCACCCGTGTATTGATTCGGGCCGAAGGTCGAGCCGCCCATCGCCAGCGGCGCGTGTTTGCGCTGGTGAGCGCCGATCTGGGTGGGGTTGACCGCCATTGGTTCTGCCATGTGTGCCGTGCCTCCTGCTCCTGTTTGCTGCTAACGATACGCTAGACTGATGTCGGTTGGTCGCAACGGATGCTGCGCGTCGGTGATGGTGACGACTTTCGTTTCGTCCGGTTCGAGATCGAAGTAGTTGTCCGAGAACTGTACCGTTTCGCTGGCAACTGTGAAATGGACGAAATAGGCGAAGGCGGGTGCGGTGAGCGTGGCACGCAGTTCGTGCGGGCTGATCTGCGCGATCTGCACAGTCGGCGCGACGGGCACACGCTCGACATCCTTGATCATGCCGAAGAAGGCGCGGTTGCGTGGGAAGGCATCGTCGCTGGAAGCCACCGAGAGGTAGTGCGCAGTGCGATCCGTGAAGCAATCCGCGTCCCAACGCAGCACGGGCTGGCTGTCATTGGCTGCGATGGTGACGGGTGTTGTGTCTGCCCAGACGGTAGCGCCTGTGAAGGCACGTAACGCGACGGTAACGGTGGTGGTCACGGCTTGCAAGGTGTCGTTGGTCAGCCATAGTTCGACGCTGCCGTCGTCATGCAGTTTGAAGGAGGCCAACAGCGAAGCATAGACGCGCTTGGCGTAGTAGTAGCCCGCTTTGCCGAAACCATAGTAGTCCATGACACTCCAACTGAGCACAGGCCAGCAGTCGTTGAGCTGCCAGAACAGCGTGCCAGAGCAGTGCGGTTTGCGGCGGCGGAAGTGCTCGATCCCGAACTTCAACCCTTCGGCCTGCGCGATCATGCTGTAATCGATGTAGTCTTCCAGCGTGGCGGGCAGGCCTGTGACGGCGATCATCAGGTTGTCGCCCTTGTTCTTGGGGTTATCCTTATTGTGGTGATCCATCGAGGGACTGTGGTGATAAAGCTGATCTGCGGGAATGTTACGGCGAAGCGTCTCGTAGACAGGCGCGGCGTGCATCCCGAACTCGCTGATGAAGCGCCCCGAATCTTTGGCATAGAGCGCGAACGAGACGCCGTCAGGCGTGTTGACGCGCTGAGGTTCTTCCCCGAAGCGGCGGGGCACGTTGCCATGCCAGACTTGCCAGTTGTGACGGTTGCCATCTTCCATGCTGGCGTGATCGCTGCCGCCGAAGGGACTGCCGGGCCAGTAGGGGATTTGCCCGTCATGCTCACTGACGATGCTTGGCAAGATGTGGTGGTAGTACAACGCGCCGGGGACGGGATAATCGACACGATCCCAGAAGACCTGATCGTGAATCCACTGGTTTTCGTTGTTGCCGTTCCACAGCGCGAGCGAGGGATGGCTGCGCAAGCGCCGCACCTGCGCGATGGCTTCGAGTTCGACTTCTTTGACGAAAACCGGATCGTCTTCGGGGTACATGGCGCAGGCAAACATGAAATCTTGCCAGATGAGCAGTCCGAGCTGATCGCATAGGTTATAGAAGACATCGTGCTCGTAGATGCCGCCGCCCCAGATGCGCAGCATGTTCATGTTGGCGTCACGCGCCGCCGTGAGCAGCAGTTGGTAGCGCGAGTCGGGAATGCCGCCGACGAACGACTCGGCGGGTATCCAGTCCGCGCCGCGTGCGAAGATCGGCACGCCGTTGAGGACGAAACGGAAGAAGCGCGTGCCACGTTCGGCAGGATCGGGCGATTGATCGAGCGTCAGGGTGCGGATGCCGACCATCGACTCGTGCGAGTCGAGGATGGCGTCGCCCGCTTGCAGGTCGATCTGCAAAGTGTAGAGCGTGGGATTGCCGAGATCGTGCGTCCACCACAGGTGCGGGTTATTGACCTGAAGATAGGCCGTGCCGACGGCCTGATCGCCGCTGCGCTTGAGCGAGAGCGTGTGCTCGATGATGCTGCCATCCGCCGCTGCCGCCGGATCGGGGACGAGACGAATGGTGGCGGCTAAAGGCTGTTCGGTGGCGAAGGGATCGGCCTCGACATGGACGGCGACGAGGGCGAGATTTTGCGCGGCGTCATGCTTGACGGTGTAGAAATGTGTCCCTGTGAGCGCGGCTTGGCGCTGACGCTTCAATTCGACGGGCATCCAGATGCCGACGGTAGGCAAGCGCGGCCCCCAGTCCCACCCGTAGCCGAACTGCGCCTTGCGCATCAGCACCCGTTCGGGGTCGTTGCCCCATGCGCTGAACTGCTTGACCCGCTCTGGATCGGCGTGATCGAGCGGGCGATCAAAGCAGATGGCAAGCACGTTGGAGCCGTTGACGCGCAATTTAGTGGTGACATCGAAAACGTGGCTACGGAACATATTCTGCGTCGTGCCGAGCTGTTCGCCGTTGAGCCAGAGAGTGGCGAAGGTATCCAGCCCGTGAAAGACGAGCTGCAAGCGCTCATCGGAGTGAGGCGCGTCCATCGCCAGATCGAAGCGGCGGCGATACCACCATTCGCGATCCTCAACCCACGCGCACTGTGTTTCGTTCTGATCGTAGTAGGGATCGGGGATGCGTCCGGCGGCGATAAGCGCGCGGTGGACATCCCCCGGCACGCTGACATCGATCCAGTTGGCATGATCGAAAGATTCGGTGTTTGCCCCTGCTGCCACACCCTGACCGGGCGCGAAATCGGCAAGTTTCCATGCGTTGAACATTGTTATTGTCCTAGTCCACGACGGCGTTGGCCTGAATGACGCGTTTATACCAGTAGCCACTATCTTTGAGGAGGCGGTGCTGGGTGGTGAAGTCCGTGTAGGCCAGCCCGAAGCGGTCGCGCGTGCCTTCCGCCCATTCGAAGTTATCGAGCAGACTCCAGCAGAAATAGCCCGTCAGTGGGACACCGCTGGCGATGAGATCCGGCAAGACCTTAAGATGCTGCTTGATGTAATCGATGCGCGCTAAATCGTGGATTTGTCCGTCCCAGATCACGTCGTCATAGGTCGCGCCGTTTTCGGTGATCATCAGCTTGGGGTAGGCATAGTCCTTGTGCAGCCATGTCAGCAGTTCGACCATTGAGTGTGGAGCCACATCCCAGCCGCGCGACATCATGTTGACGGGATTGCGGCGGGTGACGATCTTGCCGACGCCGCCTTTGGGATCGTGCAAAATTGCGCGCGAATAATAATTGACGCCGAGGAAATCGGTGGGCACGGTCATGGCTTCCATATCGCCCGCCGCGATGTGCGGCACGTTCGCGCTGTAATCTTGCCACGCCGACTGTGGATAGCCGCGCCCCGCCAGCGGATCGAGGAACCACAGATTGAATTTGGCGTGGAACATATCCGCCGCGCGTTTATCGGCTTCGGTGTCGGTGGCGGGATAAGACGGGTTGAGGTTGAGGACGATGCCGACTTCGGCGTTGGGGCTGTGCTGGCGAACGATGGGGACGACTTTGCCATGCGAGAGCAGGATGTGATGCGCGACTTGCAGCGCGATCTTGGTGTCTTGCAGACCGGGGGCGTGCTTGCCAAGCTCGTGACTGAGGATCGAGATACACCACGGTTCGTTATGCGTCATCCACTGCTTGACGCGATCTCCGAGCCGCTTGACGACGACTTCGGCATAGCGTAGATAGGCATCCACTGTGGCGCGGTTCGCCCAGCCGCCGCGATCTTGCAGGGCTTGTGGCAGATCCCAGTGATAGAGAGTGACGAACGGCTTGATGCCAGCGGCTAACAGCGCATCGACCACGCGGTCATAGTAATCCAAGCCTTTGGGATTAACCGCACCATCGCCATCGGGCACGACACGAGGCCACGCGATGGAGAAGCGATAACTATTCAGCCCGATCTGCTGCATCAGGGCGATGTCGTCCGGATAGTGGTGATAGGAGTCGGCGGCGGGATCGCCCGTCTCGCCCGTGAGGATCGCGCCGGGAGTCGCCGCGAAGCGATCCCAGATCGACTCGCCGCGCCCATCTTCTTTGGTCGCCCCTTCGATCTGAAAGGCTGCCGTCGCTGCCCCCCAATAAAACCCAGCGGGGAATGTGCCTGTCATGTTGAAAAACCCTTCTTGATGCACGAAATATCATAGCAAACGCACGACACGTTGCTCTGTTAATGCCTCATACGCCGCGCGAACCGCTGCTACGACTGATTTGCCTTCAGCGCCCGTGATTGGCGAGGGCTTGCCGTTCTGTACGGCGTCACAGAAGGCCGCGACCGCACCGAACCAGCCCGCCGAGTCCGTGAGCGCGGAGTCCGGAGCGCTAATAGTGCTGCTGCCCGCGTCCTGTTCCAGCACTTCGACAGGCTGCGTGAGGTCGGTGGGCACGCGGATCACGCCGCGCTCGCAGCGGAGGACGAGGCTGTTTTCCCAATCGGGATGAAAGACCCAACTGACGTGTACGGTTGCCAGTGTGCCACCGCTCAGGCGCAGCGCACAGATGATACTATCGCTGGCGGAAGTTGGCTTCTCGAACGTCTGCCCGAAACTGCTGACTTCCACGATGCGCTGACCGAGCAGCCAGCAGAGCAGATCGAATTTGTGCGAACCGAGGTCAGCCAGTACGCCGTATCCCGCTTGATCGGGGTGGAAATACCAGTTTTGCAGCGGATTCCATTTTTCTGGCCCGCCATGCCCGAAAACGGCATGTGCCAGATAGACTTTGCCGAGCTGCCCCGATTGCAAAAGCTGCTTGACGTGCTGATGATGCGCGATGAAGCGCTGATTGTGGGCCACCATCAACACCACGCCCGTTTGCGCGGCGGCACTGATGACGTGATCGCATTCGGCTGGCGTCATCGCCATCGGCTTTTCGACCAAGACGTGCAGCCCGCGCCGCGCGCATTCCGCCGCCATCTCGCTGTGGAGCGCGGGCGGTGTGCAGATGCTGACCGCCTCGAAACCGCCCGCATCAAGCATCTGTCGCCAATCGTCATAACGGTATTCGACGTGGAATTCGTCCGCCAACGCCTCGAAATTCTGATCGCGCTTGCTGCACAAAGCCACGATCTGCGCACCCGCCCGCTGGTAGCCGGGGAGGTGCCCCAACCGCGCGATTTGCCCCGCGCCGATGACTGCTACTCGTAGGGTCATATGCTTGCCTCGCATCGGCTGTGCCGCTTACTTGAGCGGCACGGTGTTGGTGACGAAGGCAATCTTTTTGCTATCCGGTGACCATGACGGCACATTCATGGTGCCCTGACCGCCGTACAGATAGGCGATGACTTTGGGCGTGCCACCATCTAAAGGCATCAGGCGCAGATAGACGCGCTTGGCGGCGGGGTGATCGCTCGGCTCGACTTCGTTGACGAGATAGGTTACGAAGACGACCGATTTGCCATCCGGCGAGATATGCGGGAACCAGTTATTGTACTCGTCGTCGGTCAACTGCTCTTGCTGGCTACCATCGGCTTTCATGCGCCAGATTTGCATCCGCCCGCTGCGCACCGAGTTGAAGTAGATGTACTTGCCATCCGGCGTGTATTCGGGGCCGTCGTCCAGACCGAGCACGGTGGTAAGCTGCACTTCGTCGCCACCGTCGGCGGGGACGCGGTAAATGTCGTAGTCGCCATTGCGCAGCGCGGTGTAGACCAAGTACTTGCCGTCCGGCGACCAACCATGCAGATAGGAAGGTCCAATCGGCGTGATGCGCTTTGGTTGACCACCCGTGATAGGGACGGTGTAGACCATCGAGTCATAGCGTTCGCCCGTGTGGCTGCTGATAGCGAGCATCTTGCCATCGAAGGAGATGACGTGATCGTTGTTGTTCATGACGACATCGCCCGTATCGATGAGCGTCGGGGTTTTGGACGCCAGATCGAAGCGATAGAGGTGCCCCATGCTGTTGAAGATCAGCGCTTTGCCGTCCAGCGTCCAGTTGGGAGCCTCGAATACGTCGTCGCGCTGGTAGATGATCTGACGATGACCGCTGGCGAGATCGAGGATTTCCAACCGACTGCCGAACGGATCGGTGTTGCGGTTGAAGCCCGCTTTGACGGGTTCCACCACGCGCACATCGTGGAAAACGGCTTTTTCCTGCACGTGATCTTCATGCGAGCAGACGAACAGTCCGACATAAATTTCTTCGCCCAAGCCCAGATCGGTGACTTGCACGCTGGTGAACGGGTCGCCGTAGCGGGCAACCGACATGATGTAGGTGTTGCCCTGCCGTTCCAACTGGACAACATCCGGCGCGGTGATGGCGGCACGCGCTTCTTCGGTCTGCCCGCCCTTGGTACGCCGGAATTGGAGCGAGGTCAGGCCATCGCCGTGAATACCCGTGCTGATGGTAGGGGAATTGGTATCGAGGCTGGTACGCGCCATCCAGCCGAATTTGCGATGCGCGTTGACGCCCGCCCCGATGAAGGCGGCGCGCATGGTGACGATGAAATCCCCCTTCATCCGCCGCCATACAAAGTGGAAATCGTCGTGATCGCCCCAGATGTTCGCACCTGCGCCCGTGATGGTGAAGGTTTGCTGGTCGGGGTCGTAGTCACAAGCGCCGGGGAGATGTACCGTGCCGACATCGGTACTCTGTTCAAACGGGTCGAGCGCTAATTTTTGTCCTAAAGAAGTCATCGTGATGCGTAATCCTTTCTTGAATAGTCCAGCAGCGTTCGCCTAGATACGCTGGCGTGATCCACATCGCCCTGAGATGGTGACGGCGCGCCAAACCCGCAGCAGTCCAAAGATGGTGAACTTGCTGCCGACGCGTCGATGTAGCTTAGCGCGTTGTCATGGGTGTTGATTGATGTGAACTAAGTACTCCTGATCCGGGCGCGACTGCCGAACCCAAACAGTCAATGAAAAAAGAATATTGGCTTGCAAAGACTATTCTAGAACTGCTGCAAAAAAAGTCAATGAATTTTGCGCAAGATTTGCAGAAATTCTTGCAAACTGTCATTTTTCAAGACTGCGCGTGGATAGCGGCAGTACGCCACAAAATCCGGCGAGAAATAGCTCTTGACAGCGATTGCAGAAAGTTGTACAAAATATTTGAAGCAATTCGCAGACAACAGCACACGTCCACGCAGATCGGAATTTCCAAACGCGGTAGGTAGGAGGTGGAGACGGGACGTTGTGGTGAAAAATACATGTGCCAATGCGTGATGATGTGCTGCATCGTGGTAGCCGTCGGAGGCTGGCGGCTGAGACAAGTTAGTTTTATTCGCTTTTAGGAGATGCTATTATGACGTCGGACAACAATAAGCCAGCGGGCAAGAAAGCCCTTTCGCGGCGCGATTTCATCAAGTTAGGGGCTGCGGGGGCGGCAGGTCTCGCCATCGGAGCCGCCAAGTCGCCAACACTGGCCGCGCCGTACATCAAACGTCAGGGCGCTGATCCTGCCGTGGTGCGCTTCTGGAGCTGGTACACCGACCAGCAAGATCAATTCCCCAAAGTGATCGCTGACTTCGAAGCCAAGAACCCGAACATCAAGGTTGACCTCCAGATCAAGTCAGATGTCACCGGCGCGTATCTCCCCGCGCTGCTCGCCAGCGCCGCCGCCGATGACCTCCCCGAAGTCTACGCGCCGCATGTGTACTCGGTTGAGTTCGGCAAGAAGGGTCTGGGCGCTGACCTGATCAAAGAATTGGGCGCGGACTTCATGAAAGATTTCTTCCCCTCCGCGAACAGCATGTTCCTCGACGGCGAAGCGCAGTACGCGATGGGCTGGATGGCACAGACGATGGGCTTCTACTATGACCCCGACATCTTCGCGCAGGCAGGCATCGATGGCGAACCCGAAACATGGGACGACATGATCGCGGCCTCCAACCAGATCAAGAGCAAGGTCAGCGGCAACTTGGGCGCGATGCAAGCCGCCACCGACGGCTTCAGCGTGAACGATTTGTGGTTCCCGATGATCACGGGTTTCTCTGGCGATCCGGCGACGGTGAAGATGCTGGATGGGCATCAGGCCAAGTGGACGGATCAGCCCGTGGTGGACGCGCTGACGCTGTACCGCAAGACGCTGGACGGCGGTCTGTGGCAGAAGGGGCAGACGGGCATGGATCAGGTCGCGTGCCTGAACGCGCTGTACACGGGCAAGGGTGCGGCTTTCTACTCCGGTTCGTGGAACCCCGGTCGCATCTACAAGGACGCGCCGCCTGAACTGGTCAAGCGCCTGAAGGTCATGAAGACCCCATCCGTAGCGGCGGGCAAACCGCACTGGACAGGCAACTCGGCGGGCGCGGCGTTCTCGCTCTCCAACCACAGCAAGAACAAAGACGCGGCGATCACCTTCCTGCAATATCTGTACTCCGCTGAAGTGTACGCGTGGACGATGAGCGAGTCCGTCTCGCTGCCCGCGACCAAGTCGGCGGCGGATCAGGTCACCGATCCGATCATCAAGACGATGGCGGCGTGGCTGCCGGATGGCTGCCGTCACTGGCTGACGGGGCCGGCTGGTCAGGTGGTGGCGGACACGATCATGTTGTTCACGGCTGGCAAGCTCACCGATCCGAAAGAAGCCGCACAGGCGATGGAAGATGGGGCAGCCAAGCTGACTTATAGCTAAAATCGGCAACTGCTGATCCCATTACCTAACTGACCTTACGCAGCCTCACCCCCAACCCCTCTCCATAACAATGGAGAGGGGCGGTGATGTAACCTCGCTTTGATAAACAAACTGCGTAAGGTGTGTACTTAACTTATTAGAGGTGAGCATGTCGAATAAAGTTCTTGAGCAGGCTTCGTTCGGGAGGCTCGCCTCCTCTCTGCTTGGCCCTCCGAACGGCAGGCAAGAGCGCATCACCGGACTGGCGATGACTCTGCCCGCGTTCGTGTTCTTCGTCATTTTCATCGGCATTCCCATCGTCCGTACCATTCTGCTCGGCTTCCAGAAATGGGATGCTATTGGCGCGCCAGAGTGGGTCGGGCTGGGCAATTACCAGCATTTGCTCGAAGACTCGGTGTTTCATACGGCGTTGTTCGTGACGCTGGTGCTGACGGCGGGGCTGACGCTGTTCCTGTCGATCATCCCGATGATCGTGGCGGTGCTGTACAACATCGGGTGGGGACGCTTTGGCACCATCGGGCGGACGATGCTGTTCATGCCGAGCATCATCTCGTGGGTGGTGACGGGCGCGTTGTGGAAGCTGATCCTTGACCCGAATCTGGGCAGCCTGAACACCATCCTCGGCAACCTTGGCCTCGCGGCTTGGCAGCAAAACTGGCTCGGTGACGAGAACGTGGTGCTGTGGTCTATCGCCGTGGTAGCGATCTGGCAGCAAATCGGGCTGTACGTGATCATTTTCTACGCGGGGTTGCAAGGCATCGACCCAACGCTGTACGAAGCGGCAGCGATTGACGGTGCGAACAGCGTGCAGCAGTTCCTCAACGTCACCGTGCCGATGCTGCGTCCAGTGACGATTCTGGTGATCACGCTGAATTTGCTGAACGGGATCAAGCTGTTCGATGTGATCTATGTGATGACGGGCGGGGGGCCAGTCAACGCCTCGCAAACGCTCGGTACGTATATTTATCGGGTGGCGTTCGCCAATCCGGGCTTGCCGAACTTCGGCTACGGTTCGACATTGAGCACGGTGATCTTGGTGCTGTGCATGTTGGCGGTCTTGTTCCAGATCTGGATGAATAAGCGCTCGAACATCTGACGCTGAGGAAGGTCTATCATGTCTGTTGCAGTCTCTCTCGCCGCGCCCACCCGCCAGAGCAAGCCCCGTTTTTCGCTGCCCCGCATCGCGGCGTTCATCATTCTGGCATCGCTGTCGTTGGTGGCGGTTTACCCGTTCGTGTGGATGGTGTTCACCTCGCTGCGGGAACGGAACACCATTTTTAACGGCCCGTTCATCCCGACCAAGATCATTTTCGACGCGTATCCGGCGGCATGGCAGCAAACGCAGTTCGGGGCGCACTTCTTGAACAGCGTGGTCATCTCGGCGTTTTCACTGGCGGGCATCCTGTTCTTCTCAACGGTGTCTGGCTATGCGTTTGCTAAGCTGAAGTTCCCGTTTAAGCGATTGATCTACATCCTACTGTTGAGCACGATGGCGATGCCCGCCGCGTCACTCATCATCCCGCTGTATCTACAGGTGAAAAGTCTCGGTTTGCTGAATTCGCAGCACGGCTTGATCCTCGTGTACATCGGATCGATGTCGCCGTTCTCGATCCTGCTGATGCGGTCGTTCTTCGAACTGCTGCCTAACGAGCTGATCGAGGCGGCGCGGATCGACGGATCGAGCGAGTGGGGGACGTTTTACCGCGTGGCACTGCCGCTGGTCAGGCCGGGGATCGGGACAGTGGTGATCTTGCAATTTCTGGCGCTATGGAACGAATTCCTGTACGCCACGGTGCTGATCCAAGATTCGGCTAAACAGCCGTTGCAGCCCGTGATCTTCAATCTGGTCGGGCAGTTCAACACCAACTGGCCTTCGCTGGCGGCGTCACTCACGATGGCGATTGTGCCAGTGGTGATCGTGTACATCAATATGCAGAAGCAGTTCGTAGCAGGGCTAACGCAAGGCGCAGTCAAAGGGTGAACTTTGGCGAATTAAGGCCGCTTGGACGGCAGCGGCAGTCGTTCGCGGGTGGTGATCGATTGGTGAAAGCCAATAATTTGATCTATAGTTGATCGATGATGATTCATTACTGCTACTGAACTGCCTTCACAGTCAAGGGCGTCGGCTTCACCCTCGAAGCGACCAACGCAACTGGCGGAATGCATATGGATTTGTTTAGGGACTATGACGCGGTAGCCTGACCGATGAATTTTGCACGTATGCATACGCTGTATAACCATGTACGGAGCGCCTATGGCATCGAATAACGGGAAGTCGAAATCTAAACTTGGGCAGCGGCGGGCGTACGTCACCAAGCGCACACACAATGGTAGACGACCTTCTCGTTTAGACAGTCGCACTGTGACGCTGGCTGATGTGGGCAAACTGGCGGGCGTATCGCCTTCGACTGTGTCCCGCGTGGTAAGCAACACGATCCCCGTCAGCCCGAAGGTGCGCGAGACGGTCGAACGTGCGATCGCGGAGCTTGGCTATGTGCCGAACCGTGCCGCGCGTAACCTCGCCACCAGCCAGACCGATTCGTTCGGCATCGTGATCTCCGAGCCGGTCAGCCAATGGGTCAGCGATCCGTTCATCGCGCCGCTGCTGTTCGGGATCGCGGAGGGGCTTTCCGAGACGGACATTCAGCTCATCTTGATCATGGCGTCCACGCGCAGGGATGAAGAGCGAGTACAGCGCTACGTACAGAAGGGGCATGTGGACGGTGTGATCCTCGTCGGTTCGCATGGCAGCGATCCCGTATTGGAGCAGTTGGTCAAGAGCGGTGTGCCGATGGTGTTCAGCGGTCGTCCCGCCATCGATATCGATGTGGATTACGTGGACGCGGATCATCGCAACGGCGCACGAACGGCGGTCAACCATCTGATCGCCGGAGGACGCCGACGGATTGCGACGATTCACGGGACGCTGGATATGCCGTCGAGCCATGACAAGCTAGATGGCTACCGTGATGCGTTGATAGCAAGTGGACTGCCGTATGATCCGACGCTGGTGGTGGCCGGTAATTACAATCCAACAGTGGCGGCAGATGCCATGCGCGCGCTGCTCAGTCAGCACCCCGACATCGATGGCGTGTTCGCGGCCTCGGACAACATGGCGGCGGCGGCGATCAGCGTGATCAGAGACGCTGGACTACGCATCCCCGACGATGTGGCAATTGTGGGCTATGACGGCACACCTGTCGCGATGGCGACACGCCCGATGCTGACGACTATCAGTCAGCCGATTGAGGCAATGGGGCGCGCAATGGCACAGCTACTGCTGCGGCGCATCGCCCATCCCGACGACCCGACGAGCCATATTATCTTCACGACCGAGTTGATCGCGCGGGACTCTAGCGGCGCGCTCGATCAGAACGCCAGCAGGGCTGGTGCGACGTAGGATGCACCTAGGCATCATGCCGACAAATCACATTTACTGGTGTATCTGCTAAACTTCATCTAACTGTATCCAACGGACTCAGCGATGAACATTCCCTCCTTTGACATCATTCCGGCACCCGAACCGCTCAAGCGTGATGTGGCGTGCTTCAGAATAGCGGAATATGTTGGTGAAGAAGCGCTATCGATCAACGTTTCGCCTAATGCCGTGCCGGGGATCGTCTTTCAGCATGAGAACGGCGCATCGGTGATCGAAACTATCGCGCATTCGGGCAGCCACCACATCGTCCCGACGTTTTTCGTGCATGGGGCGGGCGCGTTCCCCAGTGTCATGCACTTCAAACGTGGTTCCTACGTGACGATCCAAGTGATCCTGAAACCGCACGCGCTGCATTCGCTGTTAGGTCTCAACGCCTCGACGCTGACCACCGGCAGTATCGAAGGCAACGACTTTGCCGATTGCGATCTGAATGCACAGCTTATCGAAGCCACGAGCAACCAAAAACGGGTTGAACTGTTGACACGCTTTCTCCTGACCAAGCTCAATCAAGCACCGCCACATGATCGGCTGATCGAGGCGGCGCTGCACCTGATCCACGCGGACATCGCCTGTGTCAGCGTCAATGCGCTGTGCGGTTCCTTGCATCTCTCGGAGCGCCAATTTGAACGCCGATTCCGGCACACGGTTGGCCTCTCGCCGCAGACTTATATTCGCGTCAAACGCTTCAATGCCGCGATCAGCTTGATCAAATCGCGACGCTATGCGCGATTGACCGACATCGCCCACGCCTTGAACTACTACGACCAATCGCATCTGATCCGCGACATCAACGCCTTCTCCACCGTCACGCCCAAGCAGCTCGCGCAAAAAACAGACGACTTTTACCACGACCAGATTGGCTATTCCACCCTGTAAGCATGTCGGCTTTTTACAATTGTTCCAAGCACATGCCCGCTATACTGCGTAGCATCGAGTTTGCACAAGTGAGGAGCTTCTTATGCGCAAGATCGTCGTTTTCAACAACCTGACGCTCGACGGCGTGATGCAAGGGCCAGCGGGCACAGATGAAGATACGCGTGATGGTTTTACGCAGGGCGGGTGGGCGGCTCCCTTCGGCGCGATGCAGAGCAAAGAGGCGGGCGAAAGCATCACCAGTTTCGGCGCACTGCTGTTTGGTCGGCGCACCTACGACAGCTTTTACGCGCACTGGCCTAACCAGACCGATAGTCCTTTCAGCGAAATCCTCAACAACTTGCCGAAGTATGTCGTATCAAGCACGCTGAAAGAACCGCTGCCGTGGATGAATTCGACGCTGCTCAAGGGGGATCTGCCGACAGCGATCAGGGCGATTAAGGCGGAGGAGGGCGGCGACATCATCATCTTCGGTAGCGGCGTCCTCATCCAAAGCCTGATGAAGCACAATCTGATCGACCGCTACCTTCTCCTGATCCATCCGCTTGTGCTCGGCGCAGGTCGTCAGATGTTTCCCAATGGCGGTGCGCCTGCTACGCTGCATCTCGTCAGCGCCAAAGCCACTGAGAACGGCGTCGTGGTGGCGACCTATGAACCGTCTGGCTCGTGAAGCGCGGTAAGATGGCGTCGGCTCCTCAACCTAGTCACCGGAATTGTTCTCTTCAATTAGCCTTGCGGCCTCATCCAGCGTTAGACCTTGTAACGCACAGAAGGCTTGACGCAGTTCCGACGAAAGTTCAGCCCAATGCAAGCCAACCATGCGAAAGCAAAACATGTAGAGATCGGGCTTGAACGCCTGTGGCTTCCAGAGCAGCGCGGGGAGGATGTGGAATGCGTAGCCGAGGCGTCGTACCACTGGCACGGCTTCCGCTGACCACAGCCGTTGCAGATCGTGAGCGCCGACATCGATCAGCATGAATAGCGGTTGATTGGCGGACGAGAGTGCATCGTTTCGTGTCAAGCGTGCCAATGGCGCGACGGCTAGACTTTCTAGTTCGTGCTGTTTTACCCAATTATCGTCAACATTCACGAATAATACACGCTGCTGTTTCACGATGTCCAGCGTTTCGAGAAGCAGTTCTAGTTGTGTGCCTGAATAGTGCAGCCCGTGTCGGCAGCTTTGGAACACACTATACATCAATCGCGTGCTATCGATGTGCATAAGACGTTATCGATTCCTATGCGTATTTGTTAATCAGCGCCCCGGTGCGGGCTTGAACTCGATCTTCCCGCCGCTGGGCAGTTTGGCGATCAGCTTGACCATCGCGCGACTGATGTGCAATCCCGTCAGATTACGCGTGCGCCGATACAACGACAGCTTATCGCGTCCGCTGCGGGCGCGGGCGACTTCCCACTCTTTGTGAAACCACATCTGCACCCAACGGTAGAAAATCGTATTGTACTTGCCACGCTCAAACAGCAGCTTATTTTCTGCCGTGAACGCCCAATCCTCGCTGTCGTGCATGATGCGGTCACGCACCTGCTGGTAAAATTCCGTCCCCGGGAGCGGATAGGCAATCGTCGTGCTGAAGCTATCCGGTTGCGTCTCGACCAACAGCTTGACGGATTGCCGCAGGTCATCCATCTCCTCGCCCGGATAGCCCACCATCATGAAGTAGTAGATATGGATGCCGACTTCGCGGCAGGCTTCCGAAGCGCGGTAAATCTGCTCGATCTTGGAGCCTTTTTTCATCGCGTTCAAGACTTTTTGCGATCCGCTTTCCGCGCCGAAGTAAATTTTCTGGCAACCGATGTCTTTAAGGGCGGTCAGCATCGGTACATCCACCAGATTCACGCGGCTCAAGCACTCAAACGGGATGGCGGCGTTGCGTTCCAGCACGGCCTCACGCCAGTCGAAGACCCACTTGCGGTCAACGCCCGTGATGTCGTCCACCACGCGGATTTGATCAGGGTTGTACTGCTCCTTGATCAGGCGCATCTCTTCCGCCGCGTTTTCCGCCGAGCGCGAACGATACGAGCGCCCGAAAATGCCCTTCTGACACCACGTACACGCGTAGGGACAGCCCCGCGTGTTGATGACGCTCAGGCTCCAGTAGCCGTGTGCGGCAGTCCATTCGCGGCGGTAGGCGTCTACATCGATCAGATCGCGGCTCGGAAACGGAATCGTGTCGGGATCGTCAATCGGCGGGCGACGCGCGGTGCTTTCCAACTCGTCATGATCGTTGATAAAGCGCAAGCCCTTGATCTGCTTGATGCTCATCAGATCAGCGCCGTTGCGTCCGGTCAGGTGGTTCATCAACTCGATGATGGTGATCTCGCCTTCGTCCCAGACGACCAGATCGACCACGCGCTTGCCATCCGCGCCAACATGCCGCAGATAGGCCTCCGGCTTACCCGTTGGATCGGGGCCGCCGAAGATGACCGTCGCGCCGTGCCGTTTGGCGATCTCGGCGCACTTCAGCGCATTGTTGCGGGTCGTGATCAGCGCCGTAATGCCGACGATCTTCGGCTTGTACTGTTCCATCGCCCGCTCGAAGCTGTCATAATCCGGCTCGAAGGTGCCATCGAACATGGCGACGCTGTAGTCATTCTGGCGCAGCACCGAGGCGAGGTAGAGGAGTCCTAACGGGAAGTAGGGCGTCATCAGCTTTTTTTCCATCGGGTCTTTGCTGATGAACAGCGCATTGACCAGCATAATATCGGGTTGGCCTTCGGTGGTCGAACGGACAGTCATAGGTTGTTCCCTCTCCCCAACTGCTCTTTTGTTTGCTGCGCTCAACTAAGTACAAAACGAAAAAACACTGCTCGAAAATTTTCTTGAGTCCCGCGAGGGACTTCGTCCTCTAAGCCTGACGCTTTACCTCACGATCCCATCCCATCATTCTTCCGTTTGCCCTGCCCCACGAACTCCTTGATCTCCTTAAACTGCTGCTCCAACGCCTGCCGATTCCCATTCGTGGTCACAATATACTGCTTAATCCGTTCACCCTCGCGGATCTTCACAAACAGATTAGGCTCTGGTTCAGGTGTCGTTGTCAGTGCATACAGCAGTGACATCCATCCCGATGTGGGTGGTGTCAAACGCATCTCGACAATGTTATTCAAATCATGCGTAAACACGTGTGGCGCTCCCAATACCGCTTGTCGTTCGTACTGAACAGTACCCGCCGCCCGATCAAACGTCCACACTTTCGTGGCGGGCACTCTCAACAAAACAACCAGCCCACAGATGATGAAAATCGCCGCCAAAACAAAGGTAAAGACCTCGAGGCGAATAAACAGCGTGATGATGCCCAAGAAGGCCAGCAGCGCTCCTGCGAACCATGTCACCCATCGTCGTTCGTCGCGCACGACCAACGGTGCATTGTTATCGTTCTGTTCCAGCATGCTATTCGTTACCTGCCAACCCGAACGCCTTTAAGCGCTCCTCATACTGCCCCAGAATCCGCAAGCCGTGATCGTTGAAATGCCCCTTGGCCTGCTCGCCATCGATCATCGCGCTAGACGTTGGCTGTTGTGTCTGTGGCGCGAATTTGCGCAGTTTCCGCTGGTACTCCCACCGCTCGATCATATCGCCTAATGGCGTATTCAGGATCACCTCGGCGGCACGCTGCAAGGCCAAGCCAATGCCTTGTGGTGAGGACTCCGCTTCTTCATAGAAGGGTGCGGACGCGTTGGGCAGCCATGTCTCTGACCAGCGATTGACTTCGCGCATGGCACGGTACAGCGGCAAGCCCGCCAGCGGCACCATCTGTGCCAGTTCATGCGCGATGAACAGATCGCAGCGGGTTTGCGCCAGCGTAGTTTCTGACAAAACATAATTCGGGCACAACGCCACGTTGCGCAGTGCTGCCAAGCGCACGATGCCGACGATCAGCAGCCGTGTCAGCCAGACGCGTCCCTGCTTGGTGACAATCAGATAGTCGATGTCGTCGTAAGCATGGCTGGCATTGCGCATCGCCAGCGCGCCGGTGAGTGCTACCATCCGCACGAAGGGCAGATGCGCGATCAGGCGACCATAACGGCGGGCAAGGGGCAGCAGAGACGCCGAAGCCTGATCATGCACACGGCGTTCGTTAACGTCTTGTTCGCAGCCACGTAGCACGTAATAGTCATCGATGTTGACCACATGCCGCTGTAACAAGGGTGACTGTTCCAGCGCGGTACGGATGTCGTCCGGCGCGGCCTTGCAGCCGATCAGGAAGTGGTGAAGTTCATTGGCGGAGAGCGGAAAATGGAAGATGTCGGCGTAAATAAGCGTGCGTAATAGTTGTTCATCCAACCCTATCGCGACCTGTGAAATCACCATGCCGTCTCTTTCGCCAGCGTGAACGCTTCCACCTAATGGTATTCATATTTTCGTTCCACGCCAGCGAATCGGATTTATGCGCCCACATGTGTGTGCAATTTGCCTGTAGCAGCGGCTTGTACTACAGTCGGTAAACATTAGGAATATGACAGAGGGAACCAATGCCTACGATAAGCGCAAGGGTCAGCAACAGTCATGGAAAACACGATGTCATGCTGAAAACCAACCACACAGAGCACGCGATCAACATCCCGCCGAAAGCCAGTGGATCAGGTTCCAGCGCGAACGGCGGTGAGTTGTTGTTTCTGGCGCTGGCGACCTGTTACTGCAACGATATTTACCGCGAAGCCGCCAAGCGCAATATCACGGTGACCAGTGTGCAGGTCGAGGTGGCGGGCGAATTTGGGGATGCACCGGGGAGTGCTGCGCACGACATCACGTATAAGGCGACGGTGGAAGCGCAGGCCAGCGAGGAGGAGATCACCGCCCTTATGCGGCACACGGACACGGTGGCGGAGATACAAAATACGCTGAGACAAGCCTCCACCGTGATGCTGGTGGAAACACAGGCAATCTCCAAGCCGTAGACGGCGTGAGGCGGTTGCGAGGCCGCCTCATCACACGATTATTTCGTGACAGCCTCACCGCACCTGCCAGACGGTGACGCCATTCTGCGTGCCTAGCGCCAATTGGCAGCCATCGGGGCTGAACTGGACACTCAACACTTCGTCGCTATCCGGCTGCGGAATCCGTACGACGACCTCGCCCGTCTGTGCATCACGCACCTGCGCTTCGTGCAAGCCGAGATTGCGTCCATCGGCCTGAAGCTGCGGCTGACCAACCGCGACCGCGATCTGCGTGCTGTCGGGGCTGAACTGCACATCCCAGACGACATCATCCAACGTAAATTCCGTCAGCGGTGACCACGAGTCGGTGCGCCACACGCGGATGTTATGCTTGTTTTGCCCGTCGAGGTTTTCCGAATAGGTGATGGATTTCCCGTTTGGGCTGATGGCGATGCGATTGAACGGGCCGCGTGTCGGCAACTGCGCGATCTCCCGCCACATACCGACTTCCCAGACCGTGATCGGCGCACCGCTGCCCGTCCCCGCGATCAGCCAGCGCGAATCGGGGCTGAAAATGACATTGGAATAGACGGCGAGGTTCCACTGCACCAGTGTTTTCCGGCTGCCTGTCTGGATGTCCCACACATCCAGCAGACTTGGCCCCCAACTGCCCTGACTGAGGCTGGCGACCCAGCGCGAATCGGGACTAATCGCGATGTCGGTGACGAGCAGCTTGGTGCCGTCGGTCACTTCCGGATGCCAGCGCCATTTCGTCGCCATCCCGGCAACGGTCAGATCCACGATCTCGATGCTGCCGTCCCAACTGGCAGAGGCTAACCATCGGCTGTCCGCGCTAAACTGAACGCGCCGCACGTCGTAGCTGTGCTTGATCCGTCGCAGCAGTTTGCCCGTCGTCACCTCATATAGCGGCGTGGTGTGATCGTCGCTGCCCACGGCAAGGTAATGTCCGTCAGGCGAAAAGGCGAGGCTGCTCACCGTCACGAGTGCTTGATCGTTATCCTGCCATACCGTAAGCGGCATGAAGGTTGTGGTATCCCAGACTTGCGCGCCGAACGCCGTACCTGTCGTGGCGATCAGGCGACCATCGGCGCTGAAGGTCATCGCGTTGCCAGTGCCGCCGTTGGTTGGTAGGTCGGTCAGGCGTTGATATTTCAGGGCTTGGCTGTTGGAACAAGCGCTGGCGACGGGGCGCGATGACACCAGCGGCGCGAGTGTGAACAGGCTGAACAAAACCAGTACCACAAAAATGCTGCCCAACGTGATGATCTTTATTGTCATTGGCATCGCGCCTCCTTCAACAATAGACATCGCTGTCGTCATGACCCCTCCCTAAATTGCGTTGACCATTCAGTAAATGCAGTTGTCCAGAGAGACACACTAGGGTTGATGGGAGTTCCGCCGCGAAGGGCAAGCGTCAGGTTGGTGTAAGCGGTAGATGGCAGGTTGCGTAAGAAATCTAATAGACTTTGCCACCGTTTTAGCACTCTCCATAGCCGAGTGCTAAAATGCCTCTTGACACTTGATCTCAACTTGTTTATAGTAATCTTCATCAGTTAGCACTCTACCCCATAGAGTGCTAACGCTGTGTTAGAGACTGGTGTATAACACTTCTGGAGGAATACATGGCTCTCAATATGCGTCCGTTAGCTGATCGCGTGATCGTTGAACCGCAAGAAGCCGAAGAAACGACTGCAAGCGGTCTTCTGCTCCCCGAAACTGCCAAAGAAAAACCACAACAGGGCTTGATCGTCGCGGCTGGCCCCGGTCGTCGTGATGACGCTGGCAAGCTCATTGCGATGGATGTCAAGCTGAACGACAAGGTGCTGTATGCCAAGTATGCTGGCACCGAGATCAAGATCGGCGGCAAGAAGTATCTGATCCTCAAGGAAACCGATATTCTCGCCGTGGTTGAGTAGTTATCCCTCTGCATTCTATCTGAGCAATACAAGCACTTACTGAAGGAAAGAGTGAACCATGCCAAAGCAGTTGGTTTTTAATGAAGAAGCGCGCCGTGCCCTCAAACGCGGTGTGGACAAGCTGGCGGATGCGGTTTCGACGACGCTCGGTCCCAAGGGTCGTAACGTCGCGCTGGATAAGAAGTTCGGCGCACCTACCGTTACCCACGACGGCGTGACGGTTGCCAAGGAAATCGAGCTGGAAGATGCCTATGAAAACATGGGCGCGCAGCTCCTGAAGGAAGCCGCCACCAAGACCAATGACATCGCTGGCGACGGCACGACCACCGCCACGGTGCTGGCGCAAGCCATCATCAACGAAGGTCTGCGTAACATCGCCGCTGGTGCCAATCCCATGATGCTCAAGCGCGGCATCGAAGTCGCCACCGAAAAGGTCGCTTCCAAGATCAAGGAAATGGCGATCCCCATCAGCACCCGCGACGAAATCGCGATGGTCGCCACGACCTCTGCACAGGATGCCTCGATTGGCAATCTGATCGCTGACGTGATGGACAAGGTCGGTAAGGACGGCGTGATCACGGTTGAAGAGAGCCGTGGCCTCGAATTCGAAACCGAGTTCGTCGAAGGCATGAACTTTGATCGCGGTTACATCAGCTCGTACTTTATTACCGCCACCGATACGATGGAAGCAGTCATCAACGAGCCGTACATTCTGATCAACGAAAAGAAGATCAGCGCTGCGCAGGACATCGTCCCCATCCTCGAAAAGCTCGTCCAGATTGGTCGCCGTGAACTGGTCATCATCGCGGAAGACATCGACGGTGAAGCACTCGCCACGCTCGTGCTGAACAAGCTGCGCGGTATGCTCAACGTCGTCGCCGTTAAGGCTCCCGGCTTCGGTGACCGCCGTAAGGCCATGCTGCAAGACATCGCCTCCCTGACGGGTGGTACGGTCATTAGCGAAGACACCGGTCGCAAGCTGGAGAACGTCTCCATCAACGACTTGGGTCGCGCCCGCAAGGTCATCAGCGACAAGGAAAACACGACCATCGTTGACGGCGCTGGCGAAGAAGATGCCATCAAGGGTCGTATCGCGGAAATCAAGATCGAGATCGAGAAATCGACCAGCGATTATGACCGCGAAAAGCTGCAAGAGCGTCTCGCCAAGCTGTCCGGCGGCGTCGCGGTGATCCGCGTCGGTGCTGCGACCGAGGTTGAGCTGAAGGAAAAGAAGCACCGCGTTGAAGATGCCCTGAGCGCCGCGCGTGCCGCCGTTGAAGAAGGCATCGTGCCCGGTGGTGGCGTCGCGCTGATCAACGCGATCCCCGTTCTGGATGATGTCAAGCTGCCCAGCGAAGATGAGAGCACTGGCGTGCAGATCCTCCGCCGTGCGCTGGAAGCCCCGATGAAGAAGATCGTCTCCAACGCGGGCATGGACGGCGCGGTGATCGTGCAAAACGTCCGTCGTGCGCAGGGCGAGAAGAAGAACGACAAGGTCGGCTATGATGTGTTGGCTGGCGAATACGTCGATATGATCTCCGCTGGTTACGGTGACCCTGCCAAGGTGACGCGTGGCGCGCTCGAAAACGCCGCCAGCATCGCCGCGATGGTGCTAACCACCGAAGCGCTGATCACCGACACCAAGGAAGAGAAGGCTCCTCCTGCTCCTCCTCCGGGCGGCATGGATTACTAATCTTCGCCTCGACGCAGATAGATTGGTTTCGACAAGGGCGGGTGGCAACACTCGCCCTTTTTCATGCAACGACTTGCCAGTTCCATCCACCATAGTCCCAAACTTTAAATTGAATGATCCTGTCTGGGTGCGCAAAGCTCCTCGTTGAACGTGCTGTTTATCGCCTGTTCACTGATTATTCTTTTTCAATACCGCTGCTTATGCCGATTGAGTGGATTCGATGACACGTAGTCCCGGCGATTTCGGGCTGCGGTTCAACAGCACACATGCGGTCAGACCGATGCCCAAGAGCAAGATGACGCGGATGATTTCGACCTGATCGGACGACGGAGCGATGAGCTGCATCGTGAAGTTGGCACCAAAGTGCAGCAGCATCGCGGCGAGAATGCTACGCTTGGTGTACTTGTAAACCCACGTCATGATCAGCGCCAACGCGATATTCACGCCGATAAATGTCCAGAAGCCTGCCAGTTGGAAACCCATTTTCCCGTGCCACGTAGCGGGCATAAAGTACAGCGGCAGATGCCAGATGCCCCAGATCAGCCCTAACACGACCGAACCGGCGATGGTGCCGAAGCGCTTGAGCATCGGATCGAGTGCATAGCCGCGCCAGCCGAATTCCTCCGACCACGGGCCGGACATGAAACTGATCAGCACGGTCAGCGGAATAGCGGCGGGGTTGGCGACCAAGTCTTGAAGCTGCTGCATACCGGGCATTGATCCGCCCAGTGCGCGATCAATCGCCACGCTGACCGTCACCACGATCGGGAACATCAGGAAGATCACCGCCCACCAGAGCGGCGTGATACGCTTGAGCGAAAAACAGCGCCGCCAGTAGTCGCCGCGCTGCTGTTTATCATACGTGAGCAGCACCATCGTCACGCCGACGATGGAAGGGCCAGCGCCGCCAATGATGAGCAAGACCATCCACGGCATGGTGTACGGGCTGTTGCCGCTGATGGCGATGGGGACGTAAAATGCCCATGTCCAGATAAAGGTCGCGATGAAGAAGATGAGGAGATTCCGGCTTTCTTTGCTCATTGGAAATCCTAGTCTCGACGCGTGAAACCGCTTGCACTCGCTTACACCATTGTAGAGTGTCAGTACAGAGCGGTGAATGTCGAATGTCTAGGAAAGCCGCGACATTTGTAAGGAGTCGGCGGTATCGCTTGGCTAGGGACTAAGAATCGTGTGTGTTCAGCCCGCGTTCCAAAAGGCGGTATACGCGCAGTACCTCCGCTACGCCCCACGCCTGCGCGATGCACGCTTTGGGCAGGTGCGGCGGATCGCCCTCGAAGACCTCGGACACCGAACCGAGTCCTGCGTCCATCAGGTGATCCTCGAACGGCGCGAGGTAGCTGTAGGCGAGCGCCGCATCCTTATAGACGTTGTAGTGTGCCGCGACGAAGGGACCGATCAGCCATGACCAGACCGTGCCCTGATGGTAAGCACCATCGCGCGAGGGGATGTCGCCCGAATAGTGTCCGATGAAATCAATGTGATCGGGCGCGAGGCTGCGCAGCCCGACGGACGTGACCAGTTCGCGCGCGCAAATATCCAGCACCGATTTGGCTTTCTCCTCCGAGAGCAGCATATTGGGCAGCGACAGCGCGATCAGTTGGTTGGGGCGCAGCGAGAGGTCATCGCCGTCCAGCGTATCGATGACATCGTAGCAGTAGCCGCCTTTGGCATACCAGAAGCGTTGATTGAAGCTGTCATAAACGCGCTGTGCCATCGTGGCATAAGTGTGGCTCGACGCCGTGTTGCCAAGCCGCACCGCCAGATCGCGCATGATGCACAAGGCGTTGTACCACAGCGCGTTGATCTCGACAGGTTTGCCCGCGCGCGGCGTGACCGCCCAATCATCGATCTTGACATCCATCCACGTGAGTTGTGTGGTTTCGTCGCCCGCATACAGCAAGCCGTCTTCGGGATCGACGCGGATGTTGTAGCGCGTGCCTTTGATATGCCATTCAATGATGCTGACCAATTTCGGATACAGGAATTTGACCAGATCGATGTCGTTATGCTCGGCTAGATAAGCGCGGAGGGCTTCGAAATACCACAGCGTGGCATCTACTGTGTTATATTCCGGCGCTTCGCCATCATCGGGGAAGCGGTTGGGCAACATCCCCTGATCGATGAAGTGCGCGAAGGTACGTAGGATGCGCTCCGCCAGATTGCCACGCCTAAGTGCCAATGTCAGCCCCGGTAGCGCGATCACCGTATCGCGCCCCCAATCCGAAAACCACGGATAGCCCGCGATGATCGTTGTACCTTTTTCCTTGTTGATGGTACGCGCCACGATGAATTGATCAGCGGCTAGTGCAAGCTGCCGAATCCACACGGGTGCTTCGTCCAGATAGGCTCCGGTGAGCAAGTGCTCTTGGCGGGCGCGTTCAGCCGCTAAGGCGTCTTTCCATGCGCGCGGCAGATCGGTTTCAGTCGTGCAGATCAAGACGGTGCTTTGTCCCGGCGTCAGCGTTTTGGTGAAGGTCGCCGCCGCGAATAAATCTTCGTGGTCAGTCAGCCCGCGTTCGGTTTCTTGCGACATGCGGAATGACCACCACCACTCGGCGGTGGCTTGCGCTTTATCAGCGTTGCACAGCAGCCGAAATGGCTGCGGCGCGGGCGCGTGAGGATCGCGGCTGAGGTCTTCGCTGGCCTGAACCGTCGCGCAGTCATAGATCGCGACTTCGCTCATCGCGACATCGATAGCCGCCCCACCCAGTGTGTTACGATGATGATCGCGATACGTGCAGAGCGGGATCAGTTGCAGCTTGATCGGACGTGTCCCGCGCTGATATTCGTACAAGACATACGTGGTATTTTTGCCGTAATCCATCCAAATGCGTTGGACAATGCTGACATCGCCAATTGTCCATGTGAAGGTCGGGATCAGCCCTTCCAAGCGGAACGATTCTAGATGACGATAGCCATCGGGTAGCAAGACGCCCGCCGTCCACTCATGCGTACACAACGGATGCTTGGTTTTGTCGATCTCCACCCACGCATCGACGCTGGCGACCAGCAGCGTGCGTGCGGTGGGCGGCTTGAGCGCCGCCACCAGTAGGCCATGATAGCGCCGAGTCCGCGCACCGGCTGGCGTGCCCATCGCATAGCCACCGATGCCATTGGTGACCAACCATTCGCGACGCAACAACGCATCTGGATCACTTGTGAGTTCCCGCCCAAAACGCAGCATACGTGAGAATCCTGACCAAATGTGACGCGGATAAATGAAAAAAGCAGACGCCGCCGATCCAAGATGACGTGTCTGCTTTTGGGCGGAAGACTGAGAAAGGGTTTAGGCGGTGCTGCCGTTGGTGCCGTTCGACGTAGTCACAACGGAGTTATCTCCGCTGAACGGATTTGGCACGTACTTATCGGCATCCCAATCGTTTTCCCAACGCTCACCATCAACGAGATAGCGGTACTGATATTCACGGTCTAGATCAAGGTCAAGGGTGATCGAGAATTTGTTGCCCTTCTTCTTTTCCAAGAGAGTCGAGCGTTCATCCCATTCGTTGAAATCACCCACGAGGTAGATGTCGGTAGCGGTCTCGGCAATGGAAGGTGGAACCTCGAAGGTCACCTTGCACTTTGTCTTGAGAAACTTCTTCTTCAGCATAATTCCCTCACTACTCGTGAGACGCGGCACTCCTATTGCAGCTTGTCGCTTACAACCCGATTGTATCATAAGGATTGTAAAATAGAAGTGAAATAATGCACAAATGCATTATGCACTATGCTATTCGTCACCCGGTTGGGTCGGCGGCTCGGTTACCGTGTCGGCAACATGACCATCTTCATCACTGGCTACAACATGATCCGTTTTGACGGCGGTACTTTCCGTTGGCACGAACGGACGGCGCGTGACAACAGGATTGCTGGCAGGCGCAGCCGGAAGGGGCGGCGGTTCCTCACGACGTGGTGGTGGCAGCGGTGCGGGCGCGGTTACGGGACGTTCGACCACGACCGGACGCGCGTTGACGGGCGGCTGCGGCGCGGGTTCGGGGATCGGCATGGCTTGCGGGATGTCGGGTTCGATCTGCGCCAACCGGAAGTTGATGGTCGGTTCGCCCGCCAACTGTACGCCGAGTTGATCTTCGACCACTTTTTTCACTTCACGGCGGATTTCCTGTTTCTTGCGCCCACCGTTGATATTATTTTCGGTAGTCAGGTTGAGCAGCACCGCCGCCCTACCGCCGTCGCTCTCGATGCTGACTTCGACGCGCTTGATCGCCCCGATTTCGGTGACGGCGCGGTAGACCTGATTGCGCACCGATTCGGTATCGATATACGCCACGCCCTGTCCCTGCCGCACCACCAAGCCGTGCCCATCATGGGGCAAGCGCACTTGCTGGAAGGGGCGGATGATCAAAAAGTACAGCGGAATCAGGCTGGCGATCAGCGCGATCACGGTATGGATGAGCTGCTCCTGCGCGATCAACGGATCGCCCATGTTGCCGAGCAGATCCGCCAGCATATTGACGGCGCGCGGGAAGACCACGAACAGCCAGATGATGAGAATGATAAACAGCCCTGCCAAAATCCCCGGCAGAACCCGCCAAACGCGTCGGATGAATCGAAACATGCTTTACCTACCAATCAAGCTAGTGTCGTTACTCAATAATAACCGATTGCTATAGCTTAATACGCAGAGATTAGCGTAACGTTGGAAGGGCAATCTCCGCATCGTGCAAGAGGTGGAATGAGAAGTAGCCTTGTTACCTAGACGTTCCAAATTTGACGGTTGACTTGTCCCTTCCGCAAACCAGAGTAAACTCATGAGAATTTCTTGTTAGGCGGCAATTCAGACTGGGACGGCTATGGTACTCCCTTACCATCTAGATAGATTACCTCCTGAAGCGCATACGGTACTTCGTTACCTGAACACGGTCAACACGGCGACGGCGCTTGAACTCGAAAACGCGGGTCTCTCGGCGCGTGGCGTGGGCAAGGCCATCCGGCGCTTGATCAACGCGCATTACATTGACCTCAAGGACAAATCGTATGCCCTGACCAAGGTGGGCAAAACGGCAGCACAGGAATTGATCGCGTTTTACGCTGCCAATGACGAGCAAGCCCAGTCGGATCGCGCGAAGAAGTTGTTTGTGGAGCGCAAAGTCGTGGTCGTTGCGCCGCGTAGTTTTGTTGCCGAGCAGGCCGTCGATCTGTTTGTGGGCGTCAACCCCTCCGATGAAGACAGCTTCAAGCTGCCGTTCGGCGCGCAGCTTGAACTGCGCATCACCGCTGTCGGAGCCGCGCTGACCGTCAATAATCTGAGCATCGATGTGCCGCCGGAAAAAGCCGCTGTGCCGAGCCGTGTCAGGCTGCTGCCCGCCGCCAATACCCCGATGGTGCGCGTGCGGATCGATGCCTTCCAAAGCTTTGAATTCAACGATTTCGAGCCGTTAGGCGGCTTCTATTTTGACGTGCCCGTTCATGCCGACCCCTCCAAGCAAGATAAAACACCCCGCGCGGTCAGCATGGAAATTACGATTGGGTCTCCCGACTAACCGACGAGTCAGGCACGCTGAAAGCGTCGGTTCGTAACCGATAAACATAGTTTTTGCAAAAATGGAAAGGTCACCATGATCAAGCGTCTTGCCCATGTCAATGTCCTCTCGCACGATCTCGCCGCCAGCGAGCATTTTTACTGCGAGGTGCTCGGTTTAGAAAAAGCTTTTGATTTCACCAAAAATGACAAGCCGTTCGGGTTTTATGTGAAGTGCGGTGAAACGACGTTTGTCGAGGTATTCCTCACCTCGGATACGGGCGAACAGCAGCGCCCGCTGATCCATCATCTGTGCTTGGAGCTAGAAGACATCGACGCCTTCATCGCCTCGGTACGCAGCAAGGGCTGGACGATCACCGACAAAAAATTGGGCGTCGATCAATCGTGGCAAGCGTGGATCACCGATCCGAGTGGTGTGCGCATCGAAGTTATGCAGTACACAGAGAACAGTTCGCAGTTTTCGGGCAAAGCCTGCGTCGCGAATTGGTAAATTGGGCTTATCTGACGTGGGCGTGAGACAATTATGCACGCCCGCGATTGAATTACGGCGCGAACAGAGTCAGCTCATCTCAAGTACGGACAGAATATTGCCAGCGGGGTCTTTGAACCACGCGATTCGCGGGCCGTTCCCGTCACCGCCTGCGATGCCCTTATCGTTGACGTTCATGCCCTCATAATATTCGAACTTCACGCCTCGCTTGGTCATCTCATCGACGGTGTTGTCGATATTCTCCACCGGGAAATTGAGGATCGTGAACGTCGCTGGCGTGTGCTGAGTTCCCTTCGGATACACGAGGATCATCGCACCGCCGGAGAGATGCAGATTCAACATCCCGTGCGCCTCGGTCACTTCTAATCCAAGTATCTGACTATAGAACTCTTTCGCTCTGGGGATGTCATCAACCGAAAAGCCGGAAAACGCCTTCGTATCCTTGAACATGACCTCGCTCCGTTCACTATCTTGAGTTGGCTGTGTTAACGGAAGTAGGGTCTTTGCTCACTACAGTGCCTACCCGCAGACTTTAACCCCTTGGATCCTATCATGAGCATCAACCCTATATAAATTTTAGCACATACATTCCATCTCGCCCAATGGTTTCCCGTCAGTGACGGGTTCATCGGAGGCTAGGACGTGCTAAAAGTCCACAAATGTAGTGAACGGCTTGTTATGTCAACACGTCCTAACAAAATCACGAGCGCCAAGCCGACTCGTCGTAGGCGGGCAGTTCGCAGCGCAGATCGCCATCTTTGCGGTAGCCGAGTGCATAGCCGGCTTGCATCAACTGGTGAATCTCGCTGGTACCTTCGTAGATGATCGCGCCGCGTGCGTTGCGCAGATAGCGCTCGACATCATACTCATCGCTGAAGCCATATGCGCCGTGAATTTGCAGTGCTTCGTTGGCGGCCTCGAAGCTGGCGTCGGTGGCGAACCACTTGAGCTGCGAGGTCTCCTTGGTATTGCGCACCCCCATATTTTTCATCCAGCCGACACGGTAATACAGCAGCTTGCCCATCTCGTAATCGCGCACCATGCGGGCGATCTTCTGCTGAACGAGTTGATGCTTGCCGATCTCCTTGCCGAAGGTTTTGCGCTCGTTGGCGTACTTGATGCTGGCTTCCAACGAAGCGCGAATTAGCCCCACCGCGCCGGAACCGACAGTATAACGTCCGTTATCGAGGCACGACATGGCGATCTTGAAGCCCTCGCCCTCTTCGCCCAGACGGTTGGCGACGGGTACGCGCACATCTTGACAGGCCACCCAGCCCGTCGAACCCGCCCGCACGCCGAGCTTGCCATGAATATCGCCGCGCGTCACGCCGGGGCGATCCGTCTCGATGATGAAGGCCGAAAGCTGATCATGCGGATCGGGACGTTCGGGATTCGTCCGCGCCACCCACAAAATGTGATGGGCTTTGGTCGCGAGGCTGATCCACATCTTCTCGCCGTTGATTACGTACTCATCACCGTCGCGGCGGGCGGTCGAAGCCATGCTCACCACGTCGCTGCCCGCGCCCGCTTCCGTCAGACCGAACATGGCGTACTTTTTGCCCTGTGCTTGCGGCGTGAGGAACTTCTGCTTTTGCTCCTCGGTGCCCCATTGCAGCAACGCCATGCTGTTGAGGCCGATATGTACCGACAGTACGACGCGCAAACTGGTGTCCATCGCCTCAAGTTCTTCGCACACCAAGCCGAGCGTCAGATAGTCGAAGCCTTGCCCGCCATATTTTTCGGGGATGCAGATGCCCAAGATGCCCAGTTCACCCATGCGCGGCAGAATACCGGGGTGCATCGTTTGGTGACGATCCGAATCCTTGATGATCGGCGCGACTTCCTTTTGTACATAATCGCGCACCATCTTCTGGGCTTGTAATTGTTCTTCAGTCAGCGAGAAATCCATGAAAACCTCATTTCAAAGCGTCAAGATGACGATAAATCCAGAACTGCATGATTTGCTAGATGTTTCCCCTTGGCACATAGCCGAGCGCCAATGAAATCTGATGAGCGGTCTCAACGACAGCAGGTCTGATCTGCTGCTCCAAACGCTCACGGCTGATCGTGTTGACGGGGCCAGAGACGTTGATGGCGGCGACGGCTCTCTGCGTGTGATCGCGGATCGGGGCGGAGACTCCGCGCAGCCCGATTGCCAACTCTTCGTCGCTAATTGCGTATCCCTGCGCCCTGATCGTCGCCAGTTCTTCCAGCAGCGCCATCCGATCCACGATAGTATGCGGCGTGAAGGCATCCAGCGTAGCCCGATCCAGCAGAGCGTTTAGTGTTTCGGTGGACAAATTCGCCAACAGCACTTTGCCGAGCGAGGTGCTGTGCGCCGCGATGCGCGAGCCGACGCCGAGCAAAACACCGACGATGGCGCGGTTGCGCATCCGGTCGATGTAGACGATGTGCAACCCGTCCAGCACGGCGAGGCTGGCGGTTTCGTCGGTTGACTGTGCCAAGCGTTCCAGATGCAGCTTGGCGACCTGCCGCACTTCCATGTTATTCAGCGCCGTGAAGCCGAGTTGCAGCACTTTCAGGCCGGGACGATAGCGCTTGGTTTGCGGATGACGTTCGAGGTAACCGAGCGACTCGAGCGTGGTCAGGATGCGGAACACCATGCTCTTGTTGAAACCGAGCCGTTCCACGATCTCCGCTTGGCTCAAGGTTGGTGTGTCCTGTGTGAATAGTGCCAAGACCTGCAACCCGCGTCCGAGCGCGTCAATCGTGTAAGCGGGCGGCGTTCCCATAGTAGCCATACGTCAGAGTTTCACTGAATAAAACTTGGTTCCGTTCAATAAAACTAGTGTATCATGAGTATCCAGAAAATAGCAAGCGAAATGTCACTAAATTGCATACCAAGAAATGAGGAAAGATACGCGCAGAACAGCTCATCATCTGTTATGATCACAGGCAGTTGAAATGAAGAAAAACGTACTTATAGTGGAGGTTCCAATTTCATGGCAACTGTACCTTTAACTGGCAACCCGACCGTTGACGTGCAGCGGTTCGGGCAAAGCATCTGGTACGACAACATCAGCCGCGACATGATTCAATCTGGTCAATTGAAGAAACTCATCGATGAGTTCGGCGTCCTCGGCATGACCTCGAACCCAACGATTTTCGACAAGGCAATCGGGGAAAGCACGCTCTACGACGAGAGCATCAGCCACTTGCTCGATCTTGATGCGAACGAAATTTTCGATGCACTGTCGGTGGATGACATCCGTAACGCCGCCGATTTACTGCGCCCGATCTACGACCGCACCAACGCCGCCGATGGATACGTCAGCCTCGAAGTCTCGCCCATGCTGGCGAACGATACCGAGACGACGCTGAACGAGGCCAAGCGCCTGTTCAAAGCCGTTGACCGCCCCAACGTGATGATCAAGATTCCGGGCACACCGGCTGGATTGCCCGCCATCGAGGAAGCCTTGTTCGCGGGCGTCAATATCAACATCACGCTGCTGTTCGCGGTGAAAAATTACATTGAAGTCGCGGAAGTGTATATCCGCGCGATAGAGCGGCGCGTGGCGGCAGGTCTGCCCGTCGATAAGCTGGCGTCGGTTGCTAGTTTCTTCGTCAGCCGCATCGACGCGATGGTCGATAAGCAGTTAGAGAACAACATCCGCTCGGCGCAAGGCCGCGATCTGGATCGCATCTCCGCCAACAGCCAGTTACTCGGCAAAGTCGCCATTGCCAACGCGAAGGTCGCTTATAAACGCTTCAAAGAGATGTTTTACGGTGATCGCTTCGCCAAGCTGCGGGCGGCGGGCGCACAAGTGCAGCGTCCACTGTGGGCGAGCACGGGCACCAAGAATCCGAACTACCCCGATACGCTGTACATCGACAAGCTGATCGGGCCGGACACGGTGAACACGGTACCGCACGCCACGTTGGTCGCCTTCAAAGATCACGGCACGGCAGCGGCAACGTTGGATGAAGAACTCGACACCGCGCAAGAAATCCTCGACAAGCTGACGGAAGTTGGCATCGATCTGGACAAGGTGACCAAGCAGTTGCAGGAAGACGGCGTCGAATCCTTCATCGACTCGTTCCGCAAGCTGATTTCCAAGGTCGAAGGCAAGCGCAAAACGCTGTTGAGCGGCTTCATGCAGCGCCAAGACCTCGTGCTGGGCATGTATCAAGCGCCTGTGGAAAAGGAACTCAAGCGGCTGCGCGGTCAGTTGAGCATCACCCGTACGTGGCAGCATGATGCCTCGCTGTGGAAAGATACGCCGGATCACGTCAAGAGCATCACCAATCGGCTCGGTTGGCTGACCATCGCTAACGACGGACGCATTGATCGGGCGCGGCTGCGCGCATTGCGTGACGAAGCCAAGCAGCAGGGGTGGGCGCATGTGGTGCTGCTCGGCATGGGTGGCAGCAGTCTCGCGCCGGAAGTGCTGTGGAAGACGTTCGGGCAGCAAGCTGGTTCTCCCGCGCTGATCGTGCTCGACAGTACCGATCCACAGACCATTAAGACCGTGGAAGACACGATTGATCTGGCAAAGACGGTGTTCGTTGTCGCATCCAAATCTGGTACGACCATCGAGACGTTGTCGTTGCAGCGCTACTTTTTCAACAAGTACAAGGCTGACGCGGGCGCGCACTTCATCGCCATCACCGATCCCGACTCGAAGTTGGAAGGCTGGGCGAAAGACTTGAAGTTCCGCCACACATTCTTGAATCCGCAAGATATTGGTGGTCGTTACTCTGCCCTCAGCTACTTCGGCATGGTGCCCGCCGCGTTGATCGGCCTCGACTTCGAGCGTATCATGGACGCGGGTGCTGAAATGCAGATTGCCAGCAGTCAGGGCGTGACAGGCAACAATCACCCCGGTTTGTGGCTTGGCACGGTCGCTGGTGTCCTCGCCCAAGCAGGACGTGACAAACTGACGCTGCTCACTAGTCCTGAAATCAGCAGTTTCGGAGATTGGGTCGAACAACTTGTCGCGGAAAGCACGGGTAAAGAAGGCAAAGGTATCATTCCGGTAACAGGTGCTACTGTCGGCATGCCGCACGACTATGCGGATGATCGAATTTTCGTCTATCTGCACTTGGACGGCAGCGAAAATAGCCCCGACGAGGCCGTGCGGGCGCTGCAAGAGGCCGGACAACCCGTGATGACTCTGCACCTGCGCGATCTGTATGATGTCGGCGCGGAGTTCTTCCGTTGGGAGTTCGCGACGGCGGTCATGGGCATGATCCTCCAGATCAACCCGTTTGATGAGCCGAACGTGACCGAAAGCAAGAACAATACGTCCCGCCTGCTGGAAACATTCCAGAAAGACGGCAACCTGCCAGCCGAAACACCGCTGATCAGCGAAGCAGGCGTTAGCCTTTACGCATCAGAAGCGATCGGAAAACTGCTGCGGAATCTCTCAGCGCAGCACAATTACGATGGGTCTGAGTTGGTCGGATTGTTGGCGGCCTACCTCACCATATCTCAGCCGAAGGATTACATCGCCGTGCTCGCTTACATCGAGCAGAGCGCACAGAATATCTCGGCGCTGGAGACGATTCGGCGTCGGCTGCGTCACACCTTCAAACGCGCAGTGACGCTTGGCTTCGGCCCGCGTTTCTTGCACTCGACGGGACAGCTCCATAAGGGCGGCCCCAATTCTGGCGTGTTCCTCGTGATTACGGCTGCCGATCAGGCCGATCCCGCCATTCCTGAAGCGCCCTATGGCTTCAGCACGCTGAAGCAAGCGCAGGCAATGGGCAATTGGCAAGCCTTAGTCAGCAAGAATCGCCGTGTGATCCGGTTGCACATCACGGGCAGCCTGACCAACGGCATCGACAAGCTGGCGGAAGCCGTCGAAGCCACCGCCGTCAAACGCAAGTAAGCCTATGCACCTCGCACTGCTGTCGGATAACATTGACAGCAGTGCGGGGTTGACTATTGTTCTCTCGTCAACGTCTTCTGGTAAATCAGATAGCGGCGGTGAACGTGCATTCCAGCGCGTTCATAGAGACCAACGGCATTCGTTTGGTTTTCGGAGTCAACATCCAGCCCGACGGCGGTATATCCGTGTTCTTGCAGCCGCCGGAAGCCATGTTGCAGCAACGCACTGCCCAAACCACGTCTACGCCAATCGGCGCGCACACCGAGCGGGTCTACCCAGCCCAGATCGGGTTTGCCGTCTCCCCACGGTCTGCACAGGCACAAACCAACAATTTGATTGTCCTGCCTCGCCACCAGCCATAAGGCTTCATTCAACTGCGATCCGACGTTGTAGTGACGCCAGACATCAAATGGCAGCGCGACGAAGCCCCAATTGTCCTTGAAGAACTCATTGATGGCCTCATAGACTGCGTAGGTGTCCTGCTCAAGACTGAAGGGATGCAGAGAAATCCCCTCCAGCAACGCTGGCGGGGTGATAGGTACGTCCAGAGTCATCCGCATAAACCACGTCACACGGGCAACTTGATACCCTTCGGCTTCCAGCAGCGTGACAGCGGGCGTATTGATGTCGCGGCTGTGACGCGTGCAGACGACTTCCATCCCCGGCGCGAGTTCTTGGGCAGCGCGTTCGCGATGGCGATCATCAGCCCGCCGCAGCAGCGCCGTCCCGATTCCCTGCCCGCGCCAGTCCGGATGAACGTGTCCCAAGCCCCACGCGCGACCATTGCGCGGATCAAGCTCGGCAGTACAGTAGCCGACAAGTTGACCGTCTACCAGTGCTACAAAGCTGTTCGCCTGTGGCGAGAAGTACGGGGCGGCGAATCGAGCATTCAACGCTTCAAGGGTTACAAACTGATCTTCTTGATTGCACTCAACGGAGCGGTTGGTCACATCAACCATCGCTGGCAGATCATCCCACTCAAACGAGCGAATCACAACATTGGTACGTTGCATAGTGCGTCCTTTTCGCATGAAATGCAGAGGAATTTCGAACAGCACCATGAAGGCCAGAAACAAAAAGCGGTCATGCACTGTTGTGACCGCTGAAAGATTCAGGTGAGAGGGGTTTACCTGAGGAAGCTCGGAGGGAGGCAACACGCATGACTGTGCTTATTGATGACACGGCTTAACATGGCGCTGCTCCTTTCCTTAGATAACCGAAATAACTTTAGCAGTCGAATTTGTACTTGGCAAGGGGGAATCGCTGGTGATTTACGACGCATGGGGTCTTCACGTAAGCGACATCCAGTATCATGTCGGGGTGCTCATCCAACGGGTTGTTGCTACGACGGCGCTTAACTGATACCATAAGCCATAGTCATGAGTCATCGGCTCTGTGCGTGTCGAGATATTCCTATGGATGAGCATAACCAAACCGACGATCTAGGCCCCGATCCAGTTAATGACCTTTCCAAATTCTCGCCCACCTTGCGGGCAGTGAACGACAGTATGTTGGAAGGGTTGGGGCAACTTGCAGACTATTTTGGCTACAACAAAGCAATGGGCAAAATGTATGGGGCGCTCCTCCTCAGCCCGGAGCCAATGAGCCTAGACGACCTGATGGCGCATCTGGATGTCTCGAAAGCCAGCGTCAGCATGAATATGCGGATGTTGGAGAATATGGGCATGGTGCGCGAGGCGTGGGTGCGTGGTGACAGGCGCAAGTACTACGAAGCCGAGTCCGATCTGTGGACGATCTTGACCAACGTGCTCGGCAGCCGCGAACTGCGCGATGTCAACCAAGCCTTGAATGTACTGGAAAGCAACATCAGCGACTTGCGCGAGAGCGCAGCGGCGATGTCTGCTGACGAACAAAAGTTGGCGCTGTTTTATATTGAGCGCATCGACCGCATGAAAGATTTCTTCCGATTTGCCAAACTGGTGCTCACTTCGATCTTGGAACGCGACAAAAAGATCAATATCACCGATGTGAAACGTATCGACATTGAATAACCCGTCAAAGTTGAGTTAACACAATGCCAGCCAGCACGGTCTTCGCGGAACCCATCCTCATCAAAGGTTACGAGGTGCTTGAGCTGATCGGGCAGGGCGGGTTCGGCGCAGTCTACCGTGCCATGCAGCCCGTACTGGGGCGCGAAGTCGCCATCAAGGTCATCCTCCCCGAATTTGCCAACAGCGACGAATTCATCCGGCGCTTCGAAGCCGAGGCGCAATTGGTGGCGCGGTTGGAACATCCCCATATCGTGCCGCTGTTCGACTACTGGCGTGAGCCGGACAGCGCCTATCTGGTGATGCGTTTCATTCGCGGCGGCAGCCTTACCGACGATCTGCGCCAGTCGGGGCCGTGGACACCAGAAGCCACGCTCAAACTGCTTGAACAGATCGGCGGGGCGTTAATCACGGCACATCGGAATCAGGTGGTTCACCGCGACATCAAGCCCGACAATATCTTGCTGGACGAAGATCACAACGCGTACCTGAGCGATTTCGGCATCGCGCGCATCCTCGGCAATCAAGAAGTCAGCGACGACGGCATCAGCGGTTCGTTGGCGTATATGGCTCCTGAACAGCTCGAAGGCTTGGACGTGACACCGCGCGCCGATGTGTATTCGCTGGCGCTCGTACTGTACGAAATGCTCACGGGCGAGAGTGTGTTTGGTGATACTGATCCGGAACACATCATCACCCGTCGTCTGTATAACGTGTCGTACAGCCCCGTCAGCCTGACGGCCGAACTGCCCGAAGCCATCAAATCGTGCCTGTTCCGTGCCACCTTCAAAGACCCCGAAGACCGCCACGCTGACATGCGCGAATTTATCGAGGATTTCCGACGATCGGCGGCGGAAGCCCAGATAGGCATCATGCTGCCGGACATTGACCTTTCTGCGATTAGCAACCCGTATAAAGGGCTGCGTCCCTTCGAGGAAGCCGACGCATTGGATTTTTTCGGGCGGGATGCGCTCACATCGATGCTGTTGGATCGGCTGACGGACGATAGCTGGGCGGCACGCTTTTTGGCGGTGGTCGGGCCAAGCGGCAGCGGCAAATCGAGCGTGGTCAAGGCTGGCTTGGTGCCCGCGCTGCGCGAGGGCGCGTTGGAAGGCTCGGATCAGTGGTTCATCGCGGAAATGGTTCCCGGCGCACATCCACTGCGCAATCTGGAAGCCGCCATCCTCAGCGTGGCACAGCGCCCGCCCACCGACTTGCACACGCGCTTACGGCTAGATTCGCAAGCCCTCGTCTACGCTGTATCCCGCAGCATCGCGGGCGAACTGCTGCTTGTGATCGACCAGTTCGAGGAAACTTTCCTCGTCTGTGAGGATGAGGAGGAGCGTCAGCAGTTCCTTAACTTGGTACAGCGTGCCGTCACCACGCCGGACAGCCGTGTGCGGGCGGTGGTCACCTTGCGCGCCGACTACTATGACCGCCCGCTGCTGCATAAAGGCTTCGGCGGGCTGATTCAGACGCGGACGCAAGTCGTGCTGCCGATGAGCGCCAAAGAAGTCGAACAGGCCATCACCGGGCCAGCCAACCGTGTCGGGCTGCTCATCGAACCTGACCTGATCGCCTCGATGATCGCAGACATCAGCGCCGAACCGGGCGCGTTGCCGCTGCTGCAATATGCGCTGACCGAGTTATTCGAGCAGCGTGACGGCTTCCGGCTCACGGCGCTGGCATATGGGCAGATGGGCGGTGTGATCGGGGTGCTGGCGAAGCGCGCCGAGGAAGTCTATAAGAGCCTCGACTCCACGCTGCAATCGCTGACACGCCAGATATTTTTGCGCTTGGTCTCCGTCAACGAAGGCCAGCCAGATACGCGGCGGCGGGTGCGGCGCTCTGAATTACTGTCGCTGCTGCGTGGCGATAGCAACACGCCCATCGATGCTGTGCTCGATGCCTTCGGCAAATATCGTCTGCTAACTTTCGATATTGACAGCGCCACCCGCGAACCGATGGTGGAAATCGCCCACGAAGCCCTGCTTCATACATGGGACACGCTGCAAGGCTGGCTAGAGACCAATCGTGCAGCGATCCGCACCCAGCGTTTGCTTGCCAACGCCGCACAAGAATGGGTGGTCAATCATCGCAAGCGAGATTTTTTACTGCAAGGCGGACGATTGGTACAGTTCCGCGAGTGGGCACAGACGACCGAGATCGTGCTCACCCCCGGTGAGCAAGAATATCTCGCCCTCAGCATCACCGAGCAGGAGCGGCAGGACGCTGTTGATGCGGAACGGAAGAAGCGCGAAGCACTCCTCGAACGGCGCAGTCGTCGCGGCGTGCGCTTTTTGCTGGTGGGCATGTTAGCGGCTGCCTTGATCATGCTCTTGCTGGCCGGTTCCGCTTCGAGTGAACGCCAGATCGCGCAGGATGCACGCGCGACCAGTGATTACAGTGTAACTCTAGCGGTGGCAGCACAGGCAACCGCCGACCGCCGCGCGCAAGAATCCAACAGCATCGCCAATGCCGCCAATGCACTGCTGCTCGAAAACAGCGATCCGCTGCTGGCACTGCCGCTGGCGATTGCGGCGAACCGTGTGGAAGCGCCGCCCGCTTTTGCCGAGCGTGCTCTCAGTGAAATTGCCTACGCGCCCCGCACCATCAGCCATTTACTGGAAGGTCATCAACGTCCGATTTACGGATCGGCATTTAGTCCGGACGGTAAAACGCTGCTGACCGCCGCTTACGACAAAACACTGATCTTGTGGGACGTGACGACTGGCAAACCGATCCGTACCTTGACGGGGCATCAGGATGGCGTGACCTGTGTCGCGTTTTTCCCAGATGGCAAGCGTGCTATCTCCGGTTCATACGACAAGACCTTGATCATTTGGGATGTGGCGACGGGGAAGCCGATCAAGACGCTGACGGGACATGCAGAAGGCGTGGTCTCGGTAGCGGTGAGCGCCGACGGTAAGCGTGTGATGTCTGGCGGGCAAGACAGCCTGATCATCGAGTGGGATGTAGAACAGGGCAATGAAAAACGTGCCTTCAGCGCGCAAGCTGGCGCGATCAACGCGATAGCGATCAATCCAGCCAATGATCGGGCGGTGACAGCGGCGGATGATGGTACTTTGGCAGTCTGGGATATGAACAAAGGCGATGTCGAGTTCATCCTAGAAGGTCACACCAACGTGGTGAACACGGTCAAGATCAGCCCCGACGGCAAGTACACCCTCTCCGGCTCCAATGACTCCACGCTCATCCTCTGGGATATGGCGACTGGTAACCAAGTTAGGACACTGCGCGGACATACCGATCTCGTGAATGCCGTCGCGTTTGCACCGGATGGCAAACGGGCGCTATCAGGCTCATTTGATCAAACGGTGATCGAATGGGATCTGGCGACGGGGACGCCACTCCGCAAATTGGTGGGGCACACAGGGGCGGTGTACACAGTTGCCATCAGCCACGACGGTCAATTGGCGTTTTCCGGCGGGACGGACATCACGGGATTACTCTGGTCGCTGCCGCGCGATCATCAGGGCGCGTTTGTGCGTGCGTTTAGCGGGCACGGTCAATGGGTCAACGCGGTGGATTTGAGCGGTGACGGCAAAACGCTGATTTCCGGTGCGTCGGATGGTTCCGTAATCATGTGGGACACCAGCACTGGCAACATCCTGCATAAGCACGAGATGAAGCAAACTATTTTCGGGGCAGCCTTCAGTCCGGTACCCGATGCCAATGGGCATTGGTTAGCGGCGACGGGCGGCGACGACACGGTGATCACCCTGTGGGATGCCACTACCGGCGAAGCACTGCGCACCTTTAAGGGACATTCAGGGCCAGTCAATAGTTTAGCTTTCAGTCCAGATGGTAAGCTGCTGATCTCTACCTCGGATGATACTACCTTGATGCTGTGGGATGTATTGACGGGCAAGGACGTGCGCACCTTCAAGAAGCACACCGACGCCGTAAACAGCGCGGTCTTCTTACCCGATGGCAAACTCGCTATCTCGGCCTCTACCGATACCAGTCTGCTGCTATGGAATATCGAGACAGGACGAGCGATCCGCACCTTCAGCGGGCATACGGGGCCAGTCTGGAAGGTCGTGGTTAGCGCCGATGGTCGCTATGCGCTGTCGGCTTCTACCGATGGCACGCTGATCTATTGGGAACTGAGCAGCGGCAAGGCGATCCGCACGCTGGTCGGGCATAACAGCATTGTGTGGTCGGCGGCGCTCTCTCCTGATGGGCAGTGGGCGGCATCGGGTTCGGACGACAAAAGCATCATCATCTGGGACATCGCCAGTGGGCAGGCGATCCGCACCTATCAGATCGACCATGTGGCCTTGAGTTTGCGCTTCGGGCAGGCGAACACGGTGCTGTATTCCGGCCTCGATGACGATACTGTCACCGAATGGCGCATCGATAGCCTGAACGACATGATCAACTGGACTTACGCCAACCGCATCGTGCGCGAATTATCGTGCGCCGAACGGATCACCTATGCCGTGCAACCGCCCTGTTGAACAGCGCATTTCTGATGGGCGAGGGTTGTTGCGCCTCCAAGACAGCCTTGTCGGTATGAATGCCAACTTACGGGTCGTCTGAGGTTTAGTAAAGAGTCATGATTATTTGCGTGCGCAGAGATAAGTAAGACAATGGCTGCGTGCGCTGCTAAGTCACCTAGCCAAATCGCCTATTTCAGCCATGCGCTAGTATCGTTATAATTACAGTGGGTTTAACGGAACAAGAATGGTTGTGGAGTTTATGCACCCGAAGGAACAGATTCAGGAAGACCTCAAGGCTGCGATGAAAGCTGGTGATGCGGTCAAGCGCGATGCGTTGCGGATGTTAGCCGCCGCCCTGAAACAGGAAGAGATCGACAAGCGTATCACGCTGACCGAGGAACAGGCGCACGCCATCCTGATGACCGAAGCCAAGAAGCGCCGCGACACCATCGCTGAAATGACCAAAGCAGGACGCATGGACATCGCGGATAAAGAGCAGATGGAATTGGGGCTGATCGAGTCGTATCTGCCCACGCAACTGACCCGCGACGAGATAGAAGCCGAAGTGCGCAAGGCCATGACAGAAACGGGCGCAAGTTCGGGGAAAGACATGGGCAGCTTGATGAAGGTGCTCATGCCGCGCGTCAAGGGTCGCGCCGATGGCAAGCTCGTCAACGAAGTCGTCAAATCGCTGCTGAATTGAGGGTTTCACTGCCGACGCTTATCTCGCAAGAGCGTAAGCATAGGGTGAGGGCATTCTCGAATTAATGAATTTGCTGAATAACGCGCATTCTACACGCCGGACTAGAGGGCGCACATTGGTCTTAGCCCTGATCAGTGTGTTGTTCGTTAGCAGCATGACCGTGGTTGTCGCCTATCATGCGTTTTCGCCCGTTGGTGGTGTCACGCTAAAGGTAGGCGAGGTCACACCGGAAGACATACGCGCGCCCCGCAGCATCACCTACGAAAGCGAAATCCTAACCAAGCTTTCTCAACAGGCAGCAGAGGACAGTGTCCGCCCTGTCTACGATCCACCTGACCGCAGTGTGTTGCGACAGCAAGTACAGATCGCCCGCCATACCCTCGATTTTATCGATGACATTCGCAATGACTCCTTCGCGACTACCGATCAGCGCGTAAACGATCTCGGCGCGCTCACCACCATAAAAGTGGACGGGGCGACCTATGCTTCCCTGCTCAGTTTGCCAGAGTCGGACTGGAAAACACTCGACGCACAGGTGATGCAGATATTAGAGCGCACCATGCGCGGCGAAATCCGCGATAATACGCTGCCCGATGTGTACGCCAATTTGCCGAACTTGGTCAGCGTCGCTATCGATGAGCCACAAGCCTCGCTCATCGTGGTGCTGACGCGCAATCTGATCCGCCCCAATTCATTCTATAACCAAGCCCGCACAGAATCCGCCCGTGCGGCTGCCCGCGAAGGCGTGGCAACCGAGAAGCGCAGTTTCGTACAAGGGCAGATCGTAATACGTGGCGGGCAAATCGCAAATGACGTTGACATCGAGGCGCTAACGCAGTTGGGTTTGCTGCAACCCGCCGATCAACGCGGATCGATCCTCCTGAGCGCGATCTTGGTCGTGACGCTGCTGACCGCGATTGGCCTCAGCTATATGCAGCGTTTCTATCTCGATCTGCTGCAAAATATCAGCGAGATGATCTTGATCGGCGCGCTGATGTTGCTGTTCTTGATCGGCGCGCGCATGTTTGGTACGGCGGATATTTTCCAGTCGCATCTGTATCCGGCGGCGGCTTTCGCTCTTGTGATCGTGGCGGTGGCGAATCCGCAGATCACGGTTGTGCTCACGATGATCTTAGCTGCTTTGATCGGCATCATCGCGGATAACTCGCTCGAACTGACCATGATCGTTGCCATCGGCGGCATGGTGGGCGTGCTGACGCTGCGGCGCGTGGAACGGCTCAACGCCTATTTCGTGGCTGGCCTGACGATTGGCGTCACCAATATCGGGATCGCGCTGGTGTTTTTGCTGGCGCAGGGCAATTCCGATCCGGCGCGGCTGCTGTCGGTGACGGTGGCGGGGTTGATCAACGGTATGTTGTCGGCGGGCGTGGGGCTGGTCGGCTTGTATCTTGCCAGCAACATCTTGAACCTGCCAACTAGCATCCGTCTGCTGGAGCTTTCCCAGCCGAGTCAGCCGTTGTTGCAGCGTTTGCTGCGAGAAGCGCCGGGGACATACCAGCATAGCCTGCAAGTCGCGAATCTGGCGGAATTGGCGTGCGAACGGATCGGCGCGAATGCAACCCTAGTGCGAGTCGGGGCGCTGTATCATGACATCGGCAAGATGATCGCCCCGCACTATTTCGTGGAGAATCAGGCGGATGGCCTGAACCCCCATGATCAGGTCAAAGACCCGGTGCGCAGCGCGCAGATCATCATTTCGCATGTGATCGAGGGCGAAAAGATGGCACGCAAACATCGGTTGCCGGAAGAAATGATCGACCTGATTATGCAGCATCACGGCACCTCATTCGTGCTGTATTTCTATAATAAGGCACTAGACGCCGTCAACTGTGATGAAACGCTCGTCGATAAGAAGCAGTTCACGTACCCCGGCCCGCGCCCGCAAACCCGCGAAGCTGGCGTATTGATGCTGGCGGATACTTGCGAGAGCGTGGTACGCGCCAAACGTCCGCGCAACAAACAAGAGGTTGCCAGCATTGTCAACGAAATCTTCCTCGGTCGGCTCAACGAGCGGCAGTTGGACGAGAGCAACCTTACGCTCAACGATCTGAACGTCGTGCGCGAAGTATTCATCTCCACGTTGCAAGGGGTCTTCCATCCGCGCATTGCGTACCCTGCGCCGGGGCAGACCCAAGAAATGAAAGCAGTCGCCATACCGGCGGCATTGCCATCCTCAACGTCACCATCTAGTAGTGCCAATAGTGTCAACATTATCAATGCTGACGATTTCGAGTAATCTCTATGTCTTACGAAATCGAAATACAAAATGAGCTTGACCTCGATGACTTCCCCGTACAGCGTGTGACCGAGACCATCACGGAAGTGCTGACGCATCACGACGTGGAACCGGGCAGCGGGATTACGCTGGTCGTCACGACGGATGAGGAAGTGCGCAGTTTGAATCAGCAGTATCGCGGCGTCGATGCGGCGACCGATATTCTATCCTTCCCCGCTGACCCACTGCCTGACGAGATCGCGGACGAAGCCGACGACCCGCCGTATCTGGGCGACTTGATCGTGGCGTACCCGTACACGCTCCAGCACGCCGAGGAAGCCGGACACGCCATCGGTGATGAGTTGGTGCTACTGGCGATTCATGGCACGCTGCATTTATTGGGCTATGATCATGACAATGCTGAGAATCAGCAAAAAATGTGGTCAGAGCAAAAGCGGGCGCTCGATATCGCTAAGGTCAAAATCGATGTGCCGCTATTCACCTTCGGGGATGACGAGCATGTCTGAGGTCAAGTCCGTCGATCACACCGTCAAAGCCGCCGTAGACAAAGCAATGAACGAGTGGTTCAAGCTACATCCCGACGTACAAGCCACACTAGCGGCCCGCCCCGATGATTACAGCCCGATCACCAGCCACAGCCGATGGAAAAGCTTGCGCTATGCCTTGGCGGGCTGGCTGTACATGCTCAAGTACGGCAAGAATACGCGCATCCAAGCAGTTTTTTCGATCCTCGTGTTTGTACTCGGTTGGTGGCTCGGCCTTGACCCTATCACGTGGTCGATTTTGATCCTGACGATCACGATCAACTGGGCGGCGGAGTTCATCAACGGCGCGGTAGAAGCGGCGATCAACCTCGCCAGCCCCGATATTCACCCCATGGCACGGGTGGGCAAGGATGTAGCGGCGGCGACTTCACTGCTGGCGGCGCTCGCCTCGGCAGTCATCGGTGCGCTGCTACTGCTGCCGCCCTTCTTGGAGCGTGTCGGGCCGTGGCTCGTCGGGCTGTTCGTGCGTTAGTTCAGAGCCGCAACCGTTTCCTTGATTGCGGCTATCCCACAAAATCGAGTTTAACCGTCCTCCTGAAGTTCTGGCTTACCACTCGACCCACATGCCGTTCGGATGCGTCCAGACATCGGCGGTGGCTTCGGCGGTGAACATCCCATCGAACGCGCTGAGGAATTCAGGGTCTTGATAGTGCTCGCCCATGCCAGCCGCATCCATCCACGTATCGACGGCGAAGAATTCCAGCGACGGCGGCGCATCGGGCGGCGTCAGGCGGAGGTAAGCGTTGTGGGAAAGATGCCCTCGACGGCGCGCCTTGTTGGCGAACTTGGTGATAATGCGGTTATGGAATTCCCGTCCGATCTCGATGGAGGGCAGCATTCCGCGCACAAGGCCGACCGTCCGATCATTCTTGCCGAACGGCGCGGGAAGCTGATAGGAGACGAAGCCTTCCGCTGGCATCCACACAACGGGATCGCGCTGGCTGAAGATGCGCCCGCCCTGTTCTTGCACATGCGGGTTAGCAAAGAATTGGTTCAACCCCTCGATATTGTTCCAGATGTCGAGGATCAGGAACTCGCCCGCCGCGTCGTTATGGTGATCTAGCGGAACATACACCATGTGGCTGAGGTCACCGAGCGAACGCGCCACTTCCACATTGGCGGGCGCGCCGGCGGTCTCGTTATGGATGCTGCGGGCGGCATCCAGCGCGGAAGGGGCGAGCGTACCACGAATCGAGAGCAGGTAGTTGACCATCATATCATGCATGTCGGAACCGTCCTTATCGCTGTCTTCTCCACTGGAAGGTGGAACGTGAGTTACAGCCTATAAGACAACGACAGGACGCAAAACTCATCGGTCATCTAGAAAGTGATCGCTTGAAGCGGGCAAACAGCGCTGTATCCTCGGCTAGATAATCGTCAAGCTGGCTGATCTTGCCCGCGCGAACGGTGAGAATGTGCAGCGCGACGAGTGACGAGTTGCCGTCCGCGCCCCGCTGGAACAGTACAAAGGCTGGTCTGCCGTTCGACCATGTGGGCAGCAGATGGAAATCGTCCGGTTGCCTGCCCGCGAACACGACCCGCGCAAAAAACGCCTGAATATCCGCCCGCCCGCTGAACCACACGGGATAGGGAGGCATGGTCAGCTTGGCGTCTTCGTGGAGCAGCGACATCAGCTTGCCCAAGTCGGCTGTTTCCCACGCTTCGACATAGCGCGTCAGCAAGCCAGCAAGTTCGGGGCTGTTCGGGTCATGCGCCGTATCGGCACCGCCATCCTGTTGATGCTTCTTGAGGGTGGCCCGCGCCCGCTGCAATGCACTATTGACGGCGGTGACGCTGGTCTCCAGCGCAGTGGCGGCTTCGGCAGCTGACCACTCTAGGACATCGCACAGGATCAGGACGGCGCGCTGGCGACCGGGGAGATGTTGCAGCGCCGCGAGGAAAGCCAACGTCACCTTCTCCCGCGCCTCGTAGCGCTGTTCGGGATTGCCGTCAAAGGCTTCCAGATAGAAATTTGGCAGCGGATCAAGCCACTCGAATTCGTTGGACGGCGCGGACAGCGGACTGTGCGGATCAGAAGGCGGCTGAAGCAGCGTCGGGAACGAGCGCGATTTGCGATGGGTCAGCGCATTGAGCGAGACATTCGTCGCGATCTTGTAGAGCCACGCCCGTAGCGCCGACTGATCTTTGAGGCTGTCGAAGTTCATCCAAGCCTTGAGCAGCGTTTCCTGAAGGCCGTCTTCGGCGTCTTCGATGGAGCCGAGAATGCGATAGCAGTGGACGAGCAGTTCGTGACGGAAGGGATCGGTGCGCTGCTGAAACATGCATTGGGGATCAGCGGAATGGGCAGTTGAACTAATCGCTTCATGGATTTCAGACATACGGCTCCCCTTATGCTCTCCGCGTAAAACGATTATGCCGCAAGTTGGTCGATGGGAATATGCTGTGTGGTGGGTTGAGATGGAGAGCCGCTGGATGATCAGGACAGCTCTCCGCGATAGCAGTGATGTACGTAGGTTAGTCTACGCCAAGAATATGGACGGTTGCGGTGCCACCGAGCATAGCGACGTTTTGCAGCATGGCGATCTTGGCATCTTTGACCTGATTCGCGCCCGCATCGCCGCGCAGTTGCAGCGTCGCTTCGACGGCTTGATAGACGCCCGTCGCGCCGAGGGGATTGCCGCGCGCCTTCAGCCCGCCGAAGGTGCTGATGGGCAGTTCGCCCGCCAGCCCGATCTTATTTTCCGAGGCCAGTTTCCAGCCATGACCACGCGGAGCAAAGCCGCTGGCTTCGAGCGCCAAGGTGCTCATGATGGTGGCGGAGTCGTGCAGTTCGAGCAGATCGATGTCCTTGGGCTTGAGGCCAGTTTGCGCGTAGACGCGCTCGGCTGCCAAGCCCACCGCACTCAAATACAGCATATCTTCGCGGTCATGCACGGCGAGACGGTCAGTGGCGACGGCACTGCCGAGGATGCGCACGGGCTGCGGCACCATGTCGGCGGCGCGCTCAGTGCTGGTCAGGATGACGGCGGCGGCTCCATCGGCTTCCGGCGCGACATCGAACAGGTTGATCGGGTCGGCAACCAATGAGGCCTTGGCGAACCCTTCGGCTCTGAGCTTATTACGGAACATGGCGTTGGCGTTGCTGCTGCCGTTGAGATGCGCATTGACGCTGAAATTGGCGAAGCAAGACAGCTCGACGTTGTACTCCAGCATGTAACGGCGCATGAGCAAGGCCATCAGCCCGACGGGCGTGGCACCCATCGCCGCTTCATATTCGTTGTCGAGGAAGGTGGAAAGCGCGCTCAGGCGGGCGCTGGCGAGGATGTCGGTGGCTTTTTCGACACCGAGCACCAATACCGTTTTGGCGGCTCCGCTGGCGACCAGCATCATGCCCTGCCGCAGCGCCACCCCACCCGACGCATCCGCTGCTTCGACGCGCACACCTTCCGTGCCGCGCATTCCAGCGAAGTCGGTCATCAGCGCGCCGAGGTGATTTTGCTTGCTCATGACGCCAGCCAAGGCATTCCCGACCACCACCGCATCAACATCGCGGATGCCCGCATCGCTGAGGGCGGCTTGCATGGCTTGCAGACCAAGCTGACGCAGCCCGATGCCCCAATGTTCCCCTACGGGCGCTTGTCCGACGCCCACTATCGAGACGTTATTCATCATCGTGTATTTCCTAATGTCCACCAGCGCTCACTACTCGACCTTCAACTTGCCACGGAAGCGGGTATACATCCCGTAATCGATGGCGGTGCGGCGCTGAATGTAATCGCGAGTCTTGGGAGCGCGTCCCTGCCGCTCGGTGATCTTGTCGGTCACGCGGACATCGAAGGCATCCGAGCCAGCACCGCTGCCGTAGCTGACGCACAGGACACGATCACCGGGCTTGGCGATGTCCAGCACGGCGGTCAGGCCGAGCAAGCACGATCCCGCGTAGACGTTGCCGACCTCGCCCGCCAGCAACCCCGTCTTGATCTGCTCGTCGTTGAAGCCAAGCTGTTTGGCGGCGCGTTCGGGGAACTTGACGTTGGGCTGATGGAAGACGGCGAAGGTGTAATCCTTGGGCGTGGTGCCGATCATCTCCATGAGCGTGGAAGCCGCCGAAAGGACGTGCTTGAAGTAGGCAGGTTCACCCGTGAAGCGATCTCCGTGCGAGGGGTAGTGGACATCGGCGCGACGCCAGAAGTCGGGCGTGTCGGTCACGAAGCTGTACGACGCCTGAATGACGGCGAGGGATTCTTCTTCTGGCCCAACGAGATAAGCCGCGCCGCCGGACGCCGCCGTATATTCCAGCGCGTCACCGGGGCGACCCTGCGCGGTGTCCATGCCGATGCTGAGGGCATAATGCGCCATCGCGCTGCCGACGAAGCCGATGGAGGCTTGGAGGGCTTCTGTGCCCGCTTTGCAGGCAAATTCCCAGTCCGCCGCCTGTGTGTTGGGCACCGCGCCGATGCTCTCCGCTACGATGGTACTGGAGGGCTTGACGGCGTACGGGTGACTTTCCGAGCCGACCCAGACCGCGCGAATCTCGGTGGGATCGATCTGGGCGCGGGCGAGAGCGTTGCGGGCGGCTTCGATGGACATGGTGATCACGTCTTCATCGAGGCCAGCCACGGCCTTCTCTTTGACTGGCGTGCCGCTGGTGCCGCCCGTCCAGACGCGGGAGATTTCCGCACCGGGCAGACGGTAGCGCGGGATGTAGGCACCGTAGCCGACGATGCCGACAGGTCGGGTTGTCCGCAGGACGTTGCGGGGGTCGTTAAACGGGGTTCCGTTGGTCATTAGCCTTGCTCCACATTGCTGATCCTGATCTGGTTGTACACCAGATCGGGAGGATTTCAACTTTTGGTGACAGGTGGTGTCGAATTCTCGTATGGTTTTAGGCGGAAAAGACTCTCAAAAACTCGCAGAGAGCTATCGGGAGCGCGTGGTAGGGTGTTGGTGGGTAAGTGATGGACGCGCTCATGGCTGCGTTCGCTGCTTGGATGATGGTGGTGATCAGGCTTCAGATGAAATTATCCCTAGTTTGATCCATTCTGAGGAGAGCAACGGGATCATTGGCGATCTGTTTTTATGTACTGAATGCTGTTCTGATCAGGTGATTTTGCGGGTTCCGCACGAGCGCGTGTTGACCGATCCGTAGGCTCGTCTGTTATGAGGTCGCAGACCACTCCGTTACGTAACCGTACATGGGACGGTGATGTGTAACTGGCGAATGGAGAGGTGGCGACCACTGATGTAGGCTGTCGTCGTATTTCCATTGGTCTGGATAGCGCTACCAAACGCATATCTAGACTTGGAACGATTAGCTTATACATTCTAGCTAAAAATGCAGGAAAGTCAAGAGCACTGATGTAAGGGATTTGTCGAGAAAGTATAAAAAAGTGATAAACAGCAAGAAGGGCGAGGAAAGGGGCGTCAAGCAGGTAAACGCGTAGCCAGATTGTGGAGCGTACGCAATATTGGCGAAACGGCACTGTGTTGGGGAAGCAACCCCCCCGACGTTGAAACGTCAGGCTGAGAGAACAAAGTCCCTTGCGGGACTCAGGCACGTCGAATAAAGGAGATGATAGTATTCACAACGCGAAATCTGCCAACAACGGAAAATGATCCGAGGCATGTTCGACAGCAGCGGGATGGCGGATGACATTGCAGTTCCGAAGGAAGGGTTTGAGATATTCGTTGGCGAAGAAATAGTCGAAGCGGATAGCAGGATCAGGTGGTGGCAAGGTATAGCCGGGTTCGTCGTATAAAGAACGGAAGCAATCAATAAATCCGGCAGAACGCATTGCCGCAATGACCGCGTGAGGAAACCGATGCACTTGTAGGCGAAGCATCAAGCGGATATGCCACGCCATGAGATTGAGGTTAGGGTGATCTTCTGGGCTGACCGCATTGAAATCGCCCGCGATGAGGCATGGCGATCCGGAAGGTTGCTTTAGACGACGCAACATTGATTTGACTTCAAGCAGCCGATACCATTCGAACACAAAAAAGGGCTGCGCAGTGAGATGCACGACAGCAACGTGCAGTAGTTGATGAAGCGAGCCAACTTCAATCGTTGCCATGAGGACATCTCTACTGAGCAGAGGAATCGGCGCATCGCTGGAACACGCACGAATTGGAAAACGACTCAAGATGGCGACATGTCGTCGCGAATGACCTTTCGCTACCGCGTACTCCATTTTCAAGGTAGCTGCCCATTCGTGGACGAGATCAGCGTGTGTGATTTCTTGAAGGAATATCAGATCAGGCTGAGTATTGGAGAAGACTTCTAGAATGAAGTGTTCTCGTCCGATCCCGCCATCTTTAATGTTGAACGTGATGACCTTCAATGTGCGGTGCGCCTTTCGACAGCCTTAGACGGTCAACAGTGCTTGAGCGGGTTCCCATGCTTCATCGACGGTGACACCATCACGTTCCCAACTGAAGGAACGCGGTTTGCCAGCGCTAACACCAGCGGCGGGCAGATCGACCTGACGCCAGACTGCGCGGGCACGATCCGGCGGTACGAACGGCGCATAGCGGCGCGGATCGGACGGCCCGAAGATCATCAGCACTTTGCCGCCGGACGCCGCCGCGAGGTGCGCCACCCCGTTATCATTGCCGATGTAAAGCGCGGAACGCGAGGCTAACGCGCCCGTCACACTGAGCGCTAGATGCTGCGTGAGGTCAACAACGGGATGCTGAAGGTACGCTTTGAACTGCCCGACCGCGCTTTGATCGCTGGCGGTGCCGATGACCACGATCTGGAGGTTAAAGGTCGTGGCGAGGCGATGTGCCAGCGCGGCAAAACGATCCGCAGGCCAGCGCTTTTCGGTCATGGTCATGCCCGCGTTGACGCCGCCGCCGGGATGTACGATAAGGAAACCATGCGGTGCTAGACCATTCGAGGCCATGATTTGATCGGCATGGGTTAGCGCGTCTGGAGCCGGAGGGACGTTCACCCAACAATCGTTCACATCGATCTTCAGCGCGCGACCCACATCGAGATAGATGTCGGCTTCATGGCGGACTTCATGCGGGTTGATGGGCGCTTTGATGGTGTAGGCGAAGCCACGCCGCGCGCTATCGAGTCCGGCACGCTGCCGGATGCGCGCGAGTAGGGTCGCCAGCCCAAGCAGCGGGGAGCGATCTGGCACGACGACCAGATCATAGGGATGCGAACGCAGCAAGCGCACCAGTTTAAGCAGCTCACGCGGGCGGCTGGCGGGGTTGGCACGCTTGCCCGTAAACAACACATGGCGCAAACTGGGATGGGTACCAATTGCGCCAAGGGATGTGCTACCCACTGCCCAATCGATAGCGGCATCGGGAAAGCCACGCCGCAACGCCTGTAACAGCGCTGTCGCCATGACCACATCCCCGATGCAGCAGGGTTTGAGCATCAAAATTGAACGGAACTCAGTCAAGATTCACTGCAATTCTTTGCTTGAATAGCCGAGGATGCGCCGCGCGACGATCAACAGGTTGATTTGCCCTGTGCCTTCATAGAGATCGGAAATCTTGGCGTCCCGCATCCATTTTTCGGCAAGCCATTCGCGGCTGTAGCCCATCGGCCCTAAGATTTCGACCACTTTTTGGGTGAGCAGGGTGGTCACTTTGCCCGCTTTGGCCTTCGCCATCGAGGCTTCGAGGCTGTTCTGAATGCCTTGATCGAGCATGGTGGCGGCGCGCAAAGTGAGTAGCCACGCGGCCTTCAACTGCGCTTCCATCTCGATCACATCGCGCTCGATAGCAGTGAGTTCGTGCTTGGCCTTGCCATAGGGGATGGTAATGCCTTCTTGCGCCAACGTCTCTTTGAGGAATTCGAGCGCCGCACGCCCAACGCCAATCGCCGTCGCCGCGACGAGTGGACGCGAGGCATCGAAGGTGGACATCAGCCCTTTGAAACCCGCCGTGCCGCCATCTTTTTTGACGACATCGGGGCTGCCGAGGATGTTGTCGAACGGGATACGCGCGTGATCGAGCACGATAGCGGCGGTGTCGCTGACGCGGATGCCGTGTTTCTTCTCGACTTTGCCGATCTTGACGCCGGGCGTGCCCGCTGGCACGATGAAGGGCTTCATGCCCGCTCTGCCCGCGCTGCGATCAATAGTCGCCCACACGACCGCGAGGCCGTCCGAGTCTTCCAGCGCGAGTTTGCCGTTGGTGCAGAAGATTTTCTCGCCCGTCAGCACCCATTCGTTGGTGGCTGGATCGAGCACGGCCATCGTTTGCAGCGAGGACGTATCCGATCCCGCGCCGGGTTCGGTCATCGCCATCGCACCCCAACGCGGCTCGTCCCCTTCCGCAAAGCGCTGTAGGAACTTGAGTTTTTGTTCCTTCGTCCCGACCGCCTCGATGGCTGATCCGGCGAGGAGTGGCGAGGGCAAGCAAAGATACATGCCGACATCGCCCCACGAAAGCTGCTCGGCAAGCATGACGAGACGCAAATAGGCGATGCCGGGGCCTTCGCGCTTGGGGGCGTCGCTGGCGGTTTTTTGCTGCGCGCGCGCTTGCTGATCGCGCAGGATAGGCCACATAAAGTTCATGTAGTCGCGAGGTCGCTCGTGCTCATGCTCGTCAAAATAGCGCGAGGTGGGGCGCATCATGCCATCCGCGACGGATTTGAGCATGTCGCGCTCCTGTAAAATTCTTTCGGGAATCTCAAAACTAATGCTCATAAGTTGTTCTCCATTCGTACGAGACGATTTTTCTGCACCTCGATCAAGCGATACTCAGCCAACCTATCCAATTACTACTTATTGTAACCTTAGTTTCGGCTAGATGCTCAACGCTTACCGACCAATCGAATGAGCTGAGATCAGCCGTCAACGCTTCGAGCTTAAAGAGCGAACCCCACAGAAAAAGCGGTTGTCAATGTAAGGCGGCGGACATCGAGAGCACGGCGGTGGCGATCAGATCGGCGGCTTCGGGACGCGCCAAGACCGAGGCGGCTGTGTGCATGGCGGCTAGTTTCGCCGGATCGCTGACGAGTTGGCGGATGGCGGGCAGCAGATCGGTCTTCACCTTGTCATCCTCGATCAGGAGGGCGGCATCGCGCGAGACCAGCCATTGCGCGTTGGTGCGTTGATAGCGCCATGCGAACGAGAGCGGAATCAGGATCGATGGGAGGCCAAAAAACGGATACTCACCGAGCGTGCTGGCTCCGGCGCGGCTGACCACGAGATCGGCGGCGGCTTGCGCCAAGCCCATGTCGTCGTGGAGGTAGCTATAGACCTGATAGTGCTGCTTTTCAGATTCGGACAGGACATCACGACGCGCCATGACCTGCGGCGCATCGAGTTCGCCGCTGACGTGGATGATCTGCCAACCGTCCGCGATCAGGCTGGAAACGATGTCGCCAATGGCCTCGTTGATGTTGCGCGATCCGCGACTGCCGCCCGTGACGAGCAGCGTTGTGCGGGTAGGGTCGAGTTTAAAATGGGCAACGCCAGCGTCGCGAGTGGCCTTCATCAGCTCGGCACGCAATGGGTAGCCGATGTCGCGGACAGTTTTGGTTTTGGGGAAGTAGCCGACTGAATCCACCGTCGCGGTGAGCACAAGGCGCGCCAAGCGGCTGATCACTTTGATGGTCAGAGCGGGTTCGATGTCCGGCAGGAAGATAACGATGGGGATGCGAAGGAGCCAACAGGCCGCCGCGACGGGGAGCGTGGCGAAGCCGCCCGTCATGAACATCACCTGTGGCTTGAGACGCAGCAGCAGCGCTATGGCTTGCACACTGCCGACGGCGATCTTCGCCAAGCTGGCGAGCGTGCGGGCGAGACCGACGCTGTGGACGGGGCCAGCATAGACCGCTGTGTAGCTATCGACCAACGTGCGCGGTACGAGTTTGTCTTCCATGCCGCCGACACTGCCCACATAATGCAGGGCTACTTCCGGCGCGAGTCGGCGCAGCGCTTCCGCCACTGCCAAGGCGGGATAGATGCCGCCACCCGTGCCACCCGCCGAAATCAAGATCGAGCTTGCCATCACGCCTACCGTGTATAATTGCCATATTGTGAGCAAAGTCTAACCCAAAATACGCGCATGACCATCATCACCAATTCTTCTAACCCGACCATCAAACGTATCCGCGCCCTCAAAAACCGCCGTGACCGCGACGAAAGCGGGCTGTATTTCATCGAGGGCGTGCGCATCGTCGGGGAGGCTGTGCAGTTGAACGCGCCACTGGATTCGCTGGTGGTCGCGCCGGAACTGCTGACGAGTCCGTTCGGGCATGAGGTGGTAGCCGAACAGCGAAAGCGCAGCGTGCCCGTGATCGAGGTGACGGCGGCGATCTTCGAGAATCTATCCGCGAAGGATGGGCCGCAGGGCTTGGGCGCGGTGGTGCGGCAGCGGTGGGAACGACTGGATCAGGTGCGGTTGGAGGCGGGCTTGGGATGGGTGGCGCTGGACGCGGCGCAAGACCCCGGCAATATCGGCACGATCATGCGGACGGCGGACGCGGTGGGCGCGGCGGGGATAATCTTGACGGGGAATTCCGCCGACCCTTACGATCCGAGCGCGGTGCGGGCAAGCATGGGCGCGTTGTATTCGCTGCGGCTGGTGCGCGCTAGTTTCGATGACTTCGCGGCGTGGAAACTGCGGCACGGCTATACCGTGATCGGGACGTCTGACCGCGCGGCGCAGGATTATCAGGCGATCCGCTATGCGCCGCCGCTGATCTTGCTGATGGGCAGCGAACGGCAAGGACTCGCGCCCAACCAGATGGCGATGTGCGACACGATGGCGAAAATCCCGATGGTGGGACGGAGCGACTCGCTGAATCTGGCGGTGGCGACGGGCGTGATGCTGTACGAAATCTTCAACCAGCAGCGGCGGCAAGGGTAGCGGACGGGGTAAGCAAGCGTTCTCGTGGCGGTTCATAGCCTTTCCGCCACGAGAACGTGAATATTATGGCGATAGGGTCATCGCTTACTGCGGGATCGTGCCGACGACGCCTTCTACGAGGTAGTCCATCACTTCGAGCGTGGCGGTATCCGGCTTGACGCCATCCTCAACCACGATCTCACCCGCCTGATTCTTGATCGGCCCTTGGAAGGGGAAGATCGTGCCGGCGATCACATCTTCTTTGGTTTTGAGCACCAAGTCTTGCACTTCTTTGGGCACGTCGGTGCCGAACGGCGCGAGATCAACAATGCCTTCCTTGGGGCCGTAGCGCAGCACGGAAGGCTTGTAGGTTCCGTTGATCGCGCCATCAACCAAGGTGATCATGGTTGGCCCCCAGACCCACATCGAGCCGGTAATCCATGCTTTGGGCGAGACACTGCTGCCATCGGCGTGATAGCCGACCACGTAGACGCCGCGCCGATCCGCGACTTCGATCACGGGCTTGGGGCAGTCCTGATGCATGGTCAGCACGTCGATGCCCTGATCGACCAAGCTGTTGGAGGCTTCCGCCAGTTTCGCCGGATCGCACCAGTTGCCCGTGAAGACGACGGTGGTGGTGACATCGGGGTTGACGGACTTCGCGCCGAGTTCAAAGGCGTTGACGTTCAACAGCGTTTGCGGGATGGGGAAGGCCACGATGTAGCCGAGTTTGTTGGTCTTGGTCATCTTGCCCGCCGCGACGCCGGAGACATAGACCATCTGCCAGATTTCCCCGAAGAAGGTGCCGAGGTTTTCGGAGGTGCCGGGGCCGCCCATGTGGAAGAAGGTGACGTTGGGGTACTTCTTCGCCACGCGGAGCGCCGGATCGTAGTGCCCGTAGCTGGTCGGGAAGATGATGGTCGCGCCGTCCTTGATCATCTTTTCCATGACGCGCTCGGCTTCGGCATTTTCCGGCACATTTTCCGCGAAAACCGTGCTGCCGGGATAGACCGCTTCGAGGCACAGACGCCCCTGATTCGCCGCGTAGTTGTAGCCGAAGTCATCGACTGGCCCGACGAACAGGAAGCCGATCTTGGGCGCTTTGGAAGGGTCGGCCTTGATCTGCGCCGCCAGATCCGCGATGGTGCCCGTAGTTTTGCCACAGGCTTCGGGCAAGCCCTGCGCCTTGACCGTTTTCACGGTGGCGGGCGACGGGACGAGACTGGTGAGCAGGACGATGACGAGCAAGACATTGATCAGTGCAAGCAGCTTGAGACGAGACATTTTGCGAACCATGAGCGAAGAACCCTTTCTGCGATGATGATGATGGTATGCTCACGCGGTGGTGAGCCAAGTGTGTCGAGATAACGTCAGCCAGTACGCCGGAATGGTAAGCCCAGTTCGGACGGCATGGCGCGGCGGCTGGCTTTGCCCCATGCCAGCAAGACGATGAGCGTCAGGACATAAGGGAGCATTTGCAGCAAGAAGGGCGAGACGCCGACGCCCATCGTTTGCAGACGTAGTTGCAGCGAGTACGCACCACCGTAGAGCAGCGCGCCGGAGATCGCCCGCACGGGATGCCACATGCCGAAGATGACGAGCGCGACGGCGATGAAGCCCGCGCCTTGCGTCATGCCCTCCACCCAGAAGTGCGTGAAGGCGACGGAAAGCTGCGCACCACCTAAGCCCGCGAGGATGCCGCCCACGACGACGGCGATGTAGGCGACACGCGCCGGACTGCGCCCCGTCGAATAGGCAACCGAACGGCTTTCGCCCACCGCCCGCAGCGACAGTCCCCACTGCGTGCGGTAGATGACGAACCACAGCGCGGGGCCGATCAGATAGCCGATGTAGGTCATGATGTCGTGCTTGAACAGGATTTGTCCGAGCACGGGAATATCAGACAGGAACGGGATGGGGATCACATCGAAGCCGACGATGTTCTGCTTGACGTAATCGCGCCCGATGAGCGCCGTCAGACCGAGGCCGAAGAACAAGGTGGCGAGGCCGCTGGCGAGTTGGTTCGCGCCGCAGCCGATGACCAAGTAGGCGTGCGCAAGACTGAGCAGCCCGCCCGCCAAGCCCGCCGCGAGGATGCCTAACCAAGGACTGCTCGTTTGGAAGGTGACGATGAAGCCCACGCACGCGCCCATCAACATGCAGCCTTCGGTGCCGAGGTTGACAATGCCCGCTTTTTCGCTGACGGTCTCGCCAAGCACGCCGTACAAGACCGAGGTGCCCGACCGGATCGCGCCCGTGAGGACGAGAGAGATAAAGGTGATCGGATCCATTACTTATTCTCCTTCATCGCCCGCAAGCCTTGATCGCGCAGCACGAAGAACAGGATCAAGGCCATCAGAATATTGACGGTGGAAGAAGGGAGGCTGCTGACGATCTGGATGGTGTCGCCGCCGAAGGAGATCAGGCCGAGCAGCGCCGCCATGAAGATGATCAGGCCGGGTTTTTGCGCCGCCAACCACGCGACGAGGAAGCCAACATAGCCATAACCGTTGGAGATGCCGCCACGCAGACGGCCTTGAATCGCCAACACTTCAACCATGCCCGATAGCCCCGCGAACGCGCCGCCAAGCATCATGGCGATGATGATGTAGCGCCCGATCTTGATGCCGCTGCGTTCCGCCGCTTCGGGATTGCCGCCGACCACGCGCATTTTGTAGCCCCAGCGCGTGTATTTGAACAGCCACCAGTAAAACACCACACCGAGCAGCGCGAACACGATGCCCAGATTGATGCGCGAGTCGAAGAAGGTGGGCAAAGCGGCGTTATCGGGGAAGGTTTTGCTATAGGACTGGCCTAACGCCGTTGGAGAGCGATCTTTGAGCGGGCCGCTGACGAGAAAATCCATGATCAGGCTGGCGATGTAGGTAAGCAGCAGCGAGGAAATGGTTTCGTTGAGGCCAGCATAGGCACGCAGCGCGCCGCACAACCCGCCCCATAACGCGCCGCCGAGCATCCCCGCCAGCGCCAAGATGGGAATCAGGACGACGGGCGGCAAGGCGTCACCGATGCGCAAGGCGAGGAAGCCTGCGAAGATGGCACCGATGTAAATCTGGCCTTCGCCGCCGACAGAGACCAGACCCAAACGGGCGGGAATGGCTACCGCCAACGCGCACAAGATGAACGGGATCATCTTGACGACGATCTCGCTCCAACCATAGGTGCTGGCGAGTGTGCCGTCGAAAATCTGCGCGTAGACATCCAGCGGATTTTTGCCCATGAGGAGCAAAATGATGGCGAAAACGCCCATCGCCATCAGCACCGATAAGAGAAAATATAAAACGCCTTTTGACCAGTCGGGCAGCGCGCGCTTGACGGGCTGCTCTAGCACGACAGGTGCGACTTCGGCGTTATCACTGGTTAATTCCGAATTGATGACTCCCATCCCGTCCCCCTTTTATGCAACTGCGCTGGTGGCTGTGGCTACAGGCTCGGTATGCATGTCGTAATGACCATCCGTCATCAGGTGACCGATGGCGTTCACATCCGCTTGATCGGGCGTGGTTTCGCCCACGTTATGCCCGTGATACATGACCAACATGCGGTCGCTGATCGAGAGCAGTTCTTCGAGGTCTTCGGACACGACCAGAATCGCGCCACCGTCGTTGCGGTACTGGATGAGCACCGAGCGGATGATGGCAGCGGCGTTGATGTCGGTGCCGCGCGTCGGGTAATAGGCCAGCAGCAGTTTAGCTTTGGCGGCGATCTCGCGGGCGAACACGATGCGCTGCACGTTGCCGCCGGAAAGCGCTTCGATGGCGACGTTGAGGCGCGGCATCTTGAGGTGATAGTGATCGGTGATGTAGCTGGCTTTGGCGCGGGCGGCTCCCCAGTCCATCGGCAGCCAATCGCGCGAACTTTCGTCCCCAAGCGCGAGATTTTCCTCGACGGTCATGGTGCGAACCGCGCCCTGCTTCAGAGGGTCTTCGGGGATGCAAGCGATGCCCGCGCGTTTGACCTTGCTGACATTCCACTGCAAGATGTCTTGCCCGTCGAACATGATCGAGCCGCCTTTGGCTGCCCGAATGCGCTGGATAACCTCGCCTAGCTCTTTCTGCCCATTGCCGGAGACACCCGCTACGCCGACGATCTCGCCGGGGTAGATGGTGACGCTCATGTTATCGAGCGCGATGCGACCACGATCGTTGTAGGCGGTCACGTCCTTCATTTCGAGCAGCGGTTTGCGGTTAGGCGCTAGTGGCTTGCGTTCCCAATTGCCGTTGTTGACTGTCTTGCTACCAATGATCATGGAGACGAGCGTTTGCTCCGTCGCGCCTTCACGCGGGATCGAACCGACAACTTTGCCCTGACGCAGCACGGTGATCTCGTCACAGCAGGCCAAGACTTCGTTCAGCTTATGCGAGATGAAAATGATCGAGTAGCCGTTGGCGCGAAGGCCGTCGAAAATCTTGAATAAGCCTTCGGCTTCGTGCGGGGCGAGTACGCTGGTCGGCTCGTCAAAAATCAGCAGCCGTGCGCCGCCCATGACGAGCTTGATGATCTCGATCTTCTGCTGCGTGCCGATGGGCAACTGCCAGACGTAAGCGTTGGGATCGACATCGAATTTGTATTTATCAGAGATTTCGCGGATGCCGCGCTCGATGTCTTTTTTGTCGATGATCATGCCGAGTTCTTTGAGACTGAGCGCGACATTTTCGATCACGGTGAAGGCGGGGATCAGCATGAAGCTCTGGAAGACCATGCCGATGCCCAAGGCGCGTGCATCGGCGGGCGAATTGATGGTGACGGGCTTGCCATCGACCTTGATGACGCCGCCCTCATCGGCGCGGTACGTCCCGTAGAGAATCTTCATCAGGGTGCTTTTGCCCGCGCCATTTTCGCCAAGCAGCGCGTGGACTTGCCCTTTTTTGATCTTCAGGTTGACGCTGTCGTTGGCTTTGAGGCCGGGGAAGGTCTTCGAGATGCCTTCTAGTTCAATGAGGTCAGTCGTCATAAGCACGCTCCGCTGTGATAGCCATTATGGGTTGATTTGAGAGAGCGACTGCACGAAATTTTCGGAGTTCGACACGGTGCCGAAGACCCCGCCCTGCATTTTGATCATCTTGATGGCGCTGGCGTAATTGCCGACATCGGTCGCGCCGGTGCAATCTTCCAGCAGCAAGCATTCGAAACCGCGATCATTGGCCTCGCGCATGGTGGTGTGGACGCAGACATCGGTGGTGATGCCCGTGAGCACCAGATGCGTAATCCCGCGCCGATGCAGGATCAGATCGAGATCGGTGGCGTAGAAACTGCCCTTGCCGGGTTTGTCGATGATGACTTCACCCTCGATGGGGTACAGTTCCGGGATGATGTCCCAACCGCGTTCGCCACGCACAAGGATGCGCCCCAACGGGCCGGGATCACCGATCCCCGCGCCGATCTGCTTGCTGCGCCAGAGTTTGTTGGGGGGACAATCGGATAAATCGGGGCGGTGGCCTTCGCGGGTGTGAATGACGGTCAGGCCGACGTCGCGGGCTTTGGTCAGGACGCGCTTGATCGGGGAGATCGCGCAGGCCGTCAGTGAGATGTCGTAGCCCATCTTATCGACATAGCCGCCCTCGCCGCAAAAATCGGCTTGCATGTCGATGATCACCAGCGCCGTGTGAGCGGGATCGAAGGTATAAGTGTACGGATCAGCGTCCACCCGTAAGCGTCCGGGCATCAATTCGACCATAGGCGCGTCCTTCCGTAGAGCCAGTTCCGGCACATGGCAGCACAAAAAAACGCTGTCACCAATCGGGAACGGCTCAATTAATTTATGTGATAGGCAGATCATTACGTCTTATTGGACGTTTAGAAGTATAGAGGTTCCAGCAACGGTATCACTACGGTGAAGTATACGAAGTTTTTCAGATAACCTTCGTATAACTCACCTAAGCAGTGATCCCGCGTGGTTAAGCATAGCAAGCTGGTGAATCGCGATGATTCTAATCGGGTAAGTTGCCCAAAATTATCTTGTACTTATTGGATATGGGCGGGTCGTCTGGAAATGCCCGACGATGAGGTTGAAATCAACCATGAGGGAGCTGTCATTTCACCGTCTGTGGCCGTCATCCCCCGCCGGCGTAAGCAATGTGCGTCCCCAAGCGCCTGACCAGCGATAAACCGGAGACATCTGATCGTCAATTTGCAAGCCGTAGCCGATACCGGCTTGGATAAACGACTCAACTTCTTGGACAAACGACGCATGACTCTAGAAGAAGCACATTATGCAAGCAATAAATCATAAGAAGTTGAAGTTTTTCAGATATTCGATGCTTGAAACACATCTCATTGTTACCTAAGATGTGCGTATTCGGAGTCGAAATGAAGCTCGTTTAGTTCAGGACAATCAGGAAGGTTGAGCAATTGTGCAACTGTGGTTAGCTGCTCAATCTTCGCATCGCTTGAGTAATCAGTTCGCACCAAACTGGTACGAAGGGGAATTCATCGTTAATTGACGTAGAGATAGCAAATAGAGTTAACCTTTGAAAGGAACCGTGCAAATGAAATACACGCGAATTGGATTTTTTCTTAGCTTTGTGGCGCTAAGAGTCTCAATTGTCGCCATGCACGGCGGATTGCGTTGGCACAGCAATTGCTCGTGGATACCTATGAGTCTGTTGCATCCATAGCGGGAAAAGTCGGTTTTCCACCTTGCAACAGTTCAACCTAATTTTTCACCGGACGGTGGGCTGTACGCCGCGCACGTATCGGCACAGCAAATTCACATCGCCCTGAAATAATAATTTTGTGAGGTCTTATGCGAATCGGTGTTCAAATTGAACCTAATGACTCGTTCTGGATTCAAATCGAGGAAGCCCTTCATCAAAACGCGGAGCGCTTGGGCGATGTCGAACTAATCACCATCGAGGTGAGTGATCCCTTAACGACAGGGCTTCTGGATGAACACGGCGGCTTAGACGAAGAATTGCTCGCGCAAGACATTCAGGCGCTGATCTGCAAAGATATTTTGCCCAGCCAGCTACCCACCATCCTCAGCAGAAACATACCGACTATCTATCTCGCTGAGGCCGATTTTGAACATCCACTGTTTACGTCGCCATGTGGGTTATATGAAGCAGCGCGCTTAGTCGGGTTGCATTTGGCTGAAAAACTCGGCGGACAGGGCCATATTCTGTGCGTGGGCGGATTGGTTGAACCCGGTGCCGATGACGGACGAACGCGCTTAGCGGGCTTCTACAGTGCGCTAGACGCTTATCCGGCGATTGTGTGTGAGCATATTCCGACGGAATGGCGTCAGGCCAAAGCGAAAAAACAGCTAATCGAAGCGCTGCAATCGTGTACACACCCCATCGATGCTGTATTCGGCCTCTCCGACACGATCGCGTTGGTCGCGCGCGAGGTGCTTGACGAGTACGGCCTGTCGGATCAGCCTATCCTCATCGCAGGGATCAATGGCGATCCGCTTGCCCTAGCAGCGATCGCTAAAGGCAAAATGGCGCTGACGGTCGAAACACCCGCCTCTGAATTTGCTGATCAAGCCCTTCAATTGGCACGGAGCGCTGCGCAAGGTGTTCCGCTGCCGACCAACTACCGCATTGAACCACACCTGATCACCCCAAATAACGTCAATGACATCGCGCTACAAAAGCTCATCGCGATTGCCGATATTCCATCGCGCCTCGTGGGTGTCAACCGCAGGCAGGAACAAAACCGGTTGATGCAGCTTGAAACGAGCGCTGAAATAAGCCGTCATGTGGGGATGCTGCTTGATCAAAATACTCTCGTATCGCGCATGTCAACGCTGATCCGTGCCAACTACGGTTACGATGATGTGCAAATCCTTTTTTGGACAGCACCAGAGGATCAGCAGCAGGCAGGCTTGGACGATCAAGTCCTGAACGAAGTGTTGAACACCAATGCGCCGGTGTTCATCCCCAACGTCTATGCCAGCCACCGCTACCCACCAAACCCGAAATTTTTACAGACGTTATCGCGTGTTGCCTTGCCGATACAGTTGGGCGATGCGTTGGTCGGGATTTTGGATCTGCACAGCCACCAGCCCACGCTGCATCCCCGCCACGAATTGATCGGCTTGCAAGCATTGGCTAACCAGTTAGGCATCGTGATGAAAAATGCGCAGCTTTATGCAGAAGCACTGGATGCCAAAGCACAGGCAGAGCGCTCCGACCAGCTGAAAACCCGCTTGCTGGCAAACGTAAGCCACGAACTACGTACCCCGCTCAACGTGATTATTGGCTATGCACAGACGGCGCTCACCACACCGGATCACTATCAGTGCGAGCTATCCGCCACCCTCCAACGCGATCTAGGCTACATCGCGCAAAGTGGGGAACACTTGCTGCACCTGATCAATGATCTGCTGAGCCTTTCACAGGCAGAAATTGGTGCGTTGGACATTTACAAAGAATCGATCCCAACGAAGCGCTTTCTAGAGGATATTTTCACCACGCTGGCGACGATGAACGATAAACCGCGTGTCGATTGGAAGCTAAACTTGCCCGATCAATTACCGATGATCGAGGCTGACTCGGTGCGGTTGCGACAAATTCTGCTCAATCTGCTGAATAATGCGCGCAAGTTCACCGATGAGGGCGAAGTGGAACTCGGCGCGGAAGTCACGCTCCCGTATCTGCACCTCTGGATTCGCGATACGGGCATCGGCATCCCTTCGGATATGCAAGATCGCATCTTTGAACCTTTTGTAAAGATCGAGCAGCAGGCACAGCGACAAGCCGGGGCGGGGTTGGGGCTGACCATTGCGCAGCGGTTGGTGACGTTACATGGTGGCACCATGACGCTTGATAGCCAGATCGGGCAGGGGAGCATCTTCCACATTTACTTGCCGATGACCGATGTAGCGGGTCAGGTGGTCATGCAAGTTCCCCACAATGCCGAATCCGTGCTACTGGTCATTTCAAACTGGGAACAACCCACCGCCGCGATCAACGCATTATGCCAGCGTCAACAGTTGAAAGTGCATCGTCTCAACTTCAACGACGATTTAGATAGCATTCTGAATAAGGTTCACGCGACGGGGTTGGCATGGGATATTAGCACCGCCACCCGCGAAGAATGGGCACTTTTCGAGCGCTTACGTGAGCATCCACGTTTAGCGCAACTACCCTTCATCGTCTACGGGCAAGATCAAAATCCGCAAAAATCACGCGGGCTGATCGATGTACTGCTCAAGCCGATCAGCGATAAGACCCTGATCGGAACCTTGTTGGCGCTATACCCGCGTGAGGAGCGGGGTCTTATCCTCATCGTGGATGACGATCAAAACGCACGGGCGCTCTACAGCGAGCAAGCACGGCGGGCACTCCCCAACCCGATCATCAAGAGTGTAGAAAGTGGCGCGGCCGCACTGTCCTTCTTGGAGCAAGAAACGCCCAGTCTCGTGATCCTTGACCTCATGATGGCCGACATCGACGGGTTCGCGGTGTTAGAAAGGATGCGAAACAATCCGAAGTTGCGCCACATCCCTGTGATCGTGATGAGTGGTCGTCTCCTGAGTTCGGAGGACGTGCGTCGCTTGGATTTCAGCAACGTGAGCTTCCAGAGCAAGAACTTGCTGACAGATGTCGAAATGACGAACTCGCTCCAAGAACTCTTTAGTGGGTCGCGCGGTCTTTCGCAACCCACCAGTCGTCTTGTCAAACAGGCACTCGCCTATCTTCACCAGAATTATGTCGATGCCACCCTTTCGCGTCAGGAATTAGCCTCCGCGATCGGCACAAGCAAACAGCACCTCGATCGGATCTTCAGCAAAGAAATGAAACTTTCGGTGATCGACTATTTGAACCGCTTCCGTGTTGAGCGCGCTAAAGAGTATCTTGACTCAACCGCGAACGACATCACGATCATTGCATCGCAAGTTGGGTTTAATGACTCAGCTTACTTCAGCCGCGTTTTCCGCAAAGTAGTCGGCACTTCGCCGCGTGCGTATCGGAGAGGCGATTAATCCTGCTCACGCTTCCAGTGTATACCACGGTAGACGGGTAAGCGGGACGGCTACTGTTACCGCGCACGGGCCGTGAACAAGGCTGCCATCGTCGCCACGCCAATCTCCCGCAGGGAACCGGATCGTCCTTGACGTTTGCCCTTTGGTCAGCACTGGCGCAATTAAGTAGCGATCACCGAGCATGAATTGGTCGTTGACCATTTCAAAATGATCAGCGGGGAACACATACGCCATGTGACGCATGATCGGTTCACCCGTTTTTGCCGCGTGCAACGCCAATTTGAGGATTTCCGGCCCCATCTTTTGCCGCAGCGAGACAAACTCGTGCGCAATCGATAAGTGTTCCGCGTCTAAGGCGCGATGTGGCAGTACCGAATATTGAACAATCGGGAAAAACGTCCCGCTCTGCGCCCACCGGATGTAGAGTTCTGGATCTAGCTTTGAAGGGATTGACCCCAGTTCGCCACCACCGACCATATCAGGGCATGTGAAAGCGTAGCCCATCAGCCCGTGCGCTAACGAAGTCGGCAACGTATCCGCCAGCCCACCCGTTCCCCAGCTATGGCCTTTATCCCGCACACGTTGGATCAGCGGCTGGTTTCCCAATTTCCAGCAAGCCCGATACTCGCTTAGCTCATATTTAAGGCCGATGCGCCCGTAGTCTTCACAATGACCACTCGGTGAGCGTGGCGCATACGAGATATCCGTCGCGTTGTAGCGGGAAGGATCGCCACCATCAAATTTGAAGCCATCGATGCCAAATTCACTCACAAGCCGATCCAGCTCATGTTGAAACCACGCAAACGCCGTTGGGTTAGAAAGGTCTAGTACGGCGCTCGCGCCATTCCACCAACGCTGAATCACAGGGGCTTCTTCAAAACGCGGATCTGGGTTCGTCTCATCGCCCATCGCCTGATCAGCCGCGAATAGAAGATACCGTGAGGATGCCAACCGCTGAAACCGTCGTGTATCCGCGCTCACCCACGGGCTTACCCATAGTACGATCCGGAACCCTTGACGGTGCAATTGATCGATCATGGCTTTGGGGGTGGGGAAGGCAATCGGGTCCCATTCCCAAATGCCGTTGTTTTTATACCAGAAATCATCGATGATCAGCACGCCGGGTGGCATCCCGTTGCCGAGTATTTCCTCGGCGTAGCGCAAAACTTTCTCCTGTGTGGGATATTTACCCATCGCGATCCATGTGTTGTACTGTGGTGCCAGAAAACTCAACTCGTGTGGGATACGTCCGCTCGGCGGGAAAAATCGTTCAGCAGCGGCTAGATACGCGCCACGAAGATTGCCATAGCCTTCCCCTTGGATGATCGGGCTGTGGTATTCATCAAGCAGCAAACAGCCATCTCTAAACTCGAACGTGAGGGGTTCGTCACTCCAAACATAGCGCCCCCGACTCGAAACAAGCAACGGGGATGCTTGGTTGCCTAAAAATGTTCGATGCAGCGATTGACGATAGGGCGTCCCAGCGTGGAAGGGCATCAGATCCCCGTGCCGCGCTACGCCGCCCCACCAATATTCATCGGTCAGCAGTTTGATCTCAACGCATTTTGAAGCTGACAAGATAATCTCCGTTGCAGACTCAAAGGATAGACTATGAATCGAAATGCTGCCGACTTTTCACCGCTTACAGGCAATTATTCAATGTGTATATCGTATCTATATTTATTGCACGTTCAAGGGACCAAGCGTAAGCCACCCCGCCAAAGTCGCGTCTTGGGTGAGATTGGCAAACCGTAGCGCCTTTCCATTCGGCAATGGGTTGACCACGCGCAGCACCAGTGTATACGAGCCAGCCGTCAACCCGTGTGATGGATTGCTGTATGTCCAGTCCGTATAGAGTTTTCCGCTTTCAGCAGGAAGCAGGCTGCTAAGCTTCCAGTCGGGCGTGAAGGTGGCAACGAGCGTTCCTGCCGCGTCCACGACGCCCAGTTCAAGCGGCCAATCGTAATAGAACGGTGCTACCCCCGTGTTTTGAATGCGCACGTCAACGACTAAGGGATCGGTCGCCGCTGTATCTGGGATGTTGACCGCATTCACCGTGAACTCGTAGCCCATCCGCTGCGCACCTGCTAGAGCGGCCTTGTAAACGGGCGTATCGGCGTTAATGCTTCTCGTGGTAAACAGCGCGTGGGCGATGAGCCACGAAACGTGAGTCCCGTCCACACTTGCCGCGAAGTTTTCGGTATCACGTCGCGTTTGCGGGTCAGCCCACACACTGAGTTGAATCTCCGGGCGCAGTTCTCCACCAATCGGTTCCGTTTTCCATTTATCGATTCCGCCTGACCATTCCATTTTGCCCATGAAATACCAATCCTCACCGAACAGCGTGGTGTAGGCAAACGAATCGTCGTGGTAACCAACGTTGTATTTGAAGCTGCCATATTGCTGAAAACGACCGGGGCCGGATGACTGCCCGTTGGGCGGCAGCATCGGATAGCGCAGCAACAGGCGGGTTGAATTGAAGGCGTCGTCATAGGCTTTGATGATGCGCTCTTGGGTTTTGTCCGACGGCATCCAGTTTTCTTCTTTTGGATCGGGCAGCGCCTTATAGACGGACGTTTCCTGTTTAAATCCATCCATAGGCCATGTATGCCATTCGCCCCAGAAGCCTACCAGCCCCAATTGGATGAACCCGATGCGCGGATCACCATCGTAGCGATGACCAAACGCCGCGATGAACGCCTCCAACGCGCTAATGAGCTTCGGGTCATCATAGTTGGGCGATACGCTGTCCACATCGCGCAGCGAATTGCCGAAGAAGGTGTATTTATGCACCTCTAGTCCTCCGTCGAGGAGAAATTGAGGGATGCCTGACCGCTTGCTTGGGTAGTCTAGGTAGACGCGCAGTACGGCCTGATGCCCCCGGCTGGCAATCGATTGTAATTGTGGTTCCATGCCCGATTCAAAAGTAAAACTCTCCGCGCCATTCATGAGATTCCGCAACGGCACGTAGAAAAATTCCATGCTGTGCGGGAAGTCATTGGCAATCGGTGTATCAGCCGAACCGTAGGCATCGTAAAACGGCAAAAATCCCTTCAATGGATTATCCGCAGGCGCAGGGGCATAATCCATCACTCGCCATGCTCCCGCCGAGGTGGCCTTAACCCCCAGTGGAGCGCTTCCTAAACAAACAAGCATCAGCACAAAACAAGCGATCAGGCATCTGCGGATTAGTTTTTTCATAGCTGCTTCCGTGTAATTTGAAAGGGGGCCTTGTGCGCGCCCCCTTGAGATTATTTAGAGGTGGAACCTATTGGAACAGCGCGTTGATCTGTTCGTTGATGGAAGGCAAGCCATCCTTGGCCGTGACTTTGCCGTCGAAAATGTCCTGCAACACAGGTTGGAGAATGTTGGTGATCTCCGAGATGTGGTCAGTCATCGGCAGCAGGTAAGTCCCGTTTTCGGCAGACGCTTCGTTCGTGAACGCGGTGGCATCAATGCCCTTCTTCTTGTAGGCTTCCAGCGCACGGTCAACGCCCGATTGAATGGCGGGGAAGACGACGCCATGATCACCCACGACGTTGGCGCAATCCGCAGAGGTGAGGAACTTCACCCACTGCCATGCTTCTTGCGGGTGCTTGGTGCCGGCGTAGATCGCTGGCGATAGCCCATTGATCGGAGAGCGACGGCCTTCTGGCCCCACTGGCAGCATCGCAAAGCCAACCTTGAAGGTCGCCTGTGATGTGATGTAGCCGATGCTCCATGATCCCATCGGATACATAGCGCCCTTGCCAGCGAGGAACAGGCTATCCACACCGCTGCTCAGTTGATCGCTACCCGGCGCATAACCTTTCGCCAGATGCAGGTCTGCCCACCATTGCACAGTGTCAATGACGCGCTGATCGTCATAGTGGTAAGTGGTTGTCCACGGGCCATCTGTCAGGCTGAAGCCAGTGCTGGCAGCAAAGCTTGACCAATCCGGCTGCGCGCCGCTGCTGGCATCACCTACGCCACCCATGAAGCCCCACTGTTCCACGTTCGCCTTATCAAACGCGGGATCAAGGGCATTTTTGCCATTGGCATCCAGCGTGAGCTTCGCGACGGACTGCTCGAACGTGCCGCCATCGGTGGGATTCCACGTCCAGTTCGCGATCTCTTCGTCGGTAATCCCCGCCTTATCGAAGGCATCCTTGTTGTAGAAAAGGGCAATTGTGTCCCAGTCCTGCGGGAGGCCATAGCGCTTGCCGTCTTTTACTAGCAAGTTCGGATCGACGAGGTAGATACTGGTGTCAACCTTATCGGCCTCGATGAACGGCTGAATATCGAGCAACTGCCCCTTGCTGAGCAGTTCTGGATAGTGACCGATGTGATTCGTGAACACATCGGGCGCGGTGCCAGCGACCAGCGATGTCGTCAGGCCGTCCCAATATTGGCTCCATCCGGCCTGTTCGATGCTGATCGTGATATTCGGGTTACGCTTGGTGAATTCATCAGCGCACGCTTGATAGGCGGGTTGCTGGTTAGAATCCCACAGGGCGTACCGCAGCTCGACCTTATCTTGTGCCGAAACCGCGCCAGTGCTGGCGGCGATCATGCCCACGCAAACCGCGAGGGTTGCGAATAGTGAAAAGCGTTTTGAAGATCGCATGTATTCTTTTCTCCGTTGATACCAAATTGTTTTGCGAAGGTCACGAGTCGATTTATTGGTTTTAAGAACCCCTGCTGGCATCACCTCCTCACGTAAAATCTAAGTTAGCGGTAGCCTTGAAATTGGATGGAATCGACCACTTTGCGCCCAAACAACGCGAAGACAACCAACAGCGGGATGACGCTGATCAGCGTGCCAGCCATGAGTCCCGTAAAGTCGGGGAGACCTGTTTGCGCCTGTGAGCGGAACGCCAGCATGGCGACGGTCAGAGTCGTGCTCCCCTCAACATGCCCACTCCCACCCGCAAAATAAGCCCACTGCAACTCGTTCCATGACGAGATGAACGACAGGACGAACAGCGTCGTGATCGCCGGGATGCTCATTGGTACGATGATGTGGTAGAAGATGCCGAACAGCGTGTCGCCATCGAGCAGCGCGGCTTCTTCAAGTTCGCGGTTAATGCCAAGTAAAAATTGACGCAGGAAGAAGACACCAAACGCGTTGCCAAGCAGCGCCGGCGCGACGATGCCCTGAATAGTGCCGACCCATCCCAGACTCTGAATGAGGATGAAGTTCGGGATCAGCCCCAGTACCGACGGCATAATCTGGGCGATCAAGAACAGGTAGAAAATCTTGCCACGCATGGGGAAGTTCAAGCGGGCGAAGGCATACGCCGCCATCGCGTTGAAAATCGTCGAGCAGACCGTAATCAACAACGTCACCAGCAGCGTCGTCAGCAAATATTGACCGAAGTGCATCACCTTCGGGAAGCCACCCTGATCGATGACCGATTGAATGGGCAACACGCCCAACACGCGCTTGAAGGCGTCTAGCGTAAATCCGGCGGGGAGGATCGTCGTCGGGTTGGCAAGCAATAGTCGCTGCGTCGAAAACGCCATCCGGATAATCCAGTACACAGGGAACAACGTGATGAAAATCCAGAGGATGAGAAAGCTCCATGCCGCTATTTTGCCGACTGAGACGGACGCTGTGCCTGAGGCTGCCGAACCTTTTTGTCGCCTGTTCAACGCAAGTTCCAAGATGTGCATGTGGTGATTCCTTTCAACCTAGGTCGGATTTGTCGGCACGGAAGTACCACAGTTGCGCTAACGCAATCACGAGGATGATGACGAAAAGGGCGACGGCAACCGTAGCGGCATACCCGATATTGAACTGCGTGAAGGCGAGGTTCGTGATGTACCAGAAGATCACGCGGCTGGCACCGCCGGGGCCACCGGATGGCGTAGCGGCAACAGCGACGCTATCCCACACTTGGAAAGAACCAACCACCGAGGTCACGAGGACGAACACCGTCACGGGACGCAGCAGCGGCAGGGTGATATGCCGAAAGGCGTTCCATTCCGTGGCACCGTCGATCTTGGCGGCTTCATATAATTCGTTGGGAATGGCTTGCAAGCCCGCAAAAAACAGCAGTGTGACAAAGCCCGTATGCCGCCAGATATTGATCCACGCGAGCGAGGGGATGATATTGGTCTGGTTCAGGAAGCCAATTTTTTGAATGCCCAACAGGTGTAGAACGCCGTTAATAGGGCCAAAGTCATAGTCAAACAGGGTTAACCAGACCATCGTGACCATGACCATCGGCAGCAAGTACGGCAGCAGGATAATGCCCCGCACCAAGTTCGATTTCGTCAACCGCGTCAACAAGACGGCGAGAAGCAAAGCGAAGACTGTCTGGAAAGGGATATTGATCAATACGTAATTGATCGTGATGCGCATCGAATTCCAGAACTGCGGGTCTTTGACGAGCTTCTGGAAGTTTTGGGTACCGATGTAATCGGCTCTCGTCAGCAAATCCGAATTGGTGAAGCTCAACAGCAACCCGCGTAGAGACGGGATGAGCACGAACACGATCAGCCCAATCACGCTAGGCAAGATAAACAGCCAAGCGACGAGCGTTTCTGTTCGTAACCATCGGCTGCGTGGGCCGGATCTTAGGCGCGGGAGAGGCGTTGTTTGAGAAACTTGCATAATCAGTAATCCTTAATTTTCATGGTAGTGTTCAGCCGAGGATGCTCTGCAAGGTTTCGAGTAACGTAGACGGCAGCACGGGTTTGACCAGATAAGCGATTGCGCCTGCTGCCAATCCATATCTGCGGTCGTCCCAAACGCTACAGATGACGACCAACAGACCATGTACTCGAATCAGCTCCTCCAATAATTCCCACACCCGATGCCCGACTACCGACGGTTCAATGACAACGATGCGTATCTGCTGCGCGAATAAAATCGTCATTGCATTCTGCCAATTGGAGGAAGTGCTGACCCGAAATAAGGGTTGCAAGGCTCTTGCATAAAGCTCTAAGGTTGGGCCATCATGATCCACAATCAAGACGGGCCACGCTCCATCGGCTTGAAAGTCACGTTTGTCCATAAGCTCAATATATCGGAGATGCGGGACGCCGTCTTGGAAAATTGCCCCTAGCTCTTGGACAAATGACGCAAACTATGGGGAAGTGCTAAGAATGCGCGTGGGCTGACTACGTTTGAGGGGCTATGTCAATGGAATTTGGTGCGGGGAAGTCGTCACAGCAGCCGACTCCTTTCCTGACACCTGAGCCTCTTCCGGTGATGGAGTGTGCTATCCTAATCAACTATGGAAAGCGGAAGTATAAGTCTCGGATGAGGCTCGACTGATGACTGATCAAGCATCGAAGTCCGAACTGCAATTAACGCTCAACGAACTGCGGCAGAATACGTTTAATTTGCTGCTGGTGTTTATTAGCCTCTCGACAGCAACCCTGATGTGGTTAGCCAACTTAAAGGTTAGGTCTTCAGCTCCCGAAGTGCTGTTGATCTGGTTGGGCGTCGAAGCCGTCTGCGCGATAAGCTTTTGGCTGCGTAAGAAGCATTTGCGTATCGCGATGAGTTTTTTCCTTGTCGGCTTATGGATTTGCAATGCGTTTGCCGCGCAATATTCCGGACTGTTGATTTTTCTCTATCTCTTCTCTTTGATCAGCCTCGCCGCGAGCGTATTGACGAATCGGCTTGCTGCCTTCGTGACCACCTCAGCCTCTACCATTTTTATTCTCGTCTGGTATGGCGCGAACGCAGCGAATAATGACATGATTTTGTCGCTGCTGATGTTGTGGTCAACCTTGCTGACAGGCTTCATCGCATTCCAGAGCTTTTACAGCGCGCTTGGTATAGCGCTGAGTTATCAGCACTACGCGATTGAGCAAATGTTTGAGGCGCGTGAGCATCGCGGCAACCTGATGCAAACCACCAAGACGCTAAACGAAGTACGACAAGACCTTGAACGTACCAATACGCAGCTTTACCATGCGCGCAAAGCGGCTGAGGAAGCGGGGCGCTTAAAAGCACAGTTTGCGGCGAATGTCAGTCATGAACTGCGCACGCCAATTAACCTGATTGTCGGGTTCAGCGAAACCATCGTCATGTCGCCCGACTCCTACGGTGTGCCGTTGCCCTCTGTCTACTGGGCTGATATGCATACCATTCACCGCAGCGCTAAACATCTGCAAAGCCTCATCAATGATGTACTGGATGTGTCCCAGATCGAGGCAGGGCAGATGTCGGTCGTAAAAGAGGAAATCAATCCACGGCAAATTATTCTGGAAGCTGCGACGCTGGCAAAAGACCTGATCGCAAGCCGCGGACTTGCCTTTCATGTAATTGTGCCAGAGCACCTACCCACGATGCTGCTAGACAGGACGCGTATTCGGCAAGTGCTGTTGAATCTCTTGAGTAACGCGGCGCGGTTCACGGATGAGGGCACCATTACCCTGCAAACCACGCTCGAAGAGGCATCGCTGCGGATAGATGTGATAGATACGGGGATCGGCATCCCTGCCAAAGACCTCAATCGTGTTTTCGACGAATTTCACCAACTAGAAGGGTCGCTATCGCGACGAAAGGGAGGATCAGGGCTTGGCCTTACGCTGAGTAAACGGTTTGCCGAACTGCATGGCGGGCGGCTATCGGCAGAAAGCTCCGGCATCCTCGGCAAAGGCAGCACATTCTCGCTCAGGCTGCCGCTCATCGATCATTCGATCATGCAGCACTTATCGATAGGTTCCGCCACAGAGCAGGATGAGCATATCGGCAAATATTTCGTCGTTCTGGATGCTGATCCAGCGATTCGACAACTCTTCGAACGGTATACCACGAAACACCACGCCGTCGGGGTCGAAACGACAACCGATGCGCTGCGCCTCATCGAGACGATTCGCCCTACAGCGGTTGTTGTCGATGAACATGAGAACTATGACGCGCTTTTGCATACATTGCGGGGCATTGGTAACCAGACTCCGGTGATTGCCTGCACAATGCCTAGTGGACGGCGCTCGATGCCAATGGTGACGAGAGCGAATTATTTCCTTAAACATGTGTCGAGTGAGACGCTGCGGATCGCTATTGAAGACCTAAACCCATTAGCCAAGCATATTTTGATCATCGACAGCGATCAGGATGTGGTACGTATGTTTACCCGTATGTTGAACGCGCTGCCGCAGCAGTTCAAGATGTGGAAAGCCTACAATAGCGAGGAGGGTCTAGCCCTGATGCAGCAGCAGTGCCCGGACATCGTTATTTTGGGGTTGCCCATCTCCGCTAATCAGGGGGACTTCATTTTGCAGCAAATGCAGGCGGCTCCCACCCTTGCGGAGATACCAGTCATCGTGACGGCAACCGATTCAAGCGTGGATGATTTGATCCCTACCGATACAGGTAGAATCGTTGTCGGCAAAGTGACGGGGTTCAAACCATTGGAACTGGTGCGCAGCGTCGAAGCATTGATCGACGTTTTTATGCCTGCCAACGAGCCAGCGCCTCTAACAAATCCGCTTGGCTAGGCGGTTTTTTTAAGCACGCATCGGCACCTAACGACAGGGCAAGGTCAAAGGCATCCAGCACGGAGCATATCAAGACCGGAATATGACGTGTCGTGGGGTGATTTTTGAGATTTTGTAGCACCTCCCAACCATCTTTTCCCGGCAACATTACATCGAGAATGATCACATCTGGCGAGGATTGCCGTGCAGTTTTGACGGCCTGTTCACCGTCTTCCGCGACGAGAACTTGATAGGGTTTGCCTGTTAAGAAGCGTCGGAATAAATCGATCATGCCGGGGTTATCGTCTATCAGCAGCACACTGCGCTGATTCAGAGGGATATTCAGAACAACGCGGAATTCACCCTGACCAACATCCTCGATATTGAGCATTCCACCCAGCGTCCCTATTAACGTTTGTAGTGATTTTTGCTGAGTCAGCGCGGCATGGAGCGCATCCAAATTCTGGAGCTTGCCGTTCAACGCAAAAATAATCTGGCAGGTACGCTTGCTTACTTCGGGGGTAATCTCAATTTGCCCGCCATCGAAAAAGTGGAGAATTAATTGAGACAGGATGAGCAACACCGTCTGCCGCAATAGGCCGCTGTACACGCCCATAATGAAGTTTTCGCTGCTCAGGTTGAGTGTGATGCTAACATCGTGTTGACTTGCCAGACTCTGGGTAGCAACCACTGCCCCTTCCAGCAACGCCTTCAATTCAGTGGACGCATTCTCGCCTTGGCTATGGATGCGCTGCACCTCGGATTCCACGGAAATATCGGGCTGAACACTCTGGCGTGTGCTGATGTCTTCCCCGGAATAACGCTCCCACAACAACGCACTCAGGATTTGTAACGCTTTTGGATGGTCGCGATAAAACTGCCGCTCACTAAGCGCAAGCTGCAAAATCACATCCTGTGGTTGCTGCTGGTCGATATAGCGTAGGAAAAGCAAGTTATAGATGCGCCCCTGCTTGGAATCGAAGGTCGTACCCGTGTCGGGCCGCAAGCGCTCGATGGTTTCCGTGATGATCTGGCGGAAGACCTGCACCTGACTTGCGCCGGAGAGATCAGGGACTAATAACTGAACTAAGAGATTGTCGCGCAGGAAACTATAATCATAAAGATGCGCAAGACAATCTTTAACCAGTTGGTCAAATGCTTGGTTGGTAATTTTGGGTGGTGAAGTCATCAGTCTAGCTCATCTAAATTTTTTATAGTTTATGGCAGTTTTATGGCAGTCCTTTTGGCACTCTGGTGGCAGAAACGAGGGCGTATAATGTGATTAATAATATACTGGGCACTGTCTATTCGGCAAATACGCGCTTCTATTCGCGCTTGCCGCTGGGCAGGGCATAGCGTACGTACGTACAGGAGGTTGCCGCACCCGACAAGGTCGAAATATTAGTAAAGAACGTCGTTCCTCAAAAGTATCACCATCGATAGAAAGCACCCTGTAACCCTGTATCGACAAGACCTTTGCGAGGCAGTGATGCGGTTACAGCAGCTAGTCTAGATGGTACTACTTCAAGCCGTTCTCAGCTTCGGCTGTGGCGGACATCGTTCTTAATTTATGGCTACCGAGGAGACCCGATTTATGCGAACCAGTAAACGTATTCTTTCAGCCGTGATTGCCCTGATGTTGGCGGTGATTGCTCTTACGGGACAATCGACGGTTAGCGCTCGCAATGCGCAGCTCAGTGGCAAACTCGAAATATTCTCATGGTGGGCTGGTGACGAAGCGCCCGCGCTTGACGCACTGCTCAGTCTGTACAAAACCCAGAATCCCAATGTTGAAGTGATCAATGCTACCGTCGCTGGTGGTTCCGGTGTCAACGCCAAGGCCGTGCTAAAGACCCGTATGCTCGGTGGAACACCGCCTGATAGCTTCCAAGTCCACGCTGGTCAAGAACTGATCGGTACGTGGGTGGTCGCTGACCGCATGGAGCCGCTGGATGATCTGTTCAAGAGCGAGGGTTGGGACAAGACTTTCCCCGAAGGCTTGACCGCGCTCTTAAGCTCTGATGGTCACATTTGGTCAGTGCCTGTCAATATCCACCGCGCGAACCTGATGTGGTTCATCCCCGATAATCTGAAGAAGTGGGGCGTTGAGGCTCCTAAGACGTGGGATGAATTCTTCGTCGTTGCTGAAAAACTCAAGGCCGCTGGCGTAACGCCCTTAGCGCTCGGCCCCGCTTGGACGCAGCAGCACCTGTTTGAAACCGTGCTGATCTCCAGCCTCGGCGCACAGGGCTACACCGATCTGTTCGCTGGCAAGATGAAGTGGACAGATGACAAGGTGAAGGCTGCGTTTACGACCTATGCCAAGATTTTGACCTACACCAACACCGATGCCAATGCGCTCTCCGACTGGGACGCCGCCGCCGCCATGCTTGTCGATGGCAAGGCTGCCTTCCAAGTCATGGGCGACTGGGAAGCCGGCTGGTTCCTGACCAAGCAAAAGCTGGAACCCAACACGGGTTACGGTTGGAGCGCTGCCCCCGGTACCGAGGGAACTTTTGACATGCTGAGTGACTCCTTTGGTCTGCCCAAGGGCGCGCCTGATCGTGACAATGCGCTGGCATGGCTCAAGCTGCTCGGTTCGAAGGAAGGTCAAGATGCCTTCAACCCGCTGAAGGGTTCCATCGCTGCCCGTCTTGACTCCGATCTGTCCCTATACTCGGTATACTCTCAGTCGGCAGCGGCTGATTGGAAATCGAACGTGATCGTTGGCAGTCTCACCCACGGCGCGATTGCCCCCGAATCCTTCACCGGCAAGTCTCCCGATCTGCTGGTTGCGTTCGCCCAGTCAGGCGATGTGGATGCCACAACAGCGGCATTCCAAGAACTTGCTGACAGCACAACTGCCGCCAAATAAGTTTACTTTCCGATAATTTACAGTTGCGGATTGGTGTAACGCCAGTCCGCAACTGCGAGAGATAGTTAGCTATGCTCCGAATGAATAAAGACAGGTTAACCGCGCTGCTTGTAATTAGTCCTTCGATTCTGCTATTAGCGGTCTTCATCTATGGCTTTATTGGGCAAACGATTTATACATCCCTCACCGATTGGGGCACCAACCCCAACAAACCTCCGTTAGCGGCTAACGTTCAAATAGATTATGTCGGGCTGAAGAATTATCAAGATTTATTCACAGGCTTACTCAATAATCGCTTTAGGCTTGATCTGGTCAATACGGTCTTTTTCACCGCGCTGTTTCTGACGGCTTGCCTCGGTCTGGGGCTGCTGTTAGCCATCCTATTGGATCAGAAAGTGAAGGGCGAGAGCATCTTCCGCACGATCTTCCTGTTTCCGATGGCGTTGTCGTTTGTCGTCACGGGAACCGTCTGGCGCTGGTTGTTTCAGCCCAATAGTGGCATCAATGTGTTGCCGACTATGTTTGGCGGGCAGCCATTGACGTTTCAATGGTTCATCGATACCAGCAAAATCCTACCTTTTACGTGGCGTGATGTGCTGCTGATAGTGGGTAGCCTCTCGTTTCTGATCATGGCGTGGTTTGCCGCCTCCAAAAATCGACGGCGGCTGTCAAACTTATACATATTCGTGGCCCTAGGACTCATTGGCGCGTTGTTTTTTGTGGGTGCCGCCAACGTACCTGCTTCAGTGGCGAGGGAAGCGCACGGGCTGAACACGGCTATCATCGCCATTGTGATTGCGGCGGTATGGCAAATGTCCGGCTATACGATGGCGATCTATCTAGCAGGGTTGCGCGGCATTCCTGAAGAATTACGAGAAGCGGCTCGTGTCGATGGTTGCACCGAACTCCAAGTCTATCGCTATGTCGTGCTGCCGCTCTTGAAGCCGATCACGCTGAGTGCCGCGATTATCCTCGGTCACATCTCACTGAAAATCTTTGATCTTGTGTACGTCATGGCTGGCGGCAGCAATCGGCAGGTTGATGTGCCGGGCATCAACATGTATATCACGGCCTTTTTCAGCAATAACTTTGCCCTCGGTTCCAGCATCGCCGTCATCATGTTGATTATGGTCGCCGTCATTATTATTCCATACTTGTTTAACGCATTACGCAGGGATGAAGCGTGACTACACTTACACAGAATCAAGTACCTGCGAAGGCGAAGGCGTCGCCGAGCTATACCCATTATTTTCAGCGGATGATGATTTACGGCCTGCTCATCATTTTGCTGATCATCTTCCTCATCCCGGTTTATTTAGTCCTAGCGACCAGTTTCAAGGCTCCCAACGAAGTCAACCTGCTCGATACGTGGCGGTTACCACGCGAGCTTAATTTTGATGCATTCGTTGGTGCCTTCAACAGCCTCAAGCCTTACCTGATCAATAGCTTGATCCTCACCATTCCGGCGACTGCTATCTCGGCCTTTCTCGGATCGATGAACGGCTATGTGCTAAGTAAATGGCGGTTTCGTGGGGCGAATATCATCTTCCCCTTGATGCTGTTCGGGATGTTCATTCCGTATCAAAGCATTCTTATTCCGCTGTTTCAGCTCATGCGAACGCTCAATCTTTTCGGTGGGCTGGCAGGGCTAACCCTTGCGCACATCGTTTATGGCCTCCCGATTACGACGCTTATCTTCCGAAATTATTATGCAGAAGTTCCCAATGAGATGATCGAAGCCGGACAGATCGACGGCGCGGATTTCTTAGGCGTGTACCAGTACATCTTATTCCCGCTTTCGCTACCCGGTTTTGTGGTCGTGGTGATTTGGCAGTTCACCCAGATTTGGAACGAGTATCTGTTTGCCGTGACACTGACCAACCGCGAGTCATGGCCTATCACAGTGGCCTTGAGCCAGCTTGGGCAAGGACAAGCCGTTGATTACACCATTCAAATGGCGGGTGCGCTGCTGACGGCCTTACCTACCTTGCTCGTCTATATCTTCTTAGGGCGCTACTTCATTCGCGGGCTGCTCGCGGGGTCGGTCAAGGGCTAGTCGAGCATTTCACGTGACGGACATGTTGTATGAAATCGTCAGACCAGCAGATCGGAGATGTGCTGGTCGTGATCGCGGGCATCGGACGCTGGAATAAAGTGCGGCATCTCAGCCTCGTGCTCGGTCGCTACGGCGTAGATTTCGGCGGTGTGTTATGTCTCCGGCAGTGGTCACGTCAAGCGGCTGGATGAGTTGAACTCGTCGGGAATAGTGAACGAGACGCTCTCAGACCAGCTACCCCCTTCTATCACATATGGGCGTTGACATATGCAGCATACGAAGTCGTAGTTACAGCTTTGCGCCGATGACTTTCTTTAGCAATTTTCGTTGAACATTGATAGTCGAACGCACACCCCTACCGACATCCTCGTAAGTTTTGGGAACTCTTCGTCATAAGTACTAGCTGATACCAACACCGATATTGGCGCGATCCGATAGAAATTCGGCGCGATCCGGTTGCGGACAATGCAGTCCTATGTTGTAAGCTGTTGTCATAACGCTAATTCCAATGAACAAAACAAAAAGGGAGTATCACAATGGACAATAAAGTCGCCCTCGTTACGGGCGGATCGTCTGGCATCGGCGAAGTTACCGCTTTGAAACTGCAAAAACTCGGTTATCTGACGTATTCCGCAGCCCGACGAACGCAACGCATGGATCATCTCATTGCATCAGGTATTCGCCCGCTGATGATGGATGTTACCGATGACGCATCTATGCAGGCCGGAGTCAATCGAATCCTAACTGAGACAGGCCGCATTGATGTATTGGTGAACAACGCTGGCTACGGTTCTTATGGCGCGCTGGAAGATGTGCCGCTGTCCGAGGCTCGGTATCAATTCGAGGTCAATACCTTTGGTGCAGCTAGGCTTACCCAGCTTGTACTACCTAAAATGCGTGAACAGCGCAGCGGAACAATTGTCAACGTGACGTCGATGGGTGGCAGAATCTATACACCACTTGGGGCTTGGTATCATGCCACTAAGTTTGCACTGGAGGCTCTCAGTGATTGCCTACGCATTGAGGTCAGTCCGTTTGGAATCAACGTAGTGGTTGTCGAACCGGGCGGGATTCAGACCGAGTGGGGCGGTATCGCAGCGGAAAAACTGCGTACCGTGTCTGGCAATAGCGCGTATGCCGCACAAGCCAATGCCATCGTCGCATCCCTGACCTCCGAAGCCACTAATCGCCGCTTATCGCCACCTTCCGTGATCGCTGATACCATTGCTAAAGCGGTCACTGCACGCCGCCCCAAGACTCGTTATGTCGTCGGGTATGGAGCTAGACCTATGCTTATCATGCATGACATTCTGCCTAATCGCTGGTTTGATGCACTCATGCGCCTCGTGACTGGCGTGCCAGCATAGCCATTGAAGATACCATGTCTCGAATCATGATCGAGCTGCATAGGCTTAGTCTCGCGGGGGAGTCTTAATATGATGGTGCGCTATGTATTGGAAGCTGGTTGGCAACTCTTGTTCAAAGATATGGACGTTTCAGCACAAGATGTCCTTTATCATGCACAAATGCCACTAGACCTGCTTAGTCGTAAATCACCGACCATTAGTGGCGACGAGTTTTTGCGCTTGTGGGATGGGTTGGCTCGTGCGTTGAGTCACGAACCAACTTTCCCCCTGCGGCTAGCGCGTGCGATCACGCCAGAAAGCTTCAGCCCGCCAATTTTTGCCTGTTTGTGCAGCCGAGATCTGAATATCGCACTCAACCGCATTGCTCACTATAAACCGCTTGTCGGACCGCTTCATCTCAAAATTGAACAAGAGAGCCGACACACGGTAGCTGCCATCAGCAGCACCGCATCTAACGTGTCGTTGCCGCCGTCGCTGGTTGCCTTCGAATTGGCCTTCTGGGTTCAGATTGCGCGGATAGCCACACGTGAACGGATTGTGCCACTCCGCGTCCATGTGACGTCGGAACTGCCGGAAAGCGATCGCTATCACGCCTTCTTTGGTACGCCGATACAACTGAGTGATTTCAATGGCATCACTTTTTCTGCGGAAGATGCGACAAGACCGTTTTTAACAGTCAATGATGCGATGTGGTCAATTTTCGAGCCAGAACTCAACAAAAGGCTTAAATATCTGACTCAAGAGGCTTCCTTCCGCGAACGCGTGCAGGCATGTCTGATCGAGATCATGGCGAGTGGTCAAACTTCAATGGACGATGTGGCATCGCGGCTAGCGGTCAGCAGTCGTACCTTACAACGTCACCTACAAGCGGAAGGAACAAGTTTCCAGAAAGTGCTAGATGACTTGCGTGAGGAATTAGCACGTCATTATCTAACCACCTCGGATTACTCTAGCGGGCAAATTGCTTTTTTACTGGGTTACGAGGAGCCAAATTCGTTCTATCGGGCGTTTCGTACTTGGACGGGGAAAACGCCAGAATATGTTCGTGCTGTCGGCAAATAACGCAGAATGAAAAACATGAATCTGTTGGGGAGTTGGTCACAAGTCGAGACAAATTGTGTAGGGACGGCGGGAGTCGAATCCACACCCTTGCGAACATGATCTTTAGGAGCTTTTCCTGCTAAATTGAAAGTCTTTTGTCAAACTTGGTTGGGTGCTTGATTCCGCACAGGCGCATCATCCTCCCCCGAATGCTAGATACACCAAATATGTGCTCGGATCGCTCGTATCGACAAGTAGCTCCTGATAATACGTTATGTCCGATTTAGGAACGTATGAATCAAACCTACCATGCAGATAGGATTTGGCTTGACTAGCAGGGGTGGCTAAGGCGAACGCTTTGGGCGCTTCATTGTGAGTTAACGGCGCATTTAGTTTCGTACTCGCAACGAATGCGTCTAGGTCTGCTGGCAGCATCTCAAATTCCGCGTATCCATCCCAACCTTGCATCCCGAAACATCCCGACTTTAGATTCTTGGCGCTCGGCGGTAGGGTGAAACTTCCAGCCGTTTCTAACTCTTTAAGTGCGGTAGGCTCACAGCCAGAGGTCATGGATTTTACGCCAAGCATAGAAACGTAACTGCACAGAAAGATAGGCGCGATTACTGCAACCACGATGATGAGCGTAACCACTACGACAAGTTGCCGCGAACGACTTGCGGGTCGATGTGACATTTGTTGCGCTCCATAGGATTCAAGCGGATTCATAGTTGCTACTTTCGATGCACGCGGATTTCACAGGCAGGTAGATTCTGCCCGCCCTCCAGCGTGACCTTCAGCCGCAAGATGTAATCGCCCGTGGTCATGTTACCAATGGTGACGTTGCGCATCAGCAAACCATCTTCCTCCGGCACGGCGTTACGGTTTGGCAGTTGCAGAATCCAGCGCGCGCTGCTGTAGGTCGAGTCGATCTCTACCGAATATGACCAGAAGCGCTCATCATCTGCCGTGCCGCGAATATCGAAGCGATCCGTGAAGATGAGTGTGCCATCGGCGGGCGCGGTGATACGCACATGATCGCTGCATTCAGGCGGCGGCTCGACGGCAGTACGCGGCTGGCGGGTCGTTTCGATCAGCACGTATTGAATATCAAGGGTCGGGGCGGCAAGGGTCAGCAAGCGGGCAGTTTGCGTGGAGCGGGCATCGTTGGCGGCATCGAGCAGACCGGTGATCTGCGGCAGCATAGCGACCACGCACGCATTCGCGATCAGGATGAAGACCATCACACTGAACAGCAGTCGATGGCTGTAGCTGCGCAGCATGTTGCGCCATGCCATCTGTGTGACGTTATAGCGCGGCTTCCAATTGCTGAAATCGGGCTGATCACGCTCAAGATCGACGTACACGCGCTCCCACACGGGCGGCTCATGCGGGATGCTGGACTGTCGTGGCCCGTCCCAATAGCCAAGGCGGGCACGGCGCTGCATATCATATTCATCCCGCAGGTGTGGATCGCTCACCACCTCATAGGCGTCATTCAGGGCTTGGAACTGCTGCTTGGCTTGCGCATTATCGGGATGCAGGTCTGGATGGACAGCCTTGGCGCGCAGCCGATAGGCGCGCTGAATCTCATCGGGGGTAGCCGTCGCTGCTACCCCGAGCACCACATAATAATCCATCTCCGGGTCATATCGGAGCTGCCGTTTGGCGGGCATATCCAGTTAGTTGCCATCACTCGCGGCGTATCTCGGCATGGCGTAGTTCAGTCGGGTCGATCTCCAGCAGCACCGCGCCGCAGTCACGGCAGGCCACGGCGTCCAGCTTGATCAGCCGCTTCCACGGGCGCAAATTCAGCAGCGAATTCAGCCAGCGCAAGGTAATCCGCTTGGGCGCGAAATGTACTTGCTCGAAGCGGTCGCCGTAATCCACCACATACCCGCGCGCCAAGTTGCTCGATCCGCAGCGCACGCATACGAAGCGCGAGGCCGAATAGGTATGCTCGACGTGCGGCATCGCCTCTTCGGGGACGTAATCCGGCACCTCCATCGGTTCGGATGGTGTATCAAAGTAGCCGCTGCCGTCAAGCACTTCATTTTCTTCAGGGAAGTGCTGTGGTTCTGGGTAAATGGGCTTTGTAGAGTCAGAAGTCTTAGTCGAGTCTGTCATAGGTTGTGATCCTCTAGCGGCAACGGCGTTTACGCACGGAAGTATTGACTATTATAGCGCACACGGATTTTGCGTACCTATAAGTGTGTGCGGCTGATTCCCACCAATGCCTAACGCTACCTTCCCGCCTGATTCTGTGATCGGAGCATTGTCTTGACAGGGATTTTAGATTAGTCTAATATTAATGCATCTTTTTCCCAAAAGTCATTTTATATTATACCAATACACAAATTAGTTAGAACGTGGGTTGAGTTTCCATCAATAGGGGAGAGTGCATGAGCGATCAATCGAATCTCACACGGAGAAAGTTCATCGGGATCGGGCTAGGCGCGACGGCGGGGTTGGTCGGCGCTGGTCTGGTGCAGCAGGGCGCGCGGGCGCAGGACGACGATCAGCACAGCAACCATATGACCATGACGCATCCGATGCAGATGCTCATGGGCAAAGTCGATCCGGCAAACAACGGTTTCGACCCGATGCAAATGCTGGTCGATTGGGATTTCGGGAAGGTGAGCCAGCTTCCCAGCGGGCAAACCCTCCGCGAATATGACTTCAGCGCTGGTGAGCACGAGATCGAGATCGCCCCCGGCATCTTTTTTCCGGCGTGGAGCTATAACGGGCGCGTTCCCGGCCCCTCCATCCGCTGCACCGAAGGCGACCGGATTCGCGTCAATTTCAGCAACTTCGGCACCCATCCACACACGATCCATTTTCATGGGTTTCACACGTCCGAAATGGATGGCGTCCCCGGCATCGGTCGCGGTGAAATCGCCCCCGGCGAGTCCTTCACCTACGAATTCGACGCCGATCCGTTCGGTTGCCATCTGTATCACTGCCACGCCACGCCGCTCAAACGCCATATTCACAAGGGCATGTACGGCGCATTCATCATCGATCCCAAGGTAGGCCGCCCGCCCGCCCGCGAATTCATGATGATGATGAACGCCTTCGACACCAATTTTGACGGCGGTAATGAAATCTACGCGGTCAATACGGTCGGGCACGAATTCATGCACCGCCCGATCCCCGTCAAGGTCGGGGAAACAATCCGCATTTACCTGATCAACATCATCGAATTCGACCTGATCAACTCGTTCCATCTGCACGCCAACTTCTTCGACTACTACGATCACGGCACCACGCTCCAACCGACGCTGCATCTGGTCGATACCATCATGCAGGCGCAAGGGCAGCGCGGCATTCTGGAATTCAAATTCCGCTGGCCCGGTCAGTTCATGTTCCACGCCCACATCAGCGAATTCGCGGAACTCGGCTGGATGGGTCTGTTCAATGCCGTCGAGCCGGACAAGTTCGCGGAAGCGCTGGCGCAGGTTGGCGTCGATGACGCGTGGGATAAGAAGGGTACGAGCGGCAGCACGGTCGAGGTGAAGCTATGAGCACCAGCACAGAAACCCAATCAACCACTGAACCCAAGCGGCTGACGGGGGCGGTCTGGGCGCTGGCCTTAGTCCCGCTGATCCTGCTCGGCCTGATCCTCGCCTATCTGGTGGCGACGGGCGGCGGCCTAACGCAATTGAGCGGCCCGCCTGTCGAGAAAATCACGATTCAGCGCGTGACGCTGCCCGAAGAAGGCATGATGCGCATCGAAGTGATCAACGATGGACCGCAAGCCGTGACGATCCCGCAAATCCGCATCGATGACGCCTATTTTCCGTTCGAGGTTGAACCGTCCACCAATATTCCACGCTTGGGACGGGCGACCTTCACCGTGTACTATCCGTGGGTGTATGAAGAAGCCCACGTCATCAGCCTGATCAGCTCGCTCGGCGTCACCTTCGACCACACCATTGATGCTGCCGTCCTGACGCCGAAAGCCTCCTTCGATCTGTTCGCGCAGTTCGGTTTGGTCGGCTTGTACGTCGGCATCATCCCCATCGCGCTCGGCATGTTGTGGTATCCGTTCATGCGCCGTCTGGATGCCCGCGCCATGAATTTCATCCTCGCGCTGACGGTGGGGTTGCTGGTCTATCTCGCCATCGGGACGTGGCTCGATGCGAACGAATTCGCCGCCGAGCTGCCCGCCTTCTGGCAGGGCGTCCCGATGGTCATTTTCATCGGGCTGATCACGCTGGGAGCGCTGATCGCGGTCGGCAATTTAAGCAAGGGCAACGGACGCCAGAGCACGGCGTTGGGCGTCGCCTACCGCATCGCGATGGGCATCGGGCTGCACAATCTGGGCGAAGGGCTGGCAATCGGTGCCGCCTTTGCGCAGGGCAGCGCCGCCTTGGGCACCTTTTTGATCCTCGGTTTCACGCTCCACAACATCACCGAAGGCGTCGGCATCGCCGCGCCCATCGTGCGCCAGAATCCCGGTCTCAAGCACTTCTTCCTGCTCGGCCTGATCGCGGGCGGGCCAGCCATTCTCGGCACATGGTTGGGTGGCTTTGCCTTCGATCCCGTGCTGGCGACGATCTTCCTCGCGGTCGGTGTGGGCGCCATTCTGGCGGTCTGGAAGTCGGGCGCTGTGGCGCGCGACCTGCCAAGATGGGGCTGCTGATCAATTGGGTCAATCTATCGGGCTTGGTCGTCGGCATCATGCCGATGTACTTCACAGCCTTTTTGGTGAAATTCTAACGGACTGAGGTACTGTAATCGTGAAGACGATCTCAACACAAGAAATGAACAATCGGTTGGTGCCGCCAGCCGTACTGAAACTGGGCTTGATCGCGGTGATGGCGGCGCTCGTCGTGGGTATTGGTTTGTTCGCCTATATCTGGCTGTCCGGCGGTTCGGGCAGTGCCAGCGCGCCCGTCTCCGCTCCGAGTCTGATAGTAGGCGGCAGCACCAAGTTGTTCCGCATCCAGCCCACCGAGTCCGAAGTGCGCTTCATCATCAACGAAACGCTCGTCGGGCAGCCTAAAACCGTCATCGGTTCCACGCGGGAAGTCGCGGGCGATCTAGCGATTGACTTCAACGCGCCGCAGCAGGCGATGATCGGTCAGATTCGCATTAACGTCAGGACGCTCACTACCGATAACGAGTTCCGTAATCGGGCGCTGCGTGGTCAAATTCTCGGAGCGACGCAGCCTGAATTTGAATTCGCCAGTTTCACGCCCAAGCAGCTCATGGGCTTGCCGGAAAAAATCACCTTCGGGCAGGCGTTTGCGTTCCAGATCATCGGTGATCTCACGCTGCGCGGCGCGACGCACGAGGTGACCTTTGATGCGTCCGTCACCCCCATCAGCCAGACGCTGATCAAGGGTAGCGCTAAGGCCGAGGTTCACTATACCGATTTTGGGATGAGCATCCCCGAAGCACCCGGCGTGGCGAATGTGTCTCAAACCGTGCAGCTAGAAATCGATCTTACCGCCGCACAGGTGGAAGCGTCCTAACGACGGCAGTATTCCACGTTCCGGCAAAAAGCCCAAACCAACGCACGAAAGCGGTGTGTGATAGTGTCAAAAGCACCTTCACGACACCGCTTTCCTTGTGTAAGGTTAGCACGTTGGTTAAGCGTGACTGCTCGTATGTTTGATTTTGGTTTGATTCGTTGCTGCTCAGTTTTACTTTTTATACTTTCCTTGCACACCTTACAATATTTTTACTGTTTTGATCTTTAGCGAAGAGTAAGGTCATGAACTCCATAATGGCTCAATCATACGTGGCACACGGTGCCTATTTCCCATTGTGCCTCATCTGTTATCGCTTGGAGCTATCATGCCTCTATTTCATCGAACTGGTTGGCGTCTCATCACGGCGCTGGCGATTGTCCTGATACTGGGGATCGTCATAGCCAGTCGCACCTCAAGCTCAACCGCTTCCATTAATCATGCTGTTTCGGCTGCCCCACGCTCCAACCCCATCATCGAAGAAAACAGCAAGCCCGGTACAGACAAATGGAAATCCAAAAACTTTGATGCTTATTTACAAAACCTTTCGGATCAAGAGCGGCTTGAACATGCCGCCGCGAATCGCTCCGCCAGCGATCAGGGTGGTGGCAATGCCGCCCCTGCCGCGTGGGTCGATGCGCAGCAGATCAAAGGCTATGCCAATAAGCAAAGCGTCAACATTGGTGAAACAATCACCTTCCATGTCAGCGCGTCGGTACCCGCTTACAACCTGACGGTGATCCGTATGGGCTGGTATGATGGCAACGGTGGGCGCTGGATGGCAGAGCAAGATAACATCCCCGGCACCGATTACGGCATTCCCGCCCCCGATCCGGTCACTGGCATGGTCGAGGCCAACTGGCCTGCCGCCTATTCGCTCACCGTCCCTTCGGATTGGGTCAGCGGCGTGTACATGGTGTGGCTCACCCCGACGGACTACAGCTCCACTTCCTACATCATCTTCGTGGTGCGCGATGATAGCCAAGTCGCGGACATCCTGTACCAGATTCCGTTCAACACCTATCAAGCCTACAACGAGTGGGGCGGCAAGAGCCTCTACGATTACAACTCGGAAGGCGGACGCGCCTACAAAGTGTCATTCAATCGCCCCTATGCCCAGAACGACGGCTCCGGTCTGTGGTACGGCGGCGACTACGACATGGTGCGTTGGTTGGAAATGAACGGCTACAACGTCACGTATGCCACCAGCGAAGACCTGCAAACCAACCCCAATCTGATGAATGGTCGTCAGATGTTCATGACCAACTTCCACGATGAATATTATTCGTGGCACATGTACGACAATCTGATGTCATTCCGCAATGCGGGCAAAAATCTAGCCTTCTTCGCTTCGAACAACATCTATTGGCAGGTACGCTTTGAAGCGTCACCCATCACGGGGCAAGCTGATCGCACGCTCGTTTGCTACAAAAAGCAGACCGACGATCCCAACTCGACGCTCGATCCCATGCTGACCAGCGACACGCCACAGTACACGACCGTGCTGTTCCGTGATGCGCCCGTCAGCCGCCCCGAAAGCCTGATTCTCGGCACGCTGTTCGAGAACGCGGTCGGTTACGGCATCGCCTTTGATTGGGTCGTGAAGAATGCCGATCACTGGATTTATCAGGGCACTGGCCTGAACGAAAACGATGCCATCGCCAAGTTGGTGGGTTATGAGTGGGATCGCTTGCCGAGCGCGCCGACGGTACCTAACCAGACGATGCTGGCGCAGTCCCCCGTACAAGGCCCGCCCTATAACTGGGTGCAAGAATCATCGATCTACACTGCGCCGAGTGGTGCGCTGGTGTTCACCGCTTCGACCAACTATTGGGCGTATGAGTTGATGGGCAACTGGTTCTGGCCTATGGACACCCGCGTCCGCCAGATGACCGCCAATCTCATCGCACACATGACTAATTCCACCGTGCCAACATCGACGCCTAGCCCGACGCCGACCAACACCGAAATGCCGGTGGAGACGGAAACGGTAGCATATACGCCGACGGATGTTCCTTCGGAAACGCCAACGAACACGGTGCAACCATCGTATACACCATCGTCTACCACGACATCGGTGCCTGCCTCTGCCGTACCGAGCAGCACACTCACTTATACGCCGTCACGCACGAGCACGATGACGCGTACCAACACGGCTACCGTGACGCGCACACCATCGCGGACGAATACGCCTACACGCACGAACACGCCAACGATAACGCGCACGGCATCGCGGACAAATACGCCAACGCGCACCAATACGGCAACGGTCACGCGGACGCCATCACAGACGAATACCGCAACGCGTACCAATACGGCGACGCGCACAAACACGCCGACCATAACGAATACGCCGTCACGGACGAATACGCCAACGCGCACCAATACGCCCACCCGCACGCCGTCCCCCGCGCCGACCAGCACACCATCGGTTGGCACGTTCTACCGCGCGGTCAATCTAAGCGGGCCTGCGGTCACGGTTGGTGGTCGCACATGGGAAGGCAGCACTGCCGGTCAGTCGAATGTGTCGTTTAGTGGCGTCCTGTGGTCAACCGTTTGTAACCAGAGTGTCACGCTCATCCCATCAACGGATAGCAGCACGGCTCAAATGATCCGCTGCGCTTACTTGATGTGGTACAGCACCTTGACCATGAGCAGCATCCCCAACGGCAACTACAACGTGTACGTTTGGGTCTGGGAACAAGACACCAGCACGTCAACGTATACCTTGTCCTTCCAAGGTGGACAGGCGCTCCAACTGAACTACAGTCCCGGTTCACGTGGTCATTGGCAGCGGCTTGGCCCCTATGCCATCACCGTCACGAATGGCAAGATCACGGCCAATGTCTCTGGTGATCCCGCCTACATATCCGGTATCGAGTTGTACCGACGCTAACCAGCGCCCGTACCCAACACTGCCCGTGAGGCCACAACTTCACGGGTAGCAAGTTCCTCCAGCGATAATCTGACACAACGAAGGCATGGAAAACACCATGCCTTCTGTGTTTGGTATGAATGTGCTTTTGATGCGTCTTGTTGAAGTTTCCACTGAGCATCCATCAGCTCACCCATGCTGACGAATGCAGCGGCGGTGCTGCGGATGCTGCTCGATCACCGATCCAAAATTGACGTTAGCTGAACGTCAGCCATGTCAACACCAGCGTGATCGTCCCTAGTATCGTGATGATGCCCCACCGCACGAAGAAAAATAGACCGCCATCCAGATCGAGCGGCGTCATCGGCATCGAATGCCCGCGTGCTTGCGCCATCTGTGCCACGATCTGATTCAAGTCGGCTTGTTTACGCAGCAAATTCGCGCGGATCTGCGATGCCAGCAGCAGCAAACTACCGATCAGCGTGATCAAGCCGATGACAAGCAAAGTACGCCACAACGGCCCCCATTGCTTGGTCGCCAGCCCGCTCAATCCAGCCAACGCGCCAAATGCCGACACAAACAGTGTAGCCGACCAACTGAACAGCTTATCGTCCATCTCGCGCAGCGATTTCTGCTCCTCGACGGTGCGTTCAGCCAGCCATTTCAACGAATCCATAGTGTCATCAGAAGTGAGGGATGGGTTCGGACGTGTGGGCGTGGTCATGGCGATGACTCCTAGCGGGCATAGTAGCAGAGCTACCCCAATTGCAAGCTAATTGACGTGCCCCAATTCTACCGCATCTGGGATTTCCAGATCACGCGCCCGCAGATCGACCACGAGGATCGCTTCATGGGCGGCTAATGCGCGCTCATAGAACCGCCACACCAGCGGCAGCGCCTCGCGTAGATGGCGCATCTGCTTGCGCATATAGCCCGCGAAGCGTTTGTCGCGCTCATTGGTCGTCAACTGCGCGGCGATGCGCTCCGGATTCGTCCCCAGACGGCGTTTGGCGAGTTCCATCCGCATTTGCAGCATCAACGGCGTCACGCTGGTGGTGAACAAGGTCGGCGCTAACGGCTCATCATCAGTGGGCAGTTCTAGCTCCAACATTGACAGGGCGTGGGCTTGCACTTCGGATAGCTCCAACTGCTCGTGGGCATACTGCTTACCCGTCTGGTCAAGCGTCTGTCCGATGCGCCGCACTTCTTCGTACTCATAATCATCGGGCGAATCCATCCAGTAGCCACGCGCACGCGGGCCAAGTGGATCAGCTTCGTGGGCAGCGATCAACTCGCGCAGAGTGTCAAAGACTTCAGGATCAAGTCGATAATAGGCCAATCCCATACTTACTGCTCACTTTCCACAGGCCAGATGGCGCGGGGGTTCATCGCCAAAAAGTCCGACGCCACCAACTGATACGTTACCCCTTCGAAAGTACCATTGCAAGCGATTTCCCACTCTTTGCGGTGGTGTAGGTGTCCATAGATGCACAGCGTGGGCTGATACCGCGAGATCAGGTCAACATACGCGGTGCGCTGCCCGTCCGACGTGAACGGCGGATAGTGCGTCATCAGGATCATCGGCAGCCGCGCCGACGCGTCTCCGTTCGCGCGTGCCTCCGTTCCGTGTTGCAGCGCCCGTTCCAACCGATCCAATTCACGATGATAACGGTCTTTCTTCGGGTCTTCTTTGTAGTACGGATCATGCGGCGCGACATGTCCCATCGCACCACAGATCACGACCCCATCCATCGTGATGCTGTCGCCTTCTAGAGCGTAGAAGCCCATCGGCTCCACGATCTTACGCACACTGTCGATGCTTTTCCACCAGTGGTCGTGGTTGCCGCGCAGCAGCACCTTGCGACCGGGAAGCTGTTGCAACCACATCAAATCTGCCCAGATGCGGCTAGTCTGTTGTGCCCACGACACATCACCGGGCAGCAGTACGATGTCTTGCGTGGCGATGCGCTCTCGCCAGTGCGCAGCGATGGTCGCTTCGTGGTCAACCCACTCACCGCCAAACCGTGCCATATCCTTCGGCTTCGCAAAAGAAAGATGAGTATCCGCGATAGCCCAAATGCGCGTTTGTGAAGAATTGTGTATCATGGAGATGCATTATACTTCACTCCAGACGCAATTTCCTCGGTGAAAATTGGGCTGGCGTGGGTAAAATAATATAATATAAACTCCCACCCAATCGACCACTAGTTGATGAGGCGCTTATGTCCTCCGAGTTTGACTCGCAGCGTGAACAGATGGTGCGTGACCAAGTTGAAGCACGACACATCAGCGATCCCCATGTTTTACAAGCCATGCGCAGTGTTCCCCGTCACGAATTTGTCCGCCTAGATATGCTTGACCACGCTTACAGCGATAACGCCCTTCCCATCGGGATGGAACAAACCATCAGCCAACCCTACATCGTGGCCTACATGCTCGAACAATTGGCGCTGACGGGCACGGAAACAGTGCTAGAGGTGGGTACAGGTTCCGGTTACCAGACAGCTTTATTGAGTTTGCTTGTTAAAGAAGTCATTAGCATTGAACGCCAGCAGCCTCTCGCGGAACAAGCCGCGCAAGTGCTAGATCGATTGGGGTACGACAATATTGTGATTCACGCGGGCGATGGCAGTCAGGGCGTGCGCGACATGGCACCCTTCGACGCCATCATCGTCTCGGCGGCAGCGCCCTCGATTCCCAGCATGTTAATGGCGCAGTTAGCCGATGGCGGACGCATGATTCTGCCCGTCGGAGATCGCCATCACCAATATCTGGAAAAAGTGACGCGGGTGGGCAATTCGTGGCACATCGAGCAGCTTATTTCAGTCGTCTTCGTACCGCTGCTCGGCAAACAGGGCTTCGGTCACCACGAGCAAAAATCCGAGCGCGGGTAATTATTTCCCACCGCGCATCAGATCAAGCGAACAACGCCGCTGCCGCCTCAAGATCACGGCTTGACTTCCTCGCCGCACGTCGCCACCGCGTTCCCCGACGCGCTGATGGCCTCGTTGCGCACGGCTTCCAGCACCATCAACGCGGATAAATTCTGCACACCGTGCCCGCGCCGGAACGCCGTCGCCGTCGAGTAATCGTTGGCGGGGAACACCGTCATATGGATGCCGTCTTGATCCAACCCGCGACTCGGCAGCGTGCTGGCGACCAGATCGAAATCCCACAGCGGCACATTGTAATCCAGCGCGATCTGCCGCGTCATCGTGTTAATCGTGTCGCTCCCGCCCTCCACGCGATCCGCCTTTGTGCCTAGGATCGGGATCGCACCGTGAGCAATCGCGAATTCCACGACCTTGCGCATGTTCTTCTCATAAAACTGCGGGACGCTGCCATCGTTCGTACCCAACCGGATCAACACGATCGTCGGGCGCGTGATGCGGAATTCGCACGCGATCACCGTTTCGTTGGGTTCGCACTGCGTCTTATCCGCCCACATCGGATCCCACATCGACCATGAGTGCATCCCGCGATGCACGCCGACGCTGTTCCGCGCGAACGATCCTGCGTACAGATCAACCACATCTTGCAAAGCGGAATAAGCGCCCAGATTGTAAGCGCCCACGGTGTCAAACTTGGTGAAGAACCACGGCGGCTCGAAGTTGCAGTCACCGAGCTTCGCGAAGGCGTGCAGATTATTGCCAAGCTTGATCCCGCACGCATAAATATCCCGCACATTCTTCTTGACTACGTCCGACATCACCAGCATGTCATTCAATTGGATGCCGTTAATATCTGTCGGTGGCGGTGGCGTGGGGCTGTTGGTGGGGCGTGGCGTCGAAGTAGGCAGTGGTGGGCGTCTGGTCGCCGTGACCAACGACATCGGGATACGTTTCGTCGCTGTCCGCATCGCCGTCGCGGTTGGGCTGTCTGTCTCCGTTGGCCTGTCCGTTTCAGTCGGCAAATTCGTCTCGGTCGCGGTCGGCTCCTGCGCGGAAGCCGTACTCGTCAGCCGCATTGCCACCTGCTCCGGTGTGAACGGGATCAGCAGCGTTTGTCCGGCCTGAATGTTATCCGGATTGATCAACGCGTTCGCCGCGATGATGGCTTCAACCGTGGTGTTGAATCGCCGTGCGATCAAGATCAACGTCTCGCCCACCTCCACTGTATGCGGGATCATCACCACCAGCGGATGCTCGGTGCTAGTCGGCAAGAACGCCGCGTTATCGACGCCCGTTTCGACGGCGTCTGACGGCACGATCAGCGGAGTCGCGGTGATGATGCCCAGATCATGGATTCGGGTGGCAGTCGCGGGTTTGGTCAGCGTTTCCGTCGGTGAGCTAGTTGCTGTATACGTCACGGTCGGATCAAGCAGCGTGGGCGTTAGCAAGGTTGGCGTGTTACTCGGCACTGCCGTATTCGTAGCCGTCTCCGTAGCGGTCGGACTGGCGACGAAGGCCATCGCAGGCGGCGCATCGGTCACTTCCGGCGGCGTTTCTGTTGTGCTCACCATGACCGCTTCCGTACGTGAAGGGAGTGTCGCTGGTATCAATATCGAGGCTGTCGTACCGAGGATCAGAATGATAAGCGCGACGATTGTTTTCCCGTTCCAGCCCATGATAACTACCAACCCCATATAGCCAATGTTGATAATTCTAGCAATGACTTGACATTTGCGCGCCTGTCAACTCATCATGGATTTGCGGACAGTCGGACTATCGTTGGTCAAGGAATGCTACCACCCACCCATTGGATAAAAAAAGCGCGCGGATCAGCCATTGATCCGCGCGCTCATCATCAGGCAAACGCTTCTATGGTATAAAGGTCGGTGCAGGCTCACCGCTAGACGGCGCAGCCACGCGCACCCAATAGCCCGCCAAGGTAAGTAGAATATTCAAACTCTGGGTCGATCACCAACGGCAGCCGCGCGTCATAAGCGCCGATCTCAAACCGTACCGTTTCGCCATCCAGCGCATATCGCGTCTCGATAGGTTCGCGCGCGCCCACTTTCTCTTGCCATGCGGTCGGCGCGGCCTCACGTAGTACATTGCCGTTGCCCAACGCGATCAGCAAATCGCCTGTCTGTCCATCGATGCTTAACCCGGAATTCCCCTCGTATCGCCACCGGATCGCGTTCGGATCGACGCCCGCTGCGACGGTGTACGTTCCCTTCAGCCGTCCTTCGTGTCCGTCATACCGCAAATCGATGCCCGGATACACGTCTTGATAAGCGATTCCTGCATAGGTCGGAATATCCGCGTGCCACTGCGTCGCATCGTTTCCGATGAAATAATTCACGACTCCCGGCAGTGCATCCGTACCCGCGATCTCAGCCTCAGCCGCTGCGCCAATAAGCCGCATCCTGACGACCAGCGGCGCACTTTCCATCTGATCATCTTGTTCCGTCATCGCGATGTGCTGTTCACCGATCTCGCTTCGCACGTTTTTCTTGCCTTGTGGCAGCGCCAGCACTACTTCCCCCGACGTAAAAAACAACGTTCCGCCGAGGCTGTTTACCTGAAAGCGCACCGCCGCCTCAGTCTGTCCTACGTTCGGCACAAACGACAGCGGTAACTTACCGTAATTTTGTTGACTTTGGACGTTGGAAGAATTCTCATGAGAAGAAGTTGCGCCTTGCGTCTTGAGGCTCACTTGACCAGCGAGTCCACCCAAGATCAAGAGCAGCGTGAGCGCTAATGCTCCTACTGACGGTCGTTGAGGCTTCATAAACACCTTTTGCCACTCGTTTGGGGTTCTGTGGATAGATACCCTCATGATAAATAAGTGAAGCATTATGGAGAAAGTATCAAAATTGATTATAAAGCGTCACACGCGTCCCTACAATGAAAATTTACGCATAATTCACACGCATAACGTGTGATTACCCTGCGCCCATCACGCACGTGGCTCCCTCTTCTTTCATCGCCACGCTCCCCAAACCCTGATACGGATTCCTCCTCAGTACCACTCGCCTGCGGGTTCACCATCCGACACGCTTATTTTTTCAACGGAGAAGGCTAACTAAATGCTCTCTTCCTTATCAACAGGACTGAGTCCCATTCGGGACTTCGTTCTCTAAGCCTGACGCTTCAGCGTCGGGCGGCGTGATTCATCCGATTCCATCGCGCGCTTCGTTACCTCGCCCACCCTGATCTCAGCCCGTCCCATTTGGGTGTTTCAGAAAATAATGCGGGAATACGATGCACACATCAACACTTTTTCTTGAGTCCCGAAGGGACTTCGTTCTCTAAGCCTGACGCTTCAGCGTCGGGCGGCATGATCCATCCGATTCCATCGCGCGCTTCGTTACCTCGCCCACCCTGATCTCAGCCCGTCCCATTTATGGCGGGCAACCCGCCTTAGAACCGTCGGAGCATGAAAACCTGCGAGAGAGGAGTTGGATTGAGTATCAGCAATCAATCACGCAACTCGTTCTCTCAGTCGTCAGTTTACGCGTCGTAATATTACGCGCCGAGAGGCTTACATTTGTACGCTTACAAATGTAAGGATGTTCAAGCCGGAAAACCTGTTGTATCCTACCCTCACAACAGAAAACGACCTCAGCCATCCCGCTAACGTCGTCTTTCTTCCGTCGCCTGTTTTTGCCTGTTATCGCCTGATCTTTGCCTGTTCCGATCAGCTCAGGACGGCTCATCTGAGCATAACCTCTTCCATCACAATAATTTGCCTGTTTATCAGGCAGATCAGGCAAATAATCTAGCCGCCGTCAGCCAAGGAGCTTGTATGAACGTAGCCCTAAGGATTTATAGACAACCGACAAAGAATATTCTTTCCGTACGGACGCCTCATGAGGCGTCCATGTGCGCTTGATGATCAGGTCTACGCTATTGCGATTATCTATTAGCACTAGGCACTATCTTCGTCGCCTGTTTTTGCCTGTTATCGCCTGATCTTTGCCTGTTCCGATCAGCTCAGGACGGCTCATCTGAGCATAACCTCTTCCATCCCAGTAAGTTGCCTGTTTATCAGGCGGATCAGGCAAATAATCTAGCCGCCGTCAGCCAAGGAGCTTGTATGACCGTAGCCCGCCAAGAGAGTTTTATACACGCCGCTGCCGATGCGGAACCCTACTTCCTCGCCAGTTTCAGACAGGGGCTTCGTCTTTACGTAGCACGCAGCACGAAGGATTTAGCACTATCTTCGCAGCCCTGTTTTTGCCTGTTATCGCCTGATCTTTGCCTGTTTCGATCAGCTCAGGATGGCTCATCTGAGCGTAAATGGACAGCCGCTTGTTATTTCCCTGTTTTATCAGGGTTATCAGGGCTAATCAGGGTTCAAGCAACCAACGCTTTGTCCGCCCTAACAGGTGTAGCAAGCCGTTCAAGTAAATCATCCAATCGTCGTCCGTCTTCACCTTCATCGCAGCCACCTACACACGATGTGTGGAGCCACCAGCCAACCAGACATCTGCCACCAATGATCCCGTTCGGAGGAGCGAACGGGATCATGAGCGGGATCATTGGGGAGGTACAACGAGCGACAGGCATGGATCAGGTATCATTAGGCAAACTAATATCAGTAGCAATGGGATACCAGAGACCCGCATGATTGACCTCAACAAGCTTCACATATTCGATACGGTCGTGCAGATGGGCAGTTTCAGCACAGCGGCTGAACGCCTGCATATCACCCAATCGGCGGTCAGTCAGCACATCAAAGAACTGGAGGCGGGCTTGGGGCAGTTGCTGTTCACGCGCACACGCCGGGGGGTCAGTCTGACGCCGCAGGGCGAAGTCCTAGCCGATTACAGCCGCCAGATTTTCGATCTGGTCGCCAAAGCGGAAAATGCGCTCGTCAACGTAGAGCATCTGGCGTCTGGCAAGGTCAGCCTCGGCGCGACTCCCGGCGTCGGCATCTACCTCGTGCCGGATTGGGTGCAGCGCTTCCGCGCCCGCTATCCACACTTGACGGTAGCGCTCCAAACGGGCGTCACCGCGCAGATCGTGGCGGATGTACTTGCCCATCGCCTCGACATCGGCCTCATCGAAGGGGAACTGGACGAGCAGCCCGCTGGCAAACTAGCCGTTCAAGTCTTGGAGGAGGTCGAACAGCTCGTCGTTGTCGGCTTTCAACATCCCTTCTGGGATCGTGACCATGTCGCCCTGACGGATCTGGATCAGCAATCCTTCATCGTGCGTCAGCAGGGCAGCCAGTCCCGCGCATGGATCGAGGAGTCTTTGCACGCGCACGGGGTCACGCCCCTCATCGGCGCGGAGTTCGACAACCTCGAATCGATGAAACGGGCAGTGACGGCAGGGCGCTGTCTCGCCATCCTACCGTCCTACGTAGTCGCCAGCGAACTGGATCGGCATCAACTGCGCGTGCTGCCCATTGAGGATAAGCCGTTGGTGCGTCACCTCAAGCTGATCTGGGCGGCGAAGTCGCCCTTTTCGCCAGTGACCGCTGCCTTTCTCGCGGAGCTTGCCCGCCAATATCCTGTCTTGCGCGGTATCCTGAAGGGTTAAGGTCGCTCCATCGATGCTAGGCTTAAGCAAAGCGAACCCACAACGGGGTGAGGTATACCGATACCAGCGCAATCGAATGATGCGTTATAACCGTTGTGTCCACTCATCAGTCGCATACCGCGTGACGCGTAGTTCGTTGGCTAACTGGCGTTCTTCGGAGGTCAACTCGGCGGACACCAGCTCGACCGAAAACACCTCCTCGAACGCGCGGATGATCGCGTCGGCAGCCTCATCCCACGCGACGACACGCCCTAGCGCATCGTGCAGCGTGATCGCTCGACTCAGCACACGCTCTTTAGCGACACGCCGTTCGGCCTCGTCGGCAAAGGCGAGTGAGTCGCAGATGCGGCTCAGGTCGCCCGTCAACGGCAGCGACCCGTGTTGCAGCATTCCGCTGTGCTTGCGCACCTGTGCGCTGCCTAGCATCTTCTTACCATCGACCGCGATCTCGTAATTGGAGGGGACTTCGAAACACACGGGGCCAGTCAGTTTGGGTGCGTCCAAGGCTTGTGGTTCGGCCTGTGCGACCATGCCGAGCAGTTCTAACGCCCGCAGCAGTCCCCTGCTGATCCGGCGGTAACTCTCGACAATCGTGCCCGCCACCAACGGATGATCGTTGGGCAAGGTTACGCTGTAGGTGATCTCGTCCGTGTGCAAAATAGCGCGTCCACCCGTCAACCGCCGGACGATGTGCCAGCCGTGCTGTCGGATCAGGTCGCGGTCAGCATCCTTTGCAGACTGGCCCACGCCGAGCGACAGGCACGCGGGTTCCCAGCGGAACAACCGCAAACTTGGGCTACCAACCCGCGCTCCGATCTCGCGCAGCAAGGCTTCATCTATCGCCATGTTGGTTGCGCCGTCGTACGCGGGATCGATAAATAACCGCCACTGTTCAAGCATAATGTCGTATGTGGCCTTTGTAGAATGTCAGAACGTAATCACGCCGCGTGCTGCGCTTCCTTCCAGCATCGCCGCGTATGCTTCATTGATTTCTTCGAGCGGGTATTCCTTACTGATCAGTTCGGTCAGTTTGAGTTTGCCCGCCATGAACAGATCGATGAACAAAGGGAAGTCGCGTCGGGGGCTGACCGAACCGTAATAGCTGCCCTTGATCGTTTTCTCCTGACGGGTGATCACTGCACCGGGGAGGTTCGTGCCGGTGCCCATCGCGGAGAGTCCCACCAGCGTGAGCATTCCGCCTGGGCGGATGGCGTCGAGAGCGGTTTCCTGCAAGCTCGTCAGACCGACCGATTCAAAGGCGTGTTCAGCGCCGCGCCCGCCCGTCAGTTCGCGGATCGCGCTGATCGTTGCCTTCGGATTGTTGCGGTCTGCCAGCAGCGTATGCGTCGCGCCAAACTGTTGCGCCAAAGCCATCTTACTGGGGTTCGTGTCAATCGCAATGATCGTGCTTGCGCCGCACAAGGCAGCGCCCTGAATCGTGTTCAGTCCGACGCCGCCCGCGCCGAATACGACGACGCTGTCGCCGGGGCGCACACCCGCCGTGTAGAAGGCAGCGCCCACACCCGTCGCCACTGCGCAGCCCACCAGCGCGGCTATTTTGAGCGGTACATCTTTGCGCACGGGCACGCAGGTCTGGTACGGTACAACGACGTATTCCGCAAAGGCCGCCAACCCGCAGTAGTGATAGACGGGATTGCCGTTCCAGCTCAGGCGCGGCGATCCATCCAACATCACGCCTGCCCAGATCGGCTCAGTGTACGTCTCGCACAGGTTCGGCTGACCACGCTGGCAGTAGAAGCACTCACCGCAGTCTGGCGACCAACTGAGCGCTACGTGGTCGCCTACGTGCAGGTTTGGTACGCCCGACCCGATGGCAGTCACCACACCCGCGCCTTCATGACCAGCCACGCATGGCATCGGGTGCTTGGTGTCGCCATTGGCAACGTGCCAATCGCTGTGACACACACCGCACGCCGCGATCTTGACTAGCACTTCGCCCGCGCGCGGTTCGGCTAGATCGAGCATTTCGATCTGAAAATGTTTGTTTGGAGAGGTTAGCACAGCAGCTTTTATGCGCATGAAAGGTTCCCGCTGAATAATCCTACGGCAAAAATAATCATCACAATTTTGTAAAATTCTGCGTCATTGTGCCATGATTCAAACTTTTTGTCAGGTGAATGGTTGGGAATTGTTAGAATTTGGTTTGTTGCCTTGAGAAAATTGTAAAGAACGCATCACAAATTATTGAATAATTCATGCTTTCTTATAGAAAATGTACTATGATAATCCCATCTAAGTAGTAGGTAGGGTCTAGATGTCAACTCATCAAACCACTGTAATTCTTCCCTCCAATAACCCATGGTTTGATGCCCCGGACGTAATGCCACCGGAGGATGTCGATCCATGCCTAGCCACCTTGGCCTTTCGGCGCACCCGCCGCAAGGAATTCAAAGTCGGGTTGGGTGAGGAACTTGTGCTTGGACGTCGTCACAGCACGCATTCTATTCAGCCAGACATCGATCTCAACGAATACAATGCGATGGCCTACGGCGTATCCCGCTTGCATGCCAAACTGCGGCACGAAGAATACGGTTGGTGGATGGAAGACCTCTCCAGCGCCAACGGCACATGGGTCAACGGCGAACGGCTGGAACCTTACGCGCCCGTCAGCCTTGGTATAAAAAACCAAATAATCCTATCAACCTTTCAATTCTATCTATTCCTGCCCAGTAAGATTGTCTCTGGCGTCTCGGTGCCCGCGCCTGAAGCGAAACAGCCGATGCATGTCGTCAATATCGAAGACGACCGCGACTTGCAGCGCCTGATGGCGATGGCCTTCAAGGAATCCGAGCCGAGCATCAACCTTCAGCAGTTCGTCAGCGGCGACCAAGCCTTGCCGTACATCATGCAGCACAAGGATCAGATTGACCTGTTCGTGATCGACATCATGCTGCCCGGTAAGTACAACGGCATCGAGATCGCGCAGCAAATCCGGCAAATGAACGCACCGGGCTATATTTCGCTCACCTCGGCGTTTGCGGAGCCGACCTCTGACCTGCTCACCGAGCTACGGGCAGAGTTCTTCCCCAAGCCGCTGCATATTCTGGACATCATCCCGCGCCTTGCCAGTTACCGCCTCACGCGCTCTGCGATTTCGGCGGCAGTGGCGGCGCGTCCACAACCCGAACCCGTGCCAGTGATGGTGCCCCAACCGCCTGCCCCGCGCCCGCACATACCGGAGCGAATGCACACATCAGAGATCACCGACCCAATCGGGCCGTTCCGCCGTCAGCAGACAAGCGCGCCACGCCCCTATCACGGCGACCGCACGACCACTACGCATCCTGCTGCGCACCGTCCTTCCATCGAATTCGAATCGCTGGAATCGCTAGGCGCGCCCGTCCCTGAACCTGCCTATGCGGGCGTCGGCGCGGGGTCAGCGCACATGGCAAACGCACCGCACATCACGCCGCTGCCATCGCACAACACTATCCAGCCATTGCCGCCGCCCAAACCAACGCAGACCATACCCACGCCGCGTGAATCGGGCATCAAGCTCAATGTGATTCAACGCTTGATAAGCAAGCTTAGAGGACTATAGTCGTCGCCACGCATTTGAGTATGACCATGTTGGATGCACATCGGTATGATGTGCATTTTGTTTCTTGAACTCCCCGAACTCTCTCGGTAGCAGTCCATCTAGCAACTCACAAAGCCAAATTCTTAGGGCAATTGCATATAGAGGAAGAAGGTAGATAATCGCAGCAAAAGGAGCGCGCGATGTCTACTGAACCCAACAGCAATATCGAACAATACTTTACTTTGGAAACCTAAACGACCCGCGCAGCGGACAAAATATCCAGCATAAGTTGCTGGACATCCTGACCATCACCATCTGTGGGATTATATGCGGGGCTGACGACTGGGTGGATATCGACATGTTTGGGCAAGCCAAGCAGGCATGGTTGTCGAGTTTTCTGGACTTGAAGCATGGAATTCCTTCGCATAACACCATTGGACGCGTATTTCGCGCGTTAAACGCGGAGGAATTTCAATCTAGCTTTGTGGAGTGGACACAGGCGATTTGTGAGTTAAGTGCAGGGACAGTGGTATCGATAGATGGCAAACAACTACGGCGCTCGAAAGATGGCAACTTAGGACGCGACGGTATCTATATGGTGAGTGTGTGGGCAGTCGAGAACGAACTGGTGCTGGCGTAGGATAAGGTCACCGACCACAACAACGAGATTACCGCTATCCCTAAGCTCTTGAAGTTGCTGGATATTCATCAGACCATCGTGACCATTGACGGGATTGGTTGCCAGACAGACATCGTTGACACTATCGTGGCGCAAGGAGCTGACTACGTCATAGCGGTCAAAGCCAACCAAGCTACCCTATTCGCGGATGTACAAGCTGCTTTTGAGCCAAGCCTCCGTGAATTTGCACCCGCTTACTACAAAACGGTCAGCAAAGGGCATGGTCGGCTGGAAATTCGCGAATGTTGGGCCTGTCAGGCACAAGATGTCCTTGACTTCATGGGCGAGTATAAAGCGTGGACGGGGCTGCATTGTGTCGTCAAAATCGCCAGTGAGCGGCGTCTAGCTGGTCGTGTTGAGCAAGATGTGCGCTACTTTATCTCTAGTTTGACTGCCGACCCCAACCGGCTTCTCGAAGTCGTGCGTGCGCACTGGCAGATTGAGAACCAAGTGCATTGGGTCTTAGATATTGCCTTTCGCCAAGACGAAAATCGCGTCCGCAAAGACCACGCTCCTCACAACTTGGCTATCCTTCAACATCTCGTCCTCAACTTGTTCAAACAAGATAAATCCTTGAAAGTCGGTGTCAATGCCAACCGCCTCCGCGCTGGTTGGGACAACGCTTATTTGCTCAACGTTCTCTGCTCATCTTGAATATGCAATTACCCTAGAACAGGGTGACGGTTCCGAGGTGCGCTGACACTGTATGGTACAATCGAGTCTTATCGTGGCTCGTTTATCACCGAATGCGTCAACATGCTGGTTCTCATCAACACTCTAATCGGCTACCTTGTCGGCGTGCTGATCAATCTGCTGGCGGATTACCTGCCCGCGCGTCGTCATTACTTCATCGCCAAAAGCAGCCCATTTTCGACGGTCAAGCCGACGCTGCCCAACTTTTTGCCGCGTCGTGAGGATGGATCGCTGCATCCGCTGCCGTTATACAGCGGCGTGATCGCGGCGCTGCGCCAGACAAACATCTTTGATCCCCCACGACGCACACGACGAATTGTGATCGAGGTGGGGTTGGCGCTCGGCTACGGGTTGGTGACGCTGGCTTACATGGATAATGAATTTTTCGGCGGTTGGCACATCCCGTTTATGTTGTTTTACGGCGCGGCGCTGACGTTGATCACTGTAATCGATATGGAACACCGCTTCGTGATGATCGAGACGATCTTGATTCCAGCGGTAGTGGCGTTTATCGAGATGTGGGTTTATCCGCGCTTTTCCATAACGGCGGGATTGCAAGCAGGCTGGTATGCCTTCTGGATCATGTTCGGGCTGTGGCTGTTCGGGTTCGTTTTCGGCTTCGCGATGCGCATGGTAACGGGAAAACGCATCAGCCGGACGATTCTCGGTTTCGGGGATGTGGAGATCGCGACGTTGGGCGGGTTGCTTCTCGGTTGGCAAGCGTTGGGGCCAGCACTGCTGATCATGGTGTTCACGGGCGGGATCGGGGCGCTGGTGTTCATCGCGAATCGGTTCCGGCGGCGCGGTCGGTATCGGGCATTTTCTGCGATTCCGTACGGCCCATTCATCTGCTTGGGCATCGCGGTGTCGCTGTTTATCCCCTCCGCAGCGGCGAATTTGCTGCTGTTTGTGCTCGGCTATAATCCCTTTGCGTAGATGTTAGGTGGAGACAGCATGAAAGTAGGACTCATCGCTGATGTTCATGCCGATTTGTTGTCGCTCATCGCCGCGTTGGAACTGCTGAACAAAAAGGGCGTCGAGCAGATATTGTGCGCGGGCGATCTGGTGGATAAAGGGCCGGACGGTGACGCCGTGATCGAAATGATCAAGAATAGGGCAATCCCCAGCGTGCGGGGCAATCATGACGCCGCGATCAGCCGCAGCCAAGAGTGGATCAAGCGTAATTTGGGTTTTCACCCCGCGACCAAAGCCCGGTTGCTGAAACAGGAATCGCTCGAATTCATTGACGCGTTGCCGCCGTATTTCAGTATCACGCTCGATGAAACGTCTATCGTGGTAGCGCATGGCATTCCGTCCGATCATGAGGTGTACCTGTACTCGAAGAGTCCGCGCGCGATGTTCGAGAACGCGGTTTACGAGGCGGGGACGATTGATCATGATGTGAAGGTGCTGATCCTCGGTCATACGCACGCGCCGATGATGGCGTGCATCGACGGTGTGTGGATTCTGAACCCCGGTTCGGTAGCGGGGCAGTACACGGATGGCAGTAATACCTGCGCGGTGCTGACGCTGCCAGAGTGCAAGTTCGAGGTGTTTGACCTCGTGACCGGAATGCGCATCGTGCCGCCATTTGTCCAATGATGAGTCCGTCTGAATTTCCACGTGTCAATATCCTCGGTCATGGCGTGTGCGCGATCACGCTGACGGATGCCGTAGAAATCCTCGAAGGCTGGATCGCACGGCGCGAGGGCACGCGTTACGTGTGCTGCGCGGATGTGAACGTGATCATGAGCGGGCGGCGCGATCCGGCACTGCGGTGGCTGTACAACCGCGCGGGGCTGCTGACGCCGGACGGAATGCCGCTGGTGTGGCTGTGTCGGTTGGCGGGTGAAACGCAAACGCGCCGCGTCTATGGCCCCGATCTGATGCGAGCATTATGCGGGCGCGGTCATCGCCACTATTTTTATGGCACAACCGATGCGACATTGACGAACTTGGCGGATCGGCTACGGCAGCAGAATCCGCAGATCGCTATCGCTGGCATGGACGCACCGCCGTATCGCGACCTCACCGCGCAAGAGGACGCCGCAGCCGTCGAAAAAATCAACGCGAGTCAGGCGGATGTGGTGTGGGTGGGGCTAGGATCGCCCAAGCAAGATCGTTGGATGGCGGCGCATGTGGATAGGCTGAACGCGCCCGTCTTGATCGGCGTGGGAGCGGCATTCGACTTCATCGCAGGAATCAAACCGCAAGCGCCTGTCTGGATGCAGCGTAACGGCTTGGAGTGGCTGTTCCGGCTGAGTACGGAACCGCGCCGCTTGTGGAAGCGGTACAGTCAGAATATCCCTGCGTTCGTTACGTTGAGCCTGTTGCAGCGATTCCGGCTGAGGCAATTCCCGACGGAACAGTGAATGATGTGCCCCGAACGGGCTATAATATAGTGTGATGAGTCGCACCCTGTGTGCATTTTGATCTACGGCATTGAAGCGCAGGCGAATTACCCATGCAATCGATCACATGTGATGTCCTAATCATTGGCGGTGGCGCAACCGGATGCGGGGTCTTCTTTGACCTTGCCCAACGCGGATTCCGGGTCGTGCTGGCGGAGATGAACGACATCGGCACGGGAACATCGGGGCGCTATCACGGGCTGCTGCATTCGGGTGGACGCTATGCCGTGCGCGACCCCGAAAGCGCCAAAGAGTGCGCCGAGGAAAACGTGATCCTACGCAAGATCGCGCCACATGTGATCGAAGATACGGGTGGGATGTTCGTGGGCTTCCGGCAAGACCCGCTCGATTATGTGGAGCCGTTCAAACGTGGTTGCGCGGCGGCGGGCATCCCGATTGAAGACCTCAAGCCTGCCGAAGCGCTCAAGCTGGCTCCGGCGCTCGATCCGACACTGGTCACAGCGATCCGCGTGCCAGATGGTTCGCTCGATTCGTTCGATCTGGTACATTCGCTGGTGGAAGGCGCGGCGCAGTTCGGCGGTCAAGCGCTGATTTATCACAAGGTGATCGGGTTCGAGAGAACGAATGATATGGTCACGGGCGCACTGCTAGAAAACCGTAAAACGGGGGATCAAGTGCGCCTCCACACCTCTTACATCGTGAATGCCAGCGGGCCGTGGGCAAGCTTGATCGCGGACATGATCGGCGGGATTCATATCAAGATGCGGCACAGCAAAGGCATCATGATCGCGATGAATGTGCGCTGGGTGCATACGATCATCAACCGTCTGAAGCCACCGAGTGATGGCGATATTCTGGTACCGGTAGGGACGGTGTGCGTGATCGGTACGACCTCAATCACGGTGCCGAGTCCCGACGACTTCGAGATCACCCCCGCCGAAGTGACGCAAATGCTGGATGAAGGCGAGATCATGATCCCTGCCTTCCGTCAGGCGCGCGCACTGCGGACATGGGCAGGCGTGCGTCCGCTGTACGAGTCTCCGAAAGGTGATAATTTGGACAGCGAGGGGCGCGATGTCAAGCGGACGTTTGCCGTGCTGGATCATGCCGAGGAAGGCGTGGGCGGGATCGCGTCGATTGTCGGTGGCAAGCTGACCACGTATCGCCAGATGGCGGAACGCATCTCTGATTTCGTAGGTGGCAAGCTCGGCAGAATGCGCCCGTGTCTGACGGCGACGACGGTACTGCCGATCCCCGCGCACGGCTTACGGCGCTATCACGCGCTGCCCAAGCGTCAGGACGAATTGGAGCACGCCCCGAACCATCGCGGATTGATCTGCGAGTGCGAGATCGTGACGCGCCCACAGCTCGAAGACGCGATCAAGAAGGCGGGGCCGACGGTGAAATTGGACGATCTGCGGCGCGACCTGCGCTTGGGCATGGGGCCGTGTCAAGCTGGCTTCTGCGCGTATCGGGCGGCGGGTGTGCTACAAGAAACATGCCAACTGCCCACAGCGACGACCATCGATGCGCTGCGGGATTTCGTGCAAGAGCGTTTTCGTGGCAACCGTCCGCTGTTATGGGGACATCAACTGCGGCAGGCATTATTGGACGAGACGATTTATCGGCGCTCATTGGGATTAGCGGCAGTGCCGGAGCAGGCCGAAGCGCCGCAGACGTAGTGCGGTAAGGATATTTATTTTTCTTGGACTGGACTGAAGACGCATGGATGACGTGATCGTAGTCGGCGCGGGCTGGAGCGGTTTGGCAGCGGCGGCGATGGCGCTCGAACGAGGCTTGAAGGTGCGCCTGATCGCGCAGGGCATTGGCACGATCATCGTCACGCCGGGGTGGATCAGCGTATGGGACTCGGCACGGGGCGATGTGCGGATGGCGCTACAAGACTTGGTGGCGCGTGTACCCGATCATCCGTATGCGCTGGCAGGGCTGGACGCGGTAGAGGCAAGTGTGCGCTTGTGGCGCGAATTCACCGCCAAAGTCGGGCTGCCATTTGTGGGCGAATTGAGCCACCAGAAGACGCTGGCGACGGCACTTGGCACGGCGCAGCAGGCGGTGCTGACCGCGCCGGGGCATTCGGGCGAGATCGGTAGACAGCCGCTGTACGTAGGCTTCACGGGCTGGCGTGATTACTATCCCACACTAACGGGCGCGCATACGGCGGTGATCGATCTGCCCGACCGCAACCGCGCCTGGGATGCAACGCCAGCGGACATCGCGCGCGAATTCGATGATGCGGGCTATCGCCAGCAAGTCGTCAGCAGTTTGAAGCCCCGTTTGAACGGTGCGACTTCGGTAGGCTTCCCCGCCGTGCTCGGTATGGAAGATCCAGCGATGGTGGTCAAAGACTTGAGCACTCAATTAGGTGTGCCTGTCTTCGAAATGCCGACGCTGCCGCCATCGGTGCCGGGGACGCGCTTATTTCAGCATTTCCGGCGCTATTTCCTCGATCATCGGATGCGCTTTCAGGTGGGGCATCCCGTGGAGCGTGGTCTGGTGCGTGGACGGCGCGTGACTGGCGTGGAAGTGGCGGCGGCTGGCAAACCGCAACTGTTCGAAGCGAAAGCCGTGATCCTCGCCACGGGCGGCTTGTATGGCGGCGGACTAGCGAGTGATGATCGCGGGGAAATCTGGGAGCCGATCTTTGGCCTTCCCGTGCAATATGACCATGATCGCACGCGCTGGTTCAGCGACGATTTGCTCGATCCACGCGGACATGCCGTGCATTACTTCGGCGTGCGCGTCAATGACCGAATGCAACCATTGGACGAGCAAGGCAAGGTGGTGCTAGAGAATTTGTACCTGTGCGGGCACTTGATCGCGCGTCCGCATGTGGATGGCACGCCTGCCCCCACCGAAAGCGGCGAGGGAGTAGCGCTGGCGACGGCATGGAAAGCCGTGCAGCAGGTATGATGATTGTTTAGGGATTCTCTGCTATGCGTTGGCGGAGCAGTGTGCGAACTTCGGTCAGGATTTGGCCTAGTTTGTTCTTGCCGCTGCCATCCGCGCCACAACCCCAATAGTAATCTCCCGGCGCGTTCTCGATGATGTCTTCGTCGCCTGTGGAGAGCAGGATCGCGCGAATATCGGCGTGCGTCTCGAATTTGCGCAGTACGGCGCGACGCATCACGTCATCCTTGACCTGTTCCCAATCAGTGCGGAGAGGTCGTGTGCGTTCGCGTCCCATGTTGGCGGCTTGCTTGGGCGTTTTGGCAGCGCGGATCAGATCGACGTGTTCCGTGCCGACGAATTTCTGCGCCTGAAAATAGTGTTCGCTGGTAGGCCAATAGACACCATCAAGCTCGAAGCCGTGCCGCGAGAAGTTCGAGAAGCAGCCGTAGTCACCTTTTGTGCTATAGAAGTAGATGGGCATTTGTCACCCTCCTAATTTTCAAGACGTTTCTCTGATAGTTTGTTACCAGTAGTCGTATTCCAGAGTGAAATTCGTGAATCAATGAAAGCGACAGCAAGCGTGGTATTGATGGCATTCCAACTAAGCGATGTAACTGCTCTATCTCCAAGGTTGAGCGTTTTCAACAGAGTATTTGAATCAATGTCCCAGAGGTAAACGCTTGTTGAATATGCTACAGCGATTACGGACTCATTAGCTGGATTCCAAGCAATATCGACGATGAAACCTACTTTGGATTGGGTAGTGGAAAACGTTATTTGTCCACTGCGCACATCGAAAACTTTCACGATGCCATTGCTGTCACCAATCGCGATTTTTCTTCCGTCGGGACTCCACGCCAAGGCAGTGATGAGTCGTGCATCACTATCAATGCTATGAAGCGCAACGGAACGGCCTATGTCCCATATTTTGACATCTCCACTGTCGTCTCCGCTGGCGACCTCAGTAAGTTTTTGCGGATTCCACGTTACAACTCGGACTGCTGTTGTGTGTCCAGCCAAAGTCTGAAGTAGGATGCGGTCGGAAGCATTCCATATTTGCACTGATTTATTTGTGGTTCCGGTGACTAGCTTTTGCGAGTCAGGACTCCAGTCGATGGAGGAAATTTTGTTGCTCTTATCGATGACAGTGATTAATTTCTGGCTCTGAGGATCCCATTCGAGCACTTGCCCATCCATAGCTACCCATATACTTTGGGCATCGGGACTCCATGTTACGACTCTTTCGCCAAAAGTATCAGGCAGTTTGAGATGCGCTTGTTCTTGAAAGGCGTCAGATAACAGCCATAGCCCTTTTCCAGCGACGATTAACTCCTTGCCATTCGGGTTCCAAGCTACTGCATAGTAGGTCGGAGGCGGAGGATCGCCAATTAGACCAGTTCCCCAACCCAGCATAATTAGCACATATGCGACGATTAACACTAGCGCCGGAATACTAATTGTTAGGAGTATGTAGACCACAATCAATGTGGTTCTAGATAAAGGCTTTCTGATCATCGTTTTGCCACAATAGAAGCTATATTGATACCTTAATTGCGCTCCCAATGCTCATATGAGATCACCATTCATTTGGGATAGTATAACGGCATTCTGTGACACCTAATGCCACAAGCGGATTCTCAGCGGGTGGGAGCTATAATCAGGTGATATCTCCTCATTTAGGACAATCAACATGTTCCGGTTGCCTGAATTTGATGCTCTGCGGACGCTGAGTCGTGATGGTCGGCTGTTGTTCGCGACGCGCACGGTGCGCCTTTTTGCCTATGGTTTCCTCGCGATCGTGCTGGGATTGTATCTTTCGGCGGTTGGACTGACGGACTCCCAGATCGGCCTCGTCTTGAGCTTGACGCTGCTGGGCGATGCCGTGATATCGCTGCCGATCACGATCATCGCTGACCGCTTTGGACGGCGGCGAATGCTGATGATCGGCGCGGGGCTGATGGTGCTGGCGGGCGTGGTGTTCGCGCTGACCAATGACATCACGCTACTGGTGATCACGGCGATTATTGGCACGATCAGCCCTAGCGGCAATGAAGTCGGCCCGTTTCTCGCCATTGAGCAAGCCGCCCTGCCCGAAACAACGACTAATGCGCAGCGCACGCAAGTATTTGCGTGGTACAACCTGCTTGGTTCGTTCACGACGGGATTAGGATCGTTAGCGGGTGGATTCTTGGCGCAGGCACTGCAAAATAGTGGACAGACGCCGTTAAACAGCTATCGCGTGGTGATTATAGGTTATGGAATTCTTGGCGCGGTGCTTGGGATGATGTTCACGCAATTGTCGGAAGCCGTCGAAGTTGCCAAGACGACTGCACCCACCTTGCAAAGCCTGTTTGGGCTGAACAAATCTCGTAAAGTGGTGTATAGGCTATCAGCGCTGTTCATGCTGGACGCCTTCGCGGGCGGCTTGGTGGTGCAGAGTATCGTAGCGCTGTGGTTCAACAAACGCTATGGGGTCGATCCGGCTGTTATCGGCAGCATTTACTTTGGTGCGAATTTTCTAGCAGGCTTGTCGGCGCTTGCTGCTGCTCGAGTCGCCGCACGCATCGGCTTGATCAACACGATGGTTTTTACGCACGTACCATCGAATTTCTTGCTCATTCTGGTGCCGCTCATGCCCAACTTGCCGCTGGCGATCATCGTCTTGCTGGCACGTTTCAGCATTTCGCAGATGGATGTGCCGACGCGTCAATCGTACACAGTAGCGGTAGTCGATCCCGCCGAACGCTCTGCCGCCAATGGTGTAACGAGCATCGCCCGCACGGTCGCGGCTGCACTTTCGCCGGGATTGACAGGCGCATTGTTTAACGCGGGGTGGTTGAGCGTGCCATTCTTCGCGGCGGGCGGCCTCAAGCTCGTTTACGATTTTCTGCTGTACCGCAATTTTCAGGCCATCAAACCGCCGGAAGAACAGAAGGCGTAGCTAGACGCGCTGGCTTTTCAGATAGTCATCTACCTCGCGACGCATAACAGCGGAGAGCACGCCAAGACGCTCCCACGCGTCCAGCAGTTGATGTAACGTCGCCAGCGCATGGAAGCGGTAGCCAGCGGCTTGCAGCGTTTCGAGCGCGCCCTGTTCGCGGTCGATCACTACCACGATGTCTTTGACCAGCAAGCCCGCGTCCGTCAGCCGTGCGATAGCTTCGAATTTGCTGTCGCCTGTGGTGGCGAGATCATCTACCACTACGGCGGTATCGTTCGGGTGGAACACGCCTTCCACCGTCGCTTTCGTACCATACGTTTTGACTTCGCGACGTGGATACACTAACGAGTATCCACCCGCCAGAGAAGCAGCCGTCGCGATTGGCAGCGCAGCGTATGGGATCGCCGCGATATGTTCAAAAGGCAATCTCGCCAGTACTTCCACCAGCAAACGTCCTATGATTTGCAATTGCTGCGGATAAGATACCAACCGCCGTAAGTCAAGATAAATCGGGGATTGCTGACCCGATTTCAGAGTGAATGTACCGAACTGCACGCAACCCGCATCTGCGAGTGCTTGGGCTAACACCTGTATCCTTCGATGTTCAGCGCTCTTATGTACAAGGCGCTGACGGCGTTCATTAATGATTGTCCATAGGCGGATTGCTTCATGATGTGGGTCAGTTCCAGACATCACTGACCGCGAAACGTTGATCAGCAATCCTAAGCCATCTTCGCGCAAGCCAACGTCCAGCGCTGCTTCGAGATCGCCACCTTGCGCGCCGACGCCGGGGACGAGGAACCACGCTTTAGGCAGCTTTTGACGAATAGCCGTCAGCGCCGTGAGATCGTTCGCGCCAACCACCAAGCCGATGTTGTTCTGATCGCTCCATGACATGGCTTGCTCGGCAACATGCAGATACAGCGGGCGACCATCCACGATCAGCGTTTGGAATTCCGCCGAGCTAGGATTGGTGGTACGGGCGAGGATGAAGGCACCGCGCGTTGCCCGCTTCACGAATGGTGTGACCGCCTCGCGCCCCAGATACGGACTCAAGGTGATCGCCGTCGCGCCGAGTTCATCAAAAGCCGCGTGCGCATACGCTTCCGCTGTGCTGGCGATGTCGCCGCGCTTGGCATCGAGGATCACAGGGATGTCATGCGGCACATGCGCGATTACCTCTTTGAGTGCCGCAAAGCCCTGTGCGCCGAACGCCTCGAAAAAGGCGCTGTTCGGCTTAAACGCGCAGGCAAGATCGGCGGTCGCGTCGATCACACGGAAGCACAGATCGCGGGCGGCGGCGGCGGTGTTCTCCGGCAGCAAATCAGCGTGCGGATCGAGACCGATACACAGCAGACTCTTGCTCTGGTTGGCGCGGGCTTCTAGCTGTTCAAGGAAACTTTGTGACATTACGCCTTCCCTAACACGAGCGCCAGCAGCGCCATACGGATGTAAACGCCGTACTCCATCTGGCGGAAGTAGGCGGCGCGCGGGTCGTCATCGACTTCCATGCTGATCTCACCGACGCGGGGCAGCGGGTGCATCAAGACCATATCCGGCTTGGCCTGCGCCAGCGTGTCCGGCGTGATCACGTAGCTATTCTTCACACTATTGTACTCAGTTTCGCTGCTGAAACGCTCTTTTTGGATGCGCGTGACGTACAGGATGTCCGTCTCTTTGAGTACCGCGTCGAGATCGGTGTGCTGCGTCTGCTTGATGCCTTTGCCATCCAAGTGTGTAATCAGGTCGGCGGGCATCCGCAAGATTTCGGGCGAGACGTAGTTGATCTTGACATCGAACAGGGAGAGCAGCTTGGCGAGAGAATGCACCGTGCGCCCGTACTTGAGATCACCGAGCATGGTGATGGTTAGGCCGCTGACCTTGGCACGCTCTTGCAGGATGGTGTACAGATCGAGCAGGGCTTGCGTCGGATGTTCCCCGATGCCGTCGCCCGCGTTGATGACGGGCTTGTGCGCGTACTTGGCGGCGAGCGCGGCGGAACCCGTTTCGTGGTGGCGCAGCACGATCACATCGGCGTAGGATTCGAGCGTGCGGATGGTATCGGGCAGCGATTCACCTTTGGACACGCTGGAATAACGCACTTCGTTGATCGGGATAACCGTCCCGCCGAGCCGCTGCATGGCCGCGATGAACGAGGACGAGGTGCGCGTCGAGGGTTCGTAAAACAGGTTAGCAAGGATGCGCCCCTTGAGCAGTTCCAACGCCCCGACCCGCCGCACCATCAGCCGGAATTCCTCGGCTACGTCGAAAATGTAGACCAAATCTTGCAGGCTGAACTGCCCGATGGAGAGGATATGCTGGCCTTCAAAACGTCCATCGTGCTTGGCGTCGAACGGCAGCCGTTTGGTTTCGGCGTTGATCATCTGGCCTGAAAATGTCATGGGTGGGTTCTCCTTAGCGTTATACGGGTTGGTGGGCTGGCGCGAGATTGCGCCCTGTGCCGGGGTGTGCGTAAAAAGTGCCGTTGTCGTAGGCGCGTTCGCCGCGCAGTGTGACACGCTGGACGCGCCCGCGTACCGTCTTGCCATCGAAGGGCGTCCAACCACAGCGCGAGATGGTTGTCTCGTGGCGGATCGTCCATGCGGCGTCCACATCGATTTCGATCCACGTGTCGAGCTGCGCGGGTAAGTTGAAGATGCGTTTGGGCGCGGTGTGCATTTTGTCGATGAGCGCGTCGAGCGTGAGCCGCCCCTCGTGTACGGCGGTCAGCATGAGGGGCAGCGAAGTTTCTAGGCCGGGAAAGCCGGGCGGCGGGTTGGCGCTGTCTTTTTCGGACAGCAGGTGCGGCGCGTGATCAGTGGCGATGCAGTCGATCACGTCCATGTTCGCCCACAGCGCGGCCTGATCATCCGGTGTGGCGAGACGCGGGCGGACTTCACAACGACCACTGCCGAGGCGCGGGATGTCGGCTTCGGACAGGAACAGGTGATGTGGCCCGACTTCGCACGTTACTGCGATCCCGCGCATTTTCGCGTCACGGATCAGCTCGATCTCGCTGCGGCGGCTGACATGGCAGATATGCACGGCGCGATTCTCAAGCTGCGCGACGGTCAGCACCGCCGCCGCCGACATCTGCTCGGCGTGGCACGCAATCGGACGGTCTTTAGGCCAGCGGGCGACGTGTTCGCGCAGGGTGGCGAGGTCTTTGATCAGCAGCGGGCCGAAGGTCGCATCGAGGTAGAACTTCAGACCGGCGGTGCGAGGCGCGAGGCTGGCGGCCGTTTCGATATTGTCACCGCTGGCACCAAGATAAATGCCGTAATCGCAAACGGCTTTCTCCGCGGCGCCCAACTCTGCTAACTTCAGGCTGGCATCATCGATCAGCGGCGGCTGCGTGTTGGGCATCGCCAGCACCATCGTGATGCCGCCTGCCAGCGCTGCCCGCGTGCCGGAGCCGAAATCTTCTTTATGCGTCGCGCCCGGTTCGCGCAAGTGTACGTGTGGATCGATCAGGCCGGGGAGTCGGAGTGTGGTCACGTATTTTCCCTCTTAGCGGCGGGCACTAGGCAAAAAAAAGAGCCATCCATGGCTCTTTCAACGATTCGTATTGGAAATGGTGAACGGGAAAATGAAAAATACAACCCCCGCCGCCGTAAAGACGGTTTAGACGCACGAGGCGTGATAGGTGGTAAGATGCGTATATTCATCATGATTTCCCAAGCGGAACATGATAAGGGATGATTAACCCCTTGTCAATCCCCCTTAAACTTTGCGTGCTACGCGATATTGGATCGGCATCCCCAACAGCAGCCGTGTTTGCGCTTGCATGACCGGCAAGGCGACGAACAAGACCGTCAGCGGAGCGAGCATGGCGAAACTCAAGATCGTCACGCCGATCTCTTTCAGCGTCCACGGAGTCGGGCGCGGCGGACGCAAGCGGAGGTCGATCCACCAGAACACGACGCCGAGCACACCAACCGCCGCAAAAGCAACTTGCAGAATGTAGAACTGCGGCGCGGTTGATAATTCGGTCGTCAGGGTCGGGTGCAGCAGCAGCGGCAGCAGTTGCCCGAAGGTCATGGCGATCCAGCCCGCGCCGGACATGATGTGATCGTGCGTGACACGGAACAATAATTGCTGGGCACGCAGCGGAGCCGCATCGGGGCGTTCCAAAATTTGCGCCAGCGTATAGCCGATTTCCTTCGCGCCCCACGCATGGCGAATGGTTTGCTGATAGCGGTTTTTGCACGCCTCGAAGAAGGTGTTGCCCGTCACGGAATTGCCGGAGAAGGGCAAATAGACGCGACCCAAGTGCAGTTTGGCGCTGCGCCGGAAGAAGCACTTGATGAACATGTGAACATCTTCCGCGATCACGTCCGTATCCCAGAAGCCGACATCTTCCGCCAAGTGCATACTGAGCGAATAAGTCGAGATCGGAAGCGGATGCCACCACGGCGCTGCCATATAGGCCAGCTCCCACGCGGCGGAATAGGCTTGCACCAAGCCAAGCGCGGGATGAATGCTCCAGATATTCGAGTGATAGCGGATAGGCGACTGCCAGACCGTCGAATGGCGCATCTTGGAGGTGGCAAAATGGCTGGTCAGGCATTCCAGATACAGCGGATGCAGCAGCGAGTCGGCATCGCAGATCGTGATGATCAAATTGTCTTGCGGATAGCCGAGTTCTTCCACGAAGTGACGGCGCGCGCTGCGGATCGCCCAATTTTCGTTGGCGGATTTGCCTTGCAACTCGCCCGATAGCCCCTTCGGATGGAGCGTGAGCAGGATGTGCTTGAAGCAGGTGGCGAATTCTTCCTTGAGCGCAATGGCTTTCATGCCCGCTTGCGGTTCACCTGCTTCCATCGCCAGCACGACCGCGACCTGTTCCTTGGCTAAAGGACTTTCTGCCAAGCGGACGAGGGTTTGACGCAGAATCGAGAGTTCTTCTTTGTAGTTGGGGATGCACACGACATGCGTGACATCTTCCCACGCGAGGCTGTCGGTGCTGCGGGTTTGCTCGTAATGGGCACGCCAATCGGTGCGCTCCCACTGGCGGATTTTGCGCAGCCCCATCGTGGTACCTATCGCGCCGAGCACCATCCGCCCCGCCATGTACACGGCGATGACGACGGCGGTATTGAAGGCGATCCACGGCGCGTAAATGGCGGTGAAAATGACAAAAATGAGGCTGAACCACGCCAGAAAGCCGGGGATGCCGTCAAGTACCCGTTCGGGGACGAACGAGGCTATCGAGCCTGACCACAGAGAACGTCCAACACCCAGTTGCACACTGCTCTTTCGTTCCCCACCAGATTGGTATGGCAAAGCATCCTCCTCGTTCCAAGTTTCACAAGCATACCACAATACGCATTCGCACCATAGATGATTTGTCTACATCTCACAACGCTTTCCAAATTCTAAACAATTCTACATGGATCATGTAAAGAATGCCGAGCCATGATCTACAAGGTGGTGTGGTTGATGTTGGCTGGCGGTTAGTCCATCTGCCAATCCGCGAGGAACCAATCGGCATAGGGGAGGCCGGATTGGCGAACGCTGTGGGCAAAGGCGGCGAGATCGAAGGATACAGCGCGCAGATCGACGTTCCATTGCCCTGCTTGCCACGTCAGGATGGCGTATTCTGCCCGCGCTGGATTGATCATCTGGTTGCGCTGCGGGTTCCACTCGAAGGGTAAGCCGACGCTGCCCGGATTGATCACCCAACGATGGCGATGACGGCGGAAGAAGGCTTGGTGCGTGTGCCCGCCCACCATGATCCGCGCGGATTGCCCGCCAAAATACGGGTCAAGCACCTCATCGGGGGTAGTCACGCGGATGGCTTCGACGTTCGAGCGCGGCGATCCGTGATAACACAACATTGTGAAGTCAGTATCCAGCGGGATCGAGATGGTAGGCTGAAAGGCGCGGACGAAAGAGCGATCTGCGTCGTTCAGTTGCGCGGATCCCCACTCCCACATGGCCTGAAATTTGGGCGTGTCATCGTTGGGGGTGACGGGCGGCGCAAGCGTAGGATCGAGAAGCTGTTCATCGGCGTTGCCCATCACAAAACTGGCGTTGAGCGTGCGCAACATTGCGATCACACCGCGCGGATCGGGGCCATCCGCGCCGACATCGCCCAAGCACACGATGGCGTCAGGCAACATCGCGTGCATATCGCGCAGAACTGCTTCTAGCGCGACGAGATTGCCGTGAATGTCGGAGAGGATCGCGATGCGCATGATGACTAATCCATCACTCGGCGCTAAAGGGTTCCGTCGTGATGCCTTGTGCGCGGTTGACCGCCGCCGTGAGCGATTGGCGCAGCAGCAGTTCGATCATCTCGACGCGGTATTCGGCGGTGGCACGGTATTTGCTGGTACGCGGGTGCAGCGCCTGACGCCCGTAATCGGCAATTTCGGCAATTACCGACGGATCAGCCGTGCGCCCGATCAGACGGGTTTCTAGCTCAACGGCGCGGGCGGGCGTGGGGCCGATCGGGCCGAGACAAATGCCGACGGTTTGAAAGCGTTCGTCATCATCCAACGCTACACTGACAGCACAACCGAGGATAGGCAGCGCCACCCCTTGCGGGCGCATGATCCGATGGAAGGCCGAGCCAGCGTGCGTACCTGTCAACTTGAGCCGGAAACGCGTCAAGACTTGGCGTGAAGGGTCGATGACCGATTTGCCGGGGCCGACGAATACCTGCTGGATCGGATACCAATGGCGTCCGTCAGGGCTGGCGACCTCGGCTTCGGCATCCAGCGCGACGAGCGACAACGTGCCATCAGCGGCAGGCATGGCGTGCGCGACATTGCCGCCCAAAGTCGCCACATTACGCACCTGTGGCCCGCCAACGACGCCGCAACTTTCCACTAGACACGTTGCACGTTCTTGAATAATCGGCGTGGCGACGATGCTGCTGTGCGTCACGCCTGCGCCGATGATCAGCGTATCGCCGTCTTGCTCGATCAGTGCCATTTCCGGCACTTTGGTGATATCGATCAGAGCAGTTTTCGGCTCATGGTTGCCCTGCTGCAAATCGATCAGGAGATCGGTGCCGCCTGCGATGATTTGCGCTTGTCCGCCGTAATTGCCGAGCAGGGTGAGCGCCTCGGTGACGCTGTGCGCGACGTGGTAATTTGACCAGAGCTTCATGAATTGCCCCCAACGCGTGTGATTTGATACTAGCATAGCGCGTTTGAGGGCAGATTGAAATGTGCTAGGCGGTAATGCTCTCGATGATGTGGCGCTGCGAGAAGCGGGCAAGCTGCAACCCCGCCTCATGCGCCATGCTCAAGGCAATGTCCAGCCCCGTGCCAAGCTGCGTCGGGTTGTGGCTGTCGCTGCCGATGGAGATCGATGTCCCGCCGAGTTCGCGGTACCAGTGCAGCGCCTCGATGGTGGGATGTGTCTGCGCGACATGCATCCGCAGCGCGCTGGTGTTGATCTCCGGGATGATGCCCTGTTTGACGCACGCCGCCAACACAGGCCGCACGAATGCTTCGTATTCAGCCAGCGCGAACCGCCCGTAGACTTGGAACGCGTAACGCTTGATCACGTCGATGTGACTGAGCACATCGAAGCCGCCCGCCTCGACCATTTCCAGCATTTCCTCGAAATATTCGCGCGCGGCGGCTTTCGGCTCGCGCTTCTCGAAATATTTCATGCTGAAGATGCTCTCGCCGTGATTCCAGTGCATACTGCCGAGCACGACATCGTAAGGATAGTTGTTCAGGACGGCATCGACTTCGGCACGATATAAGTGCATCTCGCCAACTTCAATACCCGCCTTGATGACCAAGCCCTGCGGGTTGAATTCGGCGTTCACCTCGGCAAGCCCCTTGAAGAAGGCATCGGGATCGTAGTGTTCAAAGCAGATGTCGTCACGGTGACGGTTGAAATGCTCCGTAAAGGCGATCTCCGGGATGCCTTTGCGGACGGCCTCGCGGCACATTTGCTGCATGGTCACGCGGCAATCACAGCTATAGTTGCTGTGCATGTGATAATCAAAGGGGATCGTTGAGGTCATGTCGGGTTATTTCTCATTTCACGGCTGAGGGTTCGCCTAGCTGTCCCGTCAAGGGGCGGGCGTAGGCCATCGAATACAGATTATGGTAGACGCCGCCGCGCGCCAAAAGTTCTTGATGCGTGCCTTGCTCGATGATGCGTCCGTGCTCCATCACGACGATGCAATCGGAACTGGTGATGGTGCTCAGGCGGTGGGCGATCACGAAGCTGGTGCGGCCTTTGAGCAGACGTTTGAGGGCGTCTTGAATGATTTTTTCAGTTTGCGTATCGATGCTGCTGGTGGCTTCATCGAGAATCAGCACGCGCGGATCGGCGAGCAGGGCGCGGGCAAACGATAGCAACTGCTTCTGCCCTGCCGAAAGCAGCGCGCCGCCTTCCTTGATCTCGGTCTGGTAGCCTTGCTCCAAGCGGCTGATGAAGTCATGCGCGCCGACCGCTGTGGCGGCTTCGATCACGGCCTCGTCGCTGGCTTCCAACTGCCCGTAACGGATGTTGTCCATCACCGTGCCCGCGAATAGGTGCGTTTCTTGCAGCACAACACCGATCTGACGGCGCAGGCTGGCTTGCGTCACGGCGCGGAGGTCGTAGCCATCGACGGTCAGGCTGCCACCCGTCACATCGTAAAAACGGGTAAGCAGTTTGATCATGCTGCTTTTGCCCGCGCCCGTATGACCCACGAAGGCGACCGAGGTACCCGCTGCCACATCCAAGTTGATGTCGCGTAGGACGAGCGTTTCCTCGACGGCGTCTTCGCGGTTGGCGTATCCGAAATTGACATGATCGAATTTCACATGTCCTTGTACGGAGGGCATTTCGACAGCGTCGGGCGCGTCTTTGATCTCAATCGGTGTGTCCATCAAGGTGAAAATCTTGTCGCCCGCTGCCATCACCGCTTGGAACATGTTGTAGCGTTGTGCCAACATGCGGATCGGGAAGAAGATTTGATCGATATACAGCACAAAGGTGACGAGCGTCGCGACGGAAAGCTGCCCCTGTATGGCTAACGTGCCGCCTACGATAATCAGCGATCCAATCGCCGCGCCGCCGATCAGTTCGATGCTGGGGAAGAATAGCGCCGCGATCAGGGCGGTCTTCATGTTGGTGTCGCGCACGTCCTTGTTGAGCGTCTGCGTGAAGCGCCGATAGTTGTATGGTTCGCGGGCAAAACTCTGAGTGACGCGGACGCCGTTGAAGGCTTCGGACAGTTCAGCATTGACTTTGGCGTTCGATTCGCGGGTGGCGTTGTAGGCATCGCGGGCGTAGATGCGCCACAGGTTGGCGATGACCAGCAGCACGATCATCACAACGACCATCACGGCAGTCATCGGCAGGCTGAGTAGAATCATGCTGAACAGTACGCCGACGAGGATCAGCATGTCGCGCATGGTGCCGACGACTGCCCATGTCAGCGTTTCGCGCAGCACGTTCACATCCCCGATCACGCGGGCGATGATGCGGCCTGTCTCGTAGGTGGAGAAGAACGACATCGAAAAATATTGGATGCGACTGAACAGCTCATCGCGCAATTTCTGGATCACGCGCTGTCCCGCGTAAGACATGTTGTGAATCTGGATGCGGAAGCCGAGCAAGCCTAACGTTTCGCCAAGCAGGTAGCCGAACACCGCCAGCCCGATCATGGAGACATCGCCTTGCTGCACGCCGCTTTCGACTGCCAGCCCGATCAGGCGCGGGCCGATGATCGACGCGGAAACGGTGAACAACATCGCGCCGACCGCCACCAGTAAGCGGCGTTTATAGGGCGTCAGGTAGCTGGCGAGACGTTTGGTAACTTCCCAGTCGAAGCCCTTCCCGGACTCGGTGGCGGCGGGGTTCATGCCCATAGGGAGAATTGACTCCACATTTCATTAATCGGTTGAGGATCAGTTGAGAACGTTTCCAATCCGAGATCGCTTATACACCAATTTCGGCGCATCGTCCAGTTGGAACTGGGAAAACGCCAAGATTTTACGGACGAACGCTCTGAATTGCCGTCATCGCCTCCGCACGCAGCCCTGCATCGTCACGACTACTGAAACTGAGGGGCGATCCGATATGCCCGCGCAGTTGATCGCCGTCTTCCCAGAACCGCACAGGCAAGATCGGTGCGTAACGGGTAGCCAGTCCCAAAAATGTGCCTGTACCGGGCAAGGCATCCGTCATCTGAAAGGCTGTACCAACTTCGCCTTCAGGGAAAATGAGGATGCTTTGACCCTGCTGCAAATAGCGCAGGGCTTGACGGAGCGCTCCACCACGTCCGCTGGTGTCGGCGTCGTCGGCGGGCATCGGGATCATGCCCCAGAAGCGGGCGACTCTCCTCAAAAACCAGCGCGAAAACGGCACAGTACGCCATTGCCCACGCCACCGGAAACGCTGCTCATCGGTCGAAATCATACGCAGTGGCGGATCGACGTGGTTACGTGAGTGCAAGCCGACCGCCAGCATCGCGCCGATCCAGCCGATCCACAAGCCGGGGCGTTGATAGTGATTGGCGATCAGTACACTCGCGCCGTCGGGCAGATGCTCAAGCCCTGTCAGCAATGGGCGCGGGTGATGTGTGTTGAGCAGAAATGTTGAGTCGTAAATCAGAGAGCGGTGAGGCCAACCGAAAAAGATCGAGGACGACAGCACGACGTTGGCGATGAACGGCACGGGATAGTTGGGCAGCGTAGACGACACGACGATGACCTTTCGCGACTTGATGCTATGCTCAATAGTACGAAACTTTATCCGAGTCAGCACGTATACTCAGCTATACAGTGAGGAGAGGTGTAGTGTATGGGTTGCTTAACATTGTTTTTCCGGCTGTTGACCGAGGCTGTCCTCACCCGTTTCGTGGGTGGCATCGTCAAGAGCTTGTTTGATGAGGGCAAATTGGCGCAGTGGTTGAAACACATCGCGGATGCGGTGATCAACGGTGCGCGTCGGTTATTCAGGCTGTGAATCGGGCACAAGCCAAGCTTAGCTGTGCCCTTTGCGAAGTCCGATCAGCCGAGAGGAACGCGCCCGTTAGCGTTGATTGGACTGCTTACCAGCCCCACCACGAGCGAGTACGTTCGCGCGTCGCCGTGCCGCTGACGAACCACGAAATCACCCAACAAACCACGTAGACCGCGACACCCATAATCACACCCGCCATCGCTGTAGCCGATTTGGGTAGGGTTTGTCCCAGACCGAGGAACAGACCATTCAGAATGATCAGAAGGCCAAATGCCACCGTCCCGAAACCCATCGCGACCGCTTTGTTGCCTGTGTAACGTGTCGCGCGCCCATACTTGCCGCGTAAGTACAATTCACCGGAAAGCAGCCCCGGTAGCCCTTGTAGAATGAAAACGACACCAAGGATAGTGAACATCAGCAGCATGAGAAATTGAGATGACATGGTAGTTCCCCTTTCCTACAGCATTCATCATTGTAGGACACAACCGACAGCGCCAATCCCCAATTTTTGATGAAAACGAAACTTGCCAGAACAGGCCTCTATTGCCATCAACGCGACGTAGAGTGTAAGCAGAGAAAACGTACTTTCTCAATAAACCTCGACCCTAACCCAACGAATCGTTTATGTAATAAAACAGCCGCATGGACATATAATAGAATATGCTGAATGTAAAATGTCCTTTAGCATTACGGTTGTCTTTGCTGCATTAGGGGGCTAGGCGGTGTATGGCAGACGTTTTAGGCTTAGTTGGCAAGAAACTAGGCAAATATGAAATCACGGGCTACCTCGGATCAGGCGGCATGTCCTTCATTTACCGCGCGCGGCAAGAAGCCTTCAAGCGTGAAGTCGCCATCAAAATAACCAGCGTGGCGGATGCTAAACAGCGGCATAATGAACAAACATTTCTCGAATTTTCCAAACGCTTTAGTCGCGAAGCAGAAATTGTCTCGCGCTTAAATCACCCTCACATTTTGAAGGTGTTCGATTATGGCGAAGATGAGGGCTATCTCTATCTCGTCATGGAACTGCACACGGGCGGAACACTCTCCACGCTGTTGCAACAGGGCCGTTTATCGCTCGAACGGGCTGGCAAGATCGTGCAAGACCTTGCCGAAGCGCTTGATTACGCGCATCAACACGGTGTGATCCATCGCGACATCAAGCCGCAAAATGTGCTGCTGGACGAGCAAGGCAATGCCATCCTGACCGATTTCGGGATCGCCAAAGTGGTGGACGAAACGACGCTCACACGCCCCGGTTCTGCCGTAGGGACGCCTACGTATATGTCCCCTGAACAGTGGCAAGGCTTGCCATTGGATGGGCGGAGCGATCAGTATTCTTTGGCGGTGATGACCTATGAAATGTTGAGCGGATCGCTGCCATTTACCAGTGAAACCCCCTTTTCGCTGATGACAAGCCACCTGAATACGCCGCCGCCACCGCTGCGAGGACGCTGCGACGACATCCCTGAATCCGTGGAATATGTGATCAATAAAGCGTTGTCGAAAGACCGCGCGGATCGGTTTGCCTCGACCAAGCAGTTCGCCGCCGCCTTTGAGATCGCGGCCTCCGGTCAAATGCCGTCTGACGATCCGCTTGATACGCTGCGCCCCAAGCGCAAGGTCACGCCGCTGGTTGTGCCTGCCCCGAAAACGCCATTCCCATCGGGGGCTAAACCACTCCCGCACGCCATCGGACATGAGCGCGATGCTACGATCAAGCTGTCTACGGATCAGATCGAGCGCCAACAGATGCGCATCGTCGCCCCTAGTACGCCGTGGCTCACGATTGGCGCGGCAGGGATCGTGATCGTTGGCATCGTTCTGCTGCTGCTGGCAAGTACTGGCAAACTGCCGTTGGTTTCACAGGCACCTTCGGATACGCCAACTGCCACCAGCACGCCGACCATCACCAATACACCAACTGATACGCCGCCGCCGACCCATACGCCGATCCCTACGGCAACGCTCACCTTGACGCCCGCGCCACCGCCGCCCTATTTGTCGATGATGTATGCGAAGGACTTTGAAACCGATGATGTGAGCGATCTTGATCAGTTAACAGGCGGTTGGAGCATCGAAGTCGATAAGACGAATAAGCAAAATCATGTTTTCTGTATTGCGACGGGCGAACGCGACTGGAATCAGTTCAATATTATTGGCTCTAGCGGTTGGTCGGATTACGGCATTAGCTTCCGTATGCAAATCTTCGAATTCGACCAGTACGATACGAATGCGGGCAACGTGCAGATCGCGCTGCGCGTGCAAGAACGCCCTTCTCCCGATATTGAACCGAGCAGTTATTACGTCGGGCTGGACGCGCTGAAGAAAAATACATTTTTTCAGAAATGGACGCCGAATGGACAGAAGGATTTCCCCTCCAGCGAAAAAGGCGTGACGACGAAGCAGTGGTACGATGTTCGTGTTGAGATGCAAGACATCACGATGCGGCTGTTCATCGATGGCGAGTTGGTCAATACCGCTACAGATACCTCGTTCAGCGCAGGCGCGGTAGGCATCCAAGCGGCTCCTAACACCTATGTGTGCGTTGACAATATCGTCGTGCGCAGTTTGCGTAAAACGTTAGCCGCCACGGTTGCTGCGAAACAGGGCAAACTGACCGCCGCCCAAGACTTGCTGGCTGAACCAGCCGGGACAACGGCGCTCGGCAAAATTGGTGCAGGTGTATCGGTCTTCATCCTCGATGAAAGCAATGACAAGACGTGGCTGTTCGTACGCGACGACAATACGGGGCTTCAAGGCTGGGTCTTGGCGTCGGCGGTAGAGATTACCCCATAAGCTTCACCACGGCTGCGTTATACTAGTCCCTGAGTCCGCCAACTCGCGATAGTTGGCGGTTTCATTGTACGGACGCGTAGTTGAGGATAGCTATGACCACATTGTTGCGCATGGAGAATGCATACTGGCAAGTTGGAATACTGCCTGAAACGGGCGGCGCAATCGCTTATGCGCGCGTCCGGCACGGGGATCGCTGGCTGGATTTCATGCGTCCTACCGCTGAAGCTGATTATGGCAAAGTCAGCCTGACGGCGAGTTTCCCGCTTGTGCCGTGGTCAAATCGGCTGCGTGACGCGCGGTTCAGCTTTCTTGGCAACACTTACCAGCTTGAGCCAACCTCCAAAGATGGGACGGCGATTCATGGCGTTGGCAGATACCACGCGTGGCAGGTCGAACGCGCCAGCAGTACTGAGATCGTGCTGAATTTAACCTCACGTACACTAGAAAAAGTGAATTTCCCGTTCGCCTTTACGTCCCGCTTGATCTACAGTCTTGTTGATCGGAGCTTTGTCCTCGATACGGCAGTACGCAACGAGTCGGAGTCGGCGTTTCCGGCGGGCTTCGGACATCATCCTTATTTTCAGCGCGTGCTGCTCGATCCGAGCGATGCGGTTGCGTTGGAACTGCCATACACGCATTACTTTGAGTTAGAAGATGACCTTGCTTACCGCGCCCCGATCTTGCGGCCTGAACGGCTAGATTTCAATGAGCTGCGTCCGCTCGGTGATCAGGTCTATGATGACTGCTTGACGGGACATCTGCCGGGAAAAGCTATCCGGTTTGTGTATCCAACATCGGGGACGGCGATTGACTTCGGTGCGGATGAGCAGTTCGTATGCGCGATTTTGTACGCACCGGAAGGCAAATCATTCTTCGCCGTGGAACCTGTCACCAATACCAACGACGGTTTCAATCTGTTTGATCAGGGCGTGCCGGGGACGGGCGTATTCATTTTGCAACCCGGTGAACTCCGCATGGGACAAATGTGGTTTGAACAGAAAGCGTAATTACTGCGCTTCGCGCCAACGCTGGAAGCGCCGCAGTTCGATATACTGCCACAAGCGGAGCGCGGGCGGACAAAACCGTCCCGTTAGCATCAACATTTGAAACGTCACCGATGGATAGACCGCTTTTTTGTCGCGCTCGATGCCGCGCACGATACGGTTGGCGACATACTCCGGCGTTTGCGTAGGCCACGGGATAGGCGCGCCGGACGTATCAAAAAAGGCGGTGCGTGTACCGATCGGGTAGACCAACATCAAATGGCGAGGGTCATCTAGCTCGTAGCGGTAAGCCTGCGCAAAGTGGTGCAGCATCCCTTTGGTCGCCCCGTACAGCGCGTATCCGGGCAGCGGCAGCAATGACATCGCAGACGCGGTGATAACCATTTTGTAGGGGCGAACGCGGTTCAATTCGCGCATCTTCACGGCGCTGTAAATGGGCGATAACACGTTCACCTTTACTAGATGCTCAAGCCGCGACCAGTCTGCATCAGCGAGATTCTCGTAGTAAGCAAAGCCCGCGTTCGCGATAAACAAATCGATGCCGCCCATCGCGTCTACCGCATAGTCGAAAATCTCATCAACCCCTTCTTCCGTGGACACATCGCTCACAAACGGATGCACGGTTGCTGCGCCGGATTGGATCGCGTCAACCGCCAGTCTGAGCTGCACTTCGTCACGGTCAACGGCGACGATTTGTGCGGGATAGCGAGCGAGCTGCTGCTGCAAGGCACGTCCAATCCCCGACGCCGCGCCTGTAATGACAATCCGTGTATGTTCGATCCGCATGAAGATGGAGCAACCCCTGTGAATGTGCCTCACCGCCCCATTATAACGGGAGGCATGGCAAATTTTCCTGCTCGGTTTACACAATGGTTTATCAAGGTTAGAAATTGGTTTGAGTATTGGCTTGTGCTAGTGATAGCGCCCAAAACAGCAATTTTGTATAGGAACACCGCCGGAAAAACAATCCTTCGGCAATTGATTGATAGCAGGTGGATGTCCTTTGCACCACATTTATGCGCATGAATGAAAGGCGGATTCTCTAGATGGCACGGCAATAAACGACCTTTGTCAAGCAAGGTTAATACATTGTCAAGGCACTTCTAATTACCAAATTCGTAAATTTTATAAAGCAGCGTCCGCATATGCTCAGAAGTTCCATTTTGTACTGATGTAATTTCAATTTTTTGTAATGTATGAAGACTATAACTTGACTTCATTCGTGGCACCGCCATATGATGACAAACAAACCTAATTTTAATAGGTACAGTCGCACTACTTTCCAGTCGGTTTAGGTTCCGTTAATGAGAGGATGATCATGATGGTCAAAAATGCGTTCCGTAGTCGTCCATCAACCAAGTTAGCGCTGTGCCTTGCACTAGTGCTCATGGTGAGTCTGCTGGCGATCCCCAGCCGGACGAATGCGCAAGTAACGGCGACCGCTACCACCAGCGGATTCGGCGCGGCCTTCGGCTATGCCCAAACCATCGGCGGCATCTCGTATGCTCAAGCTGGTTCCATTGGCAACGGCACGGCGACCGCGACGGGCGTCACGCCATGGAGCAGCGCGTTTGCAGCCACCTTTACCAGTGGCCCCGCTGCCGCAATGTCCATGTCGATTGGCTCGCCATTCGGTTCAGCGGTCAACGTGCAGGCTGTCTCGTTCTGGGGCGGTTTCGCGACGGCAATCGGCGCGGCTACACCCTGAGCGTAACCCGCTCGTGTAGCCAAGCAGTATGGCTGTTTCACGCGTGACCCGTCACGCATGAACAGTCTTCAGGTTTAATCAAGGATGAAAGGTGACGATGAACAGACATAGCAGCCCCCCCTACACACGACAATTCATGCGATTGATCATCAGTGGTCTGCTTGTTGTTTTGTTGCTGGCTGGTGCGGACTTCCGTGTACGTGCGACTGGCTATCCCGGCGCAGCACTGTTCACCTTTCAATGCAGCGCTGGAGCGATCACGTTCTTCTACCAAGGGACGGCGATCCTCCAAGCGAATCTTGGTCAAATCGCCGCGGCGCTGGCGGCGGCGAAGGCTACCGGACAGAATCAGCTCGTCGTCCCTAGCGAACCAGCCAGCCTGTACGTCTTGACGACCGACGAGATGCAGATTCATCTCAACAGCAACCCCGACGCCACAAAATTAATCATCAGCGTGAATGTGTGCGGCGCACTCAATCTGGTTGCGCCCGCTTACGGCAACCCCTATTACGGATCGGCAGTAGCCTACGCCGAAGTCACGGGCAGCGGGCACGCGATTGCCTATGCTCAGGTGACACCTTACGGTTCGATTGCCTACGCATCCGCCACAGGAACGGGGCAGGTCGCGGCGGGCGCGCAAACGACGGGCGGCGGTGGCAACCCGACGGGACAGCATACCTATGTGGTGCAAAGCGGTGACACGCTGTACCGGATTGCCGTCCGCTTTGGGACGACGGTGGCGGTGCTGGTCTCGCTCAACGGACTGACCAATCCTAATCTCATTCAGGTCGGGCAAGTCATTTACCTCCCATAACTTGCTAGTGGAGATTCCGCTATGCGTGCGTTGATTATTCTTACGGTGATGGCTTTGGTCGTGATGGTCGCTGCGCCGCTGCCTACCAGCGCCGAGGCGAACGATACTGTGTGCGCGACGGTGTTGCAAACGGCCTTGGTCGTGCTGGAAAGCGCCTGTACCGACCTCCAACCGGGCACCGTGTGCCTCGGCTTCCCCGGTGTGCAACCGTCTTTCGTCAATGGCGATACTGGCTCACCATTCGACCAAGCAGGGCAGCAATTGGCGTTGTCGCGGATCGGGATGCTGCGTTCCGAAGCGTTGAACGTGACCAATGGACGGGTCGGGCTGGCGGCGTTGAGCTTTGCCGTCCCGAACAGCGCGCCACCCACCGTCGCGGCGACGGGACTGATGATCGGCGAAGTCGAATTACAGCTCACCAGTTACTCGATCAATGTGCGCACCGCCTTCAAGGACTCGCCCGACCAATGCCAGCAAGCGCCCGCGATGGTGATTTTGCGCAGTCCCGACAACGCCGAAGCGTCACTGTATGTGAACGGCGCGATGCTGCTGCTAAACGGCATGATCGCGATCCATTTCCAATCTGCCAACAGCGCGAGTTTCATCGTGCAGCAGGGCAGCGTGCAGATCGTCGGTGGGCCAGCCGCGCAAGCAGGCAGTACGCTCGTCGCGATTACGGATAACACGGGCACGATCATGACGTGGTCAGCCGCACGCCCGATGAGCGAAAAAGAAGTGCAGTTGTTGAGCGCGCTGCAATCGCTGACTGGCACGTATAAAGCCTTCGCCGTGATGACCGCCCCCGCGCCCGCCACCACGAATTGTTCGCCCGTTACGCATGTGGTGTCTCACGGCGAGACGTTGTACCGCATCGCGCAGCATTACAACACCACCATGCAGGCGATCATCGACGCCAACAACATCAGCAACCCCGACGCCATTTACGCGGGGCAAGCGCTCAATATTCCCTGTGGCACGCCGACCGACACGGTTACGGTAAGCAATCCGCCCGCTAGCAATACGGGCAATTCGGGTGGCAGCGGCGCGAATGACGGCACCACGACCACCGCGCAACCCGGCGACTCGACGGGCACGATCCCGTGCGGTGACCTAACGACGGCGGTAGCGGGCAGTTTCAACGGCATCGCGGAGAATTTCTCGGACAGCGGCTTGCCCATGCCCTCAATCGGCGGCGGTCTACCCTGTCAATGATCGGCAGCAAGATGGAGATGATGTTTTTGATGCGTCGTAAAATCGCGATCAGTCTCGTTAGCGTGTTCACGTGTCTTTGGGCGGCGTGGTCTGCGCCCGTGCCTTCGCTGGCGCAAGGCGAGGTCGATCCGGTCGAGTTCCGGCATAAAGAGATCGTGCGGACAGTCGTAGACGCCATTTATACGCAAGGCAACGTCGGCGTGATGGATGGCTTCTACACGCCGACGTTCACGCGGCATCCGAGCAACAGCGACCTGCTGACCGTCAAGGTGAGCATCCTCGCGCTAAAAGCCGCTATCCCCGATCTGCGCCCTAGCATCCCCTTGATCATTGCGGATGGCAATCTGGTGGCGTTCCGGCTGCGGCTGGATGGGACGTTGGTCAATGAACTCGTGTTCCCCAACAGCGTGCCGATCCCCGCTACGAATCAGCCGATCACGCTGCTGACCAACATCGTGATGCGCTTCGATGAGAACAATTTGATCGCGGAAGAATGGGATGGCTTCGATAACCTCGGCTTCTTGGTGCAGATCGGCGCGATCCCGCCGCCACAGACCGAACCCGTCGAACTGCCGCTCGTGTTCAACATCCAGCCATCGCCGCGTGAGCAGCAAAATAAGGAGGCGACGTTAGCTTATTATGATGGCTTGTCACGCAACGATTTCAGCGTGATCGACGCCTATCTGCGTCCGGATATGAGCGCCTACAGCGTGTTCGGAAAGATGGATCGCACCGCGCAAAACAACGATCTGTCCTTCTTGCGCAACGCTATGCCTGACCTCAGCTACACGGTCGATCAGGTGTTGGCGGAGGCCAATTGGACAGCCGTGATGTATCATGTGCGTGGGTCATTCACGCAGCCTTACGCAGCCTCGCCCGACCAACCGATCCAGCCGACGAATCAGCCATTCGATTTGTTGGTGGTGACGCTGTACCAGTTTGACGAGCAAGGGCAAGTGGTGGAAAGCTACGAGCTATTCGACAGTTTCAGTTTCCTGTCGCAGCTTGGGTTGAACGTGCCTCGCGTACCGGGCAGTTAGTCTTGACGGCTGCTCACTTCTGTGAGATTTCCAGTGACTTGAAGAGACTCACTGTCACTGGAAATTAGAATCCGAGTACATTCTTGAAAATAGTGACGACGATATTTCATCCCAAATCAGGCTTGAATCCTCCGAATCTCATAAGTACGATTGACAGCGACACGCTCTATCCTATCTAATATAGAAACGTTCCAAGTACCCTATCTAGAAACTTAATCAAGAATCTTGTTTTGCGCTGGTTTATTGGTGGATTCTCGTAAACAGGAGAGATTGTAAATGTCTGCACTCATGCCCACTCATGGAAGTGAAACCGGTAGGTTGCGCCGCATACCGTTTTTAAAACAAGCTGATATTTTGGCTGACATAACGCCTGCCCATTTGGAACTGATCGCGGCTATCTGTGAAGAGGCTACGTATCAAATGAATGCGCTCGTGTTCGCGGAGCGCACGGTTGGAGAACACCTCTATATCATCGCAGACGGTGCCGTCGATATTGAGCTTGATCCGTCCTTGATCGGCGCGAGCGCAGGCACGGAATCGCTGACCGTCGCCACATTGCGGCGCGGGCAGTCGTTTGGAGAAGTCGCGCTGGTTGATGAAGGAGTGCGGTCGGCGGCGGCGCGGGCGGCGCAGCATAACACACATCTGATCTTGATCCCGCGCGACGAACTGATGCAGCTTTGTGACGCGCATCCACAGCTCGGATATCGCTTGATGCGCAATTTGGCGGCTGATCTGGCGATGAAAATCCGCAACACAGATCTTGCCGTGCGTGAACGCATCCTGTGGGCGCGGGATGCCGAATAGTGAAGCTGTTGGGGAAGGAATTGGCACACCCGATTAGGATGAACGCCAATTCCTTCAACTAGGCTACACACTAGAAAGTGCAGATTAGGGGATCGGTTCCAACCAATACTCGTTGCCGTAGCCTTCCGCCGTAAAGCCTGTTTGTCCGTTGTAACTGACCTGCCACCAACGGGTTGCCGCATCACAGCTTGGGCCAGCCAACACGGTGAAAACACCGCCCGCCGGAATTTTCCCGATGATGGACGCCGCATAGTTGCCAGCCGAACGCAGACGGTTGGCGAGACCGGGCGTGACGCGCCCTGTCTTACCGATCACCAAGCGACCGGGTAAGTTTTGCGGGCAAACGCCGGGTTGCGAGACAGCGCCAGTTGAGCCAGTTCCGCTAGAACCAACGGGGCCGGGGGTCGCGCGCGGGTTGGAACTGCTGCACAGGATCAAGCTGGTGCGGTCAGCCGTTGAGACACGATAGTCATAATCGACGTTCAGAAGCGTCAGCAAGAATTGATAACCGACCACACTCTGCGCGGTGGCGGTGCGTCCAGCGGCGGGGCATTCAAAGCCCGTGTCGGCATAAACGCGATCTTTCCATTCCCATTTCGAGGTGGTGTTGTCGAAACTTTCCACCGTGATCGTGCGTCCGGTACGCCGACTCAGGTCAGCCAAAATATCATCGAAAACGGCGGGTGCGGCACTGCCGAAACGGACAGGCGTCACCACCGCCGATGGTGTAATCGGGATCGGTGTAAAAGTGGGATTGGTCTGCGCTTGTCCGGTGCTCATGCCTAATGGGAGTACCAAAAATGCGACGGCTGCTATCAGCAGGAATAAACTTGTCGTTTGTATACGTCTCATCTCATTAAACCTCATTCGTTGATGGGATGGGTTACCCTAACTTTATCGTAAGCTACCAAAATACCCAACCAAACTGTTATGCGACTTTTCAACGATATAACTACACCATGACATATACTTCATTTGTAGTTGGCTTCGTCGCGATCATCATCCCGACGAGGATGGTCGGGCAAATTATGCGGATGTATTTCAGCACGCGAATGAGATTATCGCGGGAAATCCGCGCCTTTTTTAGCCAAGACGAGGCGTTGCAACGCTTGCTCAACAAATTGAACGCCGACCACGCATCTCACTCACCTGCCTGATCTGACGCTTCACGAGCGCGCCAAGTTTTGTATAATCAGCACAACAATCAGCCTCAACATGGATCGCTATGACAGAACTAACCTTGATCGTGGGTCTCGGTAATCCGGGGCGCGACTACGAAAAAACACGCCACAACATCGGCTTCCGCTGTGTTGATGAAATCGCTGCCAAACATGGGATGACCTTCAGCAAAAAACAGGCCAAAGCCATTATGGCTGAAGGAAAAATCGGAGAGCATCGGGTGCTGCTGGTCAAACCGCAGACGTACATGAATCTGAGCGGCGATTCCGTGCGCGAACTGGTGAACTTCTACAAAGTCCCCATCGAGCGGGTACTGGTGATCAGCGACGATCTGGATATTCCGCTCGGCACGCTGCGGATTCGGATGCAGGGCAGCGCGGGCGGGCAAAAGGGCTTGAAGCACATCATGGAACAGCTTGGCACGCCTAACGTCTACCGTTTGCGAGTCGGGATTGGGCGTCCACCGGGGCGGATGGAGCCAAAAGATTATGTGCTGCAAGATTTCGGCAAAGATGAGCAAATTTTGCTGGTCGAGACGCTGGATCGGGTGGTCAAGGCGATCAGTACGTTCCTCGATCACGGCATCAACGCCATGATGAACCGTCACAACGGGACGGCAGAAGAATCCGCGCGCAATGCCGCCCCCAAGCCCAAACCACCGCGCCCGCCGGAAGCCGCCCCGTCCGCGCCAGCGCCGAAACCGGAGGATTCCAGCACATCATGATCATTCGTACAGCGCTGCCGGGCGACCTTGAGGCGTTCCGCGATCTGCGGCTGACGTCGCTGCGTGACGCGCCTACCGCCTTTGGCTCGGACTATGAACAGACCCTCGCCATGCCGCTGTCGCATTTCCAAGACCGGATGACGATTGATGACTATCACTACCTGTACTTCGCGGAGGAAGACTCGCGACTCGTCGGGATGACGGGCGTGCTGCGCGATGCATCGCCTAAACGGGCGCATTACGTCACCATTTGGGGCGTGTTTGTGCGGGCGGAAGTGCGAGGACAGCGAATCGCGGATCAACTGGTCAATGCCTGTCTGACGTGGGCACGGGCACACGGGGCGCTGTATGCCAGATTAGCCGTCAACGCGACCAATACGCGGGCGATCAACTGCTACGTGCGCTGTGGCTTCCGCGTGTATGGCGTGGAACATGCTGGCATCCACTGGGAAAGCACGTTTTACGACGATCTGTTGATGGTATGCGACTTATAATCGGCGTTCATCTCATGGTTGTGGGCAATGATGGTCTGGATCAGCACCAGCGCAGTACAAAATGATGTTGTACGCGCCGCCGGGACGCGGGAACACGCGAATGGTACGCAAGGGCTGTGGCAACCGCTCCGGCGCGATAATCGGGGCAGTTTCGTCAGCCACGATCAGCACATAGCCATCCTTGGCGGCGCGTTCATGGATGCTTTGCACGTAGGCGGTGTTGGCATCATCCCACCACAGATCATCGGTCGGGCAAATCAGCGTCACTGACTCCAACCTGAGCATGGCGCGTCCGCCGTAACAATCTCCAGCGGTACCAATGGCAGTTATGGGCGCGGTGGGCAGCGCGGCGAGGTACTCCACAGCGTCTCGCATCCCGTAGCCAGACGCAATCCATGTGACGTATTCTAGCCGATCCGTATCTGGCATATCCAGCGCTGTTGGATCGCGCTGCGCGGTGACGGCATAAGGTACGCCCACCACCATAAGCCAACTGAGGATCGCGATCCATGCAGCGCGGCGCAGTAATGGTGACGGTCGGCGTCCACGATAGCCCGCTAACCAGTAGGCGGCTCCTACCGCGATCAGCAGCCATAAAAACGGCGTGATGGGAATCACGTAGCGCAGCCACAACTTACTCGCCAACAGCGCCACTGCCAGCAAAATCGCCGTGATCGTCAACGTCAGATTGATCAGCAGCCGAATGTTACGGCGAATCAGGATGAATGCGCCAAGCGGGATTAGCAGCAACGGAAAGATCGTCAGGTAGTTGCGTTCGGCCTGAATCATGCGGATCAGGTTAACCCGCACACGCTCCGCCAAGCCGCCAGCATCGAATAAAGTGCTCAGATTGGCGGGCTGATTCGCGCCCATGTGCAGTGGATCGGCATGCACGCCAACGAGATACAGCACCGGAATCAACATCAATAGCACAAAAAAGAAATAAGTCAGCGCCAGTTGTCGCAAGCGATCACGGGCGGGCAGTTGGGTTCGCCAGCATAACCAGACAATCGCGGGAATAATCAGGAAAATGATGCCCGTCGCTTTGGCGGCGATACACAGCATTAAGCCGAGGCCGCACCATAACGCCCGCCTCCAATCGGCTTTCTCGATCACGCGCAAGGCTAACCAGAACGTGAGCACCGCCATGCTGGTCATCGGGATGTCGTGTAAGCTGATGCGCTCGAAGAAGATTAACTGCGGCGTGCCGAGCCATAACAGCGCGGCGAGGAGGCCAGCTTGCGGCGAATGCATTTTCCGCGCACAGGCATAGATCGCCGCTAGACCCACCACACCCGTCAGCAGCACCATGAACCGCGCCACGAACAATCCGCCCGAAAATGGGCCGATCAACGCGGTGAAAGCCATGATCAGCACTTTGCCTTTTTCCACCATGCGCAGTGGATGGCCTTGCTGCGCAAGTTGCGCCCACAGCAGCGAGTCGCCCTCATCCACGTGCGCGGGCAGCGCCAGCAGATTTGGCAGACGCATCAGGAAGTAGCCAAGCAAGCACAGTACGAACAACCAGAAATAGCGCTGCGTGGTGGTCATCCTGCCCCCGCGAACGCGATCCCAAGCCCTAAAACCGCCGTGGGTAACCACAACACCAGCAGCCAACCAGCGCGGCGCGGCGTACAACGCGCCATGAACAGCAAGCCCGCGATCACCAACGGCTGGCTGTAGCGCAGCGTGCTGGGCAAGTCTTCAAATGTGCCGGATGGGACGAGGATCACGAAACCAGCCGTCATGACGATCAGGAACACTTCCAGCGGAATCGCGGGCTTGCTGCGCCACGCGTGTTGCACGGCGCTCAAGCCGAGCACCACCGCTGGCAGGATCGCCCACAGCAGTCCTAACACGAGAAACACGCTGCTATATGAGCCGAACAACCCCGCGAAGGGAATCAGGCTGAGCTGGCGGTTGGCTTGCGTCGCGTCGATCCCGCCATGCAGCCATTGGCGTAGGATGAGCGCCCACACGCCGAACGGGATTACCGCCGCCGCGCCGATCAGGATCGCTTGCCAGAAACGGCGTTCCCACAGCGCGTGCAGAATCACGCCGCCAACCAAGACCAACCCGATCTCTTTGGTCAGCCCCGTGATCGCCGCCAGCAGCGCCGCCACTAGGTACTTCTCGCGCACGTAGCACACCACCACACCCATACCGCAGGCCAGCGCTAACGGCTCGGTGGTGTTGAACCGCACACAGACTAAGCTGCCCATCCACAGAGCAACCAGCAGCGCCAACCACGGCGAGACTCGCGTCCGTGTCTTGAGCAGATAGGACGTCAACGCGGTGAATATGCTGGTGGCGAAGATATTGACAATTAGCATGAGGTACGGGACTAGCGCTGCTTGTCCGAGCGAGAGCACGGCGACCAGCACAGGAAACACGATGCGCTGATAGCGGTAAGCGGGCGGCGGATCCATCTTGGCGACGGCGCTGTCGGAGAAGCCTTCGGTGGCGATGTAATACGGAAACTGCCCCTCGCCGCCCGTGGTGCCATCGGGAACGCCGCGTGCGAAGCGTTCCCCGATGTTGACGAAGGTCAGCACGTCGCCCTTGAAGCGGATCAACACGCCGACTGCTAACAGCGTCAGCAGCAGCGCGGTAGTCAGGCCAACGTTGAAACTGATCCGCGTAGGGCTAGACACATGCGATCCGTTCGGTACGAGTGACGGCTACACCACAATCGTATTCACTCAGGACTGAGCGCTTAATTCTGACTCGGCTGCTCCTGATCAGGCCACACCCCGATGTGATCGCTCAGCAGCTTGACACGGGCGCGATCTTCCAGTTGCAGCTTGTCGATGAAGGCTTGCGGCAGTTGCAGCCGTCCGGCGCGGTCAAGGATCACGTACTCGTCCTCGCTCAAGGTCTGACCGCTGGCGGCGCGGCGGCGCAAAATCTCGATGCTGGTGCGTCCATCGCGCATCCCGACGACACGATCCACACGCGTGGCGACCTGCACGTCGTGCGTGACGATGATGATCGTGACGCCAAATTCGTGGTTAAAATCGCGCAGTGCCTTGAAGATCGATTCGGCGGCTTCGCTGTCCACTTCGCCCGTCGGTTCGTCCGCCAGCAGCAGGCTCGGACGGTTCGCCATCCCGACGGCAATCGCCACTCGCTGCTGCTCACCGCCAGATAAGCGATCCGGGCGGTGCGTCAGGCGATGTCCTAAACCAACGAGTTCCAGCAAATGTTTCGCGCGTTGACTGCGTTCGGCGGGCTTGATGCCGTTTAACGCCATCGGCAGTTCGACATTTTCTTGTGCGGTGAGATACGTGAGCAAATTACGGGCGGTTTGCTGCCACACGAAGCCGACTTCGTTGCGGCGGTACTTGACCTGTTCACTGCGCGACATTTCCAGCAGGTTGTAATCGCCCACGTGGATACGTCCCGCCGTCGGCGTATCCAAGCCGCCGAGGATGTTCATCAGCGTGGATTTGCCGGAACCAGACGGCCCGACCAGCGCCATCACTTCGCCACTTTCGATCCGAAGGTCAAGTCCTTGCAGCGCCACCACTTCGAGGTCAGCGACCTTGTAGATTTTGACCAGATTTTCACATTCAATAAAGGGTTGATCGCTCATGTATCCGCTACTCATTACCGCCCAAATAGTGGGACAATCTTACTCCTGTTTGGTTCAATTGACCATGCAGACTTAAGCGTTACTCATGCCGCTGCTCGATGTAATGAGTAGCGGCAAAGTGATTGCGGTGGGTGCCATCTACTTCTTGACGCGGTAGGTCATGTGCGTGACGCCGGGAGCTGGCACGATCTCCACAATCTCCAATTCCAGCGGTTCGATACCGAGGTATTCGAACAGGCGGGTACCCTGACCGAGCAGCACCGGCACCAGATCGATGTGGATTTCATCGAGCAAGCCCGCCTTGAGCGCTTGCTGCATTACGCTTGGAGTGGCGACGGCTATATCCTTATCTCCGGCGGCTTCCTTGGCTTTGCGGATCGCGCTTTCGATGCCGTCGGTGACGAAGATGAACGGCGAGCCTTCCTTGATCCACTCTTGCGGCGGATTGTGTGTGAGGACGACGGTCGGTTCAAACGGCGGCGTACCACCCCATGCATGTGCCACATCGAAATTCCGGCGACCTGTCAGCATTGCGCCATTCAGCTTCATCGCTCCATCAAGCACGGCGGCGCTTTCCGGCGCGACTTTGAGGGTCATCCGCCCTTGTTGTATCGGGATTTCGACGCTTCCGCTGAAGTACCACTTGAACAGGTGCTGAATATCATCGTTTGGCCCCGCGATGAAGCCATCCAACGACATCGTGATTCCTAGACTAACTTTTCCCATGTTGAACTCTCCCTTAGTTTGCGTATAGGCGTGACTCAACGGCTGGCAACAAATGCCAGTGCGCGCGATTTGCATGGTGAACGTGTCGATGCGGATGTTGTGTACGGATGTTGGGCGCAGACAGGCCGCGCCCCTATAAGCAGAATAATGTCTGAACAGCCCGTTATGTTGCGCTGAACGTTGCTGCCATCTTGTCGAGGCTCTGATTCAAGCCCATCTCGGCAAACTCGAACATCTGCGAATCGGGGAAGCCATATTGTCCGATGGTCATTTCGGTTTTCTCACCGATGGCTCTGAAGGTGATCACCGTGCGGACATCCTGCGGGAAATCGTCGCGCAGCCCCATCTTGACCGGATCGACCTTGTTGCCGTCTGAATCGGTCAGATTTTGAATGTACTCGATGCGTTCCAGCGGGACGATCTTCTGGTAAATCCACGCGCTGTAGTGATCTTGACCGTCCGGCGCACGCATACACACGATGGTCTTGCCACCTTCGCGGAAATCCATCTTGCACGAGGGCGATGTAAAGTAGTTCGGTCCCCACCAGCGCATGACATGCTTGGGATCAGTCCATGCCTTCCAGACGAGCGCAACAGGAGCGTCAAACACGCGGGTGACTACCAAGTCTTTGGTTTTGATGCTTTGGGTGGTGTTTTCTGGCACGTTTATATCCTTTGGCTATGGCTTCGGTTCGGCTTCATCCGGATCGGTCTGCGTTTTCAGCTCTTGCAAATAGGCATCCAACGTATCCAGCCGGTCTTCCCAGACTTTGCGGAAGGTCTCCAACCACGAATCCAGCTCCTCGAATGGCTTCGCTTGCAATTGATAGACCCGCTGCTGGGCGACAGGCCGTACATGGACGATGCCCGCGTCACTCAGCACGCGCAGGTGTTTCGACGCTTGAGGCTGGCGTATCTGGAGCCTCGTCGCGATCTCTCCCACCGAGCGCGGGCCTTCGCGCAGGTATTCGACAATGCGTAAACGGTTGGGTTCGGCTAGTGCGGTTAGGATCGTTGTGTTCATGATGGTTAGTATACCCCAAAAGGAATATTCTTGTCAAGGAATATACGGAAATTGAGTCAGATTCTTAGCCATGATTAAGATTGCTAAAAACTAGGATCAGCACTGCGTTTCTCGTGTATAGCGCCGCTGATGACGGCTTACCTGATTGTGCATCGGCACGGCTTGCCGTTGCCATTCATTTTTTAGACTCTTATAATCAGCGATGGAAACCTCACCAATGAAGGATCAAACGCTGTACTTGCGATTCTATCCATCGCACGCTAGATGAAGGGCGCGTTTCGTGAAGACACCAGCGGGCAAGGAATGCCCCCAGTATTATGCGGATTTTCATCGTGGACGCCATGTGCAGGAATGCCGCCTTGCCAGCCGCAACGCCGATTCCGCAGAGTGGCGTCCGAGCGATTGCACCAATTGTCCTGTGCCAGATATTGTACGTGCCAATGCCAGCGAATTCATGCGGTTGCGGCTGACCATTAAGCAAGGCTTCTTAGGCTTCGGACGGCATAACGAAGTCACCGCATTTTGTGAAAAACATCAGGTGAAAATCACCGATCCCTATGTCGGTTGCCCGCAGTGCAACGCCGAACGTCCTGCTGCCAGCGCATTTTTTGACGCGCTAGAAAACTTGGATTTGCCCGAAAAATGATCAAAGCCGTTTTGCTCGATCTGGATGATACGCTGCTGCGGACAAACACGGATGCTTTTGTCCAGCGCTATGTCAGGCTGCTCATCGAAAAAGCTGCCAGCGTGTTTACCAGCCACAACCCCGATCAACTTAGTCGGGCGTTGCGTCAGGCTGTTGGGCTGGTGCTTCAAAACACCGATCCAACAACGTCAAATGTGCAGTTAGCCACCAACTACTTCAGTGAGCAGACCGGCATCACCGCGCAAGAATGGATCACCTTTCAGCAGAAATTTCACCAAGACGCCTATCTTTCGCTCGGCGCGTTGGTCAGCCCGATCCCGACCGCGCGGGTGCTGGTGGAGCGTTTGCAGGCGATGGGGCTGGCGGTGATCGTCGCTACCAACCCGATTTTCTTGCAAGCCGCCATCATGCAGCGTCTACGATGGGGAAATCTGGTCGATCTACCGTTTGCGCTGATCACCCACGCGGAAAATATGCATTTCACCAAGCCAAACCCGCATTATTACGAGGAAATCTTGGCGCGCGTCGGCGTCGAAGCGGACGAAGCGATCATGGTGGGCGATAACGTTGCCAGCGACATCGTACCCGCGCGGGCGGCGGGGCTGAATACCTTCTGGATCAACGAGTGGAGCGCGCCGACGACTGATCCCGTACAAGCAGATGGTCATGGCACGCTGGCGGCATTCGAGCAGTTGGTCGCGGCTGGGGGACTGAGTCGCTTGCAACCGCTGCCGCACACGCCCGAACAGGTCATACCGCGCATGGTCGGCAACATCGGCGCGCTGCACGGGCTGGTCGATACGATCAAGCCGGAATATTGGCACATGCGCCCCGACCCCAATGAGTGGTCGCCATTAGAGATCGTCGTCCATCTGCGCGATAGTGAGCGCCTTGTCCAGCGTCCACGGTTGCAGCGCATCGCCACCGAGGAAAATCCGTTCATCTCGCCGCCCAAAACGCCGCCCGCTCCCGGCGAATCCGATCTATCGCATGAAGAGGGCGCGCAAGCCTTGGCGCAGTTATGGGAGGAACGCTGCCAGACTATCACCTACCTGAGCGAATTAGACACGGCGGCTTGGGCGCGTCCAGCCCGCCACAGCATCTTCGGCCCGACGACGCTGTTGGAGATGGCGCACTTCACCACACGGCACGATCATCTACACATCAACCAACTATGCCAGACAGTGGGGCGCTGCGCTCAACAGTAGCGCCAGATGGATAAGCAGGAGATTAGTCCACGCACGGTATGATCGCGTACTATGGTAAGATGAATGTGATCAATAGCATAGAAAATTAGGGCATCCTAATCCCGAAATTTGTTTTATACTGTGATCTGCTTGTGAATTACCGCACAGAACGCGACCTCAGCCGCGATATAATGCACATCTGAATTGCGAGGATATACCGTCTATGTCTCAACTGGGAACTGTAGAACAGCCACTGCGTGTGGCGATCATTGGCTCAGGGCCATCCGGCTTTTATGCTGCCGAGCATCTCCTCAAACAAAGTAATCTGGTCATCTTCATTGATATGTATGACCGGTTGCCCACCCCGTATGGGTTGGTACGTGGTGGCGTCGCGCCCGATCACGACAAGATCAAGTCCGTCTCCAAAGTCTATGATCGCATTGCGGCGAACCCGCGTTTCCGCTTCTTCGGGAACGTAGAAATCGGCAAGCACATTACCCACGACGATTTGAAAGCCTATTATCACCAGATCGTGTATGCCGTTGGCGCGCAGACCGACCGTCGTTTGGGTGTCCCCGGTGAAGACTTGATCGGTAGCCACGCGGCTACGGAGTTCGTGGGCTGGTATAACGCCCATCCCGATTATCGTGACCTGCAATTCGATCTCTCGCAGGAACGCGCCGTCGTCATCGGGAACGGCAATGTCGCGATGGACGTGGCGCGCATCCTTGCCAGCGGTTATGACGAATTACGCAAGACCGACATCGCGGATTATGCCTTGGAAGCGCTGCGCAATAGCAAGGTCAAAGAAATCTACATGTTGGGACGTCGCGGCCCTGCGCAAGCTGCCTTCACGAATCCTGAACTCAAGGAATTTGGCGCGCTGGAAGAAGCGGACATCGTGGTCAACGTCGAAGATGCCACGCTAGACCCGCTCAGTCAGTCCGATCTGGACACCAACGGCGATGCCGACTCGCGCAAGAATGTCGAACTGCTGCAAAAGTACGCGCAGCAGCAGCCCGTCGGCAAGCCCAAGCGCATCACGATGCGCTTCCTTGTCTCGCCCGCCGAATTGATCGGTACCGAGCGCGTCGAGGCCATCAAGATCGTCAAAAACGTGCTGGAACGCGGTTCGGATGGATCGCTCAAGGCCAAGGCCACCGACCAGACCGAGATTTTGCCGGTAGGGTTAGTGTTCCGTTCCATCGGTTACAAAGGCGTACCTCTGGCGGGTGTGCCCTTCGATGCGAAAGCGGGCGTTATCCCCAATCAGGCAGGTCGCGTGATCGATCCGCAAACGCAGCAGACACTCACGGGCGAATATGTCGTCGGCTGGATCAAGCGCGGGCCAAGCGGCATCATCGGGACGAACAAACCCGATTCGGTAGCAACCGCGAATGCCATGTTGGAAGATGTGCCAACGCTGACAGCGACGGTCAACACCGCCGATATTGAAGCCTTGATCAAGCAGCGCCAGCCCGATTATGTGACCTTTGCCGATTGGCAACTGCTGGATCAGGTAGAAGTGAATAACGGTCAGGCCGAAGGGCGTCCGCGCATCAAGTTCAGCCGCATCGAAGACATGATCGCGGCGATCAAGACTGCCCGTGTCTCCAACCCCACTTCGTGAACTACAAAAAAAGGTAGGGCGATCTGTAGACCGCCCTACCAAACCAATCCCAACCCGATCCGCTAACGTTTACTTCGATACGGTCGCGATGATGACATTCAAATCCGCGACGTAGCGGCTCATTTCGCTCGTTCTGGCATTCACGATCATCAGCCCGATATAGTTGGTGCCAACCGGGAAAAGAATGATGCGCTTGTCTTCCGTCGCGAGGTCGCTGTAGGCATACACGCGTGACAAAGTGCCAGAGCGGGCGGTGGCAGTTCTAGCGCGCGTATAAGTCTTGCCAGCGTAAGCCGTTGACGATTTGATCGTATTTTCCAGCAGCGATCCCATCGTGGCGTTGGTGGCGCGTCCAGCGACGACGGAAATAAAGACCCACATCTCACCAGAACGGGGACGGTCATTATTCAACAGGCTGACAGCGGCTCCCGCGTTATTGCTCACCACCGCACGTGAAGTTAGGTCAACCGCCAGAAACCCGGTACGGTTCGGATAGCTGAAGCGGACGCCGCTCTTGGTGCCGACGAACGCCTTTGTCGTGCCTGTTACGGGCGCTGGTGTGGCGGTGCGCACCACGATCCGCGTCGGAACCCGTGTGGGGACGGCACCAGATTGGCACCCCTGCAATATTGCTTCTGCGTCCTGCAAGGCTTTCAACGCCCCCGTCACATCGCCGTTGCCGAGCGCATCTTGTGCGTCACGCAGCAGCCGATCCGCCTGCAAGAGTTGTTGCGACGTGCATCCGGTGGTTTGCGCTTCAGCGACGAAAGAGGACGGTATCAAAAAAGTAGTGGCGAGTAAAACAACGACTAAAACAATAGCGAAGCGTGTAGAAAACCGATTCATGTCACCTTTACCTGATGGGGTAGACGATGTCCCATTATAAAGGCATGAATTCGCACGTGTAAACCAGTTGGAAGGCATTTTTATCGCATTGATCGGGATTGTTATATGGTTTTTTGCAATTCAGTATAAAAAAGCGGCAAAACTGGACGCATTTTACGCAGTTTTGCCACTTCTAATGGGTAAATCAACGCGATTGGGCTAAAGACGCATCAATACAACACCAACCGCCACAGCGTATCCAGCACTTGCAGCGCTTGCAGGTTGCGCAGCGTGTAGCCATACTGCAAATTTTCCGCCGAGAACCGATACACGCGTCCGTCAGGCGGGACGGAGGGATGCAAGCCATCGGTCGCCATGCCGCCGTTGGGCAATTGCGACATCGAATAGTAGTAATCCCATAGCGGAATCTCGAATTGCAGCGCGGTCTGACGGATCACGCGGTTGAAGGTATCCACCCGCCGTGACTGATCGTCATCGATGCGTTTGGGTGGGATAGTGCTCAGGACGGGAATCACACCCATATCGATGGAAGTTTGCACGACGGTGCGCAGTTGCACGCCGAATTGTTCCGCACTGCCGCTGCCCGAGTCGTTCGTGCCGATCATGATTAGCGCGACGGCGGGCTTGCTGAGTTTATATTCGCACACGAGCGGCGTATCTTGTCCACACGCTTCAGGATACGAATACCCCGGCTGCAACAACTGATTCAGCGTCCAGCCTGCGCCAGCCGCAATCGGCGTCATCACGAACGAGTTACCATTGCGCGCGTCGAAGCTGCTGTAAAAATTGATAACCCCGCCCAGTCCGCCATAAGCGCCGAGATCGACCTTGCCGATCCCGATGTCGTACAGGAAATTGGGCGAGACGGTGATGCTGTCCCCGATCCGTACGAAAACGTTGGCGCGGTTGCCGAGCTTCTTGCCTTCGAGGAACAACAGCCGCGAGCGCGACGTGATGCCGGATAAGAACGGCGGGATATTCAGCGATGAAGTCGGGGACGGGCTGGCTTCCACCGTGACACCGCCAATCGGCAGCGCATCGATCACGGCGGTAGAAAATGGTTTCAGATCGGGCTGGCGCACGAAATCCGCCGAAATCCAGCCGACGGTGCCGTCATCAAGCGTGATCTGCACCCACAGCGAGTCATCACTGCGCGCCGAAATCAGGAAGCGTGCTTCCGGTCGCAGCACCAGCATGATCGTGCCTGCCGTCCCCGGTGCTGATCGCAGCCGTACCCGCTGGCAGTCCGTACACAGACGGGCTGGCAAGGGTAAGATGACGACGGGAGTCGGGGTGGTCACGGTTACGCCGCGCGGGGTGTTGGTTGGCAGCACCACGCGAGTAGCCGCGCTCAAGGTCAAAGTAGCCGCCGGAACAACTCCCGCCAGTACAATCAGGCTGAGGAGGAGTGTCAAACCAGCAATACGCGTCGGGGTTCGCATTTTCTATCTCCCACAATGATAGAGCGAATGCCATGCTGGTTGACAATAATACCGAACTTTTACAATATGAGCCGACGCGAGAACACCTAAGAATGCTGCCATGTCGTGCCAACGGCGGAATCTGCCAGCACATAGCCGAGCGCCGTCAGGCCATCGCGGATGCGATCCGCCGCGCCCCACTGCTTGGCCTTGCGCAGTTCCGCCCGCGCCTCGATCAGCAGATCGAGCAGCTTGCCGCGTTCAGCCTCGAATTCTGTGGAAGCCTGTGCAGAATTGCCAAAGGTGGTCAACAGCGGCAGTAGGTGATGCAGCGCTTGCACGGCGAGTTCAGCGCGGTTGTAAATGCCCTGCTCCAAGCCCGCGCTGGCGATCAAGTTCAATGACACCAAACCGTTGACCGTTTGCTCAAGCTTGCCGTTCTTGATCGCGTCCTCCACGCTGGCACGCAAATTGACCACATCGCTGTTGGCGGGTTCGGCTGGATCGTTGCTCACTTCATCGGGTTCGCTGTTTGAGATCGGCTGAACATCGCTCATCGTGTCCAATCGGGCATTAATATCCCCCAATTGAATCGTCTGCCCCTTCTGGTACACGCTCTGATGTGCCGCATGACGCAGCGTCACCTCGCCCACCCCGAAAACGTTGGCCTCGCCGCGCGTCACGTCGATGCACACGCCCGTATATTCGTCCACACCGAGTTCGAGCGCGTTGGTAGGCAGCAATTTTTCCAGTGTTGCCAAGCGTGGCGCGCCCATGAAGCAGTAGCGCGTATCATGCTGGTCGCCGCTGTTGTTGTTGTAGTGCGGGATCACGGCGATGTCCAAGCCTGTCGTGCCGAGCAGGTTCAGGCCATTCAGCCAGCGTACTTCTTCGCCACATTTGTAGATTTCGTACACTGGAATGGTGAATTTGCCCAATGTCAACGAGGCGGCGCTGGCGAACACCAGCATCGCCCCTTCGCGCCAGCGGGTCAAGATCGCGTCCCACACTTTGCTATCCCGCCACATCCGCACGCCGTAGCTCGGACTGCCGGGGCCAGCGAAAATGTAATTGGCGCGGCGGATCGCGGCGATAGCGGCTCCCACACGTTCGGCGTTGTCGTCAGCACTGCGGTACTTCGCTAATGATAGGTCTAGCCCGAAATTGCGCTTGAAATAGGCGACGGCTTTCTCATCGATATTGTTGATGTTGAGTTCAAAGCCCGCTGGCGTATCGACAAACACAGGCACGATGGGCTGCTCAAGGCGTGCCATCAACCAGCGGTGCGATTCCGCCATCGAGTCGGAAAGTTCGCCGGAACCGAGGATTGCGACCAGACCGGGTTGTGTGGACATCGAAGGGTTGCTCCTGATGACTAGCCCGCTGGCAGCGTGAACTCCATCCCTGCGTGGTAGGTGTGTGGTTCATGCTGCGGCGGGATCACGACGATGCGAGCACGTCCGCGCACCAGCCAATGTTCACCATCGACCGTGTGCATGGCGGTTTGTTCATCGATGCCGAGGATCGTCAGTCCCACTGTCCGGAAGCCAATCTCCATCTGACGGGCGTACGAACGCTCGAAATGGGGCGCGCATAGGCACTTGGGCACCAGCCCCAGACAGGTGACGGGCGGCAAACTGGGCGTCTGCCCTTCGACGGGATTCCTGAGCGCGCGCTGGAACGTCGCCAAGGCCGCATCGGTGAGCACCACCGATTGCGCGCACATCATCATCGCCCCCGCGCTTGCCCCCAAGATCAATTTTCCCGCTTGTGCCGCCCGCAAGATGGCGTCCTGAACCGCCGAATTGTGCAAAATCCCTAACGCCACATGCGGTTTGCCACCGCCAAGGTACAGCCAATCCGCTTCATCGATCAAACGAACATTAGCAGCATCGTTCGCGCTTGCCGAATCGATCACAGGCGGGGCGCTGACCGTCGCGCCGCCCACCGATAACCGCCGTACCGATAATTCGCGCCAATAGTTGATGACGTTTGTGCCATCTTCCGCCGCTGCCGTGACGAGGAATACCCCGCGCGAACGCGCGCCGCCCGCCGTTGCCAGCAGATCGGCATGAACATCCTCGAAACCATCGGCAAACTCTTCCCCACCGATGAGAGCTAAATTCATAACTTCTTCACTTTTATCACGTATAGTGTATAGATGCGTTTACAGGTTGGCGGCATCTTCTCCACATTTTGTGGAAGTCAGCGCATCGAATTCAAGTCAATATTAACATCAACGGGTTATTCAGGAGGAATGCTTTATGCAAGTGCGTAGTCGTATTCTGAGTATCATGCTGATTGTTGCCGTATTGTGCAGCGGGTTTCCCCTCACCGCACTGAAGGCACAAGACAACAGCGTGGTAATCACCGTTGCACTACCCAACTTCATGGCGAACAACATCAACGACAATATCATCAGTGAATTCGAAGCGGCCTATCCGGGAGTCAAGTTCAAAACTGTAGATGCTAATATTGGTATTCCCGATCCCACCTTCGGCCTAGACAACTATTACACGGAACTTGAAAAATACGTCAGCACCGCCGACGTATTGATGGTCAGCGCGAACACGCTCGCGCCGGAGGGAACATTAGCGGGCTATTACCTCGACCTTGCCCCGCTGGTATCGGAAGATACCACGCTGAATTCGGATGACTTTTATCCTGCCGTCTGGCAGTCGTTCCAATGGGACAAAGGCGTCTGGGCGCTTCCCTTCTCCGTAGATTCCTACGTCCTCACCTATGACGCCAAAGCCTTCGATGACGCTGGCCTCGCGTATCCTTCCGAGCAGTGGACGTTTGACGATCTGGTCAACGCTGCCAAAGCGCTCGTGCAAAAGGACGCTGACGGCAAAGTGACGCGCGCGGGCATCGACATGTTCAGCAGCCAAGCGGATGCGGTCTTATTCCGCAGCCTGTTGGGCGAAAACCTGTTTGATACCAGCGTAGTGCCTAACGCGCCCAAGCTGGATAACCCCACCGTCGCCAGCATCTTGACGACATGGCAAGAGCTGGAAACCGATGGCGTGGTTGGACGCGGCTTCAACACCGCGCCAATCAGCGTCAGCCCTGCCTTCGCGCTCCTGCTCCCCATCGCCACCATCAACGGCGAAGCGAATGACGCCGCCAAGCGCACTGGCTTGCTGCTCCCCGGTGGCAAAGCGGGCTTGGATGTCAACGGATTCGCGGTCAGCGCTGGTACGCAGCACCCCAAGGAAGCTTACGAACTCGCCAAGTTCCTGACTACGCGCCCTGAGATCGCCAACGGCTTCAGCGGCAATCCCGCCCGTCAGAGTTTGGTCGGGAAAGAAACGGGGCAAGGCATTCAGCTCAACGTGACGCAAGAAGTGCAAGACCTCGTCAAGCTGTCGATTGAAAACGGCATTCCGCTCTCGGACATGCGCTATCTGAACTACGTCTCCATCGCCTACACCAAGATGAAGGGCGAAAATATCGAGGCCAGCGCTGCATTGCAAGAAGCCGAAGCCACCGCGCAGCAGAATCTGCAAGCTGCCGCCGATAAAAAGTCGAGTGTGGTGATCAACGTGGCGACGCCCGTACCCGACGCGGCGACGACTGCCGATGGACGGATCGTGCTCAAATTCGGGTTATCTAGCTTCTTCGTCGGGCCGGATTTGATCAACAAGGACGAATGGGATCGCGTGATCGCGGATTTCGTCGCCTCCGATCCACAAGTGGGTGGCGTCGATATCAAGCAGGGCATGGATCAACTGGCAAACCTGCTCAAGAAATACGACTGCGTTTATCAGCCTTACAACGCCGTCGCCAACGCCGATCTCTCCACGATTCTGTCGCTCGATCCGTTCATGGATGCGGATGCCAACTTTGATAAGAGCGATGTAGTCGGGGATGTGCTGACGCAGCTCACGCGCGATGGCAAAATCTGGGGCTATCCATTCACGGTTGAACCTGCCATTCTCAAGTACAACGCCGATGCGTTCAACAAATCCGGAGCCGTCGCGCCCACCACTGGTTGGACGGTGGATGAGTTCAATAACGCCCTCAAGACGCTGAAGATCAATCCTGAAGACCCCGCGCCGTTCGAAGATAACGGCACCGGTGGCAACTACCTGTTGATCATGATGGCGGCTTACGGCGGCATTCCACTCGACTTCCGCACCGATCCGCCCACCATCAACTACACGGATCCCAAAACAGTGGACGCCATCCGTCAGGTGCTCAATCTCGCCAAAGATGGCTACCTCAAGTACACCCGATTGGGCAGTTTCCTCGGCGGCGCGATCTTCGTCGGCGGCGCGGGTGCCAACCAGCAGCGTGCGACGATCCTCACCGAGACGCTCAACGCGTTTGGCATCAGCCTCGCTGCGCCCCGCGGCCCCAATGGTGGTGAAGGCAACACCGTACAGGATACCTATCTCGCCACGACTTATCCACGCGGCACGGAATTCACGGGCGCGTCCTACAACATCGGGATCGGGCTGATCAGCGCGACGGCACAGTCGCCGGAAGGTTGTTACCGCTTCTTCAACGCCATCGCCAAGAACCCGAAGCTGTTCCAAGCCATGCCCGCGCGTCGGTCACTCATCAACAACGGCGAAACGTCTGTCGCCCAGAGTGAAAACTTGGTCGCGCTGTACAACGACTTCGACAAGTTGTTGAGCGATCCCAACACCATCATTTTCCCGTCGCAGCTTTCGGGCGGCGCGTCGCCCACGGGCTTCCTGCTCCAATACTGGCTTTACAAGGCTTTCGATGCCTATATCTTGGACGACAAAGATCTCGATACCGAGTTAGCCACTGCCGAGCAGAATGCGAAAGACTTCCAAGAATGCGCCAAGTCGCTACCGCCGCTGGACGCAACCAGCCAAGAGACAGCGCGGGAATACATCAAAGCCTTTGGTGAATGCGCTACCAAAGTCGATCCGAGTTTGAGCGCGATCTTCTCGCTCATCAAGTAGCCGCCAAACAGCGGGCAGTCGGCGGGCATGATCAACATCTGAGGTCATGCCCGCTCGAAATGTAATGATTTTGCTATAGTCTGAACAGACATCGGCAGTAAAAACGGTAGAATTCCTTGCGGTCAGTCCAACGGTGTAGGTTGTAACGGGTTAGCGGGCGTATGTTTTATCTTATTGACTCTATCCTCTTCGCGTTGGAAAGACTTTGGCAGCACAAAGTCTTGGTGTTGTGGGCACTGATCGGGTTGATCGCGGCGACGACGTTAGCCCTGAGTTTGCCGCTATATGTCGATGCGGTGAATACCAACCTGCTCACATCTAGCCTTTCCAACCCGCCCTACGCCTTCCGTTTCCGCTACCTTGGCTCGTGGAATGGGCCGATCACGCCCGATGATGTGCGCAGCGCCAATGTCGCCGTCACCGAGAGTTTTCCCAACACCATGAATATCCCCGTCGCCACCGAAGTACGCTACATTAGCGGCGGCGCATGGCAGGTACGGCGCGACAACAAACCCGTCGATGCCTTCAAGCTCGGCACTTTGGAAGGCGCTGAACCGCTGATGAACATCGTGGAAGGCAAATGGCCCGCTGATCCGCCCGCCAAAGACGGCGATCCGCTGCCCGTGCTGATCCCCGAAAAGATGATGTTCGCGCAGGGCTTGCAGCTCGGTGACCAACTGACCATTACGCCACCGCGTGGCAAGGCAATCAAGCTGGTCGTCGCTGCGCTGTGGAAACCCTATAACACCAATGACCCCACGTGGATCTTCGCGCCGAAATTCTTTGACGAAATCTTGCTGACCTCCACCGACAATCTGTGGAAAGCGATGGAAGGGCTGACCAAGCCCGTAGAAGAGTGCGCGTGGTGGATGATTTTCGACGGCAGCAACATTAAGACGGCGGATGTCGGCTCGATGTTGACACACGTTACTGATGGACAGCGTGATATTATCGCCGTGCTGCCCGCCATGCGCTTGGATGTCTCGCCCGTCGATGGGCTGACAAATTTCAGTCTGAGCGTGCAGCAGCTCACGCAGCAGCTCGTGATCATGATCTTACCCGTTGGTGGCTTGGTGCTGTATTTCGTGTCGTTGGTGGCAGGCCTGCTCGTCAACCGTCAACAAGCGGAAGATGTCACGCTGCGCAGTCGCGGGATGTCGCGCGGGGCGATCCTGCTCGTCCACTTCCTGATGTGGTTGATCCTCGCGGGCGTGGCTTTTGTCATCGGCCTGATCGCCGCGCCCTACGTCGTGCAAATCGTCGGCTGGACGATCTCGTTTCTCAAGCTCGATCCGAGCATTCCCCCGCTGACGATTGTGTACACGCCGCAAGCCTTGATAGCGGGCGTCGCGACCAGTTTGCTGGCAGCCAGCAGCGGCTTGATCACCGCATGGCGCACCAGCCGCCAAACCATCACCAGCTTTAATCAGAATGCCGCGCGCGGTTCCAAGGCGTGGTGGCAGCGTTCCTATTTGGATATTTTGCTGCTGATTCCAGCGGTCTACGTGTTTTATACGCTGAAGCAGCAGGGCGGCCTCACCGCCAGAGCCGAAGACCCCTTCAGCGATCCGCTCGTGTTCATGGGGCCGACGCTGTTCTCGCTTGGCACAACGCTGTTATTTTTGCGGCTGTGGCCTTTTGTATTAGGCATCGCGGCGCGCATCGAAGCAGGCGGACGCGGAATCAGCTTATTGATGGCACTGCGCGAACTCACCCGCTCGATCGGGCGCTATCGCGGGGCGCTGCTGATGATGTGCTTCACCCTCAGTTTGACAGGCTTCACCGCCTCGCTCGCCAGTACGCTGGATCGCAGCTTGGTAGACTCGATCAATTACAAGATCGGCGCGGATTCGGTGCTGGTTACCTCGGCGGAAGCGGTCACCGAAGCGGGTGATGTGGACGCCAACACGGGGCAGGTCAGCCGCACGCTGACGGGCTACAACACGCTGCCTGCCATCCGACTGCTGGAAATTCCGGAGATCACCGAAGTTTCTCGCGTGGGCGTCTATCCTACCCGCTTACAGATCGGCACGCAGCGCATCGATGGCAACATCATCGGCGTGGATCGCGCTTCGTTAGCCGCCATCGCCCGTTACCGCTCCGATTATTCCAGTGAGCCGCTGGCTGATCTGCTCAACAAACTGGCGGGCAACCGCACGGGCGTCTTGATCAACCGTCAGGCGTTGGAAAAATATAAGCTCAAGATCAATCAGGAGATCACCTATCAGGTGCAGGACGTGAGCAACGAGTGGCGCAGTGCCAAAGTGCCCATCGTCGGCGTGCTGGATTACTTCCCCACGCAAGACCCGCGCACCAAATTTTTCCTGATCACCAACATCGAACCGATCTGGGAAACCGTCGGCACACAATTGCCGCATGACATCTGGATCAGCGTCAAGGCGGGCACGGATATGCCAGCCTTGCAAGCCAAAGTGCGCGAACTCGGCTATCCGGTGGTGCGCTGGCTCGATCCGCAGCAAGAACTGATCGCGGCGCAGACGGCACCAGCGCGGCGCGGCGTGCTCGGCTTCCTGTCGGTGGGCTTCGTCGCTTCGATTGCCCTGACTCTGGTGGGCAACATCATCCAGATCGCCGCCTCGTTCCGTTCACAGGCGGTGCAGCTTGGCAGCTTACGTGCGATGGGCTTGGGCAGCTTTGCAGTGGGCACTTATCTGATCCTATCGCAAGGGTTGGCAGTTATCGGCGGCATCTTAGGCGGTACGCTGATTGGCGCGGCGACGACGCTGCTGTACTTGCCGCTGCTCGATTTCAGCGGCGGACTGCCACCCTACTTGGTGCGCGTCTCATGGACGGATATTTTGCTGGTGTATGCCATCTTCGCCGGAGTCCTGCTGTTCGTCACCTTCATGACGACCTTCCTGCTAGGGCGTGAACGGCTGTTTACTGTCGTGAAGCTTGGAGAAAGCGCCTGATGAGTGATCAGACGAACTATGCTAGCGCCCTCGTTCAGCAGCCCATCTTATACAGCCAACGCCTGCGCTTGCGTCCATTCTCTTTGGAGGATGCCCCACGCGTGACGGAATTGCTGCAAACGCCGGAAATCTCAGACAACACGCTGAATTTTCCCTATCCCTATGAACACCATATGGCGGTGACGTGGATCGAAGGGTTGAGAATCAATTTCGAGAGCGGCCTCGGCTTCAACTCCGCCATTGATCTGCGCGATACTGGCGTATTGATCGGCACCATCGGCTTGCATATCAGCAGCCGCCACAGCCATGCGGGGATCGGCTATTGGCTCGGTCGTGACTATTGGAATGGTGGCTACATGACCGAAGCGGCGAGTACTCTATTCGAGTACGCATTTGAAGTACTCGGCTTGCACAGGATTTATTGTGATCATTTCGTGCGCAATCCCGCCTCAGGCCGTGTAATGCAAAAGCTCGGCATGACGTACGAGGGCACACTGCGTCAGCACTATCGCAAAGGTGACGGCTACGAAGATGTCGCCACTTACGGCATTTTACGTGATGAATGGTTGAAACGTGAGCGCTAAGGAATGACCATGAGTAAATACGCACAACGTGGGATGAACTGGCTTTTACTCAGCACTAACGACTTAGCGCTTAGCACTTCTTGGGGAGTTAGTTTGTGATGTCTATCCGTCCGATGAAACCAACCGCGTTTCTCACCCTCGCCTTGATGCTGCTCGTCGCGGCCTGTGGAGGGATCAACCTGCCCGGTGGGGAGCAGGGAGCGCAGCAGGTGCCGCCCACTTCCACCCCGATTCCTACCGCGCCCGCCGTCGCACGACCAACCTATCTCGTGCAGCGCGGCACTGTGGAAGAAGTCCTGAGCTTTTCCGGGCGCTGGCAGCCGCGCGACCAACTGCCGCTCTCGTTCGAGATCGCGGGGCAGATACGGCAGGTGAAAGTACGCCGTAATGACACCGTCCATGCTGGAGACTTACTAGCCGACTACCAGATCACCGACCTAGAGAATCAGTTGAAGTCCGCCGAACTCAGCCTCGAAACCGCCATCGCCAACCTGTCCAGCGGTGCGGATTCTGATGTCGGCTCGGTAGCGGATGCAGAAGTCGCGCTGGCGAACGCCAAATTATCCTTGGAAAGCCAGAAAGCCAACAGCCCGTGGACGCAGACCGCCAACGCTTATAACTCGCTGCAAGACGCCAAGCGTAACTACGACAACGCCGTACGCAATTATGACGATGTGCGCAGCCGCCCCGAAAGCCCGCCATCCAGCATCGAGCAAGCCTACAATTCGGTGAAATCGGCGGAAAGTCAGGTGCGCAACGCCGAGATTTCCTATTCGTCCGCCGCGCAGAGCTTCAATAATTACAAATTCCAGCTTGCTCAATCGGAAAATAATGTGCTCCAAGCTCAGATGCGGCTGGACTCCGCGCGACGTGGCGGCGGCAATCCATCGCAGCAGCAAGCCGTCCGTTCGGCGCAGTTGCAGGTTGACCAGATCAAGGCCAACATCGCCCGCTCATCGCTCTACGCGCCAATCGATGGACAGGTGCTCGAAGTCAACATCAAGCCCGGTGATAGCGCGCAAGCCTTCGCCTCGGTGATCGTGATCGGCAAAGCCGACCCCAAAGAGGCCATCGCTACCCTTGCCATCGGTGACGCGCAAAAACTCAGCGTCAGCTTGGTTGGCGTCTGTCAAGTCGCCAACAAGCCGGAGACCGCTGTGCAGTGCATCGTGCGCAGGATTCCCGCCAGTGCCCGCGACGCCGACCAGACGACGCGCGTTGCCGCCTCCTTTGACGAACTGCCCATCGGTACGCTAATCGACATCGACATGCCGCTGCAAGTGCGCGAAAATGTCCTGTGGCTGCCGCCCGCCGCCGTACAAACCTTCCAGAATCGGACGTTCGTCATCATCCAGACGCCGGATGGTCAGCGCGTGGTGGATGTGGTGATCGGGCTGCGCACCGACGACCGTGTTGAGATCAAAGACGGTCTCAACGAAGGCGATGTGGTCGTTGGCCCATGAGTAAGTTGAGCAGCGAGGCATAGCATGGCTTTTATCGAATGCCGCCAAGTCGTCAAAGCCTACAAGATCGACCGTCATGAGATCGTCGCCCTGCGCGGCATCGACTTCACGATGGAGCGCGGCGAGTGGGTCGCCATCGTCGGGCCATCGGGCGCGGGCAAGAGTTCCCTGCTCAATTTGCTCGGCGGCTTGGATCGTCCCACGGCAGGGCAGCTTAAGGTTGATGATCAAGACCTCTTGGCGCTGAAAGGCCGCGCGCTGGCAGATTATCGACTGCGGCGGGTCGGCTTCCTGTGGCAGCAAACCGGACGCAATCTGCTCGGCTATCGATCCGCGCTGCGCAACGTCACCCTGCCCATGACCTTGGCGGGCATGTGGCCTTGGCAGCGCTACGGACGCGCCCGCGAACTGCTAGACGCCGTCGGATTGAGCGAGCATATTCGCAAGAAACCGTCGGCGCTGTCCGGCGGTCAACAGCAGCGTGTCGCGCTCGCCGTCGCGCTGGCGAACCGTCCACATCTATTGTTAGCCGATGAACCAACCGGCGCGTTGGATCGCCGCATCGCCATGCAGGTCATGACGCTGCTCAACGAACTGCGCGTCAAATACAACCTGACCATTCTGATGGTGACGCATGACCTCGACATCGCTGGCTACGCGGATCGTGTGCTGACGCTGCGTGACGGCGCGTTGGGGCAAGACTTGACGCGCGACTCGGACGACATGCCCTCCATCGATGACGCCGGACGTGTGCAGTTGCCGGATGCGGTACGCCGTTATCTGAACGAGACGCACCGCCTCGCCGTTGAAATCCGACCGGAAGGCGTTTTGCTGCGTCCAGAAACCGATCAGGCCGACGATACGCTGGCAGCGCTGCAAGAAATGCTCCCGCAAGACGCGCCGCCAGAGCGCCGTGGCTTGTTCGGGCGACGGAAAAAGGCCAAAGCATGAGTAATCCACTGATTCAAGTTCAGGGCGTCGAGCGCACCTTCGGCAGCGGCGAGATGGCGGTGCGCGTGCTGCGTGGCATCGATCTTACGGTCGAGGAAGGGCAGTTGGTGGCACTCTATGGGCCATCCGGCAGCGGCAAAACCACCCTGCTCAACATGATCGGCGCGCTGGATCGTCCGACGGCGGGCACACTGTGGTTTGACGGCAAAGACATCACGCGGATGAGCGACGGCAGGCGCGCCAAACTCCGCCGCACGCAGATCGGGTTCATTTTCCAGAGCTACGCGCTCATCCCGACCTATACCGCCTATGAAAACATCGATCTCGCGCTGCGTTTGCCCCGTCTCGGCGGTCGAGAACGCCGCAAACGGGCGATAGCCGCGCTGGAAGCGGTCGGTTTGAACGCGTGGGCCAGCCATGTGCCCGATGAACTCAGCGGTGGTCAGCGGCAGCGCGTCGCCATCGCCCGTGCCTTAGCGCTCCGCCCTAAGCTGATCCTCGCGGACGAACCCACTAGCGCCCTCGATACCCGCACCGCGCGGCGGGTGCTGGCCTTTTTTCGCGGTTTTGCCGCCGCCCAGAAAACCGCTTTTGTGATCGTCTCGCACGATCCGATGGTGGCGGAGCTGGTGGATACCGCCTATGACCTGCATGATGGCAAGCTGATCCCCCATGTACATATTGAGAGTGTTGCGGCGGCGCACGAACCGCCTGCACAACCGATGCAAGAAGAAGGTGTCTCGTGAAGCGAACTGTGAATGTGTTGTTGTTGGTCGTGGTGTTTCTGCTCGGCATTCTGGCAGCGAACGCGATCAATCTGCGCCCGCTGTTGAATCAACCGCAACGTCGAGCGGCCTTAGCCACCAACACCAAACCCGTAGCGACCAGCACCCCGGCGGCAACTGATACTCCGGCAGCCACCGCGACGGAGACGTTCCCACCCTACACGCCGCTGCCCTCGCTGACACCTTCGCGTACGTTGCGACCGCCGCCCACCTTTGAGCCGCCCACGGCGACCTTCTTGCCCACCACCATCCCGACCGAAACTATCGCGCCGACGCTCGATCTCAGCGTCTCCGTCCCCGGCTTGCACGGTGCCGAAACCCCGACGCCGAGCACGACTCCCGGCTGCACGCCCAAAAAGGAATGGAAACTGACCTATACCGTCAAGCGTGGTGATGCTCTCGCGCGCATCGCGGATATGTACGGCACTACTGCCGACGACATCGCCGCCGCTAACTGCCTGCCGGACAAAAATATCATCGTGGAAGGTCAAGAATTGAAGGTGCCGGGAACGTCGCAGCCCATTCAGCCAGAAGTCGCTTGCCGTCCGTTCGAGCTGCTGACGCCGATAGATAACACCTTGGCGGTCGAGGGCGGTGGCGATCTGTCGTTCGTGTGGGTCGGCCCGCGCGCCAACTACAATCTGATCCGCATCTTCCGCCCCGATGGCAGCAAATACGAGCGTGTGGTGGAATTGCGCCAGAACGAGCAGATCAATTTGCCAGAAAACTTGGCACAAGCGGGAACATACACGTGGTATGTGTATCCGCTCGACCACAACTTTGTGCAAGCCTGTCCAGAGGGTGGCCCGTGGCGCTTCACCAAGCCGCTCTCGCCAACGCTTACGCCGACGATTGCGCGATGAAAAAAAATGGGGAGGGGAATGCTGACATTCCTCTCCCCGCGATGTTTGCTCAATGAAGGCGGTTAGTTCATGCTGGGTTGGGCAATGCGCCAACCGAATACGCCAAGCTGCTCCAACAGCGACATCAAACCGCCCTGAATGTTGCACGCGGTCACGTGGTTATCTTCCACCGTGATCGTCAGCACCATGTAGTCGCCCTGAATGCGCTTCGCCGTCGCCGGGATGATCGGCATCGGCAAGCCGAATAACTGCACATCGAGTCCGCCCAGATGCGTCGCGGTCGGTTGCGTCAGCACATGTACGGTCTGGTCATGCACCACCACGCTCACCACGTTGAACTTCCAGTCGGGGAAGGCTTCGCTCAACACGCACTGATACAGCAGGAACATTTCCTTGTCGAAGGCTTCTGATAGAATGCCAGTCGCTTGGAAGTCTTCAGCGAGCAAGCGCGCCATCTTGCGCTTATCTAGGCTTTGCCACGCACCGATCACGTCAAGGGCGATAGTTTCTACAACTTCGGGCGACATGATTGAGGCTGTCATTTTTGGTTCTCCGCTGATAGTGCTGGACGGTTATGATTACAGTCTAGGGCAAAGGTTGTTCACGATGTAGTTCAATCGTTGCTCACTTTTTGCTCAATTTCATAAAAATTGAGTCGTCGCAACGGCTTGTTTCGGGTTGCCTTTGCTTATATGTCTACATCATACGGGATTTTGCGTCCGCAATCTTCACCTATAACGGCTAACCCATCTCCTTCTTAGGGAGGAGACTGGTTGGGGGATTAGAGAACAAAAGTCGCGCTACCGATGCGCTGCCATCCACGAGCCTGTAATGACGAGGATGCCGAGGATCACACCTGTCACCGCGCCTAGACAGCCCATCCCATACATAACAAAAATATCGTGTGCTCCGCTCTCCCTGTAATGAACATAGTGTGACCCGATCCAAACCGCACCATCATCCAGCACAACGATGCTGACGTCCACATAGTCACCATGGTAACCGCAGAAGCGTCGCGCGGAAGTATTTACGATATTATCGACAAAGATCGGGGTTGCCGGAGCTATCGCAGGACAACTGAAACTGTTAGGGATAGTCCTTAACTGGAACGGCTCGGCAGTTTCCATGCAACGATCAAGGTCTAAATCGCACGCGTACAGAACATCATCCTCAGCTCTGATGATCATCGTCACACCGTCATAAGCCACTACCTCGACGGCGTTGGGCGGTGGCTTCACGACCTGTTTCCATGTTGACCATAAAAGATGCGGGGAAAGAAAAGTGAACAAGACGGCGATGATATAGCCTACCAGTGCCGTCACAACGAGGAATATCATCGGGTACGACCAGAGCCAATTGAATTTATTCATTTCAATGGGTTTCTGGTCGCCCCCACGCCATCACCGCCAACTTACCTGCTGTAGCATCGCTGATCTACATCTCACATGTACGTAGCTCGTATTGACTCAGCACTAAGGACTTAGCACTCAGCACTATCCCTTGAACCGCAGCGGGCGCATCCCGTTCAGCGTCACGATCAGCGACATGCCCACGTCCGCGAAGATCGCCGCCCACAGCGATGTGCTGCCTTCCAGCGCCAGCACCAAGAATACGAACTTCAGCCCGAAGCTCAGGATCACATTCTGTCGGATCAACTGACGGGCAAAGCGCGCCACGCGGATCGCGAACGGTAGTTGGCTCAAATCGTCCGCCATCAGCACCACGTCGGCGGTTTCCATCGCCTGAGCGCTGCCCATGCCGCCCATCGCGATTCCCACCGTCGCCGTTGCCAGCGCGGGCGTATCGTTGATCCCGTCGCCCACCATCGCCACCTGATGATGTGCCTGCATCAGGGTGCGGATGTTGTCCACTTTATCTTCTGGCAGCAAATTCGCACGGATCTCGCTCACGCCGACTTCCTGCCCGATGGCGTCCGCGACTTTGGCGTTATCGCCCGTCAGCATGATCGTCTGCAAGCCGAGCGTGCCAAGTTCGCGCACGACGTTGCGGCTGTCGGCGCGCACTTCATCCGCCACGCCGATATAACCCCGCACGCGATCACCATAGGAGAGCAGCATCGTTGTCTGTCCGTGCGTCTCCGCGTCGTTGACTAGATCGCAGAATTCTGCTTGATGCGGATGATCGGTGTCGAACATGGCGTGACTGCCAATCGTCACTAACTTGCCCTTGACCGATCCCCGCACGCCGCGCCCCGCGATGGCTTCTACCGCTTCTGCCGGAGCATACATTTCTGCTACGCCGCGTCGCTCCGCCGCCGATAGCACAGCCTTCGCCAGCGGATGCGTGCTGCGTCGTTCCACTGCCGTCGCCAGCGCCAGCACCTCGTCGCAGCGTTCGCACGCCTCGCCCGTCTCGCAGTCCACCGACCGCACCGACTTGACGACAGGTTCGCCGCGCGTCAGGGTGCCTGTTTTATCGAAAGCCACCGCGCGCACCATACCGAGCGCTTCCAGATGCAAGCCGCCCTTGATCAACACACCGCGCCGCGCCGCTGCCGTTATCGCGCTGATGATCGTCACAGGTGCGCTGATCACCAATGCGCACGGGCACGCGATCACCAGCATCGACAGGGCGCGGTATAACCATCCATGTTCCGTCGCCGTGTCATAAAACGGCGCGTTGAACAACAGCGGCGGGATCAGCGCGACCACTGCCGCCACCACCACCACGGCGGGCGTGTACCAGCGTGCGAATTGATCGATCAGGCGTTGGCTTGGCGCGCGGACACTTTGCGCTTCCTCTACCATGCGAATGATGCGGCTCAACGTGTTATCGGCGGCTAACCGCGTCGTTTCCACCGTCAAAGTTCCGCTGCTGTTGATCGTCCCCGCGAACACGTCATTGCCCACGAATTTCCCGACCGGGATGCTTTCACCCGTGATCGGCGCTTGATTCACTTCGCTTGAACCACTGCGGATCACGCCGTCTACGGCGATGCGTTCACCGGGCTTGATCAGCACGCGATCCCCCACGCGCACGCTGGCGACTGGAATCACGCGTTCGGTCGTGCCGTCCAGCAAAATCGCTTGTGTCGGCGCGAGTGCCATTAATCCCCGCAAACTGTCGCGGGCGCGGTCAGCCGTATAACCTTCCAGCGCTTCACCGATGGCGAACAGCACCAGCACCGTCGCGGCCTCCAACGGTTGCCCGATCAGCAGCGCGCCGACGCCCGCGATGGTCATCAGCAAATTGATATTGAAATCGCGGTTGATGAACAGCGTTTGCAAACCGCTCCGCGCAATCGGATAGCCCGCTACGATCAGCGCCAGCGTGAATAGCACGTTCTGAATCGCGGTTGGCAGTCCCACGAGCGACCCGATCAGCGTCAGCACGATCAAGCCGCTGCCCGCCAGTGCCAACTGCGTTTCCCGTTCCGAGGCTAAATAGAGGAGGAACCCCAGCACCCCGCGCCGCTCAGGTTCGGCTGCTTTCGGCGTCTCGGTGGGGACTTCCAATTCATAACCAAGGGCAGCGATCCGTTCTTGAAGCGCCTGCATTGTCGGGTCGCCCTTCAGACGCAGCTTGCCAGTGGTGAAATCTACGCTGGCTTCTTCCACGCCCGTCAGCTTGCGAACGCCTTTTTCGATGGTTTCAGCACAGTGGGCACAGTCCATGCCTCGCACTGTGTAGGTTTGTGTTTCCATGATGGCAACCAATCTCTATCGTTACTGCAAATGAGACGCTATATCAATCATGTATTGATACCGAATATCATTTCAGTAATTACGTTACTTATATAATACTCCCACTTCTATTGCATCTTGTCAAGTAAATTCTCAAAACCCAGAAAAATATTTTGACAAACCAAAATTTTTGCCTGAATCTCACCGTCTCCGCATTCTCTAACAATTTATTGACAAATTTGTGCTTGATCTAATTGGACGTTCCGTGCTATACTTTTCTTCCGCTCGTCACTGAGGACACGCCGATGAGCGTCACAATGGTAGCCCACCACTGCCGACCTAACCCACCTAAAGTCAACGTACACGCAGTTTTGTCCTTGTAAGTCTCTCAATCTGGTCATCACATCTTGTTCAGTCAAGCGCTAGGCACGCGTCAGGAGCGCCGATGATGTCTCCCTTACGTACAGCAGTCATGGTCAACCCTCAACCTAAACCATCCGAACACGCGGACGACTCTTCTGACTCGCCTGCTGCGTCCACTGCCCACCAAGCTGATCTAGGGCTGATGGGGATGTATGTTGGTTGTCCGTCACGTCTCAAACTGCTCGGCTTGCGGCTGGATGGTGCGGCGGCCTTCACTGATGGAGAAGAAAATGAGGCTAGTCAGAATGGTCATCTTGCCAGCAAATGATCTGAATCGGAATTTCGCTTCGATTCGTAGCAGAAATGATCTGAATTGAGCAGCCAAATCAGATCATTTTCAGATCATTTGACCCTTCCTGACCCACCTCAAATGATCTGAATCCCACGCTCAAATGCTAGATTCGATCATTGTCAATGATCTGATTCGTCAACCCGCTTGACACACACCTTACCCACATGTACGCTCTTTTAGCACTTAGCACTTAGCACTTAGCACTTAGCACTTAGCACTTAGCACTTAGCACTTAGCACTTAGCACTTAGCACGGAGGACACGTGGCCTTTGAAGTCGTGACAATCGCTGACGGCATCTATCATCTGCAAAGCGGTGCGAATTCCGGCCTGATCGTGCGCGACGGGCGCGGCATCCTGATCGATACGGGCTTGGATGACGACGCCGGACGCCGCATCAAGAAAGCGCTGGACTCGCTCAAAGTCACGCTTGACGCCGTGATCCTGACGCACGGGCACGCCGATCACTTCGGTGGGACGGCTTATCTGCGCCGCAATCTGCCCGCCTTCACCGTCTACGCGCCCGCCATCGAAGCCGCCTTCATCGCCAACCCTATGTTAGAAGGTTACATGCTGTCGGCAGGTGCCGCGCCCTTCGATCAATTGCAGAGCAAGTTCACCCGCGCACCCGGTTGCGTGGTAGATCGGGAACTAGCGCTCGGCAGCCAGACCATCAGCGGGATCGCGCTAGACATCATCGGTTTGGCGGGGCATTCTCCCAACCAGATCGGCGTCCAGATCGGATCGGTGCTGTTCAGCGCCGACGCGTTCCTGCCAATCGCCACCTTGCAAAAATATCCGGTACCCTTCACGACCCACATCGGGCAGGCGCTAGAGGTACTGCATCAATTAGAGGGACGCACGGGGATTATCTTCGCACCCGGTCATGGCGTGCATCTTCCCGACGCGCAGGAGACGATCAAGGCCAATATCAAAACATTGCACGCCGTCATAGACGCCACCCAAGGCGCTATCCGTACCGCGCCGCAGCATGAGGGCGAGATCACGCACGTCGTCTGCCGTGCCTTGGGCGATTCTCTGCCGAGCGCGGTGGGCTATTACCTCGCCCGCGCCACCATACAGGCCAGCTTGGTTTATCTCTATGAACAGGGGCGTGCCACCATCCTCAACGACGGACGCATGGCGTGGACAGCCTCATCCCTCTGATCAGCCAGTGCTACACAGCGGGCGCTAATTTGTGGTCGAATGCCGCTAAAATGGAGGGGGAGAACGCACTGCTGATCGCGACATCATTCACGCTGGCGATCAGGCCGCGCAGACGCTCATAATACGCGCGTGCGTCGTCAAACTTGCCTTCCAGCATCTTGAGCTGCGTCAGGCCGAGCAGCACATCGGCGCGTCCGAAGTTGTGCTGGAGCTTGTCGTACACTTCCCACGCGAACTTGAGGCTTTGCTCCGCCATGTCATAGCGCCCGATGCTGCCCCACACGTCCGCAAGGCCGAGCAGCGCGAGGGCTTGTTGGGCTTCGTCCTGCGAATGTTCACAGAGGTCATAACTGCGCTGGAAGCAGTCTGTCGCGTGTTGTGTATCGCCCTGCAAGCGGTACGTATAGCCGAGTTCACGCAGTGCTGTGATCTGCCCCGCGATATTCTGAGCTTGCTCATAATAGCGTTCCGCGTAGGTGAACGACTCGATTGCTTCCGCGAACTGGACGTTAACCCGCCGTAAAATGCCAAGGTTGAGCAGCACATCGGCTTGATGGCCTGTATCTTGGTTTTGCTCGAATAACCGGAAAGCCTGCATAAAGCCCTCCTCTGCCCGTCCAAAACGACCTTGCACCATAGCGATGCGTCCGCTTTCCAACAAAGCGATCGCGGCGCTGCTCGTGTCACCATATTTGCGAGCTGCCGTCACGCGCAGTTGGGCGCGGAAGCTAACCGAAGTCGCCGTGGACTCCATCACCCGTGCCACGTAGCCTTCAATCACAATCTGCTGGTCAGCGGTGGGTTCTTTCAAACTGAGCAGCGCACGCATCGAAATCTCTACCATTGTACTGATGCCCAGCCGCAGTGCCGCATCTAATTTCAGACATTCGAAATCAAAACCCATCTCAGGCGGCACATCATGACCCCGAAATTGGCGTAATACACTCGCAAGGAAGAAGCGTTCATCTTGGTCTAGCGCTGCCGACCAATGTTGAAACAGCGCGCTCCAATCCTTCCGTTTCAGCATCGCCCCGATGCTGTCCATAATCGTGCGTTCGCGTATGCGTTCGGTCATAGGGACATAACCGCCTGCCAAGTTACGCGTGGAGCTTGATAAAGTGAGCATAAAGAAAATGTCTGTTGTGTCATCCGGTGAATATTGTAAAGGACTCTACGCGCAACAAAGGACGATAATGCAGCCTTATACTGCCTTCTGCGTTCGCGGCTTCACCCCGAAGCCGCGCTCAATAATTGAGTGAGTCTACTTTGTGCCTCCTGTAAATCACCATAACCCCAACTGGTCGGATTTACAAGGTTGATAAAGGCTTGATAGGTCTGGATGGCCGGCCCCCGGAAGCCCGTTTGATCCAGCAAATGGGCAAGTTCGTAGTAGCCAACCGCATCGCTCGGATTATTATAGATGGCTTGCAAGACAGATTGGAACTGCGGCATTCCCATCAAGTGTGATTCAGGGACGTTCAGCCCCGTCGGCGCGACGAAAGGCGCGATCCCCGGCTCCACCAATGCAGCTTGCATCAAATTTATCATGGTTGCGGGCAGCGTAATTCCCCGCGTCTGTAACAATGTGCTCACATTGTTCATCATCGCGGCTCCGGGCGAACCACCTGACCCTTGCCCGAAGCTCGTCAGGCCGCTAATGCCGCCTATAGTCAAGCTGCCGCCGCCCAACCCGACGAAGGCTGCTAGACCAGCCTCGGCACCTAGTCCACCTGCGCCGCTGCCGCTCACGAAGGCTGACATCGCACCCATGAATCCTTGCCATGTGCCGCTGCTCACACCAAACATCGGGCGAATCTGCCCATCGGCGCGCTGGAAAATATCGATCACACGCTTGATGCCGTGTGCGGTGTCGTCATACGAATCTGTCAGCTTTTTGAGGTGCGGGAACATCACTTCTTCCATCTCGGCGTAGAAGGCATCGGCGGCATCGCCTAGCCACCCGCCAGATTGAAGCGCCGACATCTGCATCCGCAGGTCAAACACGGTGCTTTGCACATCATAACTGAGCTGCTCTAGCTTCCGCGCGATGCTCTCCAATTCTTCATAGTCTGCGCGGACGGCGATTGATCTCATCACTGGCGTTCCTAACGTTCCCACTTTCCTTATGAAAGGTGTTTACCTCTCGTGTTGTCACACAGAGCATAACATAACTTGATCTAAGGAATAACTAAATAACCTATAAAAACTAATTGTGATGCGGCTCCCTTGCCGTCACCGTCAACCGTCAGCCGTGTTAGTTCCGGGTAGCGGTACCATCCCGCATACAATTCGTATCTCCCCGGCTTCATCGTAGCGGGCAGATCGAGCGTTGCGGTTTGACTCCACGCCTGCGGCACTGCCCATTGCGTCGTCGGGTAAGTCGCCTCACCGGGCACGCCGTCATACTGGGTGATCATCGTCCCAACGTCATCCAATAAATGGATAAATAGGTGATAATCCCCCGGTAATTTTTCCGTTGCCAGCCATTCCGTATCAATGATAAGCGGGACGCCAGCTTGAGCCTTATTTTGCACCCGCACACCGCGCAGCGCTAGGCCATACTGCAATTGCACGGGCAGCGCTTGGTAAGCCATCACTGTCTCCGGCTCGATCCGAATATCCGCAAATGCCATACTCACGCACACGGGCGCGTCCAGCAGGCCGCATTGGTCAGCCGGAGTCGTGTTGTTCAACAGGCACATCGGCGGGATCGGCACTTCGACGCAGCCATCCGGCGTAGCAAACCGCAGCGTATGAAAGCCCGCCGCCAAGTTCACCCAGAAGGTCAGCGACTCAGTAGGTGAATCAAGCTGCCATGCGCGGGTCAGGGTACCATCGATGAACAATTGTAAACGGCGGCTCTTAAACAGCGGCGAAAGGGTCACGGTGATCCGTTGATCGCCAGCGGCAGGCACAAACAGGTAGACATTGCCTGCCTCGCGCAGCCAGAATACACCGTCTGTCAATGGCGCGCGGGCATAAAATTCCGGCGACGGCTCGATGAGCGAGACTTGAGTATCATCAGGGGGCGTTCCTGATGGCACCTCATAGATCGCCATCTGATCGGTCTGGTAGACGGCAGCACCGAAGACGCCGGTCGCCCAACGCGTCGTGTCATCCCAGCGCGCGTTCAACGTAGCACGATGGTAGACTATCACGCCGATCCCCTGCGCCTGAAAAATGGCTTTTACAACAGTCGGATCGATAGAATGCAGTTCTGTTAACTTGCCCGTCGCCAGATCGGACAGCAGCGTAATCTTCGCCGGATCGACGGGCGTCCGGCGCGATACATAGCCCGCCACCAATGGCTGATGATGTACTGTTTGCTGCCACAACGCCTCTTTTTGCGCCAACAAATCGTCAGCGGGCACATCGAACACAGCGCGACCGTCATTGCGCGCTGCCACCGTCTGGAAATAATCGGGGACGCTGGCTTCGGTAGTCGGAAACGGGAAAAAGAGTTGATATTCCAGCACGATGAAGACGTACACAAACGCACAGCCGCCGCGCAGCCACCAGCGCCGCCCCGCTTGCGTCCCCGCGCGCTCAAGCAGCATCCACAGTCCGATTGCCGCCAGTACGCCAAGCATCAGCCCTGTCAGGAAGTTGAAACGCCCCGGGGTTCGCGTCGAGCTAATCAACGGCAGATTCTGGATCAAAGCGTAGGGCAGTACAATGCTGCTCTCGATCTGTCCCGTTGTCGGATCACCAAGCCGATAACGCACAGGTTGATCGCCCACCTTGAGGAGCGGGCCGAGCGAAAATACTATGCAGCCAAGCGCGATCACGGCCCACAAGCGTGCCTCACGCCGCTTGATTAGGGCGATCATCGCCAGCAGCGCCGCCGCGATCCCCAGATAGGCTGACCCTTCCGTCGAATTAGTGCCGAGTACGGCGCGTGTATATGCTGGCACAATCGGCTTGAGCCATGTGGCGAACGGCGACGGCGAGATAAAGCCTAGCAAATCGGTACTGTACGTGACCCAACCGCCCTCCTGTAAATAAACAGGACGATTAGGCGCGGTCAGATCGCGCAGCAGCGGCAGATAAAACGGCACGCTCAAGATTGCGCCGCCGATCAGCATGATCGACACATCGCGCATGATTGCCCAGCGCCATACTTGCCGACGCTGCACGATGAGCAGATATAGCCCACCGAACAACAGCAGCGGCAGCAGCGCGAAGACTGGATAGGTGAAATTGCCCAGCGCCATGATCAGCAACGCAATCGCGCCGATCAGCGCGATCCGCCAGCCACCGCGTCCCGTCACAATCCGGTACAGGCACAATACGACGATGGGCAGCGCGTAGTTCGACAGCGGGTTGACGTGACCTACGATCAGATGTCCTTGCACTGTCGGGAACGCCATGAAGATTAGCCCGCCGATCAGCGCCGCCAACCAGCGTGGTTCCGAGCGATCCGCCTTCAGGCTGCCCAGCACATCCCACGCCAATCCGAAGGCCGCCCACCCGCTGAGGATCACCTCGATCAGCAGCCACAGGTTGAAAGCGGCGACTTTGCC